>JAFUFJ010000002.1 GCA_017469955.1 Prevotella sp.
ACCATCGGGAGCCTCCAGCCTTTTGGGGTGGCAAGTGGGGAGGTGAATGTAATACACCGCCATAAACTTGCTATCCCCAAAATGTTCCCCAATCGTCTTTCTCGGTCTCATAGGCGCAAGCCCTTTCTCTTGCCATCAGTCATTCCGTCAGTCATATTGTCAATGGGCTGTTTAATCGGTTGTAATTGCAACTGATTTATCAATTTATCAACTGACTGATTTGTCAGTCTCATTTGTTCCAGTTTGCCCTCATTGGTCTCAATGTCGAGCAGGAAGTCAGCAATGTCAAGTCCCTGCTTGCGCTGTTCATCCGTCGCTGTCCGTTCCAAATAATCATACAACTGTGCATGGATGCCGAGTTGTCTCATCACAGGAATCTTGCCCCTCCAGTAGTCCGTCGCTCCGAGGTCGGGGAAGAGTGAGACAGTCCGTCCACGGAGAACGCTCAGGCATTCCTCATTGAGACATCCGTTCTTTCCGCCAGATGCTATCCACGTGAAATATGGAAGATGGACGGTGCAGACAAGAGCCGTCTTTTCGCTCTCCACCAACGCAACGGGCTTCTCCTTTTCTGCATCCAGCAGGTGCTCACCAAAGAAGCATTGTCGAAGGTTGAAGTCCGAAAGGTGCAGGGTGGAGTGCGCCCATGTGACATAACAGAACGGCTGCTTCACTCTCTTGCCCGTCTGTAGATTGTAAAGAATTATCTTACCAGTCCGCGCCTTGCCCTCTTTGTCAATCTGCCAGAAAACGGTTGCCCCTTGCCAGTGTCTGGAGGTGCCGACATGGTATCTCTTCATCAGTTCCATTGTCTGCTCTCTGCCAAATTTGAGGGACAGGAAGCGGAAGAGATTGTTAGCCTCATAGTGCTGCATACAGGCTTCCACCAGTTCCGTCGGGATGTAAGAGATTGGCTTGGGATGCTCTGTGACGCGTGGAGAATAGAGAGACATCCTTTCCCCTGCCAGTTGTTCTTGGGCAAACGGATTGTCCTTGAAGTAGTCGCTGGGCGTATAGTGATATCCACAACGTTGCTCATGGTCGCATCGACCGACATAGGGAGGAAACTGAATCTTTCCTTCTGTGTCGATATACCGTGAAAAGCACCTCTTCAGTTTGCACTCTGGGCAGGTGTGTCTGGTGCTGATACCCTTATAGGGTTGTAGTCTGAATCTGTAGTCACTCATTTTTCTGTTGTTTGCTGTCGCACTATCTGCATTATCCGCATTTTGAGGTGCAAAAGTGTGGAAAGTGCAGAAAGTGCGAGGGGTAATATTTTAGATTTTCGTGTACTCTCCGTGCCGTTCCCGTTTGAACAGAATACCGATGTTTCGACTCAAGAAGTTTTTGAAAGCCCTCTCTTTCATCCCCTCCCTGTCTGCCAGTTCCAATCCCTCGGCAGTCGTGAATAGGCTTGGCAGTTGGTGGAGGATGGCGAGTTGCTGCATGGTCAGTGATTCCTCGTTCATAATTCCTTGCACATTGAGGGCTGTCATTCGGAAATACTCGGTCAGCAAGATGGCCTTCTCTACTGATTCCCTGTCAATGGATTCCTTGCCAGCCTCTCCGCAAGCCCATCGCGCCAGTTGCAGAATCAGGCAGAAGCGGATAAGGTAGGTTTCCAACTTACAGTAGATGCCCACAATGACCTCACTTGTCTCAGTATCGCACATCTCGGCTAACCTGTGCTGATATTCGTAGAGGGCTGCACGAGCCTCTGGCAGAAAGCACAGAATCTTGTACGGGCTTTCATCACACGGCATAAAGTCAAGTGCTATAAGTCTTGAAAGGATGTCTGCCCATTGCTGGTCGATGTCCTCTGAGAGTTCACGGTCATTCCAACGTATCTTCTGCTGGTCGGATGGAAGGACAAACAGGATGCGGTCAATGAATCCGTTACATGACCGCTCACCTTTAGCCAGTTCGCCCAACACTCTCTTCTGAATGGTGCCGATGACAGAGATATACGGTCGCTTGATGAATACCGAACTCCTTGCGCTCTTGCGGTCTGAAATAGTGGTCTTGGCACTGAATACAGAAAGCCAAAACTGTTCTTCTGAACCGTTGTTGTAGCGGTTGAAGTTTTTGAACCATGCTGACAGTTCATCAGCCCACAGGCAAAGCCCACGCTGATTCTGTGCGTGTATCAGGCTCAGTCCTTCGGGCGTGATGTCGGAAACAAGGAACCGTTTGCGAACAGGCTCTTGTGGATATTCCTCCAGTCCAGCCTCGTTACGCTCTTTACGGGTCATCTGCACCATCTTCTCATACTGCTTGTACTCCTGCTCAAATTGCAGGTTCTGCTGATAGTCGTAGGCAAGAAACGGCTTCATGGCAAAGGACAGGGGATGGCTCTTGTTGGCTCCAGGTCTTCCGACGAGTGCCATATAGAGGATGGCACTCTCTAACCATCCGCTTTTCACCTGCACCAGGTGCGTGTTGCCAATCCCTACGGCTATGGCGGTCAGCATGGATGCTGCCACATAGTCGATGGGGAAACTCTGGCACTCATGCAACTCTGTGATGATGTGCTGGATGGGATGCGGAAAGACACTTACGGGAAAGTCGGTGCCGCTCAATCGTAGTCCGAAGTCCGTTGCGTTGGCAAGGATGCCTTGTGGGGTAAGGATATTCTTCTCCATAGGGCATCAACGATTTAGAAGTGACTTGGGCTTGTGACGGACACCACTTTGCATAGAAGCCAGCATTTCATCATAGGTCTGCTGGCTGGTTGCTTTGCGTCCAGTCTCAATCCATTGCAATAGTTCATCCTCGTAAAAGTAGAGTTTCTTACCTTTCTTGTAGGCAGGAAGCACACCTTTACGTACAAGGTTGTAGATGGTGGGCTTGGCTTTCTTCAAGATAGTACATGCCACGTCCACCTCTACAGGTTTACGTTCTTTAGGTGTCTGAACAGGCTGGAGTTTGGACACCATCACAGATAACTCTTCGACCTTTTCGGTCAGATAAGCCACCGCCTGAGGTAACTCATCAAATGATACTTTTTCCTTCTGCATAACACGAAATTTGAATTTCGGCTGCAAAGGAAAAGGGTTATCAATTAGTGACCAAATTCACTAAAAAGTAACTATCTGATAACCAAAGGATGAAAAATCACCGTTTTGATTATCAGATAGTTATTGATGGTAATTGTTGCTGATGTTTTATGATTTCCTATACTTGTGATGGCTCGTAATCACTTGATACCATACCATTTCTTTCTCTTTTCTGCTTGCTCCTCTTTCTTTATTCTGATTTCTGGAACATATTCGGGAATCAGACCTTTGTCTTTACTCGACTGCTTCCGTATAAGCGTTTCAAGACTGACATTCTCCAACTGCTGGGCAAACACTACTTTCACGAAACTGGCTCTGTGCTTGCCTGTGGTTAGACGGAAATACTGGCTAAGATGTCCTGCGAGGTGGGCATAGTCGATGGACTTCAACTGTGACGATACCTTTAAGGACTTCACTTGCGGGAATACGTATCTGTGCCCTTCCTCTTTGGGGAGGAAGAAGTCAGGTGAATCTTGAAAGTCAATGATATATTGGCAAAGTTGCTCAACATCCTCGTTACTGGAAATGTAGGGTGCCATCGTGGTTTTTACAAATTTGATGGCTGCATCAAGATTCTTCTGGTTTAACTTGCGTCTTTCTTGAATATCTTTCTCACGTATCTTCTCTAACTCGTCAAAAGTTTCTCGGCTGGTGCTAACGGTAGGAAGATTGGGGGGGCTGGCTGTGTTGGCTTCTCCATCGTATGCCGCCGTTTCAAATTCTTCTGGCTCATAGAACTCATAATCAACTTCACCTTTTGCAGCCAGTTCAGACATCGTAGGTATTTCGTCTTCTGACAGTTCTTCCGTTGGGATGTATTTGTCTTGCTCTGGCTCATCAAATTCACAATCTTCGTAACGCACAGGATAGGCAATTATCGTAAAGAAGCGTTCTTTGATTTTCTTGCCAATGATAGGGGTTACTTCGTCAATGAACTGCTGGAAGATGAAGTACATAGCCACAACAAAGAGAAAGATGACAGTGAAAATGACGTTGGCACTAAAGTCATCGAAACCCTTTGTGAGAGCAATAAGTCGTCCAGCCATAGCCAGAACTGCACTTAGTAGAGCGATAAGTGCCCAGATGGGCGCACTTTCATATTTACGGGTCATGTATTGTCTATATTACACTTTTGGGGCGCAAAATTACAAAAAATCTCGCAAATAGCCAAAGAGAGTAATATCCTAATACGGAAAAGGTGGGAGAACTTGATGTAAATTCTCCCACCTTATTATATATAGGGGGCTTCAACTGGATTTCCGTGTGAAGTCCACATCGTCAATGATGATGCAAATATGCTCGTATGGATTCCGTTCGTATGCCTTATTCATCATGTATCGACGGAATATTAAGGCATTTCGGCTGGGTAACTTGTACGTCAGATAGAGAATCATGTCAAGGTTATATACATCAATCGTCCATCCCTGCTTTTCATGTCTGGGGTATGGCACTCTCTCCATCGTTTCATACTCATACAATTCTTTATTCTTGTAGATGGAACGGATTGTGCGATAGATGGTTGCCTCTGGCAGTCCGAACATATCAGAGATTTCTTCCCTTGTCATCCATACATCTTTGAGGGGCATTGAAACTCTGCCTCCTTCTGTCATTCTGACAATATTTCTTCTTTTCATTGCTGTGTACTATTTGAGGGTGATACGATTAACGGTTTCTCTCTTCTTGTCGCTAACGAGGTCGGCATATATCTGGGTGGTTGCCACGTTCTTGTGGGTCATCATCTTGGATATGGTATAAATGTCTGTGCCAGCCGTAACCTGTAAAACTGCGTAAGAGTGACGAAAACAGTGGAATGACATCGACTTGGTGATACCAGCCGATTTCAGCCATTCCTTCAAAGGGTATTGCGCCATACTGCGCTTGAATCCTTTGAACACGGTGCCAGTGCCTGGTTCTCCGCAAAGTTCGTAGGCTTCCATGCTGATGGGCAGGGTTGCTTCGGTTTGTGTCTTTTGGGTACGGATGCGGATGCAATAGCCTCGGTCTGGTGCCATTTGGATGTGTTCCCACTTCAAGTTGAGAATATCGCTGATGCGTAGTCCTGTCAGGCAAGAGAACAAAGAGGCAGATTTCAATGCTGGTATCTTGCAGGGTGTAGCGGCTAACTTCTTTAGTTCGTCACCAGTCAGATACTCCTTCTTTACTTGGTTCTCTTCGATGCGGTCAAGATAATCGTTGATATTCTCACGGAGATACTTGTCACGGTGGGCTTGCTTCAGAAGTGAACGGAATACGCCCCAATAGGCAGACGCACTATTCCTGTTGAGAGGTCTATCAGTATGCTTTAGACTGTGGGCAGTCAAAAGATACTCACGGAACTTGTTGCAGAACTCTACCGTAATATCCTCAAATGTGCATTTGCCATGAACAAAGAAGTCGAAATGCTGATAGACGAAATCCCACTTATCTTCTTTCTTGTCGGCTATCTTGCGGAAGTAGGCTAAGAAGTCTTGGCGCATACGGTGCTTGTCGAGGAACCCAAATTCCTCGTTGATAAGGGAGGTCACCCGAATGCAGCGGATGGCTTCTGCCTTGTTAAGCATCTCGATGTTAAAGTTCCGCTCTATCTCATTCTTTGGATGGGCATAGATGTAGATGCCCAGATACTCCCTGCGGCTCATTGCCATCGTCTCAGGGTTGCGGATTGCAGGGTAATAGTCGAGGTAAAGCGAAATTTTCTCGTTACGAATGGCTCTCTGGCGGAGCGTTACCTTTGTGCAAACATGTCTTGTACTCATAATTTGTTGTATTAAGTGATTGATAATGATATATTTGGAATTTTCGTGCAAAGTAAAATGGTTATCCATTAGTTACCAAAATCACCAAATAATAACTATTTCTCTGGTTTCAGTATCTTGCCGTTTCGGTGCTTGAACATCACGTCATCGAATATCTTTCGGGGGATTTTGGATAGTTTGCCAACCTTGATACGCTCAACATGATAGGTTTTGAGGATATAACTGAGTTGGTCTTTCGTCAGGTTGTACTTCTCCTTTATCTCGTCTTGGGTGTATAGGTCGGGGTCAGTGCCATCACCCAGCAATCCCTTTTTGCTGTCAATGTGCATCTTGGAGTAGAGTGGGCTATAACGCTGCTTCTCTTTGTCTTTGATGCGTGGGATGCTGTGGCGCATGACAAAGGAGATGACAGCGGTATAAGACATATTGAATTTCTCCATGATTTCCTCCACAGAGTACCAATCCTCACGGTTGTATGTTGCTTTGAGGTCGGCAAAGTATTTGTGAATGAGTTCACGGCTATAGAAAACGTTGCGCCCATAGTAGATTTTTGGGATGTCGTAACGGTTGCATCTGCCAATAACGGCTTTCTTCCCGATGTTGTACATCTTCATTATCTCTTGGGTTGAATAGACCTCACTCTTAGGTTTGTTGGCTCTGGTGTTCTTGCGTTTGCTATATTCTGGGGCTTCATCAAACATCTTTTCTATGTCGGTACGTCTGATGATAGTCTTGCCTCGGAACTGGCGAGCCTTTAATTCTTTCCTTGCCAGATAACGATAGACTGTGCTTCGGTCTATACTTAACAACTTGGCTACCTCTGTAGGGGTGAGAAAGTTTTTCTTACTCACAATCGGGATGTAGTCGCTATTTTTCAGCAACTCCACCTCATACTCTTTCATCTTCTTCATCCGCTCCTTATGCTTGTAGGCTGTGTCAATACACTGCTTTGAACAAAATCGAGCATTGAAACTGTGGGCTATAAATGTTTTGCCGCACCACTGGCATTTCTTTTCGATGTCCATAATCATACTGTTTTTATACCATTATTACTTTGATTGCGCATAAGCGTGATTTGTGGGGCGTAGTCCCTTTAAATGCTATAGGTCTTCGGCTTTAGCAGTGTCAAACCTTTTTATTTTTAGTCGCCTAAAAGTGTCGCATAGCGTCGCATCGTGTCGCACCATGTCGCACTTATGCCCTCAATAGCGATTTTGCGTGTCTTAGAAGTGTCGCATAGTGTCGCATTTTTGCGAGGGTATAGTTCCAAAATGGCGATTTGCCCCTTTAGAGGTAGTCCGCTGAAAACCTCCGAGGTACAAATGTGGTACAAAAACAGGCTAAAAAAAGAAATTCAACGATTGGCATCGATGAATTTGGAAATAAATAAAGCACTCATTTAGAGTGCCTTATGTGATGATTAGTGATAAATGGTAATCGTTGGTAATTGCAAATTACTTGCCCACGCAGAAATGGGAAAAAATGTTGTTCAATGTTTCCTGGGGAGTGATTTGACCGCCGGTGATTTCGGCGAGGGTGTCGATGACGAGGCGGAGGTCTTCACTTAACAGATCACCAGAAAGGTCAGTGTATAGTCCGTCGATGACACGCAGGAGTTGGGAGTGGGCTCGGGTAAGAGCATCATAATGGCGTGCGTTGGTTAGGATGATGTCGTTCTCTTTTATCTCGGGAATATCTGCTGCTTTGAGGATTTTCTGTTCAAGTTTGTCAATATTTTTCCCAGTTTTTGCAGAAATATCAATGACGGATTTCTGTCCAATGGTTTGGATGGGAGGGAGCACTTTGTCTGTCTTATTCCATATAGGCAGAAGTATTTTGCCTTCACACCGTTCCATGATGCGCTTCATGTCGTTTTCGTTTGGCGTTTCATCAAATATCCATAGGATGATTTGTGCCTTTTCAATGGCAGCATAGGTGCGCAGGATACCTATCTGTTCAACGCTATCAGTGGTTTGTCTTAGTCCTGCAGTGTCAATGAATCGGAACGGAATCCCATTGATATCAATTGAGTCTTCAATCGTATCCCGGGTCGTGCCATGAACGTCTGAGACGATGGCGCGGTCGTCTTTTAGCAGTCTATTCAGCAGAGTTGACTTTCCGACATTGGTCTTTCCGATGATAGCTACGGGTATTCCTTGCTTCAGAGCCTGTCCGGTTTCGAAGGAATGAGCAAGGGTAGTGATGTGGTTGTCAATGTGTTGTGCTAATGTCTTCAGTTCTTCTCGGTCGGCAAATTCGAGGTCTTCGTGGTCGGAGAAGTCGAGTTCCAGTTCAAGTAGGGTTGTTAGCTTGAGCAGTTCTTTCCGCAGTTTCGCGAGGTCAGACGAGAAGTTGCCTCTTAGTTGCCCCATTGCCACCATATGAGTGCGTTGATTTGTTGACGCGATGAGGTCGGCAACCGCTTCGGCTTGCGACAAGTCCATTTTGCCATTGAGGAATGCTCTCATGGTGTATTCTCCTGGATGAGCCATGCGACAGCCGTTAGCGACGAGTAGTTCCAATACCTTATTCAATATATAGCGTGAGCCATGGCAGCTGATTTCGGCACTTTCTTCGCCCGTATAGCTGTGTGGAGCGCGGAAGACTGATACCAAAACCTCATCAATGATATTGCCTTGTTTGTTGTCAACAATATGGGTATAGTGGATGGTATTGGGCTTTTCGTTACGCAAATCTTTTGTTGTGATACGCGACAGCATTTCAAGAGATTGCGGTCCCGAGATTCTTATCACTCCGATAGCTCCTCCTGAAGCCGTAGAAAGGGCGCAGATAGTGTTGTTGTTTGTCATCGCCATTATTGTTTATGATTGCAAAATTACGAAAAATCTGACGTACAGAAAAGAAAGTTGTGCTTTTCTTGTTAAGGTTTGACTAAAAATCATTGTCGCTGTAAATGGGATGGGTAGCGAAACGGCAGAGACAGCCCAGTCTGCCGTATACGAAAGGCTACTGACGGAAAACCGCCAGTAGCATCTTTTTCTTAAGTGAGACCTCCGCATGGCTACGGGGCTGTTTTCAGATTCTGTTGAGCACTTTTTTGATCAGCGTGTCAATGGTGTTCTTGTAGCCTGTGTTAGCCTCCTTGATGAGACGGTTGGCAATCACCATGCAGCAGGTCATGGCACGATGGCCAAGCAGGGCAGAGAGGCCGGCGAGAGCTGATGACTCCATTTCGAAGTTGCAGACTTTCAGTCCGGCATATTCAAACGATTCCACCTTCTCGTTCTGCGTCGGATCGGCCAATGGAATGCGCAGTTCGCGTCCTTGCGGGCCATAGAATCCGCCGCAAGCGATGGTGTATCCGCGCACCATGTCTTCTCCTGCTACCTGATTGATGAGTTCTTCGTCGGCCACGGCCACATAGGGTGAGCCTTTCTGCGGATTCCATTCCATGTGTTTTTTGAAAGCATCCTCCAGCTCAAGGTCGCACACTTTGTCGCGTCCGGCATAATAGTTCAGCAGGCCATCGAATCCGATGCTCTTCACCGAGGCAATGAAAGTGCCCACGGGTGTATAGGGTTGCAGTCCGCCACACGTGCCGATGCGGACGATTTTCAGTGTGCGGTGTTCGGGTTTCTCAGTCCTTGTTTCAAAATCGATGTTAGCCAGGGCGTCGAGTTCGTTGACGACGATGTCGATGTTGTCGCATCCGATTCCCGTCGACTGCACAGTGATGCGTTTGCCTTTGTAGGTTCCTGTGATGGTGTGGAACTCTCTGCTTGACACTTCACACTCACGGCTGTCGAAGTGAGCAGCCACGGTTTCCACGCGTCCGGGGTCGCCTACAAGGATTACATTGTCAGCCAACTGCTCGGGACGGACATGAAGATGGAAGCAGCTTCCGTCTTCATTTATGATTAATTCAGATGGTGCAAAATATTTGCTCATATTTTTTCTCCTTTTCTGTTTAGGTTCTTATTGTTGTTTGTTTTCAAGTTGTCTGATGCGTTTGGCCATGTTGTTCAGGCCGATGTGTGTCTGCCGGATGTTTCTTTCGGTCTGAAGTATCTTGGCCCTTTGGCTTTGTCGCTGGCTGATGGGCAGGCTGTTAAATGACTGTCGCTGCTTTTCGAGCGCGTCTTCCGTCTTTTGCAAGCTTGATTTTGCTGCCAGATATTCGCTGAAAAGCTGCCTTGCCTCGGGCGACTTGAAGTCGGAAAGTGCATGATAGGTAGTGGCGTCGTTGACGACGAAGGCCACGTCTTCTTCTTTCACTGCTTGGCGTTGTTGGGTTGACTGGTTGCGATAGCGGGCCAGAACCTCCGCCCTGTTGCCGAATTTCCATGTGTCTTTGATGTGTTCCAGACGGGCAAAACTGTTCAGCTGTTCGTCGGAAATATCGTCAGCTTCAAAGCTGTTTCTCGACTTTGTCGGCTCGAAGATGTAGATGCACACCTTGCCTTCCGGCTGATAGCGGTCGCTGACAAGGTAGCCAAGCTGGGCATAGTCGTCGATGGCCAGGAAGTATTCGTTGGCAGCCGAGTTGAAGGGAAGCCCGTAGTTCTCGGGGGTATAGAACCGCGTCCCTTCTGCATCATAGCGTGTCATGAATATGTCATATCCGCCAAGGCTTTCCTCTCCCTTGGCCGAGAAGTAGAGAGTAACCCCGTCAGTCATCAAGAACGGGTAGTTGGCCATCTCCATTCCGCTGCCGAGTTCTTTCAGTTGTCGCGGCTGGCTCCATGACTTCCCGAGCTTGTCGATGGTGTAGAGGTGGCGTGTAGAGTCGTTTTGCGCTTCTGAATAGTAGCAGGTGGTGCCGAACTCGTTGGCATAGACCACCGACGAGTCTTGTCCCTGCTTGTCGAACAGCTCGTTGTAGGCAATCATCATGCCTGCCTCTGCCGACAGCGGAATGTGCGAAAGAAAGTCACTGCGGTCGACAATCAGGCTGTCGATGAACATCACTTTGGCCGTATTGCCTACCATGCTCTTGAAGAGTTTCTCCTGAGGCGTCTCTTCAATGACTTCCGGTTTGGGCTTCTTCACCACCTTTTTCCGGCGTTGTCCGTAAGCGTCGCCCGTGCAGACGGCCAGCATCGCCAGTAACAATATTGCAATCTTTCTCATAGTGTCGCAACTTAAAAAAACAAAAATACAACATTCCACGGGAAATAAGGCGATTGCAACAGAAAAATTAAGTGTTTTTAATATCTTCTCCGACAATTCCATTCAGCCCTCCGCCTTTTTCCTTTCCAAGGCTCATGAGCCCGCTTTCTGGTGTGCATGCCGGCCCTTTCGTCGCTGCAGCGGGCTGCCTGGTCCCGTTGAAGGCAAAGGATGCTTGCCGAGAAAGCTGCCCTTTCACGCCTGTACATCTATGGTGTATGCTCCATACATGGCACGTATATTGAGCATACATCTGCCATGTATGAAATTGAACCGTGGCGTTTCTTGCGATGACAGGAGAGACTTCCCGGCACGAAGGGGCGGGAAGGTCGTCAAGAACCCTATGAGTGCTAAAATATATTAAAATCGTTTTTTTGGTTAATGAATATTAAAGAAGTAAACTATTCCATCATTTCACGCGTATATAGAATGAGGATTTCACCTTCTTTGGCATGGCTATGCACCTAAACGGAGGGACTGTCCGTGAGGGTAAACAAAGTGAATATATCGAGTAAACAAAGAAAATATATGAAGAAAATAGTTTTGACTATGTGGCTTTTTGCCTTCTTCTGCCCAATAGTCCTTGGACAAGGGAAGGGAAGTGGCAGCCTGTGCCTGCGCGATGAGGCAACAGGCGAGTGGATCATCGGGCTTTTCGACGACTTTGCCGTCTACGATTGTGCCTGTTGGCAGTATGAGAGCGTGTCGCCTAAGAGCGTTGTCCTGCGCAACGGCGACCGCCGATTAGTCTTGCGACTGACACGTAAGAAAGATGCAGTTGTGGGCATTGCCGTCGGCAAAGAGAAGCATCGCGTGTCGGAAGTCACGTCGCCCTTCCTGACAGACTATCCCGTAGCCGACGAGCAACCGTTTGCTGAACAGCGATATGAGCAAGACAGCATCGTGTTGACGGCCTATATGCCCGAGCTGGCCGGCAAGGAAATACAGGTTGCCGTTTCTGATGTGTTGCTTGGAAAAGACCCCGAACCGCTGCAGCTCCCTGTCGACGACAGGGGTGTTGTCACCATGGTGCTGCCTGTGATAGGCCCCCAGGAGGTGAACCTTAGCTTGGATGGCTCCCGTCTGATGGCGGTGATGGAGCCGGGAAACTACTTCCTCTTTCGCCGCAACGGACAGACACTTGTCATGGGCAGGGCATCCAGATTGGCCAATGAGACCATGGCCTACTTTGAAGACCCTGCGAAAGAACGGCATGAAGGCTGGTCGAAGCGCTTCGCTTCCTATGTCGATCGGATAAATGAAATTCCCAGCTATTTCTCTAATGGAAGACAAGGCTCCGACGCTTCAGAAAGTCTTCTGGTCATGACTCCTGACGTTCCCCTCAGTCTGGCAGGAGGATTCTCCAGCCTGAAGGCCTGCATTCAGGCGAAACAGCGTCCGCCTTATAACATTGCCAAGAAAATCATCTATGCCATAACGATCAATCCTGACGAGCCCGACCGTAAGATATACTACAATATTACCCGCCGTATGGACTTGATGGGGGCCATGATTGCCGACGGCGTTGAGCGGCCGTTGACGAAACGAGAACGGGCTTCTCTGGAGCGGATGGACGAGGTTTATGAGGAAGAAGCGCGTGTCATCTCAGGCAATCTGCTCGACGGTGATGCCCTGCAGACATGGAGAGACAGCCTTGGAAAGACCATTCCCTATGTCGAAGAAGGGGAGCAACGCATAAATGCTCTCGACTTAACGCAGCCCGACCATCAGGGCTATGTGGACGAGATTGCTATCCGTCATATCCTGGAATATGCCCATGAGAGGGGCTATCCGCAGGTGCTTTGCGACGCTGTTGTGGCACAGATGCTTTACGACTGGCTTGACCATGAGCGGCTGCCTCTGCCCAAAACACTGCAGCGTGTGTTAGACACGCAGATGGTCAACACCACCTTCAAGCAGAAAGTGCTTGACGCCCACAGCCATTATCTGGCCCTTTCGAAGGCTTCGTTCAACGAGGATGTGCTGAAAGACAACAAGGTTGTTGAGGGACTGACCGACGGAAAGCAGATTCTTGACCGGCTGGTTGAACCCTACAGAGGTAGGCTTGTCTACATAGATTTCTGGGGAACTTGGTGCGGACCTTGCAAGGCAAATATGCGCCATATGCCAGAGGTGCATGAGGCCTTGGCAGGGAGAGACATCGTCTATCTGTATCTGGCAGACAATTCTCCAGAAGATTCGTGGCGCAATGCCATCAAGGAATACGGGCTCGACGATGCCAATACTGTGCATTACAACTTGCCAATCGAGCAAAACGAAGCCGTGAAGCAATATGTGGGACTCTTCCAGTTCCCCACCTATAAGCTGGTCAATCGCAGGGGAGAACTGCTGCCTGATGACATGCCTACGCCCAGAGAGATTGACAGACTGAAGCAGAAAATCGAAGAGATTGACGCACAGGAATAGCAGTACAGGGAAGCCGTCTTTTTCCGAAAGACGGCATACCACGTGCTGAAACAGTCCATGTACAGCTCATACATGGCACATGTATGGAGCATACACCTGCCGAATATGAAGCATACATGTGGCATGTACGGGGCTGATGGGCGAGGAATGGAAAGGAGAGGGGAGAGCATCGTGGGGAAGAAAGGCGGGCGCAACGCCGGCAATCAGTCTTCGACAAGCTTGCCGTCTCTTTCGAGTGCGTGCCAGATGGAATAGCGTGCTTCCGGATTAAGTGCCTCTATCGACTGGAAAAACTCGGCAATCCGCTGCCGTTGCGTGTCGTGTTCATAGGGGCAAAGCTTCTTCTGGCGCTGGTATTCATGGGCTTCTGCATAGGCCTTGATGTCCTGTTCCCGACAGAGAGCCAAAGGGCGGATGAGGGTGACGGGCATCTTTCTCATCTTCAAGGCAACGGGCATCGACGAGAAACGGCCCTCGAAGACGGTGTTCATCAAGGCTGTGTGCAGGATGTCGTCTTGGTGATGGCCGAGAGCAATCTTCTGACAGCCGAGCTCTTGGGCCAGATTGAAGATCTGCTTCCGGCGGTTCCATGAGCAGAGAAAGCAAGGGGAGTGGCGACGATCGGTCGAGGCATCAAAGGATGTTGTGGCAAGATGCAGCCTCACACCCAGCCTTTCACAGAACGATTCGAGATAGGAAGTGTCGCTTTCATAGGGAACGTTCTCCATCCGAACGTGCACGGCACTGACCGTGAACGCCGGTATGTGTACACGGCTTCTCTTGGCCAAAGCCTCCAAGAGATATAAGGAATCTTTGCCACCCGAGAGGGCTACAAGCACGTGATCGCCCTCGCTGATGAGCCGATAGTCGCGCAAGGCTTTCTTGAAACGCTGCTCAAGGCGCTGCTCTATGCGTCGCAGTTCGTCCATGTCATTCCATGAATACAAAATAGACAGCAGCCACTAAGCAGAGAAATGCCGCGGCATGGTTCCAGTGAAGCGACTGGTTTTGGAACAGCATGTTGGCTATAACGGCAAAGACAACGAGAGAGATGCACTCTTGAATCACTTTGAGCTGAACCAGTGAAAAGGGACCTCCGTTGCCGATAAAGCCTAGCCGGTTGGCCGGCACCTGGCAGCAATACTCAAAGAAAGCGATACACCACGAGAACACAATGACCATCATCAAGGGCCAGTGGGCACTGACTCCCGACTGTTGTAAACGCAAATGCCCATACCAAGCCAGTGTCATAAAGACATTGCTTAGTATGAGCAAAAGAATAGTATAAATTCCGTTCATGATTTGATGGCTGTCGTCAAGACAGGTAGCATGTCGTTTTTATCTGCAGGATAGCTTCTCGTGCATGTGCTGCGCAGCACGCCTTCCGTCGCCCATGGCAAGGATAACAGTGGCTCCTCCACGCACAATGTCGCCACCGGCAAAGAGGTCTGGGCGCGAGCTTTGCATCTGATCGTTGACGGCAATGGTGTTCTTGCGTCCAAGCTCGAGACCGTCTATGCTCTTTGGAACAAGCGGATTGGGAGATACTCCTATAGCTACGATGACCTGATCGACGTCGACGGTGACGGTCTTTCCTTCGACCGGTACCGGACTTCTACGGCCACTGGCATCGGGTTCGCCCAGCTCCATCACCTGCAACACGGCTGCACGCACGGCGCCTTGCTCATCGGCCAAGTACTCAATGGGGTTGTGTAGCGTGAGGAAGTGGATGCCTTCTTCCTTGGCATGCTTCACTTCTTCGAGCCTTGCAGGCATCTCTGCCTCCGACCGGCGATAGACTATTGTCACATCTGCACCGAGACGTTTGGCCGTCCTACATGAGTCCATTGCCGTATTACCGCCACCGACGACCAGCACTTTCCGTGCGTCGTTGATGGGCGTGTCGGCCAAAGGATTGGCAGCATCCATCAAGTTCACGCGCGTCAGATACTCATTTGACGACATGATGTTAAGGTAGTTTTCGCCGGGAATGTTCATGAAGTTGGGCAGACCGGCGCCACTGGCCACGAAGATGCCCATGAATCCTTGCCCTTCAAGTTCCTGAATGGAAATGGTTTTCCCGACGATGCAGTCGGTCATGAAGTGTACTCCCATCCGGCGAAGGTTGTCAATCTCGACATCAACAATCCTGTTGGGCAGGCGGAACTCTGGAATACCATACTTCAAAACGCCTCCAATCTCGTGTAAAGCCTCAAAGACATGGACGTCATATCCGAGCTTTACCATGTCGCCGGCAAAGGAAAGACCGGCAGGACCGCTGCCGACGACAGCAACTTTGATGCCGTTTGACGGAGCACATTCGGGCAAAGATATGTTGCCTGTCTCACGTTCGTAGTCGGCTGCAAAACGCTCCAAATAGCCAATGGCTACCGCTTCATGCTTCATCTTCAGATGGATGCAACGGCTTTCACACTGCTTTTCCTGCGGACATACGCGTCCACATACTGCAGGAAGGGCAGAGGTCTGCTTGAGTATCTTGGCTGCTTCAAGGAAGTCTCCTTGTTCTATTTGCTTGATAAAGCCAGGAATGTTGATGTTGACAGGGCAGCCTTCCACGCACGTCGGCTTCTTGCAGTTCAGGCAACGCTGAGCCTCCTGCATCGCCATCTCGGGAGTTAATCCGATGTTTACTTCTTCTGTTCGGGTAGTTGCACGATAAACAGGATCAAGTTCTGGCATCCTTATCCGGGGAATGGCTACGCGTTCTTTGGGAGAAAGAGTCTTTTCAATAGGATTGACAGAGACCGGTGCAACCGTCTTTTCATCGACATTCCCTCCTTTGCCAAGACTCTTTTCCCCGGTTTCCGCCTTCTCTGGTTCGTGGTTCAGGACTGCTTCATAGGCTTGAAGACTTTCAATCTCCTTTTTTTTGAATGTGCCCATGCGCTTGAACATTTCGTCCCAATCCACTTGATGGCCGTCAAACTCGGGGCCATCTATGCAGACAAACTTCGTCTTTCCTCCGATTGTAAGTCGGCAAGCACCACACATGCCGGTGCCATCGACCATGATCGTGTTGAGAGAAACATCGGTTGGAATGTTGTATTTTTTTGTAAGCAGGCATGAGAACTTCATCATGATGGGAGGACCGATGGCAAATACTCGGTCGATATGTGGCTCTTGCCGGATAAAAGTCTCAATGCCCACGGTGACAACTCCCTTCTCTCCGTATGATCCGTCGTCGGTCATTATGATGACTTCGTCACTTGACTTGCGCACTTTGTCTTCCATAATAATCAAGTCTTTTGAGCGGCCAGCCAAAACAGACAGCACTCTGTTGCCTGCAGCCTTTAGGGCTTGTATGATGGGAAGCATCGGAGCAACCCCGACACCGCCACCTGCGCAGATGACAGTTCCGAAGTTTTCAATGTGCGTAGGATTGCCTAATGGGCCGACAACGTCTTCTATCATATCGCCTTCGTTCAGTCTGCACAGCTTGATTGATGAGAGACCTACGGCTTGTACGACGAGGGTGATGGTGCCCTTTTCTATGTCGGCTTCGGCAATAGTGAGTGGTATGCGTTCACCTTTCTTGCCGATACGTACGATAACAAAGTTGCCTGCTTTCCGACTTTTGGCAATTAAGGGGGCCTCAACCTCGAGCAGGAACACCTTTTCTGAGAGTTGTTCCTTGCGGATAATCTTGTTCATAATGTTTATAGTTTATTCTAATCCCTTCATCTTTGCAGGTGAAAATTCCAAATCAATGATCTGAATTCCCTTCTCATCTATCTGCAAAAGTAGTGATTCTGTTGGCCGGAATTTCAGACTGATCTTTTCACTCTTGCCATGATGGTTGACGGTGATGTCACGCACAGCTCCCTGATCACTAAAGGCATAGCCATAAGTCATGGGGTAAGTGACGGTCTGTGCCAGTGGGTTGGCTATGAAAACATAATATGTATTGCCGTCTTGTCTGCACCAAAGGTCAGGCAGTTCTTCTCCTTCAATCAAAGGCTTGCATATCTTGTCGAGCCCTTCTTCGCCGATCTTAAGTGCTTCAAGCTCGTTCAACAGGTCAGTATAGTCGTTGTGTTTGTTGACTCCTGGCTCCTTTGGTGTGCGGGAAAGACATACGGGAAGGCCCTGTTTTGCCAGACGAACGATTTTCTTTAATGCCTTCATGTCTATGTATTCTGCGTCAATATACAATGCCTTGAAGTCTGCATTTCCGCAGTGTAGAGTACCATTTTTGAACTCGGCCTTGGCAAGGAAGTGGCCGTTTACCCACAATGGCTGCATGCCTTTATAGGCTGATGGCGTTTGGATATAGCGCAGTTCATAGGGACCTCCGATCCATGGCATCATCTTTAATACCTCTTCAGGGTAAGGCTCGCTCATCCAAGAGTCCTCTAATGGTATGTATACAGCTAAGCTGCTGTAGTTATGTCCCTTGCGCATGTAGTCGGAAACTCGTGTCATATAGCGGTTGAATGCAGTCAGGGCTTCTCCGCTAAGATTGTCGTTCGGGTTTGTGCTTACCTGACATGTCGTGTAGAAATAGTTGTCAGTCCGACCAACTTTGTTATATGGGAACCCGTGCCAGATGATCTGATTGGTTCCGTTTGCAAAGAGAGCGTCGCAAATAAGCTTCAGGTCGGCAATCTGTTCTTCACCCTGATGGGGGCTTTGTCCTCGTCCATTTTTGTAACGTAGGCTTGTCCAGCCATAGGCACAGGTGAATGTTTCGGCCGTAACGGCATCTTTGTTTCCAAGAGTTGCGGCAGATGCGGCGATCTTACTGAATGAAGGTTCGTAGAGGATGGCTTCTGTTTCAGGGATGTCAACCAGCGTAAATGCCGTGAGTAAGTCGGTCGGTGCGCCCCCGCATTGTGCCCGAGAAAAGGCACCTTGCTGCTTGGCATTCTCGGCAAAGGGTTGGTAGAACTCGCGCATGACGTATCCGGAAAGCGTTGACATGTAGTCGTATTTCACGTCAATGTTCTGCTTGTCCGTCAACGATTGGCCTTCCATATAGGGTGTGATGTCGTATCCGTGCTCGGCCATGAAGGTTTTTTTAAAGCCGTTGGTCCACAGATAATCAGTCTCTACCTCCCAAGAGTCGACGAAAAGTCCTGACTTTGTGCCTGCGTAGGCTTTGGAAAGATGCTTGTTCATGCGGTCGGCGTAGCGGAAAAATGCCTCTTTGTCCAAGTGGTTGAGGATGCGTCCTACCAGTGGATGGTCCCAGGTGAGTGCTCTTTTTGCCACGTTGACCGAGTCGAAATAGTTGCGAGACTGGTCGCCGTCGGGCATGTTGACGTCGCTAAACGGCCACAAAGTGCCGTAGGTGAAGTCGCATCCAAGTCCTAACGAGTCGGCAATATGCTTGGCATACACAACGGCTTTGCTCCATTCTTCTGACATAAAAGCCGGTTTTACGGTCGTAGTATCAAGGCCCATGGGATAGATCCATGCGATTTCCACACCTCCGAACTCATGGTCTTTCAGCCAAACAAGCTGGTCACGCACGTCATTGGTGTCGATTTCCGTGGCAAACCACCACCATCGCGTGTACGGTTTATGATTGGAATACAGCTGCTGGTCGGCCGAGGAGCTTTCTTGTCTTCTGCTATGGCAGCCGATATTTGCCAGGCATGCCAGTGAAATCAGGATGCTTATACCTGCAGATTTCTTCATGTTGTCGTTTCTCTAAGGATGGTTTGTTTTCAGTCTATCATGTCGAAGCCTGTGTAAGGCTGGAGGGCTTTGGGTATGCGGATGCCCTCAGGAGTCTGGTTGTTCTCCAGCAAGGCTGCTACAATACGCGGAAGGGCGAGAGCCGAGCCGTTGAGAGTGTGGCAGAGCTCCGGCTTCTTGGTTTCCTGATTACGATAGCGGCACTTCAGTCTGTTGGCCTGATAGGTATCGAAGTTTGACACCGACGATACTTCGAGCCAGCGTCCTTGGGCCTCGCTGTAGACTTCAAAGTCGTAGCAGATGGCCGACGTGAACGACTGATCGCCACCGCAGAGCAGCAGGATGCGATAGGGAAGTTCAAGCTTCTTGAGCAGCCCCTCTACGTGTTCAAGCATTTCCTTGTGGCTCTCCTTCGAGTGTTCGGGCTTGTCGATGCGCACGATTTCTATCTTTGAAAATTCATGAAGGCGGTTCAGACCGCGTACGTCCTTGCCATACGAGCCGGCCTCGCGTCGGAAACATTCCGTATAGGCGCAGTTCTTGATGGGCAGTTGTGCCTCGTCAAGTATGACGTCACGATAGATATTCGTCACAGGAACCTCAGCCGTCGGGATGAGATAGAAGTCGTCTACCTCGCAGTGATACATCTGTCCTTCCTTGTCAGGCAGCTGTCCCGTGCCGTAACCTGATGCCGCATTCACGACGGCCGGGGGCATAATCTCCGTGTAGCCCGAAGCTCTTGCCTCGTCAAGGAAGAAGTTGATGAGCGCTCTTTGCAAGCGAGCTCCCTTGCCAATGTACACCGGGAACCCCGCACCTGTGATCTTTACGCCGAGGTCAAAGTCGATAAGATTGTATTTCTTGGCCAGTTCCCAGTGGGGAAGCGGGTTCTCGATGCCCAGCGACGGGTTGACGTCCCAGTTGCCTACGGTGTCGTTCTCGGCGCATTCTTTGAGGTTCGACTTGACGACATGATTGTCTTCTGCCCCGAATCCTTCGGGCACCTCGTCGTAAGGGATGTTCGGTATCTGGCAGAGCAGGGTGGTGAGCTCTTCTTCTGCATGGTCCATCAGCTCTTGCAATTCCTTGTCTTTCTGTTTGAAAGCTGCCACTTCAGCCTTTATTTTGACGGCTTCTTCGCGCATTCCCTGCTTCATGAGTTGCCCGATTTTGGCAGCCATCTGTTTGGCTTCCTGCTTGGTCTTGTCGAGCTGCTGCTGGGCTTCGCGTCGACGTTTGTCAATAGTCAATACGTTTTCGATGGCCTCACGTGCACCGTTGAAGTGCTTTTTCTCCAAGCCACGGACAACGTGCTCGGTTTGCTCAGTGATGAGTTTCAGTGTAAGCATGATTTTTTCTTTATTTTGTTCTACGTTTCTTCTCTATTGATATAAACCCTGCAAAGTTACGAAAAGTCGAGCACAATACAAAGAAAAACGGGAACTTGTTTCCGCTTTTTTTTGAATTGTCGAGCGTGAGTAACTTATCTAAAATTACAAAAAGTCGAGTGCAATGCAAAGGAAAATACAAAGTTTTTTTGTTTTCATTGCTGAGACGGAGTGATTTCGGTGATATCCAAAATTACAAAAAGAATCCTATTCAGGGCTCGACAGTCGTGAATAATTTTGGCTTGTCATCCATTTTGCACGCTATCTCAGGCTGTAGCAGGTCCGTAATCCTGATTTTCCAACCATCGGGAAGTGTTAAAAAATTGGAAAAATGCGGACAAATCTTTTCGCCAACTCTCCTTTCCGAGGCGAAACATTCTGCTTGAAACAAAAACAGATCCTTATGATATCCGAATTTGTAACATATTGACTTCGAATTATTTGCGAGCGTTCTTTCTTTTGACACTTGACGGTTTTCTGTCAGACGGCAAGCCAGTATTCGTGAGAACCCTTAGCATTCTGCCTCAGAAAGCTATGGGATGTCGGCGAGAAGTCAATGCCTTCATAGGCGGAACCCTTTGTCTTGTGGATATGAAAGCTATGCTTTCTCAGTCGCAAGCAGGTTTTTCTTCATCGTCTTCTGTCTGCTTTCTCCGGGAAAATGCTTGTTTTGTTACCCGAAAAGTCTTTTTCTTGCTGTCTTCAAATGTTAAAATCAGGCAGAAAAACGTACATCTTTCCTCGGCCGGTTTCGATGTCTTATAGGCGATAGCCTCATGCCATTCGTGCGTCAACGCCATGCGACTTGCATAAAAGCACAAATCCCGATGCTTGCGAACATCGGGATTTGGTTGTTTGTTTGGAATAAGTTGTTTACTTGTTTTGTTAAGCTTCAGCTTCGGGAATGACCGATACGATGCTCTTGTTGCAGCGGGTCTTGCGGAAGTTTACAGTTCCGTCAACCAGTGCATAGAGGGTGTCGTCCTTGCCCATGCCTACATTTTCGCCTGGGTTATGCTTGCTTCCACGCTGGCGAACGATGATGTTGCCGGCGATACACTTCTGTCCACCCCAGATTTTTACGCCAAGTCGCTGAGCTGCTGATTCGCGTCCGTTCTTAGAACTACCTACACCTTTTTTATGTGCCATAATGTGTCCTCCTTGCCTTAGGCGATTACTTGTTTAACAACTACTTGCGTGAACTGCTGGCGATGACCGTTCTTCTTGCGATAGTCCTTGCGACGCTTCATTTTGAAGACAATCACCTTTTCGCCTTTTACGAGTGGGTTCACTACTTCTACTACTACCTTTGCACCTTCAACGGTTGGTGCTCCTACCGTGACAGCGCCGTCGTTGTCGACGAGCAAGACCTTGTCAAATTCAACAGTCTTTCCCTCTTCTGCATCTTGAATGCGGTTGACAAAGAGCTTTTGTCCTTCCTGGACCTTGAACTGTTGACCCTTAATTTCTACAATTGCGTACATTAATTATTTATTGTAAACGGGTTTTTCCGCAAGGCGATGGGCTTTGTGCCCATGCTTTTCCGAGCCTCCACGGACTAAATCGGGCGCAAAGTTACTAATTTTTCAGTGAAGAAGCATGCGACATCTCGTCGACAGGCGAAGATTTATGATAAATTAACAAAGCAAAAGGGCTGCCCATGCTTCTCGGCAATGCCTACCGATAGCCATCTGAAAGGAAAGACTTCTGCGGGTGAAAGATAATCTATTGCAGTGTAAAAGATAATATATAGCCGCATGAAAGTTCATCTTTTGGTGTCAGAAGAGGTAGCGTTGTCGGCAAGAAGGTGGGTGATTCTTGGTGTTGAAGAGGCACATTTGCATGGAGAAAGGGAAGGGGGCGGTGGATGTCGCCAGCTGACTTTGTGGCGCGAATGGGGCTAAACAAGCGTTCTGGTGTTAATATTTACGAAAACAAGGTTACCGTGTCTGCCTTTTTTCGTAGCATGGTCTATCGCCGAAGTTACCCTGCACTCGGCAACGAAAATAAAAATCATTCATAATTCTTTTGCATTACCCTCGTTTTTTCGTACCTTTAGATAAGTTACTCACGCTCGACAATCCAAAAAAAGCGGAAACAAGTTCTCGTTTTTCTTTGTATTGTGCTCGACTTTTCGTAACTTTGTGGTCCGTTTTTATCTTATGTTTTCAGACAATGAAATCGCTAAAAGAACTTTACAAGATCGGAAAAGGTCCTTCAAGTAGCCACACGATGGGGCCCCAAAAGGCTGCCCGGATGTTTCTGGAGAAGCATCCACAAGCCAGACGTTACGAAGTTTCGCTCTACGGAAGTCTTGCCGCGACTGGCAAGGGACACATGACTGACGTGGCTATTAAGGAAGTGTTGCAGAAGGCAGCCCCCGTGGAAATACGGTGGTATCCTCAGGTTTTCCTGCCGTACCATCCGAATGGTATGACCTTCAAGGCTTATGATGCAGCAGGTCTTCTCGAAGAGGAATGGACGTGCTATAGCGTCGGAGGCGGGGCATTGTCTGAGGGAAAGGCCGAAGAGAAAACCTTCCTTACCCCCGAAGTCTACGACTTGAACACCTTGGCCGACATCCTTTCCTGGTGTGAAAAGCACGGAAGGGGCTATTGGGAGTATGTAGCTCAATGCGAGGATGACGACATATGGGACTATCTGATGGAAGTGTGGCGGGTGATGCAGGCCTCGGTTGAGCGCGGGCTTGACCAGGAAGGCGCACTGCCCGGACCGTTGAACGTACCGCGAAAGGCCAACAAATATTATGTGAAGGCAAGCGGATACAAGGCACATCTGCAGTCAAGGGGCTTGGTCTACGCCTATGCCTTGGCCGTGAGCGAGGAGAATGCTTCGGGAGGAACCATCGTGACGGCTCCGACATGTGGCTCGTGTGGGGTGATGCCTGCTGTGCTTTACCATCTGTCAAGGGGGCATGGATTCAGCGACATGCGCATCCTTCATGCCTTGGCAACGGCCGGATTATTCGGTAATGTGGTCAAACAAAACGCATCAATATCAGGAGCTGACGTGGGATGTCAGGGAGAAGTCGGCGTGGCTTGTGCCATGGCTGCAGCAGCTGCCTGCCAGTTGTTCGGCGGAAGTCCTGCCCAAATCGAATATGCGGCTGAGATGGGCTTGGAACATCACTTGGGCATGACGTGCGACCCCGTGTGCGGTCTGGTGCAGATACCTTGCATAGAGCGCAATGCTTTTGCAGCGGCGCGTGCCTTGGACTCCAACCTTTATTCGGCTTTCTCTGACGGTAAGCACAATGTTTCGTTTGACAGGGTGGTACAAGTGATGAAGCAAACGGGACACGACCTGCCCTCCCTTTACAAAGAAACGAGTGAAGGTGGGCTGGCAAAGATCACGGAATAGCTTTTGACGGCTGAGAAGGGAAGGGCCGATACGTAAGGAAGCAAATGGGCAGAGGCTAATGTCCTTCAGCGGACAAAGCGCTCGTCTTGGCTTCAACGGGATGCTCTTCGCTGCTATTTCAGAATGATTTTTCGGCTTGCCTTGATGCTGTTGTCCTGTTGCTGGATAATGGTATAGAGCCCGGGGGTTGCGATAGACAGCTGTGTAGAGGCCTGTCCTGCGGGAACAGCGATTCGTTTTATCTGTGCTCCTGTGGCTGAATAGGCTATGATTTCCGAGTTTTTCGCTTGATTTCCGTCCAGATACACGTTGATGGCCGTGCCTTTTGGCGCAATGATGGGGGTGACTGACAGTTGTGCCGGGGCAGTTTCTATCTTCTTGATGCTGTTGGTTGAACGGTCGACAAGATAGAATACCGTGCAACGTTGCTCGTCTTTGTAGCCCTCAAAGGCCAGATAGGTCTTGGTTCCGATGGTGATAACAAAGGCATAATGGGGCGAAATGCTCGCTTCAAACCCATCGTCAAACAGCAATTCCTTGACTGTTTTCCCGCTTGTGTCGACAATTTGAAACCCTGTCAAGGCAAGGAATGGCTGCTCGGAAATGACGATTTTGCGCTTCAATTCAATGGTTTCTTCTCCAGAGGGGTCGTATGGCTCGTCGTGAATATCGGAATTTCCGCTTCCTTTGGCTGACATAGCATATCTGGGAATGATGTATTCAAACTCATCATCATCGTTGAATAGCGTTTGCGACACTTCGAAATAACAGTCAGAACGGCCATCCCCATGATTCAGATTGATATTGCAAAGCAGGAGCGCATGAAGCGTTTCCTGCATGTTCTCGCTGTGGGTTCCCGTAGTGTGCCATTCGGTATATGCAACAGAATAGGAAGCCCTGCAGGAGTACATCTGCCCATTTTTGCAGCGCCAATACAGCCGGGGATATTGTTTTCCGAAATAGTTGTAGTTGAAGTACAGTTGCTCTATGGGCAAGTAGGGGTTGCTGCTCAGGTCGTATGTGATGAGGCTGTCGCCGTCAGACTCCGTCGTTATGGTTAGCCTTGAGGCGGTGAAAGACGGATCAGTGGCTGCTTGCCGGGCGGTCCACTCGTCGAATGTCAGGTAGAGGCATTCCTCGTGCTCGTCGGAAATGACTACCTTTTCCACCTCTCTTTCCTCGTCTTGATAGGTCAGTCGGTAGTCAAATGTATGCTCTTGTCCTCGTTTGACGGTCTGAATCAGTTCAAGGTCTTCATTGTATATCAGCAGATTTTCTTCGTCGGAGTTGTCATAAAGGGTGAGCAGGGGCATGCCTGTGTGGCAGAACTCTTTGGGAATGGAGATGGCATTGTGGCTGGGATACCCCAGGTCGGCCTGCCCTGTAGTCGTGATCTGGGCCGTCGATGCCAGTGCATAGGCTGCCATCAAAGGCAGAAAGGAAAGTCTTTTCATGTTGGCAAATGGTTGTTGTGGTTTGTACATCTTAGGTGTATGAGGCATACATGTGCCATGTATGGACTGTACATCACATGTGTATGGAGTATACCGGCGGGATGTATGCTGACGGTAGGATGGGGGACAGTGGCAGCAAGGGCCGGACTATAGCCGTCCTTGCTCGCCGAGATAGCTGTCTTTGAAGCCGAGGAAGTAGAGCACTCCGTCGAGTCCTATCGTATTAATGCTCTGTTTGGCGTTGGCAACGACGCGGGGTTTGGCGTGGAAGGCAATGCCAAGACCGGCTTCACTGAGCATCGGAAGGTCGTTAGCTCCGTCGCCTACGGCAATGGTCTGTGCTATATGTACCTTTTCTACCTGCGCAATGAGCTTGAGAAGTTCAGCTTTCCGATGTCCGTCCACAATCTCTCCTACGTATCGGCCAGTCAGTTTTCCGTCGCTGTCGATCTCAAGCTCGTTGGCATAGACATAGTCGATGCCGTAGCGACGTTGCAGATATTCGCCGAAATAGGTGAATCCGCCACTGAGGATGGCAATTTTGTAGCCGCATGTCTTTAGGATGTTCATGAGTCTGTCGACACCTTCGGTGATGGGAAGGTTCTCGGCAATCTCCTTCATTACGCTGACGTCAAGCCCTTTAAGCAAGGCAACGCGCTGGGCAAAGCTCTCCCGGAAGTCGATCTCGCCACGCATGGCACGCTCGGTAATGGCCTTTACTTGCTCGCCGACTCCGGCCTTCACGGCCAGTTCATCAATGCATTCAGTCTGGATGAGAGTAGAGTCCATGTCGAAACAGATGAGCCTTCGCATGCGCCGATACATGTCGTCACGCTGGAAAGAAAAGTCCATCTCCATCTTCGACGATATTTTCATCAGGTCGGCTTGCATCTGTTGACGGTCTTTTGGCGTACCGCGAAGCGAGAATTCGATGCAGGCTCTCCCTGTTGGAGACGGGTGTTGTATGCTCATTCGGCCCGTCAAGCGGCGGATAGAGTCGATGTTGAGCCCCTGCTCGGCAATGACTTCAGTGGCTGACTCGATCTGCTTGGCAGACAGAGTCCTGCCGATGATGGTCAGGATATACCGGTGCTTACCCTGACGACCGACCCAGGCTTCGTATTCTTCGTCGGTCACTGGTGCGAATCCAATGTTGACTCCAAGCTCGGTTGTCTTGAAGAGTAACTCCTTCATCACTTGTCCTGAACTCTTTTCATCGATGCGAATGAGGATGCCAAGCGAAAGGGTTGAGTGGATGTCGGCTTGTCCGATATCGAGAATTTGGGCGTCATAGGTAGAAAGGACGCTCATGATCTGGGCTGTGAGACCTGGCCGGTCTTGTCCGTTGATGCGAATGAGAATCTGCTCTTTCATGATCAATCGTTTATTGGTTTGGAAAAATTGGCGGTTGAATTGGGGTGACATTTGACGGTCATGGAGGCTGGTTGTCGGGCGGTTTGGAAAGAAGCGACTCTCACGAAACGGCCAAACGGCCACTCCCCGGACGGCCAATCAAGGCTATCTTGTTGCCCTGAACCCTTCCATATTGATGTATCTGCGCTTCATCATGCGGTTGTAGATGTTGCGTAGCCATAGCCTGTGAGTAGCTATAAAGGCAATGCCTATCAGTAGAAGGGCAAGGTAGGAGACGGTGTTTCCGAAGGCGGCTTGTATGAGTCGTACAAAGAAAATGGGCATAAAGAATACCGCAAGTTCTATGAGTATTTGGAAATAGTTGTTTTCCATACCTCCTTTCCCGATGAATTTCGTGTTGAGAGGGACGGTCGTCTTGTTGTAGACTGCTATTTGAAACATCATGAAATATTGGAACCCTGCGGTGAAAACGCCATAGGAAAGCAACATCAGCGGCGACCATTTGCCGGCAAATACCGTAGGAAGCATGAGCAGCAACGGAAGGATGAGCAAGGCCGTAAACAATATATACTTAGCCTGAAACAGCGAAAGGATGTTCTCTTTGCGAACCATCAGGCAGTCAATATAGTTTCCTTCGTTGCACATGATGCGCGTCAGCATGGTGGCTCCATAGATGATAAAGTTGTAGATACACCAGAAATTGGCCATATAAGGCTGGTCGTAGACCTCGGTGAAGGCAATGATGATGCTTAGTACCAGCACCAAAAGGGTTGCCGTGATGAAGCTTTTGCGCGGGTTTTTGTTGCGCATGATGCTCTTTATTTCCAGTTGAATGTACTGTCCCACCTCTCCATATCGGTCTAAAAACGCAAATCGGGTGACGCTATGCAGTTTGGTAGTCTCGGTCTTTGACAGTTCGCGCCATATATTTGAATATTGGAGTCGTCGGTTGATGGCCACGACAATGATGAGCATTGTCAGGATGATGGCTATCGGAAGCGGGTTGCCTTCCTCAAACTTGCGCCCGGGCCATGCATAGATGTCGAAGAAGACATCAAAGCCATTAAGAATCCAAGGCAGGGCCATCAAGGCAAAAAAGACCACTGGAAGCGCCCACCACAGGATGCCGTTGGTGATTAATGTGCGGACAATCGTATAGCATTGGCTGCTTAAGACGAAAAGAATCCAGAAGAATAACAGCATTAACGTCGTCGACCAGAGGCCATAACTGAAGGCGACGGACATGATGGCATAAGGCACTAACATGAAAAACCACAGCAGATTGCCACTGCTGAAGATGGAGGTTGCCATGAAGTTGTCAATGCAAGCATAGCGATAAAGGGGTAGCAAAACGTAGGGCTTTATCAGTTGAGAAGGCGTCTGCTGCATTAGAAAACGGACGAAAAAGTCGATGACGAAAAGGAAAGGAGCTATGCCGCAGATAAATTCCAACGACGTAAGAGACTCACTCCCGTTGATGATGAGCGAAAACATGATGGCAAAGCCTACCAGATAGACTACCATTAACGACCACATCACCCAGACGATATATTTGGCTACTTTGTTTTTCTCGTAGTCTATGCTTCGCTTTTCGGCTAATTTCCGATGTCGTCGAAGCTCTTTGAACAACTGAAACCGGTTCATCTTGTTGGTTGACTTATCGCAAATCAATGATTTCTGCAGTGGGACATTCTTTTTGATTGAAGTTGAAAAGGCCGTCAGCCAAGTTCTTAGACTGGAAGTTGGAAATGTTGATGGTCGTCCATCCCTGGCTTTGCAGCATCTTTATCTGAGACGGGATTGACGTTGACCTGTTGATGGTAATGACCATTTGCTGGACGGGTTGCTTCTTTTGAGCCTGGAGAGTTACAACATAGTTGCTTCCCTTTGTGACCATTGACAGGTCATATCCTGTCCTATAAAGATTAATAAAGGTATAGGGGTTCATCGTGTTCTGCTCCTCCTTGTTCGGAGTTGTGACGTTGACCTCGTCCGTGTCGGCCATGTATGACCATTGGGTCTTCCCGTTATACCAGACAATAGCCTCTGAAGTCTTGGCCTTGAACTTGTTGCCCTTGATGGAAATCGTTCCAGATGCTTTGCTTGAATTGGGAAATGCGATGCTGAAATTGGCAGAAGTTCCGCTCTTTTTTCCAACGATGCCGGCAGTCTTGTCGAGCACTTTCTTGGCTTGAGGGGCAGAATTCTGGGCAACAGATGTGAGGCCTATGCCCCACAACAGGGTGATAAGTATCGTGTGTATCTTCATCTTCATCATGTCATTTGAGTTGTGAAATAATGTTTCCTAATTGATTAATGTCGCTGACAAGCACGTCGCGTGGCTTGCTTCCCATTGCCGGGCCGACGATACCGGCTTTCTCTAACTGGTCCATGAGGCGTCCGGCTCGGTTATAGCCAATAGAGAATCGGCGTTGAATCATGCTGGTAGAGCCCTGTTGAGTGCTGATAATAGCGTGTGCAGCCTCTTCAAACAATGGGTCGATACTGCCTCCGATATCCCCACTTACGCTTCCTCCTCCATCATTAGACTCGACAGCTGGCTCAGGCAGTTCTAAGGGTTCTACAGGTCCTGGCTGCTTCTCAATGTATTCATTGATTCTCTCTACTTCTGGCGTGTCAACAAAAGCACATTGTACACGCACAGGGTCGCTGCCGTTAAGGAAGAGCATGTCGCCACGCCCGATAAGCTGATTAGCCCCGGGTTTGTCAAGAATGGTGCGCGAATCGATCATCGCACTCACCTTGAAAGCCATGCGGCCAGGGAAATTGGCCTTAATCGTTCCCGTGATGATATTGGTGGTTGGTCGCTGAGTGGCTATGACCATGTGGATGCCTACGGCACGAGCCAACTGGGCAATACGGCAGATAGGCTTCTCGATTTCTTTGCCTGCAGTCATGATTAGGTCACCAAACTCGTCGATGACAACCACGATATACGGCATGAACTCATGTCCGTCTGTTCGTCTTAGCTTGTGGTTGACATACTTGTCATTATATTCTTTGATGTTTCTGGCGCCGGCAAGTTTTAACAAGTCGTATCGGGTATCCATCAAAGCACAAAGGCTATTCAGGGTGCGTACTACCTTTGTTACATCGGTAATGATAGGCTCTTCTTCGTTTTCAGGCAGACATGCCATGAAGTGTTTTGCAATAGGAAGATAAATACTGAACTCAACCTTCTTCGGATCGATGAGCACTATCTTCATCTCGTTTGGATGTTTCTTGTAGAGTAGGGAGGTGATAATGGCATTCAGACCTACCGATTTACCCTGACCAGTAGCACCGGCAACGAGCAGATGTGGTATCTTTGCTAAGTCTGCCATATAGACTTCGTTGGTAATAGTCTTGCCAAGTGCGATGGGAAGGTCCATCTTTGTATCCTGGAATTTCTTTGAGTTCAGGATACTTTCCATAGACACTATATTCGGTTTCTTGTTGGGAACCTCTATACCAATGGTGCCTTTACCTGGAATTGGGGCAATGATACGCACGCCAAGAGCTGCCAATGACAAGGCAATATCGTCCTCAAGATTCTTGATCTTTGCAATACGTACTCCTGGCGCAGGAGTGAGTTCATAGAGTGTAATCGTAGGACCAACGGTAGCTTTGATTTCACTGATGGCCACTCCAAAGGAGTTTAGTACTTTGACAATGTTTGCGTTGTTGGTCTTAATCTCCTCCATATCCACAGTGGGACGACCGTCATTATCGTACCTTTTGAGAAGGTTGAGCGTGGGATATTTATACCGGGTAAACGGTTCTTTGGGATTAATAGGTGTAGAAAGGTCGATTTCTTCTTCGACAGTCTTTCCTTTTGCCTTTTCTTCTTCTTTGCCAACTTCCACGTCTACGCTAATGTCACCTTTCTTTTTCTCTTCCTTTTTATCGGGCTCTTCGGAGATAACATCTACTGCTTTGGGTTCATCGATGTTGCCAAAGTCGGTCAAATCTATGGTTGTTGACGGTTCCTGATCCTCAGGATCGGAATCGTATTCCTCTTCTTCGGTTTTGTCTTCAGGGGATTGACTGGTGTTGATTACCGTAAATTTGATCTTGTTCGTAAGATATTTGACGGGATTCAATGCCTTCTGGAAGAACTTTATAGTCTCATTACTGACAAAGACCATGAAGATAATGGCTGTGACAATCAGGATGGCAGCTAATCCGGGTTCTCCAACAACCTGCTCTATCTTTTCCACACAGAATAGCCCATGTGCCCCTCCAGGGTTGTAATGTGCAGCACCCATGAAAGGTGTAAGGAACTTTGCAAGGGCAACCGACGCCCATACCATTATGACAACAAGGCCGAAGAACCATTTCCAGAGGTTCACTTTGTAGATGCCCATCAGGCGCAATCCTACCAAAAGCGTGAATAATGGGATGGCAAAGGCGGGAAGACCAAAGTTCTGTGTGATGAGGAAATAGGCGATAATAGCCCCAAAACTCTTGCAATAGTTGGCGAACTGGTGGTTGGGATTCAGCCATTCTCCCGTTTTCATGTTCTCCAGAATGCTTTGGTCTGCGGCCCCAGTATTTAGGTAGGATACCATTGCAATGGCTGTGTATACGGTTAAAGCCAACATCAATAAGCCGAGGATGAAGTCTGTTTTCTCATTGCTGAATATATCTTTGAATCCCAGAACCTCTCCGGCACTCTTCTGCTTCTTTTGGTTTTTCTTCTTTGCCATATATGGTGTTGTTTGTATGCGAAATGTCAAAAATATGTGCAAAAATAGCGAATTAAAGTCATAAACGCATACAATTTCGCACTTTTTTTCTAATTTTGCATATTGTTTTAAGTTGAATCAATGAGTAGAATCATATATAATAAGTATGACAAGGTTCAAATGAACACGCTTCCTCCGGTTGCTTTTGAGGGGAATATTTATGTCATATTGAATGAGCTTGAAGCGAAAAAGGCTGTTGACTTTCTGCTTACTCAGCCGGTCTTAGGTGTTGATACTGAGACACGTCCCTCGTTTAAGAAGGGCGAGACCCATCCCGTCTCACTTTTGCAAGTGTCTACCGAATCGGTGTGTTTCCTGTTCCGATTGAACAGAATGGGAATATCTTCTTCCGTAAAAAGGCTGCTGGAGAATACGCAAGTTCCTATGATAGGTCTTTCCTGGCATGACGATTTACTGTCACTTCATCGACGTGGAGACTTCACTCCGGGCTTGTTTATTGACCTTCAAGACGTTGTGGGCCGCATTGGAATTGAAGACCTTAGCCTTCAAAAACTATATGCAAATATCTTTGGAAAGAAGATGAGCAAGCGTCAACGCCTGTCTAATTGGGATGCTGATGTCTTGAATCCAAAGCAGCAGTTATATGCAGCAACCGATGCTTGGGCCTGTGTTATGTTGTATAAGGAGATCTTGGCGCTTGAAGTCTCTGGTGACTATGAGTTCGTTCGCAGTCCTGAGCCAGCGGTTGAAAATGATGTTGAAACGAAAAAATGATTCTTATGTATAAGTCAGTCTGTTTGAAACGAGGCAAAGAAGAGAGCCTCTTGCGTTTTCATCCCTGGGTGTTTTCTGGTGCCATCGAGTCTGTTGACGATGGTATAGAGGAAGGCGATTTGGTGAGAGTCGTGTCGAAGACAGGCGATTTCATCGGGATAGGCCATTATCAAATAGGCTCTATTGCCGTTCGTGTCTTGTCTTTCCGTGACATACCGATAGATAATCTCTTTTGGCAGTCTCGTCTTAGATCGGCATTGCAGTTAAGGGTGTCGTTAGGAGTCGTGCCTTGGGAGCACGAGTTCACTGCCCAGTCACGGCGTAATGACACGTTTCGTCTGGTCCATGGCGAAGGCGATAATCTTCCGGGATTGGTCATTGACTGCTATGGAGAAGTGGCTGTCATGCAGGCACATAGTGTGGGAATGCATATTAACCGGAAAGATATCTGTGAGGCATTGATAGCAGTAGCGGGCAATCACATCAAACATGTCTATTATAAAAGCGAGACAACGTTGCCGTATAAGGCCAACCTTGGGCAGGAGAACGGGTTCCTCTACGGTGGAACACCTGACTGTATCGCCCAGGAAAATGGTTTGCTTTTCCATGTAGACTGGCTGCGAGGACAGAAGACAGGCTTCTTTGTTGACCAACGAGAGAACAGGAGTCTGCTTGAGAAATATGCAGGAGGCCGGTCGGTATTGAACATGTTCTGCTATACAGGTGGCTTCTCTGTCTATGCAATGCGTGGCGGAGCTAAGCTGGTTCACTCGGTAGACAGTAGTGCAAAGGCGATAGATCTGACCCATCGCAACGTAGCCTTGAACTTCTCAGGCGACCAACGTCACGAGGCCTTTTGCGAGGATGCTTTCCGGTATCTCGACTCAAACACCAACAAATACGACTTGATAGTGCTTGATCCTCCTGCCTTTGCAAAGCATCGTGCAGCACTGAAGAATGCTTTGAAAGGATACACTCGGCTCAATCTGAAGGGCTTTGAATCAATTAAGTCGGACGGAATCCTCTTTACATTCAGCTGTTCACAAGTCGTGACAAAAGACCATTTCCGCAATGCAGTGTTTACGGCAGCGGCTCAGGCTGGCCGTAAAGTACGCATACTTCACCAGTTACATCAGCCTGCCGACCATCCCATTAACATCTACCATCCTGAGGGAGAATACCTTAAAGGCTTGGTGTTGTATGTGGAATAGCGTGGGAATGATGCTTGCAACATGCCATAAAATGAGATAGAAATGCATCCTTTTGAGCAAAAAACGGCCCATTTCATCGCAGAGAACAGTTTGCTTTCTGCTTCTGGAAGATACCTGATTGCCTTGTCGGGAGGTGCTGATAGTGTGGCACTTCTTCGTGTCCTCAAGGTGTTGGGCTATGTGTTAGAGGCCGTTCATTGCAATTTTCATTTGCGAGGAAGCGAATCCGAGCGCGATGCATCTTTTTGTGAAGCACTCTGCAAGTGTCAAAACATTCCATTTCATCGAGTAGACTTCAACACCCTTGAATATGCCGAGACCCATCGGGTGAGCGTGGAAATGGCTGCCCGAACACTTCGGTATAACTATTTTGAACATCTGCGTCAAGAGGTTGATGCTGATGCAGTCTGTGTGGCCCACCATAGGGATGACGTTGCAGAAACGGTAATTATGAATCTTGTTCGGGGCGCGGGATTGAGAGGGTTGCATGGTATTCTGCCAGTGAACGGTAAAATAATTCGTCCTCTTTTGTCGGTAAGTCGCTCAGAAATAGTCAGCTATCTTGAATATCTTCAACAAGATTACGTAGAGGATTCTACGAACAAAATGGCTGACTTTACTCGAAACAAGATACGCTTGCAGGTGCTGCCTTTGCTTCGTGAAATCAACTCTCATGCATCAGAGAACATTGCAAGGACTGCCGGTTTTCTGCGTGAAGCGGAGCAGATCGTTGAGGATTCGATCTGTGATTTTTGTAGAGACATGGGTGCGGATGGGGCAGAAATACTGGTAGAACAACTGCTCAACACTCCCTCGCCATCTACCTATTTGTATTATATTCTTGAAAAATACTCCTTTTCATCGGCAGAAACCGCCCAGATTCTGGCCTCTCTTCATCATGAGAGCGGGGCAGTATGGTACTCTCCGACACATGTTTTGTTGCTCGACCGTGGCCGGCTTCTGGTTGAGAAGCGAAGGGTGGAAGGAGAAAACGGCAGCCTGTCGTTGTCGGGTTTGGGCGAATATATGTGTCCGGACGGGCGCAAGTTAACCCTGTCGGCCTTCCCCTTTAGTGCCGAGTTGCTGGCATTGCGTGAGCAGAACAAGGTGGTGATGGATGCCGACAAGACGGTTTTCCCCTTGACAGTCCGCCGTTGTCAGCCGGGCGACCGTATCGCATTGGCAGGACTTTCGGGCACAAAGCTAGTCAGCGACTACCTGACTGACCGCAAGGTTAGCCTGTTTGACAAGTCACGTCAGCTGGTCATGACCGATGCAAACGGGCGGGTAGTCTGGCTCATTGGCCATCGGTTGAACCGGCATGTCTATGCTTCTGCCGGAACCGCGGAATTGATTGTCGCGACAATCTCTGACTGATTCTACCCCAAAGAGTTTCGTATATAGACAAGAATGCCAGTCTTCAAAGTCGTGAAGACTGGCATTCTTGTTGGTAAAAGATGATGTTTTGCCGACCAATAGTTGATGTTTTGCCCGGCAAAAGATGATGTTTTGCTTGCAGAAAGGGTTGTCTTCCGAATGAGAAGAAAGCGGCTTTATCAAAGCTTTTCCAAGAATTCTTCAGCTTTTTTCAAGTCTTCGGGCGTGTCAATGCCTACGGTTTCGACGTTGGTGAGCCCCACACGTATGCGATAACCATTCTGCAGCCATCTCAGTTGTTCGAGCGATTCGGCTTTTTCGAGCGACGATTGAGGCAGTTGGGTGATGGCCTTCAGCACCTCAGTCCTATAGGCATAGAGGCCGATGTGTTTCAGAAACGGGTATGCCGTGAGCCAGTTCTCGCGCTCTTCTCCCCGTACATACGGTATGACCGACCGAGAGAAGTAGAGCGCAAATCCCCTGTTGTCGACGACGATTTTCGGCGAGTTGGGGTTTTCGATGGCAGCCATCTCGGTGAAAGGCTTGCCGAGCGTGGCGATTTGTGTTTCGGCTTGTTCAAATTGACGGCAAAGCGTTTCTATCTGAGATGGTTGTATAAAAGGTTCATCTCCCTGCACATTGATGACCACATCCCATGTGCCTCCGATTTTTTCTACCGCCTCTTCTATGCGGTCGGTCCCGCTTTTATGGTCGATACGGGTCATGACGGCTTTCCCCCCAAAGCCTTCAACTGCATCGAATATGCGCTTGTCGTCGGTGGCGACATAAACGTTCTCGATGACCTTGCTTACCTGTTGGTAGACTCTTTCAATGACGGTTTTGCCGTTTAACATGGCAAGTGGCTTGCCGGGAAAGCGTGTTGATGCATATCTTGCGGGGATGATTGCGATGAATTTCATATCCTCTTTGTTTTTGATGCAAAGTTAACGATTATGGTCAATAATGCCAAACTTTTCAGTTGAAAACGGGACTTGCAGGCTTCATTTTCCTAAAAAAGGCTAATACATTTTGTGGTTTCGCCCATTTTTCTTAATTTTGAACTTTCAAACCCAAAACGACATCAGATGAAGAAACTATTATATATACTCATGATAGGGCTGGCGCCTCTCTCGGCAAAGGCCCAGAAAATGACGGTTGGCTCATGCACGATGCATGACGGATCTGTGTATAAAGGCGAAATGCAGGCAGGGAAACCATACGGGAAAGGCAGGACGGAGTATACGAACATGGACGTCTATGAGGGTGAATACGTAAAGGGCTTGCGCAATGGGCAGGGTACTTATCTCTTTGCAGACGGCCGGCGCTACGAAGGAATGTGGTATAAAGACTACCAACACGGCAAGGGTACCTTCTACTTTACAAACAATAATAAATATGTCGGAGCCTGGTATAAGAACTTACAGCAAGGCATTGGCACGATGTATTACTATAATGAAGACCGATATGAAGGGGAATGGGAGAAGGACAAACGTGACGGAAAAGGTCGGTATACCTTTGCCAACGGAGCCTATTATGACGGCGAATGGAAGGATGACAAGAAGAATGGAAGGGGCTTGTTTGTATGGGAAAACGGGGAGAGTTACGAAGGTCAATGGCAAAATGACATACGCCAGGGAAAAGGATTATACAGATATGCCAATGGCGACAACTATTCTGGTGACTGGAAAAACGACCTTCAAAACGGCAAAGGCATCTATCGTTTTCAGAACGGAGATGTCTATGAAGGCGGATATGTGGACGGACACCGCTCGGGAGAGGGCATGCTGAAGTATGTAAACGGTGATCGATATATAGGCAGATTCCTTAATGGTGACAAGGATGGACAAGGCACTCTTCAGTGGGCAAACGGTGATGTCTACACGGGACAATGGAAGAATGACATGCAGAATGGCCAGGGAAAACTTGTCAAAAAGAACGGCGACCGGTTTGAAGGCCACTTCAAAGACGGGAACATCAACGGAGAAGTAGTCATTCATTATGCAGACGGAAGCCGCTTCAAAGGGAGCTACGAGAACGGGAAACGCAACGGTAGTGCCATAGAAGAAGACAATGAAGGCATACGATTTGAAGGCACATACGTGAACGATCGGCGTGACGGTGCCTTTGTTGAGAAAGATCGTAATGGACAAATCGTTAAGAAAGGTACTTATAAAAACGGAGTAAGATATGAAGACTAAGCAGCAAACTCCCCGGCATATTGGCCTCGTCAAGCATGATTCTTGGCTTGAACCATACGAGAATGCAATTCAAGGGCGTCATGACCACGCCATGTGGAAACTCTCCCAACTTACGAATAACGGAAGGAGGACACTGAGCGAATTTGCCAATGGGCATGAGTATTTCGGTCTTCATAAGACAAAACACGGGTGGGTGTTTCGTGAATGGGCTCCTAATGCGACAGACTTGTACATCATCGGCGATTTCAACAACTGGAGAGACGACGAGCAATATCGGGCTAAACGCATTCCCGGTACCGACAACTGGGAACTGACTCTGCCAGAGAAAGCTATGCAGCATGGGCAGCTTTACAAAATGCACGTGCGATGGAATGGCGGGGAAGGCGAGCGAATCCCAGCCTGGACACGCCGTGTAGTGCAAGACCCGGAGACGAAACTCTTTGCCGCTCAGGTGTGGAACCCCGAGCCATATAAATGGAAAAAACGTGCATTCCGCCCTCAGACATCCCCATTGCTCATCTATGAATGCCACATAGGAATGGCACAAGACGCAGAACGAGTGGGCACATACGATGAGTTTCGCCAGAATGTCCTTCCGAGAATAGCAGAAGATGGCTATAACTGTATTCAGATTATGGCCATACAGGAGCATCCCTATTATGGCTCGTTCGGCTATCATGTGTCGTCGTTCTTTGCATCATCGTCACGCTTTGGCACACCGGAAGAGTTGAAACAACTTATAGATGAAGCCCACCAAATGGGCATAGCTGTCATCATGGACATCGTCCATTCTCATGCCGTTAAGAATGAATTGGAAGGAATCGGCAACTTATGTGGCGACCCTAACCAGTATTTCTACCCCGGTGATCGCCATGAACACCCGGCATGGGACTCCCTGTGTTTTGACTATGGCAAGGATCAAGTGTTACACTTCTTGCTCTCTAATTGCAAATATTGGCTTGACGAGTTTCATTTTGATGGGTTCCGTTTCGATGGAGTCACCTCGATGTTGTATTATAGTCATGGGCTTGGAGAGGCCTTTTGTGGTTATGAAGACTACTTCAACGGGCATCAGGATGATAACGCAATATGCTATCTTACCTTAGCCAACAGACTCATCCATGAGGTGAATCCCCGCGCAATCACTATCGCAGAAGAAGTGTCAGGCATGCCTGGATTGGCTGCAAAGATCGAGGATGGCGGCTATGGTTTCGACTATAGGATGGCCATGAACATACCTGATTATTGGATAAAGACCATCAAGGAACTGAAAGACGAAGACTGGAAGCCGAGCAGTATCTTCTGGGAAGTGAAGAACCGGCGTGCCGATGAAAAGACTATTTCCTATTGTGAAAGTCATGATCAGGCGCTGGTTGGCGACAAGACAATTATCTTTCGTCTCATAGATGCCGACATGTACTGGCATTTCAAGAAGGGGGATGAGAATGAGACTGCTCATCGAGGCATTGCTCTTCACAAGATGATTCGTCTTGTGACAGCATCGACTATCAATGGTGGTTACTTGAACTTTATGGGCAATGAGTTCGGACATCCCGAGTGGATTGACTTCCCTCGTGAAGGTAATGGGTGGAGTCACAAGTATGCAAGGCGCCAATGGAACCTCGTTGACAATAAGGATTTAGACTATCATTACTTAGGAGACTTTGACAGGGAGATGCTGAAAGTCATCAAGAGCGAACGGCGTTTCAACCGTACGAAGATAGTGGAGATATGGCATAATGATGGCGATCAGGTGCTGGCTTACATGCGGGGAAGCCTCATTTTCGTGTTCAATTTTTCTCCGACACATTCGTGGGTTGACTATGGTTTCCTTGTTCCGACGGGTTCTTATGATGTCGTTCTCAATACGGACAGTCCCGCTTTTGGCGGAAATGGGTTGGCAGATGACACGATGACCCATTTCACTAACTATGATCCGGCCTACGAAAGTGAGCATAAGGAGTGGCTGAAGCTTTACATTCCTGCACGCTCTGCCGTGGTGTTACGGAAGAATTAGGCAGGAGGCAGGCTACCGTAAAAGGAAAACAGGCTGTCATATGCGGGCGTGATGTGTGACGCTCCTTGTGACAGCCTGTTCTTTTTGTGCGCGGAAATGCAGCCGTAGGTTCTGCTCTTACTTCACTTCCGCGAGTGCCTTTACCCAGTCTGTATCGATAGAGAACTGTGTCAGATACCGGTTGTTGCCTACGTATGCATAGATGACCTCTTTGTCAACGTCGTTGAATAGCGGGTTTCTCGTTGTCGCATTGGAAAACCTGTTCTGCACCGCCACTTTCGCATCTTTGCGACGTGCAGCAGCCAGACGCTTGATGTAGAGGTTGACAAACTCGATCATTGCACTGGTTTGCGTTCCTAATTCCAGTTCGGTGAAGGTGGGATCGTCGGAAGCTTTGGTTATCATGTAGTAGATGGCATCGGCTTTGAACGTGGCGATAAGGCGTGCGTCCATGCTTTTTGTCGTGTCGTTTTTAAGTGCTTCGGCATTGTCCATCAGCCTTACGACCTCCTTGTAGATTTCCTGTGATGATGCCGAAAGGCATGCCATACAAGCCAAAATGGCTAAAGTCAAGATTCTTTTCATTTCTATTATCCGGTTTTGTTGTTGCTATTTATTTCCTGTTACTTTCTCTTGGTTCCTCTTGATGAAGTCTTTCCATCCTCTGTAGTGGACGCTGTTTTCGGGTCGTCCCATCTGCATGAAGTGGCAATAGGCAGCTCCCAAGGCGTCGGTGGCGTCCATGTATTTGGGCATTTCGTCGGCATTCAGCTTCAGAAGTCTCTGCAACATGGCCGCGACTTGTTCCTTGCTTGCCTGACCTTGTCCGGTGATTGCCATCTTGATTTTCAGCGGAGCATATTCATGAATGGGAATATCCCGGTGGATAGCGGCTGCTATTGCCACTCCCTGAGCTCGTCCAAGTTTGAGCATTGACTGGACGTTCTTCCCGAAGAAGGGTGCTTCGATGGCCATCTCGTCAGGCAGATATGACTCTATGATGCCGGAAACTCTGTCGAAGATGTGTCCCAGACGCAGGTAAGGGTCGGACATCTTGTGCAGATCGATGACGCCCATGGCCACCATTTCGGCTTTGCTGCCTGCCACTTTGATGACGCCATAGCCCATCACGTTGGTGCCAGGGTCGATGCCTAATATGATTTTTTCTGCCTTCAACTTCAAATGGTTTTCGGTGTCTTATCGGTCGAGAAACGGGTTCTGCGACAGTTCTTTTCCGATGGTTGTCTGAGGTCCGTGTCCAGGATAGACGACGGTTTCGTCGGGCAGCTGTGCCAACATTCTCAGACTTTGTATGATCTGCATCATGCTACCTCCGTCCAAATCGGTTCGTCCGATGGAGCGTTCAAACAGGGTGTCGCCCGTAAAGACGGCGTTTTCCTGTTCGCAATAGAATACGACTGAGCCCCGTGAATGGCCTGGAGTGGCCATCACCTGCAGTTGGTGTGTTCCGAATCTGACGGTTTCGTTTGGCTCGAGATAGTGTTCCACCTCTGGCATCTCGCCGTCAAGTTGCAGGCCATAGTATGACAGTGCTTGTCTTTTGAGGTTTTCCATCATTCTTCCGTCGGCCTTCGACACTTCCGGTTTCAGGTTGAACTCTCTGTATATAAGGTCGTTTCCGAAGTTATGATCGAGGTGTCCATGCGTACAAAGCAGGTGAGTAGGCGTCAGGCTGTTGGCACGAATCTCATCGATGACGGCCAGCCTTTCTTCTTCATAATAGGCACCGCAGTCGATGATGACGCACTCTTTGGTGTCGTCGCTCACGATGTAGCAGTTTTCTTGCAGCATGTTGCAAGTAAATCTCTGGACCTCAATCATATCGGCAAATAGATGACGTACTTCTCGTTGAACCAATCTTCGCTGAACCATGTGCTGATGTCGGCGACCTCTGCAATGCGTCGGAACTGGTGAATCTCTCCGTCGACATTGCCGCCTTTCAGGCAGATGATGCCGTTGGGCAGGGCGTTGCGCTGCTCCTTGGCAATGTTTTTCCTGACGATTCTCACCAAGTCGGGTAGGGGCATAACGGCTCTTGACACGACAAAGTCGAACTTCCCGGTTTCCTCTTCGCCTCTTCTGTGTATGGCTTCAATGTTTTTCAGACCGATGGAATCGGCGATTTCTGTTGCCACCCGTATCTTCTTTCCTGTTCCGTCAATGAGTCGGAACTTCACTTCGGGGAACATGATGGCCAGCGGAATACCCGGGAATCCGCCTCCTGTTCCGAAGTCAAGCACACGTGTGCCCGGCCGAAAACGAACCTCTCTGGCTATGGCCAGCGAGTGAAGCACGTGGTGGAGATAAAGATGGTCGATGTCTTTTCTCGATATCACGTTGATCTTCGCGTTCCATTCCTGATAGAGAGGCATCAGCATCTCGTATTGGCTGTACTGCCTTTCTGTGAGGTCGGGAAAGTATTTCCGTATTGTTTCCATCCCTTTGCAGAGCTTATTTTCCGTGGCAAAGGTAATGTAAAATAATAGAATAACAAAGAAATCAAAATATAAATTAACATAAAGCGCCTGCAGGAAAGGCCTTTTTGCTTTATTTGCAGCATTCTTTGCGATTGTTAATAAAATAGGATTCGCCCGATGTGTGCTGCAGGCTGCTGCCCCTTCAGGGGACGCTTTGCCTGCCTTGCCGGCGAGAAAGCTATGGGTTCTGGGTGAGAAGTCTTAGGTTTGTTGCCGATAACTCTATCCTTTCTCACCCATAATCCTTAGACTTCTCGACCAGAAAGGGCAGCTTTCTCAGTAAGGATGGCCACCGTGTCTGCAGAGAAGCCTTTGAAGTCGTGGCATGAAGGGGTGGCAGTCCCGATGAAAAGGGGCGTTTCTGAGGCTGTGATGCCTTCTCTGCCAGTTTCTCCAGCGATGTCTGTCAGTCCCACGCCCGAAATGTTGCAGGCAGAACATCATTTCTTTTCCCGGGCATGCAATAAATGAAAGCCTTCTGCGTTATATATGTAATGAAAGCATATAGAAATCTGTTGGGCGTCTTGCTGGCCGTGCTTGCCTTGCAGGCTTGTTCGGACGATGACTCGTTTTCGTCGTCGCCCGGCCAGTATTTGGAGTTCTCTGCAGACACGATTCGCCTCGACACCTGCTTTTCAACGGTGCCGACGCCCATGAAGTCTTTCTGGGTCTACAACAGGTCGGGTGACGGAATCCGCCTTGAAAGCATCCGTCTGGAGCGGGGCAACCAGTCGGGTTTCCGGGTGAACGTCGACGGAGTATACCTTGGAGCCCAAACCGGATACCAGACCAACCAGATAGAGGTGAGAAACAAAGACTCGGTGCGCGTCTTTGTCGAGCTGACTTCAATGCTCAACTATCAGACCACTCTGACAAAGCTCGAAGACAATATAGTCTTTACTCTGGAAAACGGAAACATCCAGAAAGTCAACCTTCTGACCTATACATGGGACGCTACCTTATTATATAATACGCGCGTGCGCGGAGACTCGACGATAGATTCAAGCCGGCCGGTTGTCATATATGGGGGACTGAGGGTAGACTCCCTGGCCACACTGACCATCGCTGCCGGGACAACACTTTATTTTCACAACGATGCCGGCATAGATGTCTATGGACGTTTGATCGCTGCAGGCACGGCAGAATCCAACGTTGTCTTGCGCGGAGACCGCATCGACCATATGTTTGACTATCTGCCTTACGACCGGGTAAGCGGGCAGTGGCAGGGTATCCGCTTCCATGAATCTTCCTACGAAAACCACCTCCTCTATACAGACATTCATAGCACATATGACGGAATAGTCGTCGATTCGTCGGACGTAGACAGGCAGAAACTCTTGATAGAGTCGTCGACAATCCACAACTGTCAGGGCTATGGACTCGTATCTGCAAACAGCAAGATCGGCATCAGAAACACTCAGATTACGAATACACTGAACGATTGCCTGGCTGTATTCGGCGGAAATACCGAGATAAACCATTGCACCCTGGCCCAGTTCTACCCATTTGACGCCAATAGGGGAGTAGCCTTGCGCTTCACGTCCACCAAGTATCCGTTGCAGAACTTCAACTGCTCCAACACGCTTGTCACAGGATATGCCGACGATCAGCTGATGGGCGAGCTGGGCGATGAAGAGGATACACCCCGATACTACTTTGACCACTGCATCATACGGACGCCTCGCATAGAGACCGTCGACAGCATCTATTTCAACGAAGTGGTCTATGAAAACACCGAAGACACCACGTCTATGGGGCGCAAACATTTCGCCGTATTCGATACAGAGAACCTTTTCTATGACTTCCAGCTGGACTCTGTCAGCATTGCCATTGACAAGGCTGATCCGGAAAACTCGCTTCCGCTTGACAGAAACGGCAATATGAGAGACACGAAACCAGATGTCGGTGCCTATGAATACAGAAAAAAAGGAACAATAGAACCACAGAAAACAAATCTTAAATACTGAGAACATGAAAGAACTGAAAATAGAAGTAAACATAAAATACTTTCAACTCAAGGAGCTGGAAGCTGAAGATCTCGAGCTTATTGCCGAAGCCATCAAGGCGACAGACCACTCGTATGCGAAGTACAGCCATTTCCATGTCGGGGCAGCTCTCAGGCTGGAAGACGACTCAATTGTTATTGGAGCTAACCAGGAAAATGCAGCCTACCCGTCGGGACTTTGCGCTGAACGCTCCGCCATCTTTGCCGCTCAGTCAGTTCATCCCGAGCTAAGACCGAAGGTTCTCGCCATTGCAGCCCGCAACGAAAAGGGACTTACTGCAACACCTGTCACACCATGCGGAGCATGCCGGCAGGTCATTCTCGAGATGGAAGACCGCTATCAAAAGCCGGTAAAGATACTGCTCTATGGCACGGATGGCGTCTATGTCGTCGGCTCGGTGAAGGACTTACTCCCGCTTTCGTTCGTTGACGCGAACATGCATTAGCCATATTTTTTCAGCGAACAGCCAAAAAAAATCGGAAAACTTTTGGCAGTATCAAAAAAACAACGTACCTTTGCAACCGCATTTGAGAGCAAATGCAATCTGGGTATATTTTGAACAACCGGAAAGGAAGTTTGGGTGAGTGGCTGAAACCAGCAGTTTGCTAAACTGCCGTACGGGTTACCGTACCGGGGGTTCGAATCCCCCAGCTTCCGCAAACCATCTGGTTGTCACCAGAACTCACGGTGGATTCATCTAATGGTTAGGATACAAGATTCTCAATCTTGGCATAGGGGTTCGATTCCCCTATCCACTACAAGAGGAGCATTTGATGCTCCTTTTTTGTTGATAGTTTCGTAATAAAAGCTAAATAATTTTGTTATCCGCAAAAGAAGCTATACCTTTGTAGTTCAGTTTGAATTGACAGGCAATGATTTCAATAGAAGGCTTAAAAGTTGAGTTTGGGATAAAACCTTTGTTTCAGAACGCAAATTTCGTAATCAATGACCGCGATCGCATTGCTCTTGTGGGCAAAAACGGAGCAGGAAAGTCAACCTTACTCAAAATCATCTGTGGGCAACAACGGCCGACAGAAGGCACGGTCTCTGTCTCGAATGATGCAAAAATAGGATATTTGCCCCAAGTAATGCGCATCACAGACGATACAACTGTGCGTGAAGAGACTCGCAAAGCATTTGGAAGTAGCCTGCAATTGAAGGAGAGAGTGGCCCGGCTGGAGCGAGAGTTAGGGGAGCGTTCTGATTATGAAACGCCCGAATATATGGATTTAGTAGAAACCTTTACCCGGGAACACGAACGGTATATGATGCTGGGAGGTGACGGTTATGAGGCAGAAATGGAACGGACACTCTTGGGATTGGGTTTCTTGCGAGCGGACTTCGACCGCCCGACAAGAGAGTTTTCGGGTGGTTGGCGCATGCGAATTGAACTTGCAAAAATCCTGTTGCAGCATCCCGATGTACTTCTTCTTGATGAACCGACAAATCATTTGGATATAGAATCCATCCAGTGGCTTGAACAATTTCTGGTTCAAAGCTCATCATCTCTGGTTCTTGTAAGCCATGATCGTGCCTTTATTAATAATGTAACCAATCGTACTTTGGAAATATCCTGCGGTCAAGTAGTTGACTATAAGGTGAAGTATGATGAGTATGTTGGCTTGCGAAGGGAACGCCGGGAGCAACAAATGCGTGCCTATGAAAACCAGCAGAAGGAGATAGCAGACATGCGACAGTTCATAGAGCGCTTTCGATATCAGGCAACAAAGGCTGTTCAAGTGCAGCAGAAAGTGAAGCAATTGGAAAAAATCGTGCCAATTGAAGTTGACGAAATTGACAATTCAGCAATGCATTTGAAGTTTCCTCCCTGTCTTCGAAGTGGCGATTATCCCATTATATGCGAGGAGGTTGAGAAGCATTATGGCGACCATCTCGTGTTCGAAGGGGTGAGCTTCATACTCAAACGTGGCGAAAAAGTTGCGTTTGTAGGTAAGAACGGCGAAGGAAAGTCTACTCTTGTCAAGTGTATTATGAATGAGATTCCCTATGGCGGAACGCTTAAAATCGGGCATAACGTGCAGATTGGTTACTTTGCTCAGAACCAGGCTCAGTTGCTTGATGAGTCATTGACGGTATATGAAACCATTGATTATGTGGCAAGAGGCGAGATACGTTTACGTATTAATGACATACTTGGGGCGTTTATGTTCGGGGGAGAGGAGTCTGAAAAGAAGGTAAGAGTTCTTTCCGGTGGTGAGCGAAGCAGGCTGGCAATGATAAAACTCCTGCTTGAACCCGTCAATCTTCTTATCCTTGACGAACCGACAAACCACTTGGACATGCCTTCGAAAGATGTGCTAAAAGAAGCTATTCGGGCCTTTGACGGCACCGCAATCATCGTGTCTCATGACCGAGAATTCCTTGACGGGCTCGTTACAAAGGTCTATGAATTTGGCGGCGGTAGGGTGCGAGAACATCTTGGAGGCATATATGATTTCTTGAGAAGCAGGCAAATGACGGACTTGAATGAGTTGTCAAATCGTGGGAACACGATGCAGAAAACGACTGTAAATGCGGCTCGTCAACAGGAAAAAGCTAAGGATTTGTCCCGGCCGGACGTTGCTAACACGGGGAAAGAAAGTTATCTTGAGCGGAAGGAACATCAGAAACGCATCAATCGTCTGCAAAAAACGATTAAGGAGTCAGAGGAGAAAATCACTCAGTTGGAAGCCCGCATCAAAGAACTTGACTCCCTGTTGTATCTGCCGGAGAAAGCCTCTGATATGAAGCTTGTCACTGAATATACCACAACCAGACAAGTCCTTGATGCAGAAAATGACCGCTGGATGCAGCTTTCAGAGGAATTGGAAGAATTGAAGTATTAACAACATAAAAGGTATAACAATGAAAAAACTATCAACACTTATGGCAATTGCTATGGCGTCAGTAGGTGCTTTCGCTCAAAACCAGTCAGGCATCAAGTCTGAAAACCTTGACAAGAACGTGCGCCCGCAGGACGATTTCTACATGTTTGCGACAGGTGGATGGCAGAAACGCAATCCGCTTCCCGCAGCCTATTCTCGTTTTGGCAGCTTTGACCAGTTGCAAGAAGACAACAACAAGCGCATCAACAGTATCCTTGCCGAACTCGAACAAAAGACATATCCCGCAGGCTCGACGGAGAGGAAACTGGCCGATTTCTACAAACTTGCAATGGATTCAGTGCGTCGAAACAAAGAGGGAATCTCGCCGGTCACTCCGCTTCTTGACGAGATGGAGAATGCACAAACAAAGGAAGACTTGAAGAAAATCCAGTTGAAATATGCCGTCTTTGGCTATGGCATTCCCTATCGTTATGGTTTCGGGGCTGATGAGAAGAACGTGACCATGAACATTCTGAACGTCAATCAGGGCGGTTTGACATTAGGGCAGAAGGACTACTATGTGAACAATGACGAGGCGACCGTAGCGATTCGTGAGGCCTACAGGCAGCATATCGTTAAGATGTTCCGCCTTTTCGGCTTCACAACGAAGGAGGCTATTGAGAAACGTGATGCCATTTTCCGCCTTGAGACGGCCATAGCCCTTGTCTCGAAGAGCCGCACAGAGCTGCGTGATCCGCAGGCAAACTATAATAAAATGACTCTTCAGGAGTTCCATGCCAACTATCCCAATCTCCTTTTAGAGGAACTTGCCAATGCCGAGGGCATCAAAACCGACTACATTCAGGAGATGATTGTTGGCCAGCCAAAGTTCATGGAAGCCATCGACAAGATCGTCAATGCCATGAGTGCCGACGATCTTCGGGCATATATGGAGTGGGATGTCATCACGGGTGCTGCATCGTTGCTTTCCGATGATGTCAGAGAAGCCAACTTCGAGTTCTTCGGAAAGACCATGACTGGACGTCAGCAAGACTATCCTCTTTGGAAACGTGCGACCAATTCTGTGCAGGGCGTCATGGGTGAAGCTCTCGGTAAAATGTACTGTGAGCGCTACTTCCCCGCATCGTCGAAGGAGATCATGGCTAAGCTTGTTGCCAATCTTCAAGTGGCACTTGGCGAGCGCATTGATGCCCAGAAATGGATGGGAGATGAAACAAAGGCCAACGCCCACAAGAAACTTTCGACCTTCTATGTTAAGATAGGCTATCCTGACAAGTGGAAAGACTACTCGAAACTCACCATCGATCCCGACAAGTCCTATTATGAAAACGTGATGGCATGCCGTGAGTTTCGCAGCCGTCAGCATGTGGAAGAAAAGGCAGGTAAGCCCGTCGACCGCGAAGAATGGTTCATGACTCCGCAGACTGTCAATGCCTATTACAACCCGACAACCAACGAGATCTGCTTCCCTGCGGGCATCCTTCAGTATCCCTTCTTTGACCCGAAAGCCGATGAAGCCTTCAACTACGGTGCCATAGGTGTTGTGATTGGTCACGAAATGACTCATGGATTCGACGACCAAGGACGCCAGTATGATGCCGAAGGATATATGAATGATTGGTGGACATCCGAAGATGCCAAGGGCTTTACCGAGCGTGCCGACCTCTACGACCGCTTCTTCTCTGGCATTGAAGTGCTGCCCGGGCTGAACGCAAACGGCCGTCTTACGCTGGGCGAAAACCTGGCCGATCACGGAGGATTGCAAGTAGCGTGGTATGCATACAAGAACGCTACGAAGGACAAACCGCTGAAGACCAAGGACGGATTCACTGCCGACCAGCGCTTCTTCCTTGCCTATGCCGGCGTCTGGGGGCAGAACATCACCGAGCAGGAGATACGCCAGCGGGTGAAGAACGATCCTCATTCGTTGGGCGAGTGGCGTGTCAATGGTGCACTTCCACATGTAGACGCGTGGTATGAAGCCTTTGGTGTGAAGCAGGGCGACAAGATGTTCATTCCGAAGAGCGAACGCCTCGACCTCTGGTAGACCGTTCCAAACCACATGAAGCCTCCTCTCTGAATGCTTGCTTCGAAGCGCTTGAGAGGGGGCTTCCTCGTTTCTGCTCCTGTCGGGAAAGTGCTTTTCCGGCCGGAAACGGGAGACCTTAATGGCGCACAGCAGGCACTCATCCTGACCATCTGTCGTGTAAGCTCTTGAGAAAGCTATGACTTTAGCCCCAGAAGTCTTAGCTTTCTTGCCGACAACTCATAGCTTTCTCGACCATAACCCTATGGTTTCTGACCCTAAAGTCATAGCTTTCTCGGCGCGAACGGTCGTCGTCTTTTGTGCGATGGGTGCCGAACCTTGTCGTAAGTGCTGGTGTAAGCCTACTGCAAACCATGAAAAAAGCAGGAAGATACGGTGTTCTTCCTGCTCTTTTTATGATGGGAGGCAGCGTGTTCTCCCAGTTTCTTTGCCGGTATTATTTCAGGCCGATCTTCTTCTTCAGGTCGTTGGCAGCGTTGTCAATAGCCTCATTGGCAGCGTCGTTGGCCTTCTGTTTGGCCTCTTCAACTTTCTGTTCACCAAGATCCTTGGCATTTTCTACAGCCTCGTTGGCAGCGTCTTTCACGTTCTGCACAGCCTCTGCTCCGGCTTCAACGGCGTTCTCCACAGCCTCGTTGGCAGTGTTCTCGGCATTTCCTACGATGGAAGCCAGCGAGCTTACGACCTCGTCGACGGGAGCTTCTGTAACAGAGCTCACGAGCGTCTTCACAGTTTCGTTCTCACCGACGATAGCCTGTACCTTCTCAGCATTCTCCTTCAAGAAGTTCTGAACTTTGGTAAGATACTCTTTTGCCACTTCGGGATTGTTGGCAAGTAGTTCGGCAACCTTCTGCTTTGCAGCCTCAATAGCGTTGGCAATGGCACCGGCGTCGCCGGCTTCAAGGGCAGCTTGGATGTCAGCAGCTGCGTTTTCTACGTCAACAGCCTCAACTTGTGCGTCGGCTTCGTTGTTAGCTTTCTTGCTGTCTGCACAGCTTGCAAATGTCAGTGCGAGAACTGTCATTGCAACAAAGAAAATCTTCTTCATACTCTTTTCTCTTGTTTTAAGTTAATAAAAATGAAATAACAATGTCTTTTTGGGGGTCGCAACGCGTGCGATTCTATTGAATAACGCTTCTGATTTCCTTTTGTTGTGTCTTTAGCAATGTTTAACTTATCCGACCTATGGGTATTCGGATTTTTATTTGTAAATTTGCAAAAGAGCTAAAGCAAATACCCGTTATGAAAAGCAGAAGAACAGAAATCGTTGGTTTTGACAGCCTGATGTCAAGAGTCGCCTCAAGAAAAACGCGCAGCAGGATGGCCGTAGTGTGGCCTGCCGACGACCATACTCAGGAAGCTTTGTGCGAAGCCTTGAGGCTGAACCTTGTCGATGCAGTGCTTGTAGGCTGTAGGGAAGAGCTGCAACGCAACGGCGAGCTGATGGCGTTCGGCAGCCATGTACAGTTGATGGAGGCCGGAAATGCCGACGAAGCTGCGGTAAAAGCCGTCGAGCTTGTCAGGAAAGGCGAGGCACAAATCTTGATGAAGGGACTCATCAACACCGACAATCTCCTGCGCGTAGTGCTGAATAAAGAGACGGGAATACTGCCGAAAGGCAACCTGATGACCCATACAACAGCGGCATTGCTGCCGTCGCTCTCCCGGTTGGTCTTCTTCACTGATCCCGCCGTGATGCCTTATCCTACCCCAGAGCAGCGCCTCAAGCAGGTGGGCTATATGGTGGAACTCTGCCATAAGGTGGGCATATCAGAGCCTCGGATAGCCTTGGTCCACTGCACAGAGAAGGTCAACGAGCGCCACTTCCCGTTCACAGCCAGCTATGTTGACATCGTCGGCAAGAGCAAAGAAGGGCTGTGGGGGCCGTGCATCATTGACGGACCTCTCGACGTGAAGACTGCCATTGACGCCGAAGCCCTGAGGGTGAAAGGCATCAATTCTCCGCTGGAAGGCCGGGCTGACGTGCTCATCTTCCCCGACATTGTCTCGGCAAACGTCTTCTATAAGGCCATATCGCTCTTTGGCGGGGTAGAGACGGCTGCCATGCTCGTCGGCACTGAGGCTCCCGTAGTGCTTACTTCACGAGGCGACAGCATGCAGACCAAGCTCTACAGCATAGCCCTGGCCAGCCTTACCTCAGTTCCAGACGTGGCTGAAGACGAGTGAGGAACGCCGGGAAACAGCCGGGCGGTGTACTCGAAACTAATGAAAAAAAGCATATTATGACGAACGGAATCAATCAAAACGTAGCGCAGAACAGCGCATCTCCCTATTCAGACGCAACGGGAGTGAACCTCAGAATCCTGGTGATCAACCCCGGTTCAACATCGACAAAGATAGCCGTCTATGAAGACGAAAGCCCGATGCTCTTGCGCAACATACAGCATCCGGTGGAAGAACTGAGACAGTTTGAGGAGATAACCGATCAATATGAGTTTAGAAAACAATTGGTTATCGATGAACTTGAGCGGATGAACATCTCCTTTGACTTTGATGCCGTCATCGGAAGAGGTGGCCTGGCAAAGCCGATAGAGGGAGGAGTCTACGAGGTCAACGAGCGCATGCTCGACGATACAAGACAGGCAACCGAACACAAACATGCCTGCAATCTGGGCTGCATCATCGCCTATGAAATAGCACGTGAGATACCTAATTGCAGAAGCTTCATTGCCGATCCCGGAGTCGTTGACGAACTTTCCGACCTTGCACGCATAAGCGGTTCACCCCTCATGCGCCGTATATGTATATGGCATGCCTTAAACCAAAGAGCCATAGCCCGTCGCTTTGCCAACGAAATCGGCAAGGAATATGAAGAACTCAACTTGATCATATGCCATTTGGGAGGCGGCATTTCTATTGCTGCACATGAGCATGGAAGGGCCATAGATGCCAATAATGCGCTTGACGGAGAGGGGCCTTTCTCGCCGGAACGGGCAGGATCGCTCCCTGCAGCCGACCTCATTCACCTCTGCTTCAGTGGCAAATATACCGAAACACAGTTGCTGAAACGCATCGTAGGACAGGCCGGTTTAATAGCACATTTGGGCACAAACGACATGAAAGAGATAGAAAAACGCATCGAGGCTGGTGACGAACATGCCCGTCTTTTGGTTGATGCGATGATCTATCATACCGCTAAAAATATCGCAGCAGAAGGAGCTGTCTTGTTTGGAAACATCGACGCTATCTTGCTGACTGGCGGTCTGGCACGCTCGCAATATATCGTCAAGCGGTTGAGAGCACGCATAGATTTCCTGGCACCTACTTATTGTTATCCGGGTGAAGACGAAATGGAAGCCCTGGCTTTGAATGCCCTTGCCGTGTTGAGAGGGCAGCGTGAACTGAAGGAATATGTATAACTGAGCGTATGAACAGGCAAGAACGCTACCGCTATATCTTAGACTATTTTCGGGAAAAACTTCCCGAAGTGACCACGGAACTTGACTTCGGAACTCCATTTCAGCTGCTGGTCGCAACGGTACTGAGCGCCCAATGCACAGACAAACGGGTCAATCAAGTCACAGAAGAACTGTTTCTCCGGTATCCAAATGCCAAGGCAATGGCTGAGGCTGAGGTGGAAGATGTACTTGAATACATACGAAGCGTGTCGTATCCCAATTCGAAAGCCCGCCATCTTGTTGAGCTTTCACGCATGCTGATGTCGGATTTTGGCGGCGAGGTTCCTGAGAGTTCTGACGAATTAGTGAGGCTTCCGGGAGTGGGAAGGAAGACAGCTAACGTGGTTCAGGCTGTCGCTTTTGGGAAGTCAACGATGGCAGTTGACACCCATGTCTATAGGGTAAGCCACCGTTTAGGGCTTGTTTCCAAATCGGCAAATACTCCCTATAAAGTCGAGCAGGAACTGATAAGACACATACCTGACGAAGACATTCCGCGGGCTCATCATTGGCTTCTGCTTCACGGACGATATGTCTGTCAGAGTAATAAGCCAAAATGTGAGCAGTGCGACTTGGAGAAAATATGTCCGAAACGTCTGGAAGGCTCAAAAGCAAGGCACTGATAACTGGTTATTTCTTTTATATTTATGGATTCGTTACGAATTATTAGTTTCCTTAAACAGGTTGCTGCAAACAACAACCGCCCATGGTTTAACAATCATAAGGATGAGTATCTTGCCTGTAAGTCAGAGTTTGAGTCGGGCATAGAGCAGGCTATTGCCCGGATAACAGGTTTTGATTCGTCCGTTGCTCACATTACGGTCAAAGATGCAACCTATCGTTTTTATCGCGATACTCGCTTCTCAGAAGACAAGTCTCCATATAAGAATCACATGGGCGCCTATATCTCTGCTCATGGTAAAAAGTCGTTGCACGGAGGCTATTACATACACATTGAGCCCGATCATTGTATGCTTTCTGTGGGCAGTTACTGGCTTCCGACCAACATATTGACTTCCTGTCGCAACGAAATAATGGCCAATATTGACGAGTGGAGACGCTGTGTTGAGAATAAGGACTTTGTCAATTGCTTCGGTAAACCGGCAGAAGGGAAGTGGGGATCTCCCAAGGGGTTTGGCCTTGAACACCTGCGTGGCGTGCCAAAAGGCTTTCCTGGCGACTACGAGTTCATCGACTATCTGCGTATGAAAGACTATTGCGTATGGACGTGTGTGCCAGACAACTTCTTCACAACCGATACATGGCTTGACGAGATGGAGCGTGTCTTCAAGATAGGAAAGCCTATGATGGACTTCATGAATGCCGTGATTGACGACTATGAATGATGGGGCAGCAGGATTGCAACTGTGCCCCTTTCTTCGGGTAACGATCGCATTCATTCTTGGCATTCTTCTGGCTGACTGGGCAGGAGGGAATGTCTCTCCGCCGACATGGCTATGGATGCTCGCCGGCGTTGTGGTCTTGACGTGCGCAGCCTGGCGCTGGAAAACGGCCCAAAGTGTTGCTGTCCTGCTTTCCTTTGTTGTCCTTGGTGCCTGGATAATGTCGTCTTACGCATCGTCATTGCGGACATCCCTTCCTCAGGAGCGGACACTTTACAAAGCAATACTGACAAGTGAGCCGGTCAGACATGGCAAGGTCATTATGTTTGACGCTATCGTGGCTGAGGGTGAATTGACGGGTCGTCATGTCAAGGTGTCTATGTTGCGTGACACAGTAGTGGGGCGATACCTGCGCTTACATGTCGGTGACGGATATACTGCTTGCTCCCGTTTTGAGAGACTAGCCAATTACCATCGTGGCAACTTCGACTATGTGCGCTGGCTTGAAGCCAACGGATTCTCGGCCAGAACCTTCGTGTTGCCTGCTGACTGGAGGAAAGACATCGTCAGTTTCAAGTCACTTTCTTCCATTCAAAGGCTGAAGATCAAAGCCTTGAAACTGAGACGATCATTGCTGGGAATATATAGAAGCCTCTCATTCTCAGATGACCAATATGCCCTGCTTTCCGCCATGACTTTAGGCGACAAGTCAAGCCTTACGAAAGAACTTCGGGAGCGTTTCTCCCAAGTAGGGGTGGCGCATGTGCTGGCCTTGTCAGGGCTTCATCTCGGCATTGTCTATTTCTTCCTTTCTTTTTTCTTCAGGCATTCAGACAAGTCGGTGCTGGTTCATGCCTTACTTCTGTTGTCAATATGGGCCTACGTGATGCTGGCAGGTCTGCCTGCAGGCATGGTGAGATCGGCCGTCATGCTGACGGTCTATGCCATCGTTGCCATGCTTCGCCGACAGCCCATGTCGCTGAACACCCTTTCGATGACGGCATTCCTGATGCTCGTCGTCAATCCTTGCAGCCTTTGGGACGTCTCTTTCCAGATGTCGTTCATGTCGGTTCTCGGCATTGTTCTTTATTACAGACCGGTCTATACCATCCTCAGTCAGCAATGGCTGCAGGCCCATCCTACGGTGTCATGGATATGGTCGATGCTGTCATTGTCGGTTGCTGCACAGATAGGAGTTGCTCCGTTGGTGGCTTACTATTTCGGGCAGTTCTCCACAAGCTTTGCACTCGGCAACCTGTTTGCCGTGCCGTTAACGACGCTCATCCTGTATTTGTCTCCCGTACTGTTGCTTCTGACGCCGTTGCATGCCCTGCAGGCTGCGGCTGCAATGGTGATGAAATGGCTGACAAGCCTGCTGACTCACGGAGTTATCCTGCTGTCAACACTGCCATTTGCCTCGGTCAACGACATTCATATCAATGCCATACAAGTCACACTTCTCTATGTGCTCGTCGGCATTATCACGGCATTGATACGTCTGCTTCATAAAGGAAGACGGCTGAGGAAAATGCTTCAAACGGAGAAGAACGACGACAGTTAAAAGAAAATTCTCCAGAGAATTCAGGAAATTCTCTGGAGAATTTATGAAATTTTCTGGTAGATTTTCCCAAACAGCCATCCTTTCTCGCCGGCTGCCGGAAGAAATCGGAAAGGAAACACTATTCGTTGACGGAGAAATAGATCTCCAATTCTTCGGATGCCCGATGCTCTTCATTGGAGAGATCCTTGATGATTTTCCCGCTTTCGAGCAATGCTATACGGGTAGAAATGTCAGTGGTGTGCTGCAGATTGTGAGACGAAATGAGGATGGTGGCGTTCGTTTCCTGATGGAATTGAGTGAGAATCCTCTTCAGAATGTTCTGGCTCGAAGGGTCGAGAAAGTTGAAAGGTTCATCAAGAATCAGCAGTTGCGGCTGGTTAAGAAGTGCGGCGATAATGCCGATCTTCTGCTTGTTGCCGGCTGAAAAGTCGCGGATCAACTTCTTCTGCTCCATGATTTCGCCCGCCATGAACGTGTCAAAACCTTGAAGACGCAGGCTGAGCGTCTCCTTGTCAATGCTGCATATCCTGGCGATGAACTCAAAGTATTCTTCAGGAGTGAGAAAGTCGATGAGGAAACCGTCGTCAATGTAAGCTCCGGATAGTTTCTTCCATTCTTCGCTTTCAGCAGGGTTGATGCCGTCTTCCCCATCCGTAGGCGACATGACTACACGGCCCTCGTCAGCCTTTAGCAGGTCGAGAATGATGCGGAAGAGCGTGGTCTTTCCAGCTCCGTTGTTACCTACAAGTCCGAGTATGTCGCCATGATTGACGGTGAAGTCCTGTATGTCGACGGCAGTTTTCTCGCCGAAGCACTTTCTGATGTTGCTGATTTGCAGTTTCATGTTCTTTCCTTTTTAAGCAAAAGGGTTTACGCCACCGTCGCGATATCTGTCGGTATCGCTTTCGTAGCATAAACCCTTAGCCTTTGTTTTCATATATTTATGAGAGTCCTCGTCCGTGACACTTCTTGAACTTCTTGCCGGATCCGCACGGACATGGGTCGTTCGGACCAGGCAGTTTGTCGCGAACGATGGGCGTATGGTTGCGCTGAGCGGCCTGCGCCCGGGTGTCTTGTTGCTGTGCAGCACGCTGTCCGGGGTCGGTAAGGTCGTCCTTTTGCTCGTTGTATCGTTGGCTTCTCTGCTCAGGAGCAGCCTCCTGTACCTGTTGAATCTCGGGAATCTGTCCGCGCATGAGGATGGAAGCTATGCGGTTGTTCATGTCGTCTATCATCGTGTCCCATAGCTTTGCACTCTCGAGTTTGAAGATAAGCAGGGGGTCTTTCTGCTCATACGATGCGTTTTGTACCGAGTGGCGCAACTCGTCAAGCTGACGTAGATTCTCCTTCCAGTTGTCGTCAATATGGTGCAACATGATGACTTTCTCGAACTGTTTGACGACGTCTTTGGCCTCCGTGTCATAGGCATCTTTGAGATTGCACGGAATGTTGTAGACGCGTTTCCCGTCAGTAACGGGCACCATGATGCGCTCATATATGGCTCCTTGCTCCTCATACACCTGCTTGATGACCGGCCATGCTGTGTTTTGTATGCGCTCAGTCTTACGGGTGAAGTTGGCCATTGCCTCCTGGAAAGCACGCTCTTCAAGCTCTTCCAAGTGGCCGGCGTTGAACTCTTCTTCTGCGAAAGGACACTCCATGGCAAGTATCTTAAGGAATTGCTCACGGCATCCAACATAGTCATTGCTTTCGATAATGCTGACAATACGGTCCCATATCACATTGGCTATGTCCATTCCAATGCGTTCGCCCATCAGGGCATGTCGACGCTTGTCATAGATAACCGTGCGTTGTTTGTTCATCACGTCGTCGTATTCGAGCAGGTGCTTTCGGATGCCGAAGTTGTTTTCTTCAACTTTCTTCTGAGCCCTCTCGATGTTTTTCGACATCCAAGGGTGCTCGATCACTTCGCCTTCCTTGATACCAAGACGGTCCATCACGCTGGCAATACGCTCGGAGCCGAAGAGACGCATGAGCTTATCCTCCAATGAAATGTAGAAAACAGACGAACCAGGGTCGCCTTGACGTCCCGCACGTCCACGTAATTGTCGGTCGACACGTCGGCTTTCGTGGCGTTCAGTACCGATGATAGCCAAGCCTCCTGCTTCCTTTACTTCATCAGAAAGCTTAATGTCGGTACCACGACCAGCCATGTTCGTAGCGATGGTGACGGCTCCGAGCAGGCGTTCTTCTTCTTTGATGAAGGCAGCAACAGGCTGCTCTGGCAGCTGCGGATGCTTGCTTTTCTTGTCAGCTTCAATAAGCTGTTCCTGGTATTTGGTAGCTGAAAGCCGGTCGCTAAAGGCTCTTCCGTCGCTGGTTACGAACGCTTTGCCCATTGTACTTTGTCCGGCATTGGCCACGATGTCGGCCTCTTTCTGGTGTAGTTTGGCGTTCAACACCTGATGAGGGATGTTGCGAATCTTCAGCATGCGCGAGAGAAGTTCGGATATTTCGACAGATGTCGTGCCGACAAGTGTCGGTCGTCCTTCGTTGCGCATCTTGACAATCTCATCGATGACGGCAGCATATTTCTCCCTCGCAGTTTTGTATATACGGTCGTCTTGGTCGTTGCGGATGACGGGTTTGTTGGTCGGTATCTCTACGACGTCAAGCTTATATATGTCCCAGAACTCACCGGCCTCGGTGGAAGCGGTACCTGTCATGCCGGCCAATTTGTGGTACATACGGAAATAGTTCTGCAGGGTGATGGTCGCAAAGGTCTGGGTAGCAGCCTCGACTTTTACGTGTTCCTTGGCTTCTACGGCCTGGTGGAGACCGTCAGACCAGCGTCGCCCTTCCATGATACGGCCGGTTTGCTCGTCGACAATCTTCACTTCGCCGTCGATAACCACGTATTCATCATCTTTGTTGAACATGCAATAGGCTTTAAGAAGCTGCTGCAGCGTATGCACCCGCTCGCTTTGTACGCCATAGTGATTCATCAGATCATCCTTCTTGTTGACGCGTTCCTCTTCGGAAAGGGTCGTGTCTGCTTCGAGGGCTGACAGCTGTGATGCGATGTCTGGCAGCACAAACAGGTCGGCATCATCCACCTGATCGGCCAGCCAGGCTGTTCCTTTGTCGGTCAAGTCGCAGGAATTCAGTTTCTCGTCAACAACAAAGTAGAGCGGCTCCACAGCCTTTGGCATCTCTCTGTTGTTGTTTTGCATGTAGTATTCCTCGGTCTTCAACATGCCGGCCTTGATGCCTTCTTCAGAAAGATACTTGATGAGCGGCTTGTTTTTTGGAAGGCTCTTGTAGGAGCGGAAGAGGGCAAGGAAGCCTTCTTCTGTGAGTTTCTGGTCTCCTTTTTCCTGTCCTTCGGTGATTTTCTGCTTGGCTTCGGAAAGATATTGGGTGGCCAGCTGGCGCTGAACGCCTACCAGACGCTCGACCAAAGGCTGGTATTCTTCGAACATTTGGTCGTCACCCTTGGGCACAGGACCGGAAATAATCAGTGGCGTACGTGCATCGTCAATAAGTACTGAGTCAACCTCGTCGACGATAGCATAGTTGTGTCGTCGCTGTACAAGGTCGGCAGGTGAGATGGCCATGTTGTCTCTCAGGTAGTCAAAGCCGAACTCATTGTTCGTTCCGAACGTGATATCTGCCTCATATGCCTTGCGACGCTCGGGCGAATTGGGCTTATGTTTGTCGATGCAGTCAACGGAAAGTCCGTTAAACATGTAGAGAGGTCCCATCCATTCGGAGTCGCGCTTGGCCAGATAGTCGTTGACCGTGACGACGTGAACGCCATTGCCTGTCAGGGCGTTGAGGAACACAGGCAGGGTAGCTACGAGCGTTTTGCCCTCGCCAGTGGCCATCTCTGCTATCTTTCCTTGGTGCAGAACGACACCGCCAAAGAGCTGTACGTCGTAGTGAACCATCTCCCATTTGAGGTCGTTTCCTCCTGCAGTCCAATGATTATGGTACACGGCCTTGTCGCCGTCTATGGTGATAAAGTCTTTGCGAGGGTCGCTGGCCAGCTCCCGATCGAAATCGGTTGCGGTGACAATGGTTTCCTCGTTTTCGGCAAAACGGCGGGCAGTCTCCTTGACAATGCTGAAAGCTACGGGCATGACCTCGTCAAGAGCTTTCTCATAAATCTCCAGAGCCTCCTTGTCAATCTTGTCGATCTGGTTGAATATGGCTTCGCGTTCATCGAGCGGAGTGTCCTCAATCGTGGCTTTCAGCTCGGCTATTTTCTCCATTTCGGCTTTAGCCGACTCTTGCACATACTTCTGTATTTCCTTGGTCTTCTGGCGCAACTCGTCGTTGCTCAGCTTCTGTATCTCGGGATAGGCAGCCTTTACTTTGTCGACAAGAGGCTGGATAAGCTTCATGTCGCGGGCTGACTTGTCTCCGAACAGTGATTTTAAAAATTTGTTGAGATTCATTTCTTATTTTGTTTATATTTGTTTCTGTTCAATTTCTTTTTGCGCGTATGAATGCGTGTTAGAACGTGCAAAATTACAAAGAAAAATCCGTATCTGCGTAGTTTTTCCCTGCAATTTAGGTCTTATTAATACCTTTTTGTTTCCAATGTCTTATGGGAAGTGCCTGAGAAAGCTATCCTTTTAGGGTGAGAAGTCTATGGTTTGTCACCAATAACTCTATCCTTTCTCACCGATAAGTCTTAGCTTTCTGGGGCTGAAAGGATAGCTTTCTTGACTTGCCGTGCATGCTTCGTTAGAACAAAGGGGCTTCCTTGCATGCGTTCGGAGCTCTGATTTGGATGGCCTTTGCTATCGTTGGTGCAATACAATCAACGGTAACTGGGGTGTTGATATGTTCGGCTTTAATGCCGCTTCCATAGAAGATGATGGGGAAGGGGATGAAGCTTGCTCGCCAAGTAAAGTTCTCTCTGTTGTCCTCATTGAGCAGTTGCCATCCTGGTGATATCTCAACTAACAGGTCGCCACTGATGGCAGGTGTGTAGGGACTTTCCTTGACTTCTCTCACACCTGCGTTCTGAATCAAGAACTCCTTTGACCGTGAAACTACGTCAGCATAGCTAATGTGATTCTTCTCAATAAGCTTGCGGTTGAGGTAGATCTGATTGTGAAAACAGGTTTCGACATACATCCCTTGTCCGTATATAGCTGAGAGATATAGGTTTAGAAGGTTAGCCGTGCGGTTGATATAGAACGTTCCGGTCGGGATGTGATATTTGGCATAATCAACTTGAGGGTCGTCGGTGTATCCGGTACTTGTCAATACAAAAAGTACGTTATCCTTACCAATCTTCTCCTCGATTGTCGAGACAAATTGGGCTAAAACCTTGTCGAGCGACACGTAGATGTCTTTCATTTCGGTCTGCCATTTTGTCTTGTTTTCACCTTTTGCAGAAAAAGTCACCGCAAGATAGTCAGTGACAGCGTCGCGCCCCATTGAGTTTTCTGTAATACAATCCAAAGAGAAATTGCATGCTTCTTCATTTGTACGCTTCTTGTTTTTAGCAGTTTGCGGATTTTTGCTTCTGTAAAGCTTCAGCCATTGCCTGGCCTCCTCGGAGTAGTATTCGGAGGTAATCCACATGCCACTGCTCTCATCTATCCAGAAAGCGGCATCAGCTGCATGGCCTGCAGACAAGATGGCAGCATCAGGAAGGCATGCAATGCCGAAGACAACCGATGCACCGTCAGAGCTGACTTTCAGTTCATCACTGATGGTCGATGTAGCGATGTTTTGTGGCGAAGCATAGAATTTCGGGTCGTCTACGCAGAATATAGGCCGTAGTGTGTTGCGGTCGAGCCAGCGTTCGGCGGGAATGTTGTTGTAGTAAGGCGTTGTTCCTGTGGCAATTGCAGTGATTGCCGATGCCTTGTCTACTGGTGAAAATGGATAGCAGACAGCCTCATACACACGCCCTTCTCCCAGCAGTTTTTTGAATCCTCCTTGTGAGTAGAGCGGTGCGAAGTGCTCTATGTAGTCGGTTCTTAACTGGTCGATGGTGATGTTGACTACCAGTCGTGGGGCAGGTTGGAGCGTCTGGGCCTCCACTTCTGCCGAGGAAATAGCTGCTAATACGATAGCAGAGATGTATTTATTCATGCCAGATCTTTATATTTACATAACATCTTATAAGCAAACAAAGTGCCAAAACATTCATTCCTTCAGCATAATGCTGCAGGAAATTTCCAAGGAAAAACAAAAGGATGCAAATGGCATATGCCTGCCAAAGCCAATGTCTCTTTCCTGTTTGTCTATGCCTGACGGTGTGGTAGAGGCATAGAAGAGCCAGAGGATTCAGTAGCAGAATCTGGAGATTGGCCTGGACAGTGGGGTGCTCGGAGAAGATCATCGCAAAAAGAATGATACCGCAAAGTCCGGCGAGCGACAGCAATATGGCGTCAAACAGCCAGACGATTTTTCTTCGTATGCATTCGGCGATGGTGATGACAAGCGTGAAGAGCATCAGAAAAGTGGCACATGCCATTGGAGAGGGGAGTGAAACTTGGCTTGTCTCCTCAGTTTCGCAGAGTAATTGGGATTCCTCTGATACAATCATTCGGATGGAGTCTCCTTCGCTAATGCCCCAATGTTCATAGCTATTCATCAGATTGATGGGCAGGAAGAGGCTCTGCTCGTGTGTAATATGTCTGTCGGCCTTCAGACCCAACAGCAGGTCATTTCCCAACCGGGCCCATCTGTCTTCGCTGTTGTAGTAGTGGATGCAATCCCTATACGTAAGGGCAAATCCGTTGAAGCCGTCAATGTCGAAAGCAGCTCTGCTTCCGTTCAGATGGTCGGTAATCATCTTGTCGGCTCGCGTCGTGCAGTTGTCGTAGAGATAGTCGTATCGATAAAAGCGGTTTTCCGGCAGGTCGTTTTTCTTGACAGCGTCTATTATGAGCCGTTTTTCCCTTGGCAGCAAGTTCAGCTTCTGCTGGTAAACCCAACGTCCTTCTTCTTCATATTCCTCGAGAAACATTTCCATGGGCGAGATGCCCATGCGGTAGTCTGTGCGTCCGAAAATGAATCGTAGGATGAAATGGGGCTGCTTGAACGAAAAAAGCCCCCAGTTGACAGCAACGTCATTGAAGGTGAACGCCTCGCCTTTCTTGTTGTAGAAAGTGAAAGGGTAGCCCTCTATGCGGATGGCTGTGTGGCCATATAATTCATAAGAGAGCCTTCCAGGACCGCACGTGAGCAGACTTATCCTTACAGAATCAATCTCTTCGTATGAAATGTCCTCTGTTTGTGCACGGGCAACTCCAGAAGTTGTTAAAGACAATAAAAAAGCTAACCACGTAGCCTTAAAAATATGTTTAAAACGTTTCACGATGCAAAAATAGCTTATATTTTGCATTTTTCATGCTTTTAATTCGATTTTTTTCAATAATTTTGCATGCTGAATATTAATAATGCACGACGCGCATTCTATAAAAGAGACAATGAAGAAATTTATTATATTCGCAATTCTGATGACAGTGACTACTCCTTTAGTAGCACAAAGTGGGACAAACTCGCCTTATAGTCAGTATGGGCTGGGGGCGTTATGCGAACCGGCTACGGGGTTTAACCGAGGAATGAATGGGCTTGGAATCGCTTTTCGCGAGCATAACCAGATCAACATAACAAATCCTGCGTCATATTCGGTCATCGACTCCCTGAGCTTTATCTTTGACGTGGGTATGTCAGGACAGCTGACTAACTTTGAACAAAATGGGAAAAGGCTTAATGCAAAGACTGCCAATATCGAATATATCGTGGCAGGATTCCGTGCGGCCAGACATTTGGGAGTCACTTTCGGAATCCTTCCATACACCACAATAGGATATAGTTATTCGAATACGGAGAAGATCGATCGGCAGAATACAGGAAGTGAAGTAGCATATACTAATACGTATTCTGGTAGTGGGGGCTTGCATCAGGCATACGTCGGTGCAGGATGGGAACCGTTGAAAGGCCTTTCAATAGGTGCAAATGTCGGCTATTTGTGGGGAAGTATGAACCGCTCTATCGTGAACTCTTATAGTAATGCAGCTGTGAATACCCTTGCTAAATATTATACAGCATCTGCAAAAAGCTATAAGGCAGACTTCGGATTGCAGTATAAGTTGAGGCTGACAGGCAAGGATTACGTAAGTATAGGTGTTACATACGGATTGGGACATAGGCTGGACGCAGATCCAACATGCTGGGTTATATCAACGAATACCCAAACATCTGTTTCGGACACAACAAAATATGTTGTAGAGAAAGGATTGGAAATCCCCACGACTTATGGAGCCGGAATCATGTATAATCATGCTGAAAAGTGGAAAGTAGGCTTTGACTACCAGCAGCAACAGTGGGCTCAGATAGACTTTCCTGTGTACAGCGTAGAGAATGAAATCCCTCAATACACACTGAGGTCTGGATATTACAAGGATCGTCAAAAGTTCACTTTTGGTGGTGAGTATTGTCAAAATGAAATGGGAAGAAAGTTTATTGACAGAATTAGATACAGGGCAGGCGTATCTTACAGCACACCTTATTTATATATAAACGGTCAGGATGGTCCGAAAGAACTTAGCATTAGCGCAGGTTTCGGCATACCGATTATGAACAAAAACAACTATCGTTCCATCTTGAACATTTCCGGTCAATGGGTACAGCAGGAAGCAAAGGGGCTGATAAAGGAGAATACATTCCGGATCAATGTCGGACTAACGTTTAATGAACGCTGGTTTGCCAAGTGGAAAGTTGAATGACGGTTTCGAAATACAAGATAGTCTCTGCATGAGAAACTCTTCCACACATTTCCTTTATGTCAGCCTTCTCTTGTTCTTTGCGGTGTCTTGTAATAGGCAGCAGGAGCATACAGCACCGGCTATTTACGACCGGGACTCAGTGGCAATGATGACCAGTTATGGGGTAAATACGCTGATATCTGATTCTGGAGTCATCAAATATCGGGTTGTTGCCGAGCAATGGGAGGTGAACGACAAGGTGAATCCTTCTCGTTCAATCTTTGAAAAAGGAGTGTTTCTGACCCAGTTTGACGACAATTTCCATATTCAGGCATATATACAATGTGACACTGCTTACAATTATGACAAGCTGAAACTGTGGAAATTGCGTGGTCGTGTTCGCATATTGACTAAAGATGGCCTTCGATATTATAGCGAAGAGCTGTATTGGGATGAGCGTCGTCATGAGTTGTATTCAAATGTATACTCTCGCCTTGTCACTCCTGAAAGGGATTTGGAAGGAAGCTATTTTCGTAGCGATGAGCGCATGACAAAATATTATGTCGCCAACAGTAAAGGCTCTTTTGAAAAAGATGATTTTGAGAAAGACGACGATGATGACAATGTTGCTCGCGAGATGCAGGAGGAAGATTTACGGCCTCAGGCATCTCCACATCGTCGAACTCGGTTGTAGACATCTGTATAACGAATAAACGAAAATCAGTTTTGGAACAGTCAAACCTACCTTTAATTATAGGTATCATTATCTCGATGGTATTCTCAGCATTCTTCTCTGGGATGGAAATAGCCTTTGTCTCAAGCAACCGTATGCTTGTAGAGGTTGAGAAAGAGAAGAATATTGTGAATAGAAAGATGCTCTCGCTTTTTTATCGGCACCCCAATTCTTTCGTAAGCACGATGCTTGTGGGGAACAACATCGTTCTTGTTGTATACGGTATTTTGTTTGCAAATCTTTTTGACAACACCTTATTTTCTGGATTTTCTGGTGGAACCCGTGTCTTCCTTGACACCATATTGTCAACTGTTGTAGTACTTTTCACCGGCGAGTTTCTTCCTAAAACTCTGTTCAAAAACAATCCTAACAGCCTATTGACGGTATTTGCGCCATTGGCATATCTGTTCTATGTCATATTATGGCCAATCAGTAAATTCTCTACATTCATGGCAAAAATACTGTTAAGGCTCGTCGGTATCAGATTACAGAAAGAGGAAGATGACGAAGGATTCTCCAAAGTTGACCTGGATTATCTTGTTCAGTCGAGCATAGACAATGCCCGAGATGACGAAAAAATTGATGATGAGGTTAAGATATTCCAGAATGCACTTGAGTTTCAAGATACCAAAGTCAGAGATTGCATCATTCCCCGTACGGAGATTAATGCTGTTGACATGAATGACTGTACTCTTGAACAACTGAAGCATAAGTTCATAGAAAGTGGCAATAGCAAAATCATTGTCTATAAAGATGACATTGACCATATCGTAGGTTACATTCATAGCTCGGAAATGTTCAGCAATCCAGAGAAGTGGTTGGACAACATTCGCACAATGCCTTTTGTACCAGAAACGATGACAGCAAAAAAGCTGATGAAGATATTGCTGCAACAGAAAAAGAGTCTTGCGGTTGTTGTCGATGAGTTTGGGGGTACAAGCGGAATCGTTTCTTTGGAGGATATTGTGGAGGAAATCTTCGGAGACTTTGAGGATGAGCATGATAATTCAAAGTATATTGCAAAGAAGTCAGGTGATAATGAATATGTATTGTCGGCCAGATTGGAGATAGACAAGGTCAATGAGATGTTTGATCTGGAGTTGCCTGAGAGTGATGAGTATCTGACGATAGGCGGACTTATCCTTCATGAATATCAAAGTTTCCCCAAGCTTAATGAATTGATTACAATTGGTAATTTTCAGTTTAAGATATTGAAGAGTACCAGTACAAAAATAGAGCTTGTGAAGCTAAAAGTGACCATTTAAAGGCACTTTTCAAAGAAAAAATTTCGTTGTTTAATATTAATTTTATATTTTTGTACGCATTTTTGAAGCATGCCTCTTTTCAAGGGGCTTAAATGGAGATAGAAGAAAGTAAAAACAAAACATAAAAAGTAAAGAAAAATGGCAGCAATTGGAAAAATTAGAAGTTGGGGACCAGCCCTGGTTGCAGTGATTGGTTTTGCCCTTTTTGCATTTATTGCCGGTGATATGGCAAAATCGTGCGATGCTCTAAGAAACGAGAAGATTAATCAAGTTGGTGAAGTTTTAGGTCAGAAGGTCAACACTCAAGAGTTCCAAAAACTGTTGGATGAATACACTGAGGTGGTGAAAATCCAGCAAGGACAGGACAACTTGAGCGACGAAATGATGAATCAGGTAAAGGATATGGTGTGGAACAGCTATGTCCAGAGCAAGATTGTCGAGGCAGAAGCTGAGAAGTTAGGCCTGACAGTAACAGATGAAGAAATGGAGAATCTGCTTAATCAGGGAACGAATCCTATGTTGCTTCAGACACCTTTCGTGAACCAACAGACCGGACGTTTTGATGCAAATTCTCTGAAAAAGTTCCTTGTTGACTATAAAACCCAGAGCGCAGGCAACAGTGCTTTGGCCGAGCAATATCAGCAGCTTTATAAATATTGGACCTTCATGGAGAAGACAATCCGCCAGCAGCTCCTTTCCCAGAAGTATCAGAACCTCTTGGCTCACTGCATTCTCTCGAATCCTGTTGAGGCCAAGATGGCTTTGGCTGATGCAAGTGAAGAGAGCAATGTGACCCTGTTGTCATTCCCATACAATAGCATTGAAGACAACAAGGTGGAGATTTCAGAGGCTGACATGAAGTCAAAATACAACGAAATGAAGTCGCTTTTCAAGCAATATGTTGAGAGTCGCGACGTGAAGTATGTTGACATTCTGGTAGAACCTTCTACGGAAGACCGTTTTGCTCTTCAGAAACAGTTTGATGAATATAAGGCTTCTCTTGAAGCAGCCGAAGATCCGTCGGAGGCAGTCCGCAAGAGTGCATCGTTGATACCTTATCTTGGTGTGCCGGTTATCAAGACCGCGTTCCCCGCAGACGTTGCCAATCGTCTGGATTCTATTGCCGTTGGTCAGACAACAACGGTTTATGAAACAGGAAACACGCTTAACGTTGTCAAGCTGATTGCCAAGCAGCAACTCCCAGATTCCATCCAATACCGCGAGATCTACATTGCCGGTGCAGATGCAGAAGCCAACCAACAAAAGGCCGACTCTATCTTTACTGCCCTGAAGAACGGTGGCGATTTTGAGGCTATTGCCAAGACTTATGGCCAGACCGGAGCTAAGAATTGGGTGACAACTCGCGACTATCAGACGGCAACATCTCTTACCAATGACCAGCGCACTTATATCAAAGAATTGAACACTTTGGCCGTGAACGAGATCAAGAACCTTGCCCAGTCACAGGGTAATGTGATCATTCAGGTCGTCGACCGCAAGGCCACTACTACCAAATATACGGCAGCCGTCATCCGCAAGAACTATCAGTTCTCGAAGGAGACCTATCGCGAAGCATTCAATAAGTTCAGCTCTTTCGTAAGTTCAAACAAGACAGCTGACGACATTGAAGCTAATGCCCAGAAGAATGGATACACTGTTCGCGAGCGCAATGACATCACCACTGGTGAGCACACCGTTGCCGGTATCCGTGCTACCCGCGATGCCTTGAAGTGGCTGTTCAGTGCAAAGGAGGGTGAGGTTTCTCCTCTTTATGAGTGTGGAGACAACAATCACCTTCTCGTAGTTGCCCTGAATAAGATTCATAAGGCAGGCTATCGCTCGTTTGAAGATTCTCAGGTTCAGGAGATGCTGAAGGCTGAAGTCATGAAGGACAAGAAAGCTGAGCAGCTGATCGAGAAGGTAAAGGACGTCAAGAGTGTTGCCGATGCCAAGGCAAAGGGTGCTGTTGAGTCGGAAGTAAACCAGATTACTTTCCAGGCTCCGGTATTCGTAGCTACCACAGGAGGCAGCGAGCCTGTGCTCAGCGGAGCCGTTGCAGCCACTGAGAAGGGCAAGTTCTCAGCAGCTCCTGTGAAAGGAAACAATGGCGTATACCTCTTCCAAGTGAACGAGAAGAATAAGGTTGAAAAGGATGCTGACGTGAAGGCTCAGGAGCAGACTCTTCGCCAGCGTGCCCTGCAGAACGCCCGTTCTTACAGTGACGAGCTCTACCAGAACGCAGGCGTCAAGGACAATCGCTACATCTTCTTCTAAACGTTTTTCTTCAACGACAAATGACATAAGCCCCCAAGAGCAAAGCCTCCTTGGGGGCTTTTCTTTTCTCCTTTGCAGACAACGGGATGCGGTCTTTCCGGGCATGCAGCCCTTTATTTTCGAGAAAGCTGCCGTTTCTGGTCGAGAAAGGATAGCTTTCCGGGCAAGAACTCATAGCTTTCTCACTCAGAAAGGGCAGCTTTCTCGGGCATAATGGATAGCTTTCTCGACGTGTCCGGCCATGTGTCGTTTCGTGGCGGCTGCCGTATGGAGCATTTGTTCTTCAGTCTTAATTTCCTCTTTTGTTGCACGAGTTGGCAAGTTTTTTAGTACCTTTGCACCAGAGTTCCCTTGAAAGAGGAGAGCTGATGCTTTCAATATGATTGTCAACGGAAACGGACACGACGCAGCCAGGGTGGGGGTGCTCAATTTGATGCCCCTGAAAGAGGTCACCGAACGTGACTTCATTCGCCTGTTTTCAGCGATTGAAGAGCCGGTTGAATTGGTCTGGTTACGGTTGCGTTCGCATGTTTCTCGCCATACTTCTCAGGCTCATATGGATGAGCTTTATACGTATTTTGACGAGGCAACTGCCCGTGGGCTCGACGGAATCGTCATCACTGGAGCCCCCGTTGAGTCGCTTTCGTTTGAAGAAGTGACCTACTGGCCCGAGCTATGTGCCATCTTTGACTACTGTCGCGCGCGTGTACATAATATTATATATATATGCTGGGCTGCCCAGGCTGGGCTCTATTATCATTATGACATACCAAAGTATCCGCTTCCAAAGAAGATGTTCGGCATATACAGCCAGCGCTTGTTATCGCCTGATATGCCTCTGTTCAAGGACTTTGGTGACGAGTTTTCCATGCCTCATAGCCGGCATACTGAGGTCAGAAAAACCGACATTCTGGCTTGCAAGGGTCTTCAGATAGCTGCAGAATCGGCAGAATGCGGGGTGTCTGTCGTGACTGCTCGCCGGGGCAGGGAGGTGTATATAACGGGGCATATGGAGTATGCTGCCGACACACTTGATGCGGAATACCGGCGCGACAAGGACAAACGTGCTGATGTCGGACTGCCTGAGCATTACTATTTGGACGACATTCCGGGCCGGATGGCTGATGCCTGTTGGCAGCCTTATGCAGTACTGCTCTACAGAAACTGGGTCAGAAGCCTGCTCTCAGACAAGGATTAAGAACTGATATTGATATGCATAGAATCGAGTTATTGGCTCCTGCCAAGGATCTGGCTTGCGGAAAGGCAGCCATTGACCATGGCGCTGACGCGGTGTATATCGGTGCATCACGCTATGGAGCACGTGCCATGGCCGGCAATTCCGCCAGCGACATTGCCGAGCTTTGCCGCTATGCACATCAGTATGGAGCAAAAGTCTATGTGACAGTCAACACGCTGGTCTATGACAACGAACTTGAAGAAGCGAGCAGTCTGTTGCAGTCTTTGAAGGAAATAGCGGTCGATGCCGTCTTGATACAAGACATGTCACTCGTTCCTATCTGCCAGAAACTGGGCTTGACCATTCATGCCAGCACCCAGACCGACAACCGTTCAGCCGACAAGGTAGCATGGCTCTCGTCCGTAGGCTTCAGCCGTGTGGTCCTGGCTCGTGAGCTCTCTCTGGAAGAAATACGGGCCATCCATGCCAAGTTGCCCGCTGCTGAACTGGAAGTATTTGTGCATGGAGCCCTATGTGTGAGCTATAGCGGACAGTGTTATGCCTCCCAGTATTGCTTCAGCCGAAGTGCCAATCGGGGCGAATGCGCACAGTTCTGTCGTATGAAGTTCGACCTGCTTGACTCCTCTGGGCAGGAAATCGTCAGACAGCGCTACCTGCTCTCGCTGAAAGACCTCTGCCAGATTGACCATCTGGAGAGCCTTGCCGAGGCAGGTGCCGTCTCGTTCAAGATTGAAGGACGCCTGAAAGACATCGGATACGTGAAGAATATCGTGGCTGCCTACAGCCGAAAGCTGGACCAGCTTGTGGGCAGTCATCCCGACAAATACTGCCGTTCGTCGTGGGGACGCACGGAACTTGCGTTCGAACCCAACCCGGCAAAGACCTTCAACCGTGGCTATACTACCTACTTTCTGAACGGCCGTCGGCCCGATATTGCTTCTTTTGACACCCCTAAGTCACTTGGCGAATATGTGGGAAAGGTAAAGGAAGTAAAGGGCAACTCTTTCAATGTATCCTCTACACTCTCGTTTGCCAACGGCGACGGTCTTTGCTTTTTCAATCAAGAACACGAACTGGAGGGCTTCAGAGTCAACAGGGTTGAGGGCAATCGCATCTATCCATATCCGATGCCAAAGTCACTGGTTCATGGCACGAAGATCTACCGAAATCACAATGCTTCGTTTGAGAAACAACTCGCTTCTCCTTCCGCTTACCGGAAGATACCTGTACAGATGCGTTTTGAAATGGTGGCAAACGGATTCAAACTGTCGCTCTTCAATGGCGACATCTCTGCTGTTGCCACCCTTGATTTCGAGCATCAACAGGCGCAAAAGTCTCAAGAAGACAATCTCGTCAGGCAACTGACAAAGCTGGGAAACACGCCCTATGTATGCGAGAAGTTGGAGGTTTCTCCCGAAGCAGCCATGTGCTTCGTTCCCAGTAGCCTGCTCTCAGAGTTGCGCAGAAAGGTGTTGCATGCAGTAGAAGTCCGTGCGGAAAGTCCCTCGAAAGTCATCCCGGTTCATGACTTGAGGCCAGTTTCCTATGTGCGTCCATACTTGTATAACGTGTCAAACCGACAGGCCCTCCACTTCTATGAGGACCATCGTGCCGATCATCTCGAAGCCATCCGTTCGACAATGGCATCCCATGCAGACGGAAATCTTGGGCCTCGTCCGCTGCTTATGCAGTGTCGCCATTGCATACGCTACTCCCTTGGTCATTGCGTAAAGCATGGGGGACGGCCATCTTCATGGCACTATCCGCTCTTTTTAAGACTTGCTGACGGGCGCAAGTTTCAGCTTGAATTTGATTGTACCAATTGCCAAATGAATATTTATGGTGAATAGTCGAGCTACATATATTGCAATGCTGCTTCTTACTGCGCTGCTTTCGTCGTGTTATCACCGACCGGTGCGCACCTCTGATGCCTTCGTTCAATACAGTGAGGAACAGCTGGATTCGATATCTTTCCAGACAACCCACCACTATACCGACAACTATAATTTCGTAGTGCGGAGCGATTCAATGGCACTTATCAGACAGCAGCCGGAAGAATACCTGAGCATGATGCCCGTCGACACATTCCATGTCTATCGGCATGAGCCGTTGGTCGTGGCCGATATCCGCATCATGCCTATCGATTCTGTTGACACGGTTTGGGTACAATTGGCTCGCGACCAGTTCACTTTCGGATGGAGTAGGGAGTCGACATTGCTGAAAAATGTATCTCCCGACGACCCCATCTCGCAGTTTATCACGGTATTCTCAAACGTGCATCTTCTCATATTCCTGGTAGTAATCAGCCTGTTCGCCTTCAGCTACCTGCTGCTTTATTTGCAGAAGAAGAAGGCTCCGCTCGTGCATTTCAGGGATATCGACTCGTTCTATCCCACGTTGCTGGCCTTATTGGTTGCCGCTTCTGCCACATTTTATGCAAGCATCCAGATGTTTGCCCCCGACACTTGGCAGCATTTCTATTATTATCCCACGCTGAATCCCTTTGGAGTTCCCGTCATATTGGGAATCTTCTTAGTGTCGGTATGGGCCATATTGATCATCGGAATCGCTACGTTCGACGATGTGTTGCGCCACCTTTCCTACACTGATTCGCTATTGTATCTGAGCGGATTGTTTGCTGTGTGTGCGCTGAACTATATCATTTTCAGCATTACGACCTTATATTATATCGGTTATTTCCTATGGGTCGTCTATGCGATGGCAGCCATTTGGCGCTACCTAAGGCGACACAGGACGCGCTATTTGTGTGGAAATTGCAATCACGCTCTTCGTGAAAAAGGCCGTTGTCCTTACTGCGGTACCGTGAATGAATAGGCAAGTCACGGGCTGATTAATCATTATAAATTAGGATTGCTGTGAAGAGTCAAAACCACTACCTTTGCAGAAAATTCTAAGATAAATGAATAATCTCAAGTCTATAGGGTTCTTAGCCCTTTCTTTTTTGTTTGTGAACGTGCCGTCAGTCGCATCGGATTTTGACGAGACTGTGCCTGCAGACACGTCACGGGTGTTAGATCTTGACGAGGTAGTCGTCGTCTCTCAGCCCAAGGAGACTTTCCGCCTTCGCCGTCAACCCTTAAGCAGCACGGTGTTCAGTGCCAACGAAATCAATGTGCTTAACGCCCATGAACTGCGTCAGTTGTCGGCCTATGTCCCTTCGTTTGCTGCCCCAACGTATGGTTCGCGCTTGACATCCTCGATGTATATTCGTGGCTTAGGCAGCCGTATCAGCAACTCTGCAGTGGGTGTTTACTATGACAACATCCCGTTGATGACGCCTGCAGCCTTCAACCATCATTTCTATAATGTTGACCGAGTGGATGTTCTCCGAGGACCGCAAGGCACGCTTTACGGTGCAAACACTGAGGGCGGCATTGTGAGAGTCTATTCGAGAGACCCGATGAACCATCAGGGAACCGACCTGTCTCTTGGCCTTGCAACCGGATTCGGACGCCAGATCGAGGTGGCTCACTCTGAGAAAGTGTCGGAGAAGTTTGCCTATAGCCTTGCAGCATTCTATAGTGGTCAGCGCGGTTTCTTCAAGAATGAGACGCTCAATGACTATAATGACAACTCGAATGAAGTAGGAACAAAGTTCCACCTTACGTGGAAACCCGCCAGCAGGCTTACTTTTGATCTTACGGGCGACTATCAGTATACCGACCAGAATGCCTTCCCTTATGGTGTGTATGATGTTGCTGAAGAGTGGCCTTCGTTGCCTTCGACGAGTGACATGCCAACCTATCAGCGCCACATGTTGAACACTGGCCTGGGCATAAAGTATGCTTTCAACACCCTGATGCTGTCGTCTACAACCAGCTATCAGCATCTTGACGACCGTATGACGATGGACATCGACTATTCGCCACGCGACATGATGAGCCTCATTCAGAAGCAACACATGCATGCTGTCACTGAAGAGTTGACCTTGCGGAGCACGAACGACGGTTTCTGGCAGCATGCTACAGGCCTGTTCGGCTCACGCCAGTGGCTGGATACCGATGCTACGGTGACCTTCGGACAGGGCATTTTACGCCCTATTTCCTCAGCTATTGAGACTGCAATGAAGAACTCTATGCTGCAGGCTTTCACAGGAAGGTTCATGGCTCAGGGCATGTCTCCCGCCCAGGCTGCTGCCATGGCTCAGGCTCAAGTGGATGCCATGGGCGTGACAATGGAGGCAGAAATGGCCGTCCCCAACACGTTCAAGCAGCCGCAAACCAACTTCGGAGCCTATCATGAGTCAAACATTACACTGGCTGACAGGCTGACCTTCACGCTGGGTTTGCGCTACGACTACTCGAAGGTCGAGATCGACTATCGTTCGTATGGCTATATGTCCATCACGGGCGGAACGGCCAATGCCGTTTCCACCAATACGCTTAGCTCCCTGCTTCAGAACCGACACAACACCACATACAATCAGATTCTGCCCAAGTTTGGTATCTCTTACAAGCTGTCAGACAATGGAAGCAACCTCTATGCCAGCGCAAGTAAAGGCTATATGGCCGGAGGTTACAACATCCAACTCTTCTCGGATATCCAGCAGGCCGACCTCAATAATCCGGCAGCACAGCAACAAGCGCAGCGAGGAAATGTCGAGATTGGTCACACGGATGACGACTACAAGAATATCGAAGAGGCCATCAGTTACAAGCCGGAAGAGAGCTGGAACTACGAATTCGGAGCCCATCTGAACCTCTTCGGAGGCCGGGTGCATGCCGATGTGGCTACGTTCTATACGCAGCTTCACAACCAACAGCTCTCGGTGTTTGCACCCAACTATGGCTTCGGACGCATGACTGTCAATGCAGGAAAGAGCAGCAGCTGCGGATTGGAGCTTGCCTTACGCGGCGTGGCTGCTAACGATCGGCTGACATGGGCAGCCACTTACAGCTACACACGGGCAACCTTCCGCGACTACGAAGATACGGATAGCGAGGGTAATACAGTGAATTACAAGGACAACTACGTGCCCTATGTGCCGATGCATATGTTCAGTGCCTTGGCCGACTATCGCTTCGATGTCCATGCAAACGGCTTGCTCAAGGCGGTTGTCGTGGGAGCAAACATCAACGGAAACGGGAAAGTCTACTGGGACGATGCCAACACTGCTTCGCGCGGTCTCTATGCTCTTCTGGGCGCACATGCCCGCTTTGACTTCGGACATGTGGACGTCAATCTGTGGGGACGCAACCTTACTGACGCCAAATACACCACCTTTGCCACCTATAGCGGTGGCTGGATAGGGCAGCGGGGCAACCCGTTGCAGGCGGGGTTCGACGTGAATTTCCACTTCTAAAGATTTTGATAATCGTTACCGGCATTGCAGATGCCGGTAAAAAGAAAGCCTCGGACGACCGTCCGGGGCTTCTCTTTTGAGGCAGCTGGCAAGGGCTTTTCATGCTCATGCCTTTCCGTTCTTGTCAGAAACAAATCCCATCTCATTCGAGAAAGCTATCCTTTTAGCCCGAGAAGTCTTAGGATTCAAGGCAATAACTCATAGCTTTCTTGCCAATAACTCTAAGACTTCTCGGGCTAAAAGGATAGCTTTCTCGGCGAGGAGGCGCAGGCATCTATTTCTCTTCGCTGCCGAAGTAGGCCGAGACATATTCGTAGACCTCTCCGATGTTCATGCCTGCAGCAATCACCTTTCCCTGCTGATCGACCAGAATAGTATAGGGAATATGGTCTATGTTGTATAGGTGGACATAGGTGTTGTCCCATCCTTGCAGCTCAGAAAGCTGCATCCAGGGCAGCTCCATCTCGTCGATTGCCTGCTTCCAGGCATGCTCGTCTTCGTCGAGAGAGATGCCGATGATGCCCAGCCCTTGTGGCTGATATTGCTCATAGAGCTGCTTGACGTAGGGCATCACCCTGCGGCACGGACCGCACCATGATGCCCAAAAATCGATGACTGTGAGCTTGTGCTTGCCGATTTCCTCCAGTGGCGAGACATAGATGCGTTCGATATTAGGGATTTCAATCGTGCCGAAGACATCGGCTTCCTGCATGGCGGTCGCTTCGTCTGCTGGTGTCAAAGGCTGGTCAGCAGCCTTGGGCTTACAGCCGAAGATGACGAAGGTTGCCAGGACTGCGGGCAAAAGACTTCTGAGAGACTGCTTCATGACTGGCATACTGCTTATATCAGGTATTGTGATGATATGCTCTGGTTGGTGATGACCCGGCGGATGGTCTCGGCAAACATGTCGGCACATGTCAGTTGCTTGACCTTTGCGCAGCGATTAGTATAGGGAATTGAGTCGGTGAAGACGATTTCTTCAAGAGCCGAATCCTGCACACGCTCTGTCGCAGGTCCGCTCATTACGCAGTGCGAAGCACAGGCTCTTACGCTTAAGGCGCCCGCTTCCTTCATGATGTCGGCAGCCTTGGTGATGGTTCCCGCGGTGTCAACCATGTCGTCGACGATGACAACGTTCTTGCCTTTCACATCACCGATAATCTGCATCGTGGCCACAACATTGGCGCGTGCGCGGGTCTTGTTGCAGAGCACCAGCGGGCATCCCAGATATTTCGCATAGGAGTTGGCTCGTTTTGAACCGCCGACGTCGGGCGAAGCAATGGCCAGATTCTCTATCTTCAGGCTTTGCAGATAGGGCAGAATGATGCCGGAAGCATAGAGGTGGTCTACCGGAACATTGAAGAATCCCTGAATCTGGTCGGCATGAAGGTCCATCGTGATGACCCTGTTGATGCCCGCTGCACTGAGCAGATCGGCAACAAGCTTGGCACCAATGCTCACACGTGGCTTGTCTTTTCGGTCTTGGCGTGCCCATCCGAAGTAGGGGATGACGGCAATGATCTGGCGTGCGGAAGCCCGTTTGGCAGCATCAATCATCAGGAGAAGTTCCATCAGGTTGTCGCTGTTGGGAAAGGTACTTTGCACGAGAAAGACGTCTCGGCCTCGAATAGATTCTTCGTAAGATACCGAGAACTCACCGTCGGAAAACTTTGTTACTACAAGATTGCCTAAAGGACAACCAAGGCTGGCGCAGATTTTTTCTGCCAAATACCTCGTATTAGTACCAGAAAAAACCAGGAAAGAAGAGTTGAGCTCGCTCATTGTTGTTGAATTTAATATGGTGAATAGGGTTGCTTATTCAATAGCCTTGCGCAGTCGGCCGAAGTGGACAATCAGTTCTTTATAGTCGAACTGTTGATGAATGTCAAAATGATTCCAAAGGTCTCCACAGATGACAACACCTCCGAATCCCAGATCCTTGGCAATTTTTATATTGTCAATGGTCATGCCTCCCATCGCATATACATGCTTGTCAATCATGCCTTTCTTGGCAGCTGATTCGAGCAAAGGTAAGGTAAATGACGACTTTTCTTCAGGATACTCTATGCTGTTGAAGATGTTGTGCAGGAATACATATTTGGAATTCTTCTTAGCTGCCTTAAGAAGGTCTAACTGATTGCATGATCGGGTAACGCGGCCTCGGTAGCCTGATGGAGCATCAAGGGTAGGGAGGTCCAGATGAATGCCTGCCAGGTCAAACTCATTTTTGAGGTAGAAATGCTCGTGAACGGTGATGAAATGATGAACGCTTTCTGGCAAAAGAGTGAGTAAGCGTTCGGCATAAAGTGGCGATGATGCAGGCTTTAAAAGATGCAGATTCTCAAGACCCTCGTCAAAAAGCGAGGCCAATATCTTGTCTTCTTCCACGAAAAACGTGGATTTTGTCATAACGACGAGTTTCATCTGAACGTGTCTTCTAATACGTTGCAAAATTATGAATTTTCTCTTAAACATGCAATTATATCGGAAATAAAAAACTATCTTTGCATAAAAATTTGACATATCACATGAAAATGAAAATCGATTTTTCGTCATTTGAGGGCCTGTCGCAGCCGATGTACGTGGTGGAAGAAAGTCGCTTGAGGGCTAATCTCTCCTTGATTAGCGAAGTTGCCAGACTGGCAGACATGGAAGTTATCCTCGCCTTCAAGGCCTTTGCCCTGTGGAAGACCTTTCCTATTTTCCGGGAATATATCAGGGCTACGACCGCAAGCTCGCTTTCAGAAGCACGTCTGGCCCATGAACTGTTTGGGGAAAAGGCACACACTTATTCGCCGGCATATACCGAAAACGACATAGACGAGATAGCCCGATGCTCCAGCCACCTGACCTTTAACTCCCTGTCTCAGTATGCACGCTTCCACCAACGTGCGACAGAAGTCAACGAGAATATTTCGATTGGCTTGCGGGTGAACCCAGAATACTCAGAGGTAGAGACGATGCTTTATAACCCGTGTGCACGCGGAACTCGATTTGGAGTGACGGCAGACAGACTTCCGAAACAATTGCCTGTGGATATAAAAGGGTTTCACTGTCATTGTCATTGTGAGAGCGGTCCCGACGTGTTTGAGCGCACTCTCGCCCATATAGAGGCACGGTTTTCGCCGTGGTTCGGCCAACTTGAGTGGATCAACTTTGGTGGTGGGCACCTGATGACACGCAAGGATTATGATACGTCACACCTTATTAATATTATACAAGGATTTCATCGGCGCTATCCGTGGCTGCATGTCATCATGGAACCAGGCAGCGCTTTCGCATGGCAGACGGGTCCTTTAGTGGCTCATGTGGTAGACATCGTTGAGGACAAAGGCATCAGGACGGCCGTCCTCGACGTGAGTTTCACCTGCCACATGCCAGATTGTCTGGAGATGCCTTATATGCCTGAGGTCAGGGGAGCTAAGGTCGTCAGTCCTGATATGGAAGGAAGTCATGTGTATCGGCTTGGTGGAAACAGCTGCTTGAGCGGTGACTATATGTCGTCATGGCAGTTCGACCATGAGTTGTCGGTAGGGGAGACAGTTGTCTTTGAGGACATGATTCACTATACAACCGTCAAGACTACCATGTTCAACGGCATCAGCCATCCGGCAATTGCATTGGCAGGTGCAGATGGGACACTGAAGATTTTGCGCGAATTTGGATACGACGACTATAAGAATCGTATGGACTGACTGAAGGTTACGTGCCGTTTGCTATCCTTATTCTTAATGCAAAGAGCCTTAAGTTGCAGAAGACTTCCAAATGAAACGGAAGTCTTTTTGTTTTAATTACTACCACTTCATGAAATTTTTCCACACCCATAATGAGAAAACTGCTAAATTTTCATTACCTTTGCACTTGTCAAAATGACAAGGCTGTGCCTCGAACCTGTTAAAATCGCCAAATCAAACAAGGTAATACATGAGACACGGAAACTGCCCCATATTGCGTGGGCTGTTCTTCTGTGTATATGTATTAAGGTGTTTGGCGATACCTACGGGTTTTACATAGGGGCGGTCCACGTTCTTTTATTCTAAAACCCGTTTAATATCGCCATAATGAAACGTAAAATCTATGCACTCGGAATCGGGCACAATTCGCCAGTATTCATTGATTTGGCTCTTGCATGTGGATATGAGATAGCAGGACTCTGGCACTATAATGACTTGCGCACAAATGATTCAGACCATGGCTATAAAATCCTGGGCTCTTTCGATGACTTGTTTAATTCGGGGAGGGCTGAAGGCTGTAATTTCCTGTTGACGATGGGGGATAGCGCCATTAGGGATTCGCTATGCAACAGGATCATAGCGAATGGCGGACACGTACCGACGCTCATCCATCCTACAGCAACAATATCTAAGTTCGCTACGGTTTCAGATATCGGGGTATATATTTCACCCTATGCTTTTCTGCAAGCTGATTCGCAGGTCGGTTCAAATTCGGTTTTACTGTCACATGTCAACGTTTCTCATACCACAAAGATTGGAAAAAGCTGTTTCTTGGCAGGTGGGTCAACCATCGGCGCTTATACCACAGTTGAGGATTTTTGTTTCATCGGACAAGGAGCACTGAGCATTTCAGGAAAAGTCAGTGTTATAGGACATCATGCATATATAGGTGCAAGAGCCTTGTTGACTCGCAGTGTCCCCGCCTATGCAATAATGGCTGGAAGCCCAGCAAGGCAAATTGGAGTAACGAATGGTGAAAGATAGGATAGAAGTGTCTCCCGCAATGGAAATCAATATAGGGTAGGAATCATTCTTGTTTGCCAAGGTAGAATATTTTTTTGAAAAAAACATTGTAAAAATTTGCGAGTTCAAAAAAAAGACATTACCTTTGCAACCGCATTTAGAGAAATGCACTTGCTTGCTGCAAGTTGATAAGGCGGAAATAGCTCAGTTGGTAGAGCACAACCTTGCCAAGGTTGGGGTCGCGGGTCCGAGTCCCGTTTTCCGCTCAACATTCTGAATAAAATCCAATTCGAAGCAAGTCGCTTCGTTAAGGCCCAGGTGGCGGAATTGGTAGACGCGCACGTTTCAGGTGCGTGTGCCGCGAGGCGTGCAGGTTCGAGTCCTGTTCTGGGCACGTCAGTTTTTTATTCAGAATACTTTTATGTAGGAGAGGTGGCGGAATTGGTAGACGCGCTACTTTGAGGGGGTAGTGTCACTTGCGACGTGGGAGTTCGAGTCTCCTCCTCTTCACATAAGAGGTTTGAAGTTTTCGGCGGAAATAGCTCAGTTGGTAGAGCACAACCTTGCCAAGGTTGGGGTCGCGGGTCCGAGTCCCGTTTTCCGCTCTTTTTGTTATCGAGAAACATAGCATTTTTTCAATGAATTTATATTTGCGATATTTTGATAAGGAGACATTAGTATATAATGTTGACGATGCGATTGCATTCCTTCGATCGATAGAAGACATCGAGATGGATGACGAGCTTGAGGCAGATGTGCGCAACTATGTGGCAAGCGACGTGTTCTATCCAAAGCGTTATAAGGTTCGTCCACGGGTGTACTTTATTATTATAAAAACGACCGCAGAAACTATGCTTGATTTTAAGCAAAAGAAAGCACTCCACCCCAATGCCCCGCAGATACAGGAGAAACGGGAGATGATGGCTAATGCCATGACGCGTCTTTCCGAAGAAGTCCCCGGTTGGTATGAAGGGATACTTGATTTCAAACGTGTGGTCTTAATTCCTGCTACGGGAAAATACGAGTATAGGGATACGCATTTTGTTGCACAGGTGAAGGCAAATTCCGGTCAAGATTGCTATAACCGAATCGTAGACTACCTGCGTGATCGTGTGGATAGCCGTTCTCAATTTCCCTCTGCAAAAGGAAAGAATTTCCATTTCCGGTATCTTGGAATGTGGAAGTAGACAGTCTTTTATCAATTAAGGAGGTGAATGATGAACAAGGTGATGCTGATAGGTAATGTAGGGATTGAGCCCGATGTCAGGTATTATGAGGCTGACCAGGCAGTGGCACAGGTGCGCCTTGCCACAACGGAACGTGGCTATACGTTGCCTAATGGCACGCAGGTTCCCGACAGAACAGACTGGCATAATCTTGTGTTTTACAGGGGTCTTGCCAAGATAGTGGAAAAATATGTCCATAGAGGTGACAAAATATATGTTGAAGGCCGTTTGCGCTATCGTTCTTATGATGACCAAAAGGGACAGCGACGCTATGTTACAGAGATCAACGTAGAGAACATGGAACTGTTGTCTCCCAAAGTAGCAACAGACAGCACGGCACCGTCTCAGCCCTCTCAGTCGTCTCAATCAGCATCCGACAACTTAGATAAATTACCTTTCTGAACACCCTTTGTCCAGATGAATAAACATTAGAGAATTGGATATCATTGATTCTTTTTCCAGTGTCACGATGCAATCACCAACGACAGGGGTACTGATTGCATTTCTGTTAGCAGTCCTTTTGTTAGTATTATCTGGCTTTGCCAGCGGTTCTGAGATTGCTTATTTCAGTCTTTCTCCTACCGACTTGTCTGCACTTGATCCAGAGAAGAGCGAGACAGACCGCAGGATTCAGATGCTTCGCGAAGACAGTGAACGCACACTTGCCACCATATTGATCACCAATAATTTCGTGAATGTCACGATCATTATGTTGTGTAACTATATATTTGCATCGCTGGTTGACTTCGGCGATGCTTATTGGTTACAGTTTCTTTGCATCACTGTCTTGTTGACATTCATGCTCTTGCTCTTTGGCGAGATTATCCCCAAAGTCTATTCCCGTCAAAACTCGTTGTCGTTTTGTCGATGGAGCGTGAGTGGCATTCTGTTCTTTCGTCGTCTTTTTTGGCCGGTGGCTTCGGTGCTGTTGCGCAGTGGAGTACTGGCAGAAAAAGTCGTACAGAAAGAGAGCCATGTGTTGAGTGTCGACGATCTGGAGCAGGCTTTGGAGCTGACCGACAAAGAAGACATCAAGGATGAAGAGAGCATGCTGCAGGGAATCATCCGGTTTGGTGACGAAACAGCCAAAGAAGTGATGACCAGCCGTCAGGACATTGTAGACCTTGACATCAGCTGTTCGTTTTCAGATGTGTTGCGGTGCGTGGTCGAAAACAACTACAGCCGTATTCCCGTCTATCAGGACAATACTGATAATATCCGCGGCATCCTATATATTAAGGATCTCTTGCCCCACCTCGGCAAGCCTGCTTCTTTCCGTTGGCAGAGCCTGATTCGCCCGCCGTATTTTGTTCCTGAGACAAAGAAGATTGACGATCTGATGCGCGAATTTCAAACCCAGAAGGTGCACATCGCCATTGTTGTCGACGAGTTTGGCGGTACGAGCGGGCTGATTACGCTGGAAGACATTCTCGAAGAGATTGTCGGCGAGATCAACGACGAGTATGATGAAGACGAGAAAACCTATTCGAAGATTGCCCCCGACACCTATGTTTTTGAGGGTAAGACGCTCATTACCGACTTTTGTAAGATACTGAACGTCGACGATGATGTGCTCGACGATATCGTGGGCGATGCTGACACCCTGGCCGGTCTCTTGTTGGAGTTGAAGGGCGACTTCCCTACAATGCATGAGAAATTTCAGTATGGCGACTTTACTTTTGAAGTAGTCGGCATCGAAGGCCGGCGCATTAGCCGTATTAAAATCACCTGTCGTAAGAAAGATGGGGTCAGGGCTACAGAGTAAATTCCACCTCACATGGCATTGATTGTTCAACGGCAAATCGTTCCCGACGTTCTTATCGGCGTATGGAAGGTTGAGGAAACCCAGCAGGAGCTTCTTGTCCGTTATCCGTATCTTCAGTCTGTTGCCGAACGCTTCCGCAATCCTCGGCGTCGGTTAGAAAAATTGTCTGTCTATGCTTTGCTGCATGCGTTGTTGCCCGACGAGCCTTTTCTCTCCATTAGTCATAACCCTGACGGCAAGCCTTTGCTTGACAAATGGAACATCAGCATCAGCGATACCAAGGGATATGTGGCAGTCATGCTTTCCAGGAGCCATAGGGTAGGCATCGACGTTGAATACCAGTCAGACCGTGTCTCGCGCATTGCCTCGCGCTTCCTTCGTGCCGATGAGCTTTTTTCGGATGCACCTTCCCAGCTGGTAGTGTGGTGTTCGAAGGAGGCTTTCTATAAATGTTTCTCAGAGCAGCACCTCGAATATGCCGACATGCGGGCCCTGTCGCTTCCCTTAGGTCAGTCGGGCATGCTGGAGATGCAGAACATGCGCACAGATGAAGTCTGTTCCGTTGCCTACTTTTTTCAGACCGATTTTGTACTCGCGTTTCTTTATTGCTGACGCATAGAGTGTCCTTCTGCTGGCATTTCCGTCCACATAAAAAGGAAGCATCCGCAGTTGTTGCGAATGCTTCCTTCGTCTTTTATAGTCAGGTTTTTCTCCTTTATTCGCCCTTAATGGCAGCTACGCCCGGGAGCACTTTGCCTTCGATGGCCTCGAGCATAGCACCACCACCCGTAGAAACGTAGCTCACCTTGTCGGCCAGACCGAACTTATTCACGGCAGCCACTGAGTCTCCACCGCCTACAAGCGAGTATGCACCGTTCTCTTGGGTAGCCTGTGCCACGTACTTTGCAATCTCACCAGTGCCGTGAGCGAAGTTGTCGAACTCGAAAACGCCTACAGGACCGTTCCACAGAATGGTCTTCGATGCAAGGATAATCTTCTTCCAGTTCTCCAAAGAGGCTGGAGCTGCGTCCATGCCTTCCCATCCGTCAGGAATATTGAAGATGTCAAACTCCTTGCGCTCGGCGTCGTTTGAGAACTCCTGGGCTGCGATAGTAGCGACCGAAAGGCTCAGGTTGACTCCCTTCTCCTTGGCCGCAGCCATCACGCTCAGTGCTTCAGGCATCAGGTCATCCTCGTGGAGCGACTCGCCAATCTTACCGCCTTGGGCCTTGATGAAGGTGAATCCCATGCCGCCACCGATAATCAAGTTGTCGACTTTGTCGAGCAGATTCTTGATGACAGCAAGCTTTGAACTTACTTTCGAACCGCCGATGATGGCAGTGAAGGGGTGCTGTGCGTTCTTCAGCACATTGTCAATAGCCGTTACTTCCTTCTCCATCAGGAAACCAAGCATCTTGGCATCTGCATCGAAATAGTCGGCAATCACGGCCGTAGAGGCATGCTTGCGGTGAGCCGTTCCAAAGGCATCGTTCACGTAGACGTCGGCATAGGAGGCCAGCTTCTTGGCAAACTCCTTCTGGCTCTGCTTCATAGCTTTCTTGGCTTCGTCATATTCGGGCGTGCCTTTCTCTACACCTACGGGCTTGCCTTCTTCCTCAGGATAGAAGCGAAGGTTCTCCAACAGCAGGGCTTCGCCGGGCTTTAAGGCTGCTGCAGCTGCGTCAGCATTGGCGCAGTCGTCGGCAAACTTCACGTCAACGCCCAGACGCTCGCTCACTTTTCCTACGATCTGCGAGAGAGAGAGCTTCGGGCTTACCTTGCCTTTCGGCTTGCCCATGTGCGACATCATGATGAGTGCACCGCCGTCGTCAAGCACTTTCTTCAGTGTTGGCAGCGCACCGCGAATACGAGTGTCGTCAGTTACTACTCCGTTCTCATCCAAAGGCACGTTGAAGTCCACGCGTACGATGGCCTTCTTGCCGGCAAAATTGAATTCGTTGATTGTCATAATAGCTTTGTTATGTTAATGTTAGAATCTGTAATTTCTGCTTTCAACCTGCAAAGTTACTCAATTCCTTGTAGAAACAGGCAAAAGAAGCCATTTATTTCTCGATTTTCATCTCAATTTCTTCCCTTCGATACCATCCTGATATTCCTCCCTGGTATCCTCTGTACATCTGGCATGTACAGTCCGTACATCATAGGAATATCAACCGTACATGGCAGGTGTATGAAGGGCGTTGCGGAGGATTCTGCGGCTATTGGCTAAAGCAGCTCGCTGAGTTCCAGCCACCGGAGCTCCTTCAAGTCAAGTTCTTCTGCCAGTTTTGGCAGGCGGATGCTCTTTGCTGTGAGGTCTTCAGCGGAGAGGAGTCCGCTGTTGAGCGCTGCTTCAATGTCGCGCTTCTCTTGCTCAAGGGTGGCGATGTCGCGTTCGAGCTGTTCAAATTCCCGTTTCTCTTTGAAGGTTTTCTTGCGCGGTTTGTCTGTGGCTGCAGGATGGCTGGCGGTGGTTTTTTCTTCTGTCTTTTTGTCCTCTTCCTCTTGTTTCTTGCGGAAAGTCCCCGTGTTGTCTTGCGGTTGCAGGGCGAGCCACTCGCGATATTGGGTGTAGTTGCCGGGAAAGTCTTTGATGACTCCGTTGCCTTGGAAGACAAGCAGGTGGTCGACCACGCGGTCTGTGAAGTAGCGGTCGTGGGAGACTACGATGACACACCCGGGGAAGTCTTGCAGGTAGTTTTCGAGCACCTGCAGGGTTTGTATGTCAAGGTCGTTGGTGGGCTCGTCAAGAATGAGGAAGTTCGGGTTGCGCATCAACACGGTGCAGAGGTAGAGCTTGCGCCTTTCGCCTCCCGAGAGCTTGTAGACATAGTTGTGTTGCTGTTCGGGCGTGAAGAGGAAGTATTGCAGAAACTGGCTGGCCGAGAGGTGATGTCCGCGCCCAAGGTCGATGTATTCGGCGATGTCGCGAATGATGTCAATCACTTTCTGGTCGTCTCTGAACTTCAGACCTTCCTGCGAGAAGTAGCCGAAGCGTACGGTTTCGCCGATATCGAAACGGCCGGAGTCGGGCTTCACCTCGCCCAGCAAGAGCTTGAGAAAGGTGGACTTGCCGGTGCCATTGCTTCCCACGATGCCCATTTTCTCGAATCGCGCGAAGTTGTAGTAGAAGTCTTTAAGGATGGTGATCGTGTGTTCTTGCCCCTTGGCAGCGTCGTTTGTAGAATAGGATTTTGAGACGTATTGGCATTCGAAAATCTTGGAGCCGATGTAGACATTGGACGCTTTGAGGCGTATCTGGCGTTCTTCAATGCGCTGTTTGGCCACTCGCTCGAGTTCATAGAAGGCCTCTTCACGGTATCGGGCTTTGTGTCCCCGGGCTTGTGGCATACGTCGCATCCAGTCAAGTTCGGTGCGATAGAGGTTGTTGGCTCTGGCTACTTCGGCCCGTTGGTTGTCGATGCGCTCCTGACGTTTCTCCAGAAAGTAGCTGTAGTTGCCCCTGTAGGTATAAAGACGCTGCTGGTCGAGCTCTATGATGAGGTTGCATACGCGGTCGAGGAAGAAGCGGTCGTGAGTAACCATGAAGAGAGTCTTCTGGCCTCGGTTCAGGTATCCTTCGAGCCATTCAATCATTTCAAGGTCGAGATGGTTGGTCGGTTCGTCGAGAATCAGCATGTCGGGCTCGGTTAGAAGCACATTGGCCAGCGCTACACGCTTCTGCTGTCCTCCGCTGAGTTGCCCCATTTGTTGGCCGAGTTCGCGAATCTTCAGTTGGGTGAGAATCTGCTTTGCTCGGAGGATTTTTTCGTCGTTCCCCTCATGATTGAAGCATGCGTCGAGCACGGTGTCGGTCGGATTGAAGTGGGGAAGCTGCTCAAGATAGCCTATGCGAAGGCCGTTTCTGTAGATGATCTCTCCTTCGTCGGCCGAGTCTTTGCCCGTGAGCACAGCGAGAAGGGTCGACTTTCCCGTTCCGTTCTTTGCGATAAGTCCGACTTTCTGGCCTTGGGCAATAGAGAACGAGATGTCCTCGAACAGGGTGAGGGCACCGAAACGCTTCGTCAGATGCTGTACGTCTAAGAAAGGAACGGGCATCAGTCTACTTTTTAAGGCTTCGGGTGATGTTCTCGATATAGTTGAGAACATCGTCGCGTCCGGTCTTTTTCTCTGCGCTTGTCACGAAGTATGGGGGCAGCTCTTCCCATGTGTCACGCAGGCTTTCCATCCATGCGTTGGCCGTCTGGGTGACCTTCGTGGGGGCAAGTTTGTCGGCTTTCGTGAAGACTATCGCGAAGGGAATGCCCGACAAGCCGAGCCAGTCAATGAATTCACGGTCAATGGTCATCGGGTCGTGGCGTATGTCGATAAGCACGAAAACATTGACCAACTGTTCACGTTGCAGGATATATCCGCGTATCATCTGGTCTAACTGCTGCTGCACAGATTTCGAACGCTTGGCATATCCGTATCCGGGGAGGTCGACAAGATACCATTCCTTGTTGATGATGAAATGGTTGATAAGAAGGGTTTTGCCTGGGGTTGCCGATGTTTTCGCAAGTCCTTTGTGGTTGCAAAGCATGTTGATGAGACTCGACTTGCCAACGTTCGACCGCCCAATGAATGCATATTCTGGTTTGATGTCTTTGGGGCACATCGTGACTTTTGATGCCGAGACTACAAATTCGGACGTCTTGATTTCCATAAATATCTGTATCTTTAGTCTGCCTGCAAAATTACTTAAAAAGGCTGAAATACGGATATTATTTCAGAAAAATATGGAATAAAAATCATTTGCCTGATGAAGCAGGAACTGTTTTTTCGCATTTCACATCAGTCAATGTGGGTGCCGTGTCAAAAAAACTCACCCGTCAGCCTGATTTCTCATGCAAATGGGTGAGCCTGTTGTATGGTAATTGGTTTTGGAGGATAGCTGATTAGTGTTATCGCCGTATGTATTTCTTCTTTGAAGTGACGATGATGCCCTTGTCATTCTTGCCTGCACGCCGGCCGTCTAAAGTGAATGCTGCTGCATCACCGGCATCGTTGTCGTCCGCAACCTTGAGAATGGCATCGGTTCCGCCGGGCAGGAAATTCAGCGTGATCACGCCTGTCTCGGCATCTTCCGTGATTTCCGACAGGGTCTGTTTTACCTCAGCCTGTCCGCTATACCAGCGATAGTTGGGCAGCTGTTGTGCATATGTAAGGCTGTTGACCTCAGAAGTACCGGGGAAGGGATCGCCTTGATGGCTATAGAAGTATTCGGTTGAAGAGTTGATATAGGATGACAACAGTATGCCATCCGCAGGAACTACGGCCATGCCAGGTTCTCCAGGCGTATTATTAGGATGGTCGTTCATACTCACAGTTGCCTTTGGCCATTTGACGTGATACACGAGAAGTCCGTGACCAGGCAGACTACTGTTCCAGCCTTTCTTTTGTATGTTCTCAAGAACAAAATACTCATTAGGGCTTTCTTCATTCAAGAAGCGATAGGCCTTTCCTTCATCAAGAACAGGACTGAGTTGCAGTTGTTGAGGACTGTTTTCCAAAGTCTCTATGGCAGACCACTCCATAACCTCGCATTCCCATGCGTTATAGGCTGTTGGTCTGTATCCGTTGTTCACGTATTCGCCACCGTCCATGAGATCCCAGAATTCCATTTCCTGATTGTTAAGATGGGCTTCACTGACGGTAGGGTAGGTGTCGGCCAGTCCCATTGCGTGTGAAAACTCATGGCAAATCACGCCTATGCCGTTGATTTGGGGCGGGAGGTTGCGGCTTTTCCAGTATTCTTCATTGATATTAAGCTCGCTGGCAACGCTATACCACGTCAGCTGATGTCCGTTGATGGTTGCGCTAAGTGTGTTTGTTTTAGCCCAAACAGACTCTGCAGGACCTCCGTAATTCTGGCCGTAACCTGCATAGATTACATAGATATGGTCAATCTTTCCGTCGCCATTTGCATCGTATTCGGGTAAGCTAAGGTCAAGAAGACCGGCAGCTAACTCTGCAGCATCCTTCACCATCTCTACAGTTTTCTCGCCGGATGCAGAGTTGGCAGGACTGTTTCCATAGTAACTCATCGTGTTAGGAAGAGTGACGGGTCCCACGACAGTAAACTCTGGTTGATAGGCTCCATGGCTCATGTCGTTGAAATATTGCCTTACACTGCCATGGTTTCGGCTTTCTCCATTGTCGAATTCCTGTTGATCTTCAGTGCTGTTGAACAACTGGTTAAATGATTTTAGAGGATCGGGGAGAGTGAATTTTACATCAGAATACTGTGCCAAGACAACGATAGATTTAGGATGTCCTTGATGAACGACATACTTTCTGTTGTCCAAAGGTTCGCGTCGCGGGGCGTTCCAACGGGAGTCTGTGGCTTGCTTGAACTGGTCTTTTTGTTGCTGTGCAATGATGGAAAGTTCTTTCTGCGTGCGCAGTTCAGCATCATGCACCAATTGAGTTGTGGGATATGTGGTCCCGTCAGCTTCTATATTTGCAACATAAAAGGCACCGTTGACGTAGTTGATGATGACTCCGTCAGAGGTCGTATACCAGTGGAAATGCTCGTCTCCGTGCAGGACAACTGTCACTTTGCTACCGTCGGGTTGAGTAAATGTCATGGGCTGACTGTTGGCTTTGGCAGCTTGTATGCCAGAAACAATAAGCAGGCTGGCAATTACCGATAACAAAAAACGCTTCATGTTTATTTTTCTCCTTATTATATGATAATGTGATTTGTATTCTATAGATCCTGAATAAGCTCTGCCTTGCAGTAATATTGCCCCTTCTTCGAAGTCCTTTTACCGAATTCTATCGCTTTATGTGGACAATAATGGTAGCAGGCAAAGCACGTCATACACTTCCCATTATGTAGCCATTGGGGGAGAGAGTCTGCTGTATTGCTAATGTTTTTTACGGGACATTTGTGCGAGCAAAGCCCACATCTGGTACACTTCTCTTTGTCTACATGGAAGGGTTTGTCGGTGATAAGGTGCTTGTGAAAATAGCGTCCAAGAACTCTTGTGTTTATATGGGGCCATTTTCCTCTTATGATGTGGCTGGTGTCTTTGTTTCTATTTGCAATGTCATGGACAAATTTCTTTAAGACTGTTTTCGCACTTTCTATTTTTTCAGTTTCTTTTTGGCGAGTGTCAACATCCATCATCGGCAGGCCTACGTATGATTCTGGCATGACAAGCGTGCATGCAGCGTCAAGCTTCAGTCCGATTTTCCCAAGCAACGTGCTGAAAATGTCGATGGTCTCTCCCGTAGTGTCGCCGGCTGTAAGCAGCACCCATGTATACGGTCGTTCATCGGAAGCCCATGAGATATTCAGATTCTCGACAAACTCCTTGACAATTTTCGGCACATTCCATCCATGGACAGGAAAGCAAAATCCGAGGCTTTCACCCTTTTTTAGCACGAAATGCCTATCGTCTTCTTGGCATGAAGACATGTCGGTCAGCGTTTCTTCTAATAGGGTGGTGATGCTTGATGCAGCCCATCGGGTATTACCTGTCGCAGAGAAGTAGAAAATCATATTATCGTTCTGTCGTTGTCTGATTCTGCTAATAAGCCGATATCTCGGTTAGGGATGGTGTCGGTTGCCAATCTTTATAATGGTGTGGCACAAGGCCGGACGGAATAATAGACGCACTTCCATGCTGCTATAGATTTAGCTTCCTTTGGAGAATGCGGCTTAAAGCCTGGATATGGCGAGTCTGTTTGTTGATATCTTCACGTACAACACTTATCTCGTTAAAGAGCTCTGCTGCTGCACTTTGTATGGCATTTGGCTTTCTGATGCTCTTGTCGCCGTCAGGATTGACTATGATTTTGATGCCTTTCTCTATGAGTTCTATGTCAACATCGGCTTCTGTCATCACGGGATCGCCGTCATAATGAATTACGGTAGGGTGTTGTCGATGAATGTGCAGCTTCTTGCATTTGAATGTTTTGATTTTTGAGCTCTTGTCAAGTGTCTTGTTAAACATGTCAATGCTTATTTGAGGTGCATCGAGAACGTCAAACGGTTCCATGATGATCACGTCTAACAATCCGTCGCTCATGGATGCTTGTGGGGCAATATAGGCGTTATTGCCATATTGAGAGGCGTTTGCACAGGAGATGAGAAAGGCCTTGTGGCGTGTTATTCCGTTTTCGTCTTGTATTTCATACGTCTCGGGTTTATACTTTAATCCTTCCCTCAACACGTTTTCTACATAAGTGACGGGACCGCGATGTCCTGATTCTGCAAATTTCATGCTTACGAATGCATCAAACCCCATGCCACATGTACAGAAGAAAGGATAGCCATTGATGATGCCATAGTCTAACGCATGAATCTCGCATGTGTTGATGATCTGGATGGCTTTCCTCGGGTTCATTGGCAAGAGAAGGTGCCTTGCAAGCCCGTTTCCCGACCCGCACGGAATGATTCCCAGTGCAGTCTTAGAGTGGGTGAGACCTCTCGCAACCTCGTTGACGGTTCCGTCTCCGCCGACGGCCACAACGATGTCGATACCGTTTTCTTTGGCTTGAGTTGCAATTTCGGTTGCATGGCCGGCATATTCAGTCAATATAATTTCGTAGTCAAACCTCTCTTTGTCAAGATGTTGACTAATCAATTTCGGTATTTCAGCCTTGCTTCCTGTACCAGAAATTGGATTCATGACGAAAATGATGCGCCTCTTCATACGTCTGCAAAGGTAAGAAAAACACTTCAAATTGCGCGAGGAATTAAGATAAAATTCCCAAAATGGAACATTTCTCGGAAAAAATGATGTGTTTATGACATCTTTTTACTAACTTTGCACCCAAATCATCAATAATTGGTTAATACCGAAATCTAAAAATGGGACAACTACAAGAGAGGTATAAAAGCTATCGCGAGCCACAGAAATTCATGGCTGCAGGCGTATACCCATACTTTCGAGAAATAACAAGTAAGCAGGGAACTGAGGTAGAAATGGATGGACATCACGTGCTGATGTTTGGCTCTAATGCTTATACAGGATTAACAGGTGACCCCAGAATAATAGAGGCTGCAAAGCGTGCTCTTGACAAATATGGAACAGGATGTGCAGGAAGCCGATTCCTGAACGGAACTCTTGATATTCATGTCCAGTTGGAAAAGGAGTTGGCCGAGTATGTTGGAAAAGATGCTGCCTTATGCTTGTCGACAGGATTTTCGGTGAACCAAGGTGTTATACCAGCCCTTTTAAGCAAAGATGATTTTGTAATTTGTGACGATCGCGACCATGCAAGTATTGTGGATGGTCGCCGGCTTGCCTTTGCAAAACAACTCCATTACAAGCATAATGATATGGCCGATCTGGAGCGCGTGCTTCAGAAATTGCCCCATGAGGCCATTAAGCTGATCGTGGTTGATGGCGTTTTCTCAATGGAAGGCGATTTGGCCAATTTGCCAGCCATTGTCGAATTGAAGAAGAAGTATAACTGTTCGGTCATGGTTGACGAAGCACATGGCATAGGAGTCTTTGGTCGTCAGGGATGTGGAGTCTGCGATCATTTCGGTCTGACCAAAGATGTTGATCTCATCATGGGAACCTTCTCAAAGTCACTTGCATCGATTGGTGGTTTTATTGCCGGTGACAGCGATACGATCAACTGGCTTCGCCACACTTGCCGTACTTATATATTCAGCGCATCAAACACACCAGCAGCGACAGCAGCAGCCATGGAAGCCCTGCATATTATCAAGAGTGAGCCGGAGCGAATCGAAGCCCTGTGGCGGGTGACCAACTATGCATTGAAGCGTTTCCGCGAGGAAGGCTTTGAGATTGGCGACACCGAGAGTCCCATTATACCGCTTTATGTGCATGATGTTGAGAAGACATTTCTCGTGACGGCCTTAGCCTATAATGCAGGAGTCTTTATCAATCCGGTCATTCCTCCTGCCTGTGCTCCGCAAGACACGTTGGTACGTTTTGCCCTGATGGCAACCCATACAGAGGAACAAGTCGAGCGAGGCGTCATGGCATTGAAGAAGATTTTTGTGGAGCAGGGGATCATAAAATAATTGCAATTAAATTTGCACGAATAAAAATAAATAGCTAACTTTGCACCCGCAAAACAAAAAAGCAACCTTCGAGGTGTAGCGCAGTTGGTAGCGTTCCTGGTTTGGGACCAGGCTGTCGCAGGTTCGAGTCCTGTCACCTCGACACGAAAAGAGCAAGGAATTTTCCTTGCTCTTTTCGTGTTTTCTTACCTCGGCCGACTTCTTTTCATTGTGCGGCCTGCGTGAAGTCTGCCCATTCTTATCCGTACAAATATACACATTATTTTGGAACGGGAAGAAATTGTGGAGCCTTTTCATTTATATAATAGTGGGAAGGGATTGAAAAATGGGGGTGTTAGGCCCCCATTCACTGTGATTATTCAAATGTAAGTTCTTCCTTTTCAGTGTTCTTGGTAATGAGAATCGTATCGCCAGGGTGAATGTCATTGGCTAAGATTCGCTCACACACACCATCTTCTATATAGTTTTGGATGGCCCTTTTCAGCGGACGAGCCCCGAACTGAACGTCATATCCTTTTGATGCGACGAATTCTTTTGCATCGTCACTGATGCTAAGGTGATATCCCAGGTTCTCTATTCGGCTATACAGGCCTTTCAGCTCGATGTCGATAATCCTCTTGATGGCATTCATATCCAGCTGGTCAAAGGTGATGATCTCATCCAATCGGTTCAGGAATTCCGGGGCGAACTGGCGTGAAAGGCTTTTTTGTATGATTTGCCTGGCATAAATCTTGTCGGCTTCGTTGAGGCTGACACCTGTTCCTCCTGCTGTAAATCCGATGCCTCTGCCGAATTCTTTCAGTTGTCTTGTTCCTGAGTTTGACGTCATGATGATAACCGTATTACGGAAGTCTATGAGCCGTCCGTTGCCGTCTGTCAGCCGTCCTTCGTCAAGCACTTGCAAGAGCATGTTAAACACATTGCCGTGCGCCTTTTCTATTTCGTCGAGCAATACGATAGAGTAGGGGTGGCGACGGACGCGCTCTGTCAGCTGTCCTCCTTCTTCATATCCCACATATCCGGGAGGGGCGCCGATCAGACGTGACGTGTTGAAGCTCTCTGTATATTCGCTCATGTCAATGCGAATGAGGGCATCTGTAGAGCCGAACATTATCTCTGCCAGTTTTTTTGCCAGATAAGTCTTCCCTACACCCGTAGGTCCTAAGAACATGAACACTCCGATAGGATGGTTGGGTTCCTTAAGTCCGATGCGGTTCCGTTGTATGGCTTTCACCATTTTTTCAATGGCTTCGTCTTGTGCGACGACAGACTTCTTCAGTTCTTCTGCCATGTTTTTTAGGCGGATGCCTTCTGCTTCTGCCATACGTTGTACGGGCACACCAGTCATCATCGACACCACATCGGCCACTTCCTTTTCCGTAATCGTCTCGCGAACGCTGTTGTCTCCTTCCGACCACTGTTTGTTCAGCGTTTCGAGTTCGGCCTCCAATTCGGTCTGACGATCACGATAGCTTGCTGCCAACTCAAAGTTCTGGTTGTTGACTGCGGCCAGTTTCTTCTCCTTGATATAACTGATTTCTCTCTCCTTTTCATTGATGGATGGTGGGATGACGGCATGCTGCAGATGCACTCTTGCCCCGACTTCGTCCATTGCATCAATGGCTTTGTCTGGAAAGAACCTGTCAGTCACGTAGCGTTCTGTCAGGTTGACACAGGCTTCCAAAGCCTCTTTCGTATAGTCTACGTGGTGATGCTGTTCATAATGCCCTTTGATGTTATTGAGAATCTCAAGGGTCTGTTCCGTTGTCGTCGGCTCGACCAGCACTTTTTGGAATCGTCTCTCCAGTGCTCCGTCTTTCTCTATTGAGTTTCGATACTCGTCAAGCGTGGTAGCACCGATGCATTGTATGGTGCCTCTTGCAAGTGCGGGCTTCATGATGTTGGCTGCATCCATAGAGCCTTGGGCACTTCCGGCGCCTATCAGCGTGTGAATTTCGTCAATAAAGATGATGATATCAGGATTTTGTTCCAGTTCCTTGATGAGCTGTTTGATGCGCTCTTCAAACTGTCCCCGGTATTTTGTACCGGCTACCATGCCCGACATGTCAAGATTGACCAGCCGTTTGTTGAAGAGCACTGGTGAGGTCTTATGGCTGGCAATGAACTGTGCAAGCCCTTCGACGATGGCACTTTTCCCGACGCCGGGTTCACCTATTAATATAGGATTGTTCTTCTTGCGCCGGCAAAGTATCTCGGTCACCCGCTGTATCTCGTTCTCTCTTCCAACACAAGGGTCGAGCTTTCCTTCCGCTGCAGCTGCCGTCAGGTCTGTGGCAAAATTGTCAATCACGGGCGTCTTGCTTTGAGTCTTCTTGGTCTGCGTGCCCGTTGCTTGCTGCCGTCCGTTGTTGTTCTCGGGTTTGGAGGATGGTTCTGAGTTCGCAAAATCTTCATCTTCTTCCTCAGGAAGGCCAATGCCATTCTTCGTGGCACTCTGTTTTCTTTTCAAATAGTTGAGGGTGTCTTCGTATGTCATGTTGTTGTTCTCCAAGATTTCTTTTACGTTGTTGCGTGTCTTGTTGTGCAGCATAGCCAAGAACAGGTGCTCGTCGCTGACGGATTTTGCCCTTTGTATGCGTGCTTCCAGTACGGCTAATTTCAACAGATTGCTGGCCGTCTCGCCCAGCATCAGATCGTTGTTGTTCGTGACTTGCGCGATATCGTCGTTGCGTACGCTCTCTTCCAGAGCCGTCCTGACGGCATTGATGTCGGCGTCGGCATAGGTCAGCATCTCTTGAGCCAGTCCGTTCTGTTCGCGTAGCATGGCGAGCAAGAGATGTTCCGGGGCTATATACGGGCTTGCAAGGCGCATTGCTTCGTCCTTGCTGTTGGCCAATATCTCATTGATTTTTGCTGAAAATGGGTTGATGTACATCTGCTGGTGTCGTCGATTGGTTCAATTATTCCTATGCAAACTTTGTGCCAAACCTGCAATCATCTGTCTTATCTGTGCCATTCTGCCACTTTTCGTCTCGTCGGGAAACATGAGATAGTAGGCTAATGAACTGCTGAAGAATTCCAAGGCATTTTCCTTGTCGCCAGTGTTCAGATAGCAGAACCCCATTCTGTAGAGTGCGTCAGCCTTCTCGTTGTCGTGGCATACGAGGGTCATCTGTTCGTAGAGTGGGAGAGCTTCGCGGTATTGGCCGAGCTCGAAGTGGCTCTCTGCGTCGGTGAAATAGTAGACCGACCGTTCATGTGGGGCAAATACTTCGAGCTGACTCATCACCGAATCCAGCGTCATACATGCCTTGTCATACTGCCAATCATAGTAATAGCACACCCCCATATAGGCCCGATGACGGGGATTGAGCTCATATTTCTCGCTGAGACTTTCCATGATCAGCAGTGCCTCATGATATTTTCCTCCCTGGAAATAGTCGATGGCTATGCCCAGTTTCTCGCTGGCTGTCACCTGGCTTTCTGCTGCAAGTGGCATCAAACACACGCTTAATATCAGTAGAAACCTTCTCATGCTGATGGATTTAGTCGGTATAGAAGTCGATCAGCCGGCTGATAGACCGCTGGCATACGGGACAGAACTCGGGATGATTGTTCGTGCGCATACGGCAGTCTTGTGAAGGCCTGTAGACGCCTTTGAGGCTGTATCCCGCTCCCTCATACAAGCCAACTGCCGGCGAAGCGGCTCCGTTCTCCTTGTCAATGCTTGTGTTTCCGTCGGTCAAGTCTTTCCATTTGTGGTCGAAATCAACCAGTGTTGTGAGGTTGGGCTCCCACGGTTCAACATCGTGCGGATACATGGGTATCGCCTCGAAGTCGTAGGCATATTCGTCGCCCAGGCCTGCAAAGCTGTGGCCAAACTCATGTACTACGACCGGCTTGAACTGCCGATGATGGGCCATTGCGAGGTTATAGGAGTTCAGAATGCCCCCGCCTCCGTATTTCTCTGTGTTGACAAGCACGATGATATGCTCGTATGGCGTGCCGGCAAGCCAGTCGTGCATGTCCTTGAGGTGTAGCGTAGTAAGGTAGCGGTCGCTGTAGAACGTGTCGAAATGACTGCTTAAAGCCGTCCGCTTCCATTGGCCGTTGCGCGGCTCACTTGTACCGCTGTCGACCGACGGAGCTTTGACTGCCACCACATTAAACCGCCCTTTCTTCGACGCAAAGGGCTCATGTGTGAACATCGCCTCTTGAGCAGTCTCTACGTCTTTCATGAAAGTTTCCATTTCGTTCTCTTGATATCCTTCAGCTATATAGGCAATGTGGATACAACGAGTGGTGTCCTCTGCCTGCCATACTGTTTCGTATGGCGTCACATGTTCGTAGCCGATTTTCCTGATCAGGATGTCGGTCGGCACCACCATGTGGGTGGAACTTACCATGGTTTCGCGCCTGTTGTTGCGCAGCACGACGGTGATGTCGGCCGTGTCTTTGGGCATAGGAACGAGAAAAACGTTCTCAAACGCCCGGCGGGTGGTGCTTGCTTCGTCATAGGAAAGCCATTCCTGAAAGAGGGTAGAGAATGAGTTTTTGTAGATGACGGTGCCCGTTCGGCGGTCGCTGACAATGATTTCGCCGTTGCCTTCCACGGGAACGTCGGCCAGACGCTTGCGCTTTCCATACCATCGGGGCATTCTCGATAGCTCGTCGACGGCAATCTCCTGCTCCTGAACGGTGCCCGAGAAGATGTAGTCGAGGCGCAAAGTCTCGTCGGCGAAATAGTCGTTGAACTCTTGGGCCGTGGCACTTCCAGTCCAGAAGAGTAGCGATGTCAGCAGGCTGATGGCATATTTCTTCATGTTCTTGAATGGTTATTTGCTCTTGTGATAGTGAATGTCTTGATACATATCCTGCCGTCCGCGATAGCTTTCGGGTATGAAATGGAGGCGTACCCCCTTGATGTGCTCGCCGGCATTGAACGCATTCTCGCTGTCGACAGCCCGGCTTTCAATCTCGAGTTTCAGTGTTCCAAGCCGTTCGAGCACCACCTTGTCGCCCTTCTTCAGGTGCAGGGCAAGGCTGCTTGCCAGCTCTGTCAGCACCAGCTTCACGTCGGATGCCTTTGCCGAGCAGTTGGCTTGAATCTCTTCTTCCACGTCTCTTTGCGTGACGGTTTGTTCGTGGATGGCTACGGCACGATACTTTCCATAGGTTGGAAGGTTCGTCTTGTTCTGTCTTACTACTTTGTAATTCATGGTCTTTTAAGATTTTAAAGGTTGTTTTAAGTGCTGATTGTCAATTTGATACGTTGTTTTTGTTCAATCTGATTCTATCCTTTCAAACAATAAGTCGAGAGCCTTCTTGGCTGCTCGTATTCTCTTTCTCGGTGCAAAGATACGCCTTTCTTTTGAATTATGCAAATCGGCTTTTCCAACCTCTCTGAGGCTTCTCGGGAAATTCTCTGGTGAATTTTCGGAATTCTCCAGAAAAATCATGAAATTCTCCAGAAAATTCAGCGTGAAGGCTGCCGTTTCTTGCCGGCAACGGCTTGGCAGGCCCTTTGTCAACCTGCTGCTTCATGGCCGGTATCGGAGCTGATCCCGAGCTGCTGGAGCAGCGTTCTGACGTAGGACCGCTGCCAGTCTGGCTCGTGACGGCGTGTGTGGTCGTAAAGAAGCAGGTCAATGTCCATCCATATCCGCCCCTCATGCCGCTCTCCCCGGGTGTCTCCGCAGCGCCCTTCGACCTCTTTCAAGACAGGCAACAGCTGTTCTTCCGCGAGCGAAGTGCGGGCTTTGCAGAGGCAGTTGGCAAACTTTCTGCCTCTGATGCCAATGGGTTCGGTCATGATACAGGGTGTGAAGACTGCTTCTTCGAGCAGGCTGTCCAGCAGTTTTTGCGCCTTCTTGAGCTGAGTCTTCGGCTTGTGGTTGGCGCCAAGGGCGAGGATGATGTCGTGAATGGGTTGCATATTGCAAAATTACTAATTATTCTTAACGCCGGCTTTCTTTTTTGTGTTTTTTATGAAATATAAATTAACTTTGCAATAATATGTGCTCAATATCTACAGACAACGTGCTCATGAAACGCAGACCGGCCCTTCTTTTGACATTGCTTTGCATGGCAATGTCGGCTCATGCCCAGATGAAATGGAACGCAACCTATCAGGCTTACATCGACCAATACAAGTCTATTGCTGTGCAGGAGATGCAGAAGTATGGCATCCCGGCCAGCATCACGCTCGCACAAGGTATCTTTGAAAGTGCAGCAGGACGCAGTGACTTGGCGCGGAAAGGCAACAATCATTTCGGCATCAAGTGTCACGGATGGGCAGGACGCTCGGTCTATCATGACGACGATGCACAGCAAGAATGCTTTCGAGCCTATGACACCGTACTTGAAAGCTATGAGGATCACAGCAAGTTCCTTGCCACTTCGCAGCGCTATCGCCGGCTGTTCTCGCTCGCAAGAACCGACTATGCGGGGTGGGCAAGGGGCTTGAAAGAGTGTGGATATGCCACCAACCCGCAGTATGCCAACAAGCTTATCGAGCTGATTGAGCTCTATCGCCTCTATGAATACGACGGCGGGCGGATGGCAAGCGTGCCCCAAGGCTCCGGACATACGGTCGTACAAGGCGTTCAGCAACCGGCTGCTTCGGGCAGACACCAGCTGTTTATATATAATAATAATGTGTACTTGCGTGCTCATCAGGGCGAGACGTTCCGCACACTGGCTGACGAACTGGGCATCTCTTATCGGAAACTCGCCCGATATAACGAGCGCAACAAGAAGGACATTCTTGCCGAAGGCGATGTTGTTTACTTAAAGAAGAAGCGCACACATGCCGATAAGGCGTTCAAGCACAAGGAGCATGTCGTGCAGCCAGGAGAAAGCATGTACACCATCGCCCAAAGCTATGGCATCCGCCTGAAGAGCCTTTATAGGAAAAACAGGCTTCCAAACGACTACCAACCTCGCGTCGGCGACCGGCTGAAGGTCTATTGATGCGATGCTGACCTGTAATTGTCTATACCGTCAATATATGAAGAAAATAGCCATCTATACACTGACTTCGCCCCTGCATGACGAGCAGGCTGTCAGTGCAGTGACTGAGGAATTCCTGAGTTCGCTGAACATCGAGTTCGACTTTTGCGGAAACAACTATGCCGATTATGGCAGCCGTCTGCTCGACCTCATCTATGTAAGAACGGGTGGAACGGAAGGCCTGTTCCTCAAACTCCTTCCCATGCTGCGCGAAAAAAGCGACCGCCCCGTCACACTTCTCACCTCGGGCAAGAGCAACTCGCTGGCTGCTTCCATGGAGATATTGTCCTATCTTCGCCAGCAAGGCATAAAGGGCGAGATCATTCATGGCAGCAGTCAATATGTGAATGCTCGCATCGGAATGCTCGAAAAGGTGAGCGAAGCGAGGCTGAAGTTGAAGGGAAGCCGGCTGGGAGTCATCGGGAAACCATCTGATTGGCTCATCTCAAGTCAGGCTGATTCACAACGTGTCTTGGACAAATGGGGAGTCGAGCTGGTTGACATTCCTATGGAATCACTCTTGGAAGCCTATGCGTCCGTCCCGCCAACGGCCGATGAAGAACTGCAGAAAAAGGCTCTGACAGAGGCTGTCCGACAGTCGTTGACTGACGCCAACCGCATCTTTCTGGCTTTGAAGACTATCGTGGAGCAGCATCAACTGCAAGGACTTACCATCAGATGTTTCGACTTGCTGACCGCCATTCATAACACTGGCTGCATAGCTTTGGCACGACTGAACTCGGAAGGTGTCGTTGCCGGTTGCGAGGGAGATGTGCCTGCTGCCCTTTCAATGATGCTGGTCAATGCCTTGTTGGGCGTCTCTGGTTTTCAGGCCAATCCCGCTTATGTAGACGTTTCGGCAGGAGAATTGCTTTTTGCCCATTGCACAATACCCTTCAACATGGTCGAACGCTTTGAACTTGACACCCATTTCGAGTCGGGAATTGGCGTCGGAGTGAGGGGCTATATGCAAGAAGGACCGGTGACAATCTTTAAGGTTTCGGGCGATTTGGGCAGAAGTTTTATAGCAGAAGGCTCACTGATAAGGAATCAAGCAAAGCCCGATCTTTGCCGCACTCAGCAGGTAATAAGACTATCAGAGCCACATCTGGCCGAATATTTTCTGACCAATCCTATTGGGAACCACCACATAATTGTTCCAGGACATTGGGGTGAATTGCTCAAAAAGGGATTTGAGATCGGCGACTAAAAGCCTCAGAGTCTGGACGATGGGGATGGCTTTTCTCCGTCAGTAGGCATCATACAAATACAAAACCCAGCAAAAAGAGACGGGGATGGAAAGCCTTTAATGGGATCCATCCCCGTCTCTCTATTGCTCTTTTATTGCGAAATCAGTTGCCTTTCACGGCCAACAGGCGCGTGATGCCTAGGTCGTAATAGAACGTTAGCAGGTGTTCCTCACCGTCTTTGTCATGGAGTTTTGCCTGCAGAAAATAGACAAGTGTGGTTGAAGGCTCGTCGCCGTAGGCAATCTTTGTCTTGAAAAGCCTGCTGGTGTCGGCCTGCTGGCGAAGGTTTCCGATGACACTGTCAGTGACATAGTAGGTGGAATCCAGCTTCATAAAGTTCGTATGACGGGCAAAATCCTCGTTTACATACTCCTTGATGAAGTGGGTTGCAAGCTTCTTGGCTTCGCTTTTCTGGGGATTGCAGCCTGTTGTCAGCAGCATGAAGGCTCCCAAAATCACGAAGAACAGGTACTTGGGCAGGCCGTTTTTGATCAGATTCTTCATGCAAACTATTTCTTAGGAGCTTCTTTAAGGATAGCCAGCAGGTGGTCCCATACCATCTGTACGGTCGGGATATGCAGGCGTTCGTCAGGTGAATGCACGCCTCTCAGGGTCGGACCGAACGACACCATGTCGAGGTTGGGATACTTTTCTGAGAACAATCCGCACTCAAGACCGGCATGGATGCCCAGAACTTTCGGCTCTTTGCCAAAGAGTTTCTTGTAGGTATCGACTGCAACCTTGGTCAGTTGGCTGTTCGGATTCATCTTCCATGCTGGGTATCCATCGCCTTGAACCACATCTGCGCCGGCCAGTTGGAATACGGCTTTGATGGTTGCAGCTTGGTTGTCAAGGGCACTCATCACGTTGGATCGTTGCGAGCATACGATGGTTGCTTCGTCATCTTTGGTAACGATGCTGGCCACATTGTTGGAGGTCTCGACCATCCATGCAAGGGCTTCGTCCTGACACATGGCAAAGACGCCATTGTCGGCAGCCTGCAAAGCCTGGATGATCTTTGTGCCTACTTCGGGAGAAATGACCTTAGTCGCTTCGTGACTTTCCATGCTGAATTGCATTGACTGCTCAGTGACGTGGTATTCTTCCTCGACGTTTGCAACGAAGATATTCCAGTCGGCTCTTACATTTTCCTTCTTTTCAACGGGCACTGCAAACACGGCAACACCGTCGCGAGGGATTGCATTGTGGAGCTTTCCTGCATCGAAAGACGCCAGTTTGAGGTCGTAACGCTCCTGGGTTTGATAGAGGAAGCGTACGAGAACCTTCAGTGCGTTGGCACGCTTCTTATTGATGTCGTCGCCGGAATGACCGCCGACCAGGCCTTTCAGTGCTATCTTGAAGAAGAACCATCCTTCGGCTTCTTCACGTCCAAAGTGGAATGTCGCGGTGGTATTGCGCCCGCCTGCGCAGCTGACAAATATCTGTCCTTCGTCTTCTGAGTCAAGGTTGATGAGCATATCGCCCGACATAAAACCGGCTTTCATGCCCTCAGCACCGGTCAGACCAGTCTCCTCATCGCGGGTGAAGACGCACTCTATCGGTCCGTGTTCGATGTCATTGCTGTCGAGAATGGCCAGCTCTATGGCGCATCCTATGCCGTCGTCAGCACCCAGAGTGGTGCCTTTTGCCTTCATCCACTCTCCGTCTACATAGGTTTGAATGGCGTCTTTGTCGAAGTCAAATTCCAAGTCTACAAGCTTTTCGCACACCATATCCATGTGACTTTGCAGGATGATAGTCTTGCGGTCTTCATAGCCTTTAGTGGCAGGTTTGCGGATGATGACGTTGCCAGTCTCGTCGACTATCGTCTCGAGCTGATGGCTTTCGCCGAATGACTTCAAGAACTCAATCATCTTTTCTTCCTTCTTGGAGGGGCGCGGAATTTGATTAATACGTGCAAACTGTTCAAACACGCGTGCTGGCTTCAAAACTGTTGTTTCCATATAAAAAATGTTATTTTGTTATGACAATTTTTTGTTACTTTGCGACTTTCTATTATCTTTGCACGGCAAATGTGCAGACAATACCGTTTTGCAAAGATAGTGCAAGTTAAGGGCAAAACAAAATAAAAGCGTAAGTTTTATGTTTTTTTTGCCGAAATGCAGGCGCCTTCTGGCGAAATCGGTAGAACTTTTGAGTGGAATATGCAGACACTATTATTCAGCATCCTGCTGCTTGCCGTCGGAATGGCATTGCTTGGCATCAAACTTCTCGTTAAGTCTGACGGGTCGTTTGTGTCGCCTCACATTCATGACAGCAAGGCTATGCGTGAACGAGGCATTGACTGTGTGGTCGAACAAGACCGCCAGGCGCGCCAGAAGGGGAAGGCTTGCTGAACAGAACAGGGATGTAGGCTGACCTAAAAGACGAACAGTGAAAATTATTAATATCACATTTAAATAGGACAATGAACAAGAAAAACAAATTCCAGACGGTGGCTTTTGCCGCATTTGCAATGCTTGCCATCACATCATGCAACAACCAACCTCAGGTGGAAACGGCCAATGCTGAGGGCGAACAGGCTGCTAACGTGGACACCAAGATTGCCTTTGTCGAGGTTGACAGCATCATGACCCAGTATGATTTCTGCAAAGACTATTCGCTCATCCTGCAGAAAAAGGGGCAGAACATTCAAAATACGCTCACTAAAAAGCAAAACGACCTGGAGGCAGCTGCTGCAAAACTGCAACAGCGCATTCAGCGTAATGACATCACTCAGTCAGAATACGAGCAGATTCAGGCCAGCCTTCAGAAGCAGAGCAACGACCTGCAAGCTCTTAATCAGCGGTTGAGCAATGAGTTCCAGAACCTGACTGAGACATACAACACTGCCCTTCGTGACTCTATCCAGCACTTCCTTGCCAAGTTTAATGCCGACAAGCGCTACACGCTTATCTTAAGCAAGGTGGGCGACAACCTGCTCTATGCCGACGAGGCTCTTGACATCACTGCCGATGTGGTGGCCGGACTGAACAAGGCATACAAGCCGACCAAGGAACTCAAGGCCGAAGAAAAAGTGAAGAAATAGTTCTTCCTGAGCGTTTGCAGGAGTGGCATTCTCGTATGGCTGACGGCCAGTTTACGACGAGGATGCCACTCTTTTTTGTGCCAATAGAGTAGCGTGACCGATATGAGTCGGCCGGCATCGTCGCAAAAGGGCATCGGGTAGGCGGGTTCATGGATGCCCAGTCTGCTGCAAGAGGCACAATGGCATGGCATGCACAGCGCAGGCTTGTAGGAGAGAAATGACGGGCATCTCGGGAAATTCTCCAGAAAATCCGGCAAATTCTCTGGTAAATTTTTCAAATTCTCCAGAAAATTTCCTCAAAACTGCCAGTCTTCTTGCCGGTCTTGACAAGAAGCCCGCCAGGCTGGCGTTAGGAAACAACTGGAAATAGGAAAGAGTTTAGTTGAAGAATGTCCAGCTGATGCCGAGACGAAGGATGCGTTCGTTGAGCGGATAGTGGGGCACAAGGAAGTAGTTTCTGTTGCCCATTCCTGCATTGGCGTGGCTGAACATGACAAAGAAACGTGCCTGTTTCAACTGAAAATTGGCATAGGCATTGGCGATAGGATAGTTGCCTATCTCCGTCTTCTCTGCGCTTTCCTGTACGGTAAACTGGCCAAGCTGTGGCGAATAGTCGAGCCCATTGTACTTGGTGAAGTAGCGAACGTCGGCACCGAGGTCACAGGCAAGAACCTTGGCGATGCGGAAACGCAGGAAAAGATTGGCGTAAAGATTCCATTCCGGCAACGGAAGCACGGCCTCATCCGATGACTTTTGATAGGTGATGCAAGCCTCTCCGTGCAGAGGACCGAGGGCAAGCTGCTGGTTAATGGCCGCAGTCAATACGTTGATGTTGTCGTCGGCCTGACGCACGTTGACGGTGTTTCCAAGGCGCATGTGGCTGCTGTCAATGGTGTATGACTGGCCGAAGTAGGTGTAGTTGCTGATGTTGTCGGCCGTGAGTCGAAGGCTTGTATGAGTCTTTTGATAGCAGATTCGGCCTTCCAGACGCGTGTGGATGGTCTTCTCCAGGTCGTCATTGTCCCACCAGAGATGCTTGGCATGATAGTGACGCTGGTAGAAAGTGGCATTGTTTCGGTGGAAGAAGCCGTTGGCAATGAGTGTCAATGTGTCGCCGAAGAGAGGGAAGTTGACGTCAGCTGTGGCATCAAACTTGAGCTGTCCGGCATCTTCTCCCGTGATCCATGACTCCAAAACTGCCCCGTAGTGCAGCGCGTTGCCCTGCTGCTTGGCCAGCTGTCCGCCGAAACTCAGACTGTGTTCATTGTAGGTACGCATGGCCAACTCTTCGTCAGGCAGGGCGAATCGTCGCAAGTCACTGTGGACAAATCCCTTTAATCCGGCCTTTGCCCACTTGTTGAATCCCTCGAGAAGTGAGATGGCAAAGGTGTTCTGCAGACGGAAAAGTGTCGTCTTGTCATAGATGGAGTCATTGCCATTACGCAGCCCTTGGTAGTAAGTGTCGGCATAATAGTCGGTGGGAGAGGAGTAGGCTTGATAGATTCGTCGGTAGTTGTCGAGGCTCATCGTGTGGATAAAGCTCGTCACTGGCACGTATTCGTCTTTGGTCCATTGGTCGTCCTGAGTCGGCTTGGCGTCCTGAACGATAAGGCTGTCAGCCTCGTTTCTGCCGTTAACAGCGATTCTTTCGCCGGTGGTCTTAGTCGTATCTGACGGCTCGGATCCCATGACCTTGGCCCCTTCAGGGCGCCCTGAGTAGGTCTTTTCCTCGGCATCTCTGCTGACGGCCGACGGGTCTTTTGCATCTCCAGACAGTTTTCTCGCATCGCTTTGTCGCATTGACTCTATGGCAAATTTCCTTGCTTCAATCTCTTCCTGAGTCATCGGAACCCTCCTTCTGAAGCCCAAGCTGTAGCGATGTGTGAGAAATGCGTGCTGGTTGTCGTTCCTGTTCCAGTTGTATTCGAGCACGGTAGGTATTTCAGATGTCTGGAAATTGTCGTCGAAGCTTTCGGGATGAGTGATGTAGTAATCGTCAGTAATGCCTCCGTTCTCGGTCACCTTCTGATGGTTTGTCGACAACAGAAGGTGGGCTTGATAGCGTTCTCCGAGGTAGGAGCCATACATTGTGTAGTTGAAGTGCGACGTGCTTTGGTTCTGGTAATATCCTCTTCCATAAAGATAGTCAAAGTTAAAGCCAATGCCGATCTTCTTTCCTGCATTGACAGCAAACTTGGCAGTGAGGTGATTCTCGCCGTTAGTACGGTTTCCGGCCGAGTTGTATGTGAGGTTTGTTATGGGAGAAAGGGTGTTGGTGAAATGAAAACTCTCCGGCTTTTTAATGAAAAAGTCGTATGGTTGAGTGAACAAGAACTGCTCGTCTTCCTGTCGATCGGCAAATACTCTGTTGATGCGTGGTGCTCCAAGATTGCCGGTTGTGTTGTATTCTCCCCTGAGACCGGTGGTGAAGATGGTGTTCTCAAACAGATAGCTTACCGTATCTGGCAATGCTTTCTTGATGTCGCCGAATCTGTTGTCGACCGTCCATACTCTGTATCCTTTCGGAATTTCCTTGTCTGTACCTAACGAATCGGCAACCTCTCCTCTGGATCTGCGCGTGATATTGCCGTCGGCATCAATCTGGTTGTACTGATTGTCGCCTATGGTTTGGGCAAGAGAAGCTGACGTGTTAGCCAACATTAGCCCGCAGATGAGGATTCGAAGTGATGTTCTCATTGGTGTTATTCGTTGTCAGCGAATAAATCTAAAGCAGCATTCGGCCATCTTGAATACCATGGATGCCAGGATAATGACGGTTCCAATAGTCTTGTCAGAGAAGAAAAAGAAGACAAGACCCACGACGGCTCCAATCATGAAAATGATGTTTAATATGTTGCGAAGCTTGAAAAAACGGTCTTGGCTTTTGTCGTTCTCCTCTCTTCTATGGCGTATGGGGTTTGATGTTGTCTGTTCCATGTGTGTAAGTTGTAAATAGGATATGAAATGTGATGATGAAACAAGTAAGAGAATTTTCAGTTACTCTACTTCTTGAGTGAGGGCATCTTGCAGTTGCTTGAATATCTCATTCTTCCGGTCAACCGTCTTTTTCCTGAATTTCTTGGATATTCTCAAAATCTTGGTCTTTTGCTTGTTGAGGGCATATTTGTCAGTAATCCACTCCTCAGCGTTGACCGTTAGTTCTGAAGGAAGACCTTCTTCATACTTATAGAACAGCCTATCCATGCGGACATTGACCTGCTCGTTCTGGCAGCTTACAACGAGTGTATAGTTGAACACCGTGCGATCAAGGGAGATAATGTTGTTGGAAAATTCCAGCCATTCGCTGAATCTTGCTCCAAATACCAAGTCGGATTTGTTGAAAGCAACGATGCGGCTGCTGATTTGCTGTTCTCCTTTTGTCATTTTTGAAACAGCATCGTATGCCATGTCAAAAAGCTCTGTGGCATTTTTCCCCGGGACATGAATGTCATATTCAAAGACAACTTTTCCGTTAACCTCAGGGATTGCGCCTTCAAGATAAGGCAGGTCTTCTTCGTTAATGGCACTCTTTCGAATCTTTTCTTTTTTCTCTTTCTTCTCGTTTGCTATGCCGGAACCATGATTTTTGCGAACTTTTCCGCTCTTGTTGGCTTCGGTTGTATTGGAAACGTCTGCCGGAACTTGCCAATGTTCTTGTCCCCAAACGTTGTTCGTGGCCAGTATAGTGAACAGAACTATTAGGAGTCTTCTCATCTTTCTACTGTATATATGCAATTAGTACGATGCAAAATTAATAAATAATGCTGAATTAGAAAAGCATTTTTGGATGATTAACGCAATTCACCCCATAAAATAAAGGCATTTGAACGCAAAATGAGAAAAATTGGCAAAGGGGCAATAAGCAAATCACAGCGGATTGCGGAACGAATGAGGTTTCATCGAGTAATCCATTTTCGCTGTTGATCGGCTGCATTCAAACGAAAGTAACGCTCTTGCTGATAATGTCACAATGCAGGTGATAACGGACGGCAAGCGGAACTTGTTCCTGCATATCAACCAAACACCCTTTGCCTAATGATTTAGGGAGCAGTTCGGTTTGGAACAAAGTGAGTCACAAAGATGGGGAATTAGGCGATGAAAAAGTAAAGAGGGGATATATCAATGCGAATCCCCTCCATTAAAAACTTGCCTAAACCTAAAATTGAAGTATGACTCCGCCCCAACTTAGTCCGACTCCAAACCCCGCCAGTAGAACGTTACCCTTTAATCTGCCCTGTTCTCTGGCATCACACAGAGCAATAGGGATTGTCGAGGATACCGTGTTCCCGATGTGTTCGAAATTTATGAAGAATCTTTCTGGGATAATCTTCATTTTCTTACGCAAGTGCTCAAGCATATACTTGTTGGCTTGGTGAAATACGAACAGGCTAATGTCTTCCTGTGACAGGCTATTCCTCGCAAGTATCTCTTTCACCATCTTGGGCACTTTAGTCAGCGTGAACACAAAGATTTCTTGTCCGTCCATTTTCAGGTGGTCAGAACTTATCGGATTTCCACTTTCATCGAAGTTCAAGTCGTTCTTCCGTTCGCAGAATCGTGCGCCACCAGTCTCTACAATCAGATGCTTGGCCCCAGAGCCATCTGTTCCAAGACAGAACTCGCCAATTTCCGCAAAGCCTTCAACAGACACTACCGTTGCTGTCGCAGCATCGCCAAAGATGGTACGATTGCCTTTGTCACGAGGATGGATGTACTTGTTGTATGTCTCGCCTGTGAGCAATAGCACATTGGAGGCAATACCTGCAACTATCAAACCTTTCGCTACGGCAAGCCCATATTCGTAGCCAGAGCAGCCCAGATTGAAATCGAATGCTCCGCACGCCGTACTGAGTCCAAGTTTGTCTTGCATAATACAAGCAGATGATGGCAGTTTGTAGTCAGGACTTTGTGTGCAGAAGAGAACGAAATCTATGTCCTGCCGCTTTACGGTTCCACTTGCAAAGAGCTTTTCTGCTGCAGCAATGGCGAGGTCGGTTGCCGTCTCACCAGAATCGGCAACCCGTCGCTCACAGACTCCAACTTTTTCAGCAATCTTCTCTACACTCCATTCGGGAAACTCTTCGACGATTTCCTGATTGGTCACCACGTGCTGCGGCAGGTAGTACGCAATGTCCTTGATGAATACACCCATAGCATCAATGAATGACCGAGACACCACCATCAACCATGATGGAAACACCCGTAATAAACGATGAGGCATCAGACAGCAGGAAGACGATGGTGCGCGCCACCTCTTCCGGCTCGCCATAGCGACCCAGCAGATAGTGCTTCTTGATGTCCTCTTGATAATCCTCTTCCGAAACTTCGCCCGTAGGAGCCGTCATTGGCGTATGAATCATTCCCGGACACACTGCATTACATCTTATTTGGCGCGTAGCAAAGTCTACGGCGCAGTACTTCGAAAAAGCGTTGATGGCAGCCTTTGACATTCCGTAAGCAGAATTGCCAACAGCAAAAGCAGTCACTCCACCAGCCGACGAGGTAAATACGTAGGATGCACCACGATTCAGTTTCTTCTTTTTGAAGAGGTCGCGAGCCAATTTGGCGTGCGACAGCGTATTCACATCGAGCGTGTGCTCCATCACATCGTTCTTCAGAAACTTGATGGGAACAAGTTCTACAACTATTCCAGCATTACTTGCCACTCCGTCAAGTACCGGGACTGTTGCCACAACATTAGCAATGCCTTCGTCCGATGCCAAATCTGCTATGATCATTTGGTGCTTTTGTCCAAAGGTGGTGTCGAGTTGCCCCAATACCTCCTTTAGCCGCTGTTCGTTTCGTGCTGTAATGATGACAGTCGCCCCTAATTTTGCACATTCAATAGCCGTTGCCCTACCAATGCCAGAAGAACCTCCTGTCACAAGTATCGTTTTGCTTTCTAATGAAAATGGGTTATACATATCAGAAAATGATTACTTCAGGACACTTGATTTTCTCTGTCTCAAAATAGACGGTTCCCCACGACAAACCTGTACCGAAGCCGCAGGCAAGAGTCGAGAGCCTCTTTTCGCCATACTCCTTGCCGCATTGGCTGACTATGGTAAGAGGGATCGTGGCACTCGTGGTATTGCCGTATTCACTGAGCGAAATAGGCACTTTTGCCGAGTCTACCTTTAGTTTCTTTGCAATTTTGTTCACCATGAATTCTTCACCGATTAAATTGGGTCAAAATCGACCGAAACAAACCTTAAATCAATGCGCGTAAAACGCTGTCTTACAATTAACTCCGCTTAACTAACCTTATTCTTCGCCTATTGCGCGTTTGCCCCAATTAGAGT
>JAFUFJ010000017.1 GCA_017469955.1 Prevotella sp.
GAGAAATCGTAATGGTTGTTTGTGTCCTGGTTCTTCAGACGATAGGTGTTCTCGTCCCATCCGCGACGCTCAGGCTCGTAGCCTTCCGCAGCTGAAAAGGATTTTGCCGGTGCGCCAACATGGATGGCAGCACGGGGAATGTTGTTTCTTGATTTACTCATTTTGTTCTATTGTTTTGAAGTTAATGTATAAATGTTATTCGGGTCTCGGGTGGAACCTGAGTGGAGGGTTGAGGGAGAGAGTCACTCCCTCACAGAAGCTTGTCGCTTCTGGCTCTTGCCATGTGCGGCGTCACTGCTTTACAGCGGTGTTCTAACCCTCGGAGAGCATAATGGGACTTTTTAAGGGAGTACGCCTTGGGGTAGCGAATCTAAAAGTCCATATTATGTTATGGGATTATTCGGTAATCCCTCTCGGCGAACGTCTCCACTCAGGTCACACAGACTGAAAGGTTGTCACGATATATCGCCTTGTTGGGTGACAGGTGACGTTGCCTTCGTCCATTCCTTGTCACGCAGATAGACGTAGAGATAGGAACGTGAACTTAAGTCACCTTGCAATCGCTGGGTATGTGCGAATGCTGCCGTTCGTTCACTTTCGCTAAGTTGCTGCCATACCCCTAAGGCTTGCGATTCGTTGTCACCAATCTTCTTGTAGATAACCTTCAATCGGTCAAAGGAAGAAGTGACATCGCTTGCGTTGAAATCGCTGGAAGCAACAGTACCGTTGGAGTCCTTAGAATAGCTACTATCGTTAAGATGCTCGGAATCCTTTGGAACTTCAATAACATTAGTGGTATCAGCGGCAGGCGATGATACAATGGTTTCAGTAATCGCTTTTGGCTTTGAAGTGGTTGTGTTCGCTGCATTTGCTTTCTTTGCAGGAATGGTAGGTGAACTTGCATTCCTTGACGTCCTACACTTGGCACTCTCGCTACACTTCTTGCTTTTCGCTTCTGCCGCTGTTCGCATAGATTCGATGTCTTGGACGAGCAAATCATAGTAGGCTTGCAGACGAAGGTCGTCAAGGTCTGTTCTTGTACCTTCGGTTACATAGGTGACAACGGCTTTCACTAGTTTGCCGACTTCGGCAGCCGGACGCTTACACACAGCGGTGAGCACGTTCGCTAAAAGCGTGATTCTTTCAAATGCTTTCATGTTTGTTACTTTTTGAAGGTTCTACAATAGGGTCGGTTTGCCAACTAGATTTGTTCGGCTTGCGCTTGTGCGAAGCGAGGATTGCCGCATTCTCCTCATCCGCTGTCAGCGGGACAACATTTCTGCGCTTCGTCTCCAGCCATTTGTCAAGCTCATCCTGATACAGGATCCATCTTCTGCCAGGCTTGGTGGCCGGGATGGTGCCGTCTTCCAGTTTCATGTACATCGTTCCCCTGGGGATGTGCGTGTACTCGATGGCCTCATCCACAGTCATTGGCTTGTGGCGGTTCTCCTTTACTGGTTTACTACTCTCTGCCTGCTGTCTGGTCAGCATGGCTCTCATGCCCATCACCTCATCCCGAAGCTGGGCGACGACCTGCGGGAGGTCGTTAAATGTCAGAATTTCTTTTTCCATATTTTATCACTATTTTGGTGAATCGGCTGCAAAGGAACTCAATGATGCCATGCTGATTCCGATTATTCACTATAATCCATGAATAATCATATCAACATGAAATAATTGGAGAAAATATGGGCTACAAGGGGAATAATGATAGGGGAAAAGGTAAAAATAGAACTTGCGGCAAGGCTTATTGGTGCTCCCGACAGAAGATTACAAAACAGAAAGTGGGCGAAAACCGATGCAATGACATCAGCTTTCGCCCACTAACGGGGTATCCTCAAAGAAAGATGTGGAAGGGCATTAAAATTGAGTTTTTTCCAAAACGTAGATATTACATCGGTTATGGAAAAAAACTCAACCTTAGTAGTGTTTATATAAGAGAAGGATTAGAGAATCTGAGTTCTACGGTCTGAAAATAAATTGTCCAACACTACAGACTGATTGACAATGCTGGCATGTTCCCCTCGGGCAACGCCCATCGTTGTAACCATCACCAACTGGATGCTGTGCGTCTTGTTGTGCATCTTGCTTGCGGCAAAGGCCTCTATCTTATTCAGGAAATCTTCTTCATCGTTTTTCGTTATGGCGTATTTGCCACCAGTGAACTTCATCTCGCAGAGATAGTCAGTTCTGTCGGCCTTACTTTCCAGCAGCAAGTCAATCTGAGCCCCCTTTCCGTCGGGACTTTTCCCGCTCCAACAATAATTCCGGTTGATGGAGGCTATGCGCAGGGTGTCTTGGATTTGGGGCAAGTGTTCCACACAAAGCAGTTCAAAGGTATCTCCTGCCCATGTGTAGAAGGTGGGAGTGCCGTGAATGGTATTCCATATTCCCTTCTTCGCCTGTTTGCCCTGTATGAAGCGCAAATAGAACAGCGAAAAGAAGTCAATCAGCTGATAAACCGTCTCCACACGTTCCTTGCCGTAGCGTGGATATGCCCTGATGATGCCTGACTCCATGAGGTTTTCAAGCAACTTTGTTAGCGTTCCGCCAGTCTTGACATCTATGGCTGTGCTAATCTCTTTCTGGGTCATGCCGTAAAACTGACTTCCCAGCACTTTCACTATATCCACATATCTCTCCTTGCTTGCATAAAGACCAGCATATACATCAAGGAATTCCTGATGTATCTTTTCGTCGGCAAAGAATATGCGGTCTATATTCTCTGTGATGGTCTGACTGTTGCGTAGCTTGTCAAGATAAAAGGGGACACCTCCCAATGCCATATAGCAGATGCACATCTCATATCGGGACAGACGAAATCCGTTTCGTCGGTAATACTTCTGACATTCGGCCAATGTGAAGGGTGCAAGCTTGATGGTCTCTGTAAGTCGTCCGTGCAGACCTCCGTAATCGCGTATGACATTGTCAAGCATCCAACTCGTGGCAGAACCGCACACTACCAGAATGACGTTTCTCTGACTGTCTGCCCATGAGTTCCAGAAATAGCCGAGTTCCGAAATCATCTCGGACGACTGAGGACCGGCCAACCAAGGCAGCTCATCAATAAGGATGACCTTCCGACGGGAGCGAATACCTTCAAGCAGCCTTCGCAGAAGCAGGAAGGCTTCACGCCAGCATGTAGGTCTTTCGGTCGTAGCGGCATCCAGCCCTGACAGCACTAATGAATCGTAA
>JAFUFJ010000011.1 GCA_017469955.1 Prevotella sp.
ACGTGCCTGTGATGTTCAGACTGCAGTAAACACCTATTATTGTCTGGAGATGAACAAGACCCTGTCTTACGCTTTAGTAGGATTAACCCTCTCGGTCACCCTTGTTTCTTCCTGCGGGAAGCCCAACAAGAGTGGCCGAACAGATACTTACTCGTCAGGGGCGATCAGTTTCGCCTCTGACGAAAGTTTTAGCCCTATCGTCGAAGAAGAGCGCTACATCTTCGAGGTTATCTATCCCAATGCCCACGTCAGTCCCGTTTATACCAGTGAGTCGGAGGCCATGAACATGCTGTTGTCAGACAGCATCATGCTCGTTATCACCGCCCGTGACTTCAAGAAGGAAGAATACGAGAATCTCAAAGCCCGTCGACGTGTGCCCATCTCGCAGAAACTTGCCTACGACGGCCTTGCGCTCATCCAGAACAACGCCAACCGCGACTCCTGCATTGGCGTGCCTGACTTCAAGCGCATCCTTAACGGCGAAGCCACCAAGTGGAGCGACATCTATCCCGACTCCCGGCTTGGCGACATCACGTTGGTGTTCGACAATGCCCGTTCGAGTGCCGTTCATTTTGTGGAAGACAGCATTCTTGGCGGACAAGCCATCGCCAGCAAGAACGTCTATGCCACCAACAGTTCGCCCGAAGTCATCGACTATGTCGAGCATACGCCAGGTGCTATCGGCATTATTGGCAGCAACTGGCTTAATGACAAACGTGACACAACCAACGTCACCTTCAAGAAGAATATCCGAACGATGCGCGTCAGCAGGTTCTCTCCCGCAACACTTGAGAACAGCTGGCTGCCCTATCAGTACTATTTATATAATGACAACTATCCCCTCATCCGCACGGTCTATGCACTTATTAATGATCCTCGCAAGGCCTTACCTTGGGGATTTGCCCAGTTTATTGCCTCGCCCAAAGGACAGCTCATCATCCTTCAGACGGGCTTGTTGCCCATGTATGGCAATATAACGGTAAGAGATGTTAAAGTTTCCAACTGACATTAAACCCGCCGTCATGTCGGCGGTCATACCGATAGAGAGAGTCATCAACCGATTGTTTAACTAAAAACGAGATTATGAAAACATTAAAATACTTCGTGATTGGAGCTTTGATGATAGGATTCGCAGCTCCAGCAGTGGCTCAAGAAGACCACAGTGCCGTTATTAAGCAGATTACAAACGTCATTAAGAGTAAGGCTCCCAACGTGGAGTCTGAGGTGAAGAATGTCGTGAAGGCCAACAAGAAGAATGCCGACGTGCTCACAGCCATTGGCCGAGCCTACTTTGATGTGCGCGACTTAGACAAGGCAGCCACCTATGCTGACATGGCCGTCAAGCGTGATAAAACCTATGGCGACGCCTATGTGCTCATGGGAGACATCCAGGTTCTCAAGGACGACGGCGGTGCAGCCTCCAGTTGGTTCGAACAAGCCATCTACTTCGACCCCAAGAATCCCGAAGGCTATCGTCGCTATGCTCAGATCAACAGCAAGACAAGCCCCTCGGCATCCATTGCCAAGCTGGAGGATCTTCGTGCCCAGCGTCCCGACTATCCCGTCGACATCATAGCTGCCGAGATCTATCATAGTGCTTCAAAAGACAATCCGAGCCTCATCGACAAGGCCATCCAGTACTATGACAAGGTTGACAAGAGCAAGATGGAAGCCTCTAATCTCGTCAACTACTCGCTCGACCATTTCCTGAAGGGAAACTTCGAGAAGAGCCTGTCCATCTCGGAATATGGCAACCAGAAGTTTGCCCGTAACGCAGCGCTCAACCGCCTGACCTTCTTCAACCACACCAACCTGAAGAACTACGACAAGGCCCTTGAGTATGCCGATCGCCTGTTCAACAAGTCTGACAGTGCCAAGATTTCCTCGAGCGACTACCTCTATTATGGCTATGCCTACCTTGGCAACGACCAGTACGACAACGCCATTGAGATGTACACCAAGTCGCTGAATGCCGAAGAAAGCAAGGAGAGCGACCGCATCGACGCGCTGAAAAACATCTCGACAGCCTATCAGAAGAAGGGTGACATCAACAATGCCGTGGCCACCTATGACAAGTATCTGAAGGCAAAGCCACAGGTCACCGCAGCCGACATGGGCTCTCTGGCCACCATGTGGCAGCAGCATGCCCGCAGCCTTGAAGGCGACGAAAAGGTGGAAGCCCTTGGAAAGGCCGACGCCGTGTGGGCCGAGATTGCCGAGAAGTTCCCAAGCGTAGCCCATGTGGCCTACAACAACCGGGCACGTATTGCCGTAAGTCTCGATCCCGAGTCGGCCGAAGGCAAGGCAAAACCCTACTATGAGAAGGTAGCACAACTGCTTGCCGACAAGACAGACCGCAGCGCCAACGAGACGAAGTATCTGGTTGAAGCCTATCACTACCTTGGAGCCTACTACACTATCGTGGTCAACGACAAGGAGCAGGGCGACATCTATTGGCGGAAGATGCTCGACATCGATCCCGAAAATGCTACGGCAAAGACCGCTCTTGGCCTTGACGAATAGTTAGAAGACAGCCTTGTGGATATCAGGGATGCGACCTCGGTCGCGTCCCTTTTTTGTTTTCTTTCCTCTCGTCCTCAGCCTTTCCGCCTGAGAAAGCTATGGGTTCAAGTCGAGAAAGGGTAGAGTTCTGGGTGAGAAGAGATAGAGTTCTCGCTGAGAAAGCTATGGGTTCAAGTCGAGAAAGGGTAGACTCCTGAGGCTGAAAGCTTAGCTTTCCCGCCGTCATGGCCCAGTATACCAGCCTGTACACGTTGCTGGTATGCTTGATACCAGGCACATGTATGCCCCGTACATCATAGGTGTATGGGGCATATTCCTTAGGTGTACGAGGCATATTTCTCAGGTGTATGGGCGGGAATGGTCAAAAAAGTCGGTTGTTTTCTTTGTTCTTTCGTGCGAAATGCCTATCTTTGCAACAGCTATACTGAGAACGATTTACGACTAAAAACCGAACAGACCGATGCGCATCCGTCATGCCCTGCTTCCGCTATTGCTGCTGTTGGCGCTGTCTTGCACTCCGGGCCGCCGCTATGATGCCGAGCTTTCGCTGATAGACAGCCTTCAGCGCCTGGACTCGATAGCCGTCGGCGACACCGAGATGGCCGACCTTGTGGACTACTATTCCCGTCACGGCTCGGCCAACCGGCATGCCTTTGCGTGCTATCTCCAGGGCCGTCTGTACTATCTTCAGGGCCTCTATATCCCGGCTTTGAAGAATTTCAAGGAAGTGCCTTCGCTGGTTGATACGACACGCTCGGACTTTGACTGGCGCTTGCTGATGAAGGCTTATGCCTGTCAGTCAGACGTCTTTGACCGTCAGCGGATGGGAATGGAGTCGTTGGAGTCCTATCGTCAGATGGGGCATTATGCCCGTTTGGCAGGCGATACCCTTTCAGACATCAGGAGCCGGTATGGCTTTGCCCACGTCTATCTTCTTCTTGACCGCCGTGACAGTGCGGCCTATTACTTCCGCAGATGTGCCGAAGAATACCGTGAGGCAGGCGACTCGATGCTGATGGCCGCCTCCCTTGCGTCTCTGGTTCCAATCTACAATTCCTGGGGGAGGTATGATGAGTCGGCCCGTTTGATATCCCAGTACGACCGTCTTCCTTCCCGTCTGCTTGACGATTCCCGCGTGCGCAAGGGCCGTGAGATCCACTATTACAACAAGGGCATGTACTTTTTAGGCACTCACAGGCTCGATTCGGCCGAGTATTATTTCCGCAAGGAAGGCCGCGAGGGTAAGGACTACAACAACCAGCTTGCGTCGTTTGTCGGCTTGAGCCGTCTGTTCAGGGACCAGTCCCGCTACGACTCGGCCTATAAGTATTCGGTGAAGGCCCATAGCCTTGAAAACAATTCCTATTCAGAATCCTTGTCGAAGAATCTCCAAGAGCTGTCCGCAGCCTACGACTACGGCAAGTATCGTCAGCAGTCAGAGCGCCTGCTGTCCTCGACGGCCCGCAGCAAAGCCGGGCAGCTGACGGGCGGTCTCGTGATACTCTTCTTGTCAGGACTGGCCGCCTTCGGCGGTTATTATGCGTGGTACCGTCATCAGTCAATGCAGAAGAAACTGCAGGATATGCTTGAAGAGAACAGGCGTACGGAGCGCCTTCTTCAGGAATACAACGACAAACGCGACCGTCTTTCTCGCATGCTGGATGATGGAAATCCTGCAGATACCCCAGACAAGAGCTTGTATGAGCTGCTGCAGATGAAGGTCAGATATGCCAACGAACGTCTGCATCTCGAACAGATAGACCGTTCTCAGTCCGAAGATGTGCTTCATTCCTCTCCGGCCTATGCCGCTGTTCTGCAAAAGTCTGCCACAGGTGAAAGGCTGGATGATGGCGATTGGGTTGAGATATATAAACTGGTAGATCTTGCATTTCCCCGCTTTTTCCCGACATTGGACGGTGTAGGGAAGCTGTCTTCCCATCAGCTTCGCGTCAGCATGCTGCTCAAACTGAAGGTGGACAAGAAGACAGTATCCTGCCTGACCTTCCGTTCTCCCCAGGCAATATCCAGCACATGTTCCCGTTTGTACGACCGCTATGTTTCCGGAAGGCTTCCGTTCACGTCATGGGACGATTTTATAAACTCCCTATAGCAGGCGCACCGATTTTGCCCATAAAAAACTGAAAATGCGTATCAAATGCGTATAAATGCGTATTAAATGCGTACTGAATTCTTTGGAAAATACCCGAATCAGGTGTTATCTTTGCCCCAAAAATTGAGATATGAGAAGAATACTTCTGCTTTTGCTGCTATTTTCGGCATCCGTCTGTTCTTCAGCCCAAGGCGATGCACCGCTGCCGAACGACAGTTTGAAGACAGGCATTGAGGTGACCTTAGAACCGGGAAAGTGGTGTGGTGACAGTATGGACACCCCTGTTCCCGAAATCCCTGTTGTGAATCCTCATGCACCTCTGCGTCCCGCAACCGTCATAGTTGCCGGCTCCATGGTCTATACTTACGGCCAGTTGGAGGGCTACACCTTCTATTTGCTGCGCGAAGACGAGGTGGTCTATTCCGTTGAAGTTGCCGACGGCGATGTGCCCATCGCACTTCCGCCGGGCATATCTGGCCTGCTGATGATCGTCTTTGCCGAGGGCTCCCGCTGCTACTACGCCGATATTTACTTATAGATGACAGTGTCTCGTGGGGAGGTATCGCATTTGAATTGATAAATGCAATTCATATACAACATTTAAAAAACTGAATCCTTTCATGATATGCCTACCTCCCCCTTTAAAGACCGTCTCTTTAGGAAGACAATACATATAACTTTAAATATAATAAGGTAATGAATAAGAAAATTCAGATTTTACTGTTTTTCCTGCAGTTCTCCCTTTCCCTTTCGGCACAGGGAATGATTGATGACGGAATAGAGGTTCCTTCAATCAATTCAATCCGCTACGAAAAGCCCACGTATTCGATCATCAACAACAAGCCTGTGGCAACATTCACGGTGAAAGTGGCATCGGGAACACACAAAAGTGTTTTCTGGCTTCAGGGAGTTCGGCATGCTGACGGCACCTATTCTCAATATAAAGTGTGGTTCGACAACTACACAAGCAGTGCACAGACACTGACTCAGAACAGCGCAGACTGGGATTATACCAACACCGTAAGTGCCTATCTGCCGGCAGGAACCTACCAGCTGCATGTCGGAGGCGAGAGCCTTGACGATGTTCCAAACGTGGAATTTGTCGAAGTCTATACCTCTTTCATTACAAGCATTGCCGGATTGTATGACGCCATGAAGCAGCATAGCCAGAATATTCTGTCGCCGGGGACGGGCTACTTGCAGAACTTTCACTTCTCGTCTACGGAGAATGACCCCTCTTATCCGCCCGTCTATTTCACGGCAGAGCGCGACAAACCAGTCTATTACACTTTCCATCGCCTTGAATACTACACAGCCGGGCAGACCGTCAACTTCAACGTTACGGCCCTTTCGCCTGCCGGTATATCCAACGTGATCAATGTGTTCTCAGACACAGCACCCAGCGTAAACTGGGTGAGCACGGCCGATCCTTCGACAGGATTCGCCATCCTGGCCGCCACCATCGACATGAGCGGCTTCTATCATGTGCTTGTCCGTACCGATGAAAACAGCCATTGGGGCACATGTTCGCTCTCGATCAATGGTGAGCGATATTTCTCCGATGTGCCTGTATGCTGCAACAAAACCCTCATCAGTGGAGTAACTCCCGGCGACTTCTATGCAAGTTTTGCCTTAGGATATAGGGGCGACCCGATGTTGATGCTGATGAATAGCACGGGCAGCGTCATCGGTTTCAACGACGACTATCCCTATTACAGCAACTTGTCAGACTTTGATTGGGGCAAGAATCCTCGCATCAATTCGCTGATGTACGACGAACACTGGATGTATACTTCCCTGTGGAACTCCTATCCCAAGTCGGCATCTGCTGCGACAGTCGATGTCTATACGGGCTGCGACCTTCGCATTTGGAACTATTACTCTCAGGTTCAACCCATATATCCCAACTATAAGCGCGATGACATCATCGTGGCTTCACAGCCGTCCGGACAGTATAATGAACTGTCATGGGCTGTAGGCGAATGGACTTTTCCTATGGCATATGACTATAATGCTGTACCTCCGGAGGCATCAAATGCGGAACTGGCCGATGCGACATTGAACTCTTATGGATTTGTTCGTCAAGGAGCTACGGAGGCAAATGCCGTGATTGATCTCTATGATGCGCAGGGTGATGAACCTTCCCATATTGCCGTTAAGTCAAAAGGCCATTACTATGCGTCGGGCTATGCTTGGGAAAGCAAGTTAGGAGAGCATGAACGCGTGTATCATCCACGCTATGCTTTGGAGAGCAATGCTGCCGGTCACGTGGCATATCACTACCGGAGAGACCCCACTTCGGTGGCATCCCAGTCGGAGTTCCTGGCTGATTTCCGCACGATAGAGAATGCCTCGTTCACGGCCGAAGAAGCGGAAATGGTGGAGAAGGGTGCCGAATCAGTTGCAGAAAGCGTGTCGGCATCGTTCGACAAGCTATGGGCAACCTGTCAGGATGAAGGCCGTTGGCGTCCGTTCCTGTCGCTGAGTCGCTATGAGACACTCGAGCATTATGCAGCACTACGCGACTTGTGCCTGGAACATCCCGAAACGTTTTATCTCGTGGCACGTCTGGTGGACAAGGGACATCTGCTTGCAGTCAAGCTGCTTTGCGACATGACTGACGGTCAGCATAAGGAGCTTCGCCGGGCTGTCTATGAGCGGAATGCCCAACGAAAGAGAAGCGCTGACGGCAAGACGATAGTCCGTCCTACGCGTACCGAGGCCATGCTCTTCATGAAATCCCTTCTGAATGGCGGGCAGACCGGGCGCAGTGCAGCGGTCAGCTACAGCTCAGATCCGAGGTTTAAGGTCGCTTCGTCGGGCAGAACGCTGAAGGTCTCTTTTGACCTTGACAAGGCTTCACGGGTGACCGTGGCTGCAGTCAGCCCCTATCAGGCAAACCTTCAGACGGTCTGCGACGGTCAACGCATGGAGGAAGGCCGCCAGTCGTTTGCCATCCATGTGGCAGAAGCCGGGGTGTACGTGGTGACTGTCGTCATTGACGGCGAAGTGTTTGAGAAGAAAGTATTTGTAGAAAAATAGATTATAGATAATAAAATGTTCAATTTAAAGAAAGGAAAGATTATGAAGAAGTTTTTATTTGCAGGGTTGCTGGCCCTGTTTGCAGCAGACGCTTGGGCCCAGCTGGCGACTTCTGTCGCAGTAGATGACGTCAACATCTACGTAGGTTCTCCCCAGTATACAAGTTTTGTCGTGATTGACAGGAAGTCAGATCAGATGACCTTTTATAATCCGGAAAACAGTAATATGTCCGTAGGTGGCAATAATTTCTTTGGCGGAATTCTTGCCAAGAATGGTGAAGCATGGGTAATGTACGGTGCTGGCAATGTGGGACATTATAAGGATGGGCGTCTCTATTGGCGCAATGTTCCAGTACAAGGCCAAATTTCCAGGCCTCAGTTCGACTCCAAAGGGCATATCTGGGCTGCTATTGAAGGTGCAAACAGGTTTGTGCAGCTTTCGTCAGTCAATATGGCTTTTGAGTATGAGTCGGAGAGCTTCGGCCTGCCATATTCCCTTGAACAAGGGCCTTATGATTTGGGAATTACCCGTGACGGAACTATTTGGGCCCGGCTTAACCGTGGGATGAGGGGCGATATCGTCAGGCATAAGAAGTATGGCGAGATGGAATTCTTCAAAGAAGCAGAAGATGCATTTGCTGCCGAGAATAACGGTTTGAAAATTGCCAATATTGCTCTTGACGGCAAAGACCAGCTGTGGACGCTCCTGATGACCAATGAAAAGAAGAACCTCTGCCTTGCAACATTTGACGGAAAGGCATTCACGAAGGTTAAGGACATTACGGACCAAATGTATCACAGTATTCTTGGAATGGAGTTTGACGAGCACAACAGACTGTGGATAATGTTCTGGAAATACGTTGAGAAAGCCGGTAATCCTGACGAAAAAACGAAAGTCCTCCTGCCATGCTATTATGAAGAGGGGAAGATACACCAGATAGCTGAAATAGCTTTGGACTCACCTTATGGTTCAAACCTCTTCTATGCACCCCGTTGGACAGTGTATGACAATACGGTTTATATCTCACATAGCGTGTTAAGTGAAGACACTTCGATTGCAGTTAGGGAAAGAACGCACTATCCCCATGTCGTCTTATATACGGCAGACTTGTCGGGACGGGTGACGGCAAGGGACATTGACCCCGAGGCGGATGCCCAGTTGCCAACGTCAGTCGACCGTCTGTCGGCTGCAGACGGCAGCCATGCCCGGCTCTATGACCTGCAGGGACGTCAGCTGCAGGCAGAACCCGAGAAGGGAATCTACATCAAGGACGGCAAGAAGTTTGTGAAATAGCACAGGCCAAGACTGTCGCTTAGACTTGCAGGGGCGCGCTTTGCGTCCCTGCTTTTTTGTGTCTCCGGTGCTGCATGCCGGCAGTCTTATGCGAAAAATCTGCCCCGTCGTTCGGGCAAGAGTGGGGAAACGTCTTGAGAAAGCTATGGGTTCTGGGTGAGAAAGGATAGAGTTCTGGGTGAGAAAGGATAGCGTTCTGGGGCAGAATCCATAGACTTCTGAGGCTGAAAGCTAAGGTTTCTCGCCGGGCCGGGGCATGCCTGTCGGCCATCTCTCGGGCCTGTTAGTCCGGCAATGGTCCTTAAATCGGCGCTTTTTTGTTAAAAAGGCAGGAAATTTTGTTGAAAAAGACTGATTTGCTTAATGGGAAGTCACGGGTGGTTCGTCTTTTATATAGAATCGGCAGACTGGGCGAATTTACCGTGAGTGCGGGCCGTTGATGCCCCGGAGACGGTCTTTTGCCGAAAGAACCATGCGCGGAAGACAATAACTAAGAACAGATATAAAATTTTAAACGTTTAAGATTTATGAAAAGATTCAAATTCACAATGCTGATGCAGGGCTTTGTTTTAGCCTTGGCATTGGGTCTTGGCATGACGTCGTGCAGCGACGATGACGATCAGAAGGGCACGCCCTACGATCCATCGCAGCCCGTCGTGATCGAGTCGTTTGCACCGACTGAGGGCATGCTTGCTACGCAAGTGATCCTTACCGGCAGCAACTTCGGTACTGACAAGGAGCGCATCCACGTCTACTTCAACGACAAGGAGGCTCCGGTAATCTCTTCGTCCGGCAACAAGATTCTGGTGCTGGCCCCGAAGCTTCCCGGCAAATATGTCAACGGCGACCTTGACAACAACTGCGTGATCCGCGTGGTGGTCGACGACAAGGAGGCTACGGCAAGCGAGACTTTCTTCTACAACGTGCAGACCAACGTGACCACGGTGATCGGCGGTGACAAGAGTGCCACGACTAATCCCGTAGGCGGAGAAGACTTGGCCGAGGTGCAGTTCAGCGTGAACATGAACCGTCCGTTGGTGATTGACTCGGAAAACAACATCTACTTCATCCTTGCTACGGGCAGCGACAGCAACCAGGATGCCGTCTATGTCATCAATGAGGAGAGCGGAAAGCTTCGCGTCTTGGACAGCGACATCACCACTTGGCTCAATGTGAGCTATCTGTCGTACGACCCGATTCACGACCGTTGCTACCGATATTTCGGCAACTCTGGCTCCAACGAGACCTACTATTACGACCGCTATAACGACTTTGCCCAGACACGTGGCGTGACGATGAGCTGGATACAGGACGACGGAGTGAACGACGTTCCGAGCTATGACGGTCTTGGATTTGTGAATACCAAGGAGCAATGGGCCGTGCGCCCGTCGGACGGCATGTGGTATTGCCGCATGAACGGAGGCTATCTCGTGCAGCTGAACCCAGAGACGGGCAGGATGACCGATGTCTCTGGCCGCTACGACCGTCGTCATGGCGTCAATGGTTCGGGCTTCGGCGGTACCGATGGCGACTGCTATGGCATGGCCTTTGACCCGACTGACGACTCTAAACTCTACTTCACGCTGACGAGCACCAACTCGGTCTTGGTCTACGACTTCAATACAGGCACCCTGAACAGCTATGCAGGCTCGTCGTCAGGTACGGCCGGATGGCTCGACGGACGTCGTTCGGAAGCCCTGTTTAACAGCCCCCGACAGATCTGTATCGACGAGGACCACAACATGTATGTGGCCGACTACGGCAACCATTGCATCCGCAAGATCGTGATGGGAACGGGCTATGTGTCGACCATGGCAGGCATTCCGCAGTCGGCAGGCTATACAAACGGCACGGGAGACGTGGCCCAGTTTGACAATCCTGTCGGCCTTGTACTGGCTAAGGACGGCTCGCTTTATGTAGGCGACCAGAACAATCGTGCCATCCGCCGTATTGCAATGGAATAGAAAATGCACCGCCTTCGAGCCCGAACACATCGGGAAACGGGAGACTCAGGCCTCTCACGAGGCGGGCAACCAAGAAAGTAAAATATTAAATCAGAAAAAGAATATATGAATCGATTAATCAGTCTACTGTTTGTGCTCTTGCTCTCTATCCCGAGCATGCAGGCACAAGACGAGAATGCTGTTACGCTTCGAGGAACAGTTTTCGACGAGACCGGCGAGTCAGTAATCGGTGCAAGCGTCTTTGTTAAAGACCAACCCGGTGTGGGAACGGTGACCAATCTCGACGGCGAGTTCCAGCTGAAAGTGAAACGCTACGACGTGGTCGTGGTGTCGTTTCTGGGATACAAGAAACAGGAAACCCGTATCACCGAAGCCAATCCGCAGCCGATGAAAATCACCCTTCAGCCCGACGACAACCAAGTCGACGAGGTGGTTGTGGTAGGTCAGGGCACTCAGCGCAAGATAAGCGTGGCAGGTGCCATCTCGACCATTGACCCCAAAGAGCTGGAAGTGCCTTCGACCAACATCCAAAACACGCTCGCTGGCCGCGTGCCGGGCATCATTGCCGTGCAACGTTCTGGCGAACCTGGCAAAAACATCTCGGAGTTCTGGGTACGTGGTATCGGTACTTTCGGATATAATAGCGGAGCACTCGTGCTCATCGACGGCATCGAAGGAACGCTGAGCTCTATCGATGCTGCCGATATTGAGAACTTCTCGGTGCTGAAAGATGCTGCCGCAACGGCCATCTATGGTAACCGAGGTGCTAACGGTGTGGTCATCATCACCACGAAACACGGTGCTGAAAACAAGCTCCAGATTCGCGGACGTGCCAACTTTACCATCTCTCAGCTGAAGAGAATGCCCGAGTTTGTGGGCGGTTATGAGTATGCAACACTGGCCAATGAGGCTGCTGCGGCATCGGGCATGGATCCCATTTACAACCCGACAGAGCTGGATATCATCAAATATGGACTTGATCCCGACCTCTATCCGGATATCGATTGGCGCGATGCTATCTTGAATAATACCTCCTTCCAGCGTACCTATTACGTCAGCGCACAGGGCGGTAGCTCAATAGCCCGCTACTTCGCGTCGCTCGGAATGTCCAACGAGTCGTCGGCCTATAAGGCTTCCGACGACAGCAAATACAACCGTGGCGTAGGCTACAATACCTACAACTACCGCTTGAACCTGGATGTCAACCTCACTAAGACCACGAAAGTCTACATCGGTGCAACGGGCTTCATGTCGATCAATACCCGCCCGTCAATGGGTAGCAGCGCACTCGGTACGAGCTTGACCGACTGGCTTTGGAGCTCGCAGGCTAAGACAACTCCGCTGAAATACCCGCTCAGATACTCCAACGGATACCTCCCTGCAGTGGGCTCGGGCGACCAGATTTCGCCTTATGTGCTGCTGAACTATACGGGAAACGCCAAAGATCGCAACAGCGACAATCTCATTACCCTGAGTATTGAGCAAGACCTCTCGATGATCACCAAAGGCCTGACGGCCAAGCTGCAGGGCACCTACAACAATCAAGGCTACTTCCGCGAGAGCCGTTACAAGATGCCTGCCCTCTATATCGCTACGGGACGTACCGCAACAGGCGACCTTCGTCTGGCACAACGTGTCAACGAAACACAGATGAACTATACCAGTGGAGCATGGTGGTGGAGAAAACTCTTGCTCGATGCCACCGTCAACTACGACCGCGCATTTGGCATTCATCGCTTTGGAGGACTGCTTTACTACCGCATGGAAGACTCGGTTGGTTCGGGTGCAGGAAGCAGTATGGACGCTATTCCACGACGCTACCAGAGTCTTTCAGGACGCTTCACCTATGGCTTGCAGGACACTTACTTCCTTGATCTCAACTTCGGTTACACCGGATCAGAGAACTTCCAGCCCGGAAGACAGTTCGGTTTCTTCCCTGCTGCAGCCGTGGCATGGGTGCCGACTCAATACAAATTCATGAAAGACAACCTGCCTTGGTTGAATTTCTTGAAGTTCAGAGCCTCCTATGGTCTTGTAGGTAACGACCAGATCTCTGCCAAACGCTACCCATATCTGACCCTGATCAGACAAAGCGACGAAGGAGTTGGACGCTGGGGCGGACGTGGAGCTATCACAGAATCGCAAGTAGGCGCCGACAACTTGGAATGGGAAAAGGCCAAGAAGTTTGACCTCGGACTCGATATGCACTTGTTCAACGACAAGTTCACCATGACCGTTGACTACTTCCTTGACCGTCGTGACAACATTTTCCAGCAACGAACTCAGATACCAGATTATGTCGGAGCCATCGACATGCCTTACGGAAATGTCGGTAGTATGAAAAGTTGGGGAGGCGATGGAAACTTCGCTTTCAACCATGCTTTTAACAAAGACTGGCAAATGACCTTGCGTGGCAACTTCACACTGGCCAAGAATAAGATCGAGAACTGGGAGCAAGCCGAACAGCCTTACCCATATTTGCGAGAGGCAGGTTATGGCAATAGCGTGCAGAGAGGCTACATAGCTCTGGGACTTTTCAAAGATGAGCAGGACGTAGAGATGAGCCCTTCTCAGTTTGGAACTGTTCGTCCTGGTGACATTAAGTATAAGGATGTCAATGGCGACGGAAGGATAACTTCTGACGACAAGGTACCTCTCTTTGCCAATTCAGGCTCGCCTCAGATGATGTATGGTCTGGGTGGCGAACTGCATTACAAAGACTTCACGCTGAATATCCTCTTCAAAGGCACCGGTACAAACAAGTTCCTTTATGGTGGACAGAATGGAGATCGTTTCGACGGATATATCGCATTTAACCAGGGACCCGTAGGAAACGTCATCACAACGGCAGCCGATCCCGCCAACAGGTGGATCTCTGCAGACTATAGTGGCGACCCTTCAACGGAGAATCCCAATGCCCGTTTCCCCCGTCTCTACTACGGATATAACACTAACAACGACCAGCCGTCGACCTTCTGGATGGGTAATGCCCGCTATTTGCGTTTGCAGGAAGTGAGTCTGAACTATCGTTTGAAGAACAATATCTTGCGCAAGTATGCTGCAATTCAGAGCATAGACATTCAGCTTATGGCCGAGAACCTGCACGTCTGGGATTCTGTCAAGATATTTGATCCTGAGCAAGCTATCTCATGCGGACAAGCTTATCCGATACCAGGACGTTATTCTCTGCAGCTTTACTTCACCTTCTAAGGTTGAGATATGAGCGTTGAAAGTTTATAAGTCTTTAAGTTTATAAGTTTTTAATTGATATGAAGAAGAATATTATATATTTGTGTCTGCTGCTGATATCGCCTTTAGCCTTTACGGCTTGCGACTATCTGAACGTAGATGAATACTTTGAAGACACCTTCAAGGAGGACTCTATCTTCTCAAGTGAGACACATGTCAAGCAATATTATAATGGTGCAGTGAATCTGTTGCCTAACGAAGCAGAGATTTATGAGCACAACTACTACGACTGTGCTCTGCCAGGTGTCACTGGCTCAGATGAGGCAATTGCTCCAGGATACACATGGGGAGGCCTTGCTCCGATTCGCTATGCCGGCACGATGCTTACCACAGGTGAGATTGATTTCACAAGTGGCGAGTTCAATATCTGGGGAGCTTGCTACAAGGTGATTCGTAAATGCAACACTATTTTCTCCCGTCTTAACGAGGTGCCGATGAATTCTTTCGACAAGATTGAGTTCCGTGCCCAAGTACGTTTCTTGCGTGCCTATGCTTATTTCTGGCTCTTTAGAAACTACGGCCCGCTGCTTTTGCTTGGTGATGACATCATGGAAGTGAACGGAGATGCCAGCACTTACCGTCTTTATCGCAGTACATTTGACGAGACTGTTGACTATATCTGCAGTGAACTGGAGACTGCCGCAGCCGACCTTCCTGTGAAGAACTCGTCAGACATGGTGTATGCCCCCACAAGAGGTGCTGCCCTTGCACTGGCCTCTCGTGTCCGTCTTCAGGCAGCCAGTCCACTGTTCAACGGCGGAGATGTGGCCCGTCGCTATTACAGTGACTTCACTCGCTCGTCGGATGGCGTATATTACATCTCGCAAACCTATGACGAAGAGAAGTGGGCCGTTGCTGCAAATGCCGCAAAGAAGGTAATTGACATGGGCGTCTACAGTCTTTATACCGTTGAGGATCAGGGCGAATATGCAGGCAAGTTCTTGCCGGAGGATGTGAAAGACTATCCGGAAGGCCCTGGTGGCATCGATCCTTTCCGTTCATATATCGACCAGTTCAACGGTGAGGCCTTGGCCTATACCAACCCGGAACTTATCTGGGGTACTGATCGCAACGTAGGCGGATTCTCAGGAAACACGTTCCCTCTTCAGTATGGTGGCAACGGAACCGTGTGTGTTCCCCAGCGCATGGTCGACATGTACTATATGGTCGACGGTCGCGACATCAACAATTCCAGCCAACAATATCCCTATGAGAACCGTCCATACGACAATAACTGCATCACGACGGCTGACAAGATTATCTCGCCTGACAACTATATCATCAAGTCAGGCACATTCAAAGCCTATGACAATCGTGAGCCCCGTTTCTATGCCAATATTGCGTTCTCTCACTCTTATTGGTTTATGAACTCCTGCACAGAGACCAGTAGAAAGAACATTACGGCCGACTACTTCAGCGGAGGCAACAGCGGAAAGAGCCGTGCAGCTTATTCGGGTGTCTATTATGTGACGGGATACACCTGTCGCAAGTGGGTTCATCCGCGTGATGCCCGTACGGGTTCCGGTGCGCTGATCGTGCCGAAGGTCTATCCTATCCTGCGCTATGCCGAGGTGTTGCTCAACTATGCTGAGGCACTCAACAACCTTACGGGCAGCTATACCGTTGACGGTAAGACCTATACCCGCGACACAGAAGAGATTGCCAAGGCGTTCAATCTCGTGCGCTATCGTGCCGGTTTGCCCGGTTTGACAGAGGCCGAACTTGCATCTCGCGACCGGGTCAACGAGCTGATTCAGCGTGAACGTTGCGTGGAATTCTTCCATGAAGGCCTTCGTTTCTATGATGTACGCCGTTGGGGCATCGTCGAAGACCTCGAGCGCGAGCCTTTGACAGGCTGTAACGCAGATGCAACTCAGTGGGCAGGATTCTATGCTCCCACCATTGTCCAGTATGCAAGCGTCCGTGAGCGCTCGTTCTCTTCCAAGATGATTCTCATGCCTATCCGCAAGGATGAGCTGCGTAAAGTGCCTACACTTGACCAGAACCCGGGATGGGAGAAGTAAAAAAGACAGAAATACAAAGATTGAATTACATATGAAAAAGAATATCCTAAATATCATCACTGGTCTGGCCGGCGCATCAATGCTACTGGTCATGACCGCCTGTGGCGAGAAAGAGTTCTACGACGACGAGCAATATCGCAAAGAATGCTATATCGTCAGTGGCGACAACAACATCTTCGGACAGGAATATGTGTTCGGTGAAAATTCGGTAGGCTATCTCTCTGTCTATATGTCGGGTTCTACTCCTGTTGATCATGACGTCACTGTCACGCTGCGTCCGGCCAGCCATCTGCTCAAGGAATACAACCAGCGTGTCAACGGATCGGTCTATGCCAACTATGCAGAGCTGCTTCCCGAGTCGGCCTATACTGTGCCTGACGGATGGACAACGACAATTACGCCGGCCAACAGCTATACGATGTTCCCCATCTCGGTGAATGTTGATCAGCTTGATCTCTCAAAGACCTACTACTTGCCCATCGAGATAGCAAGTGTTAGTGACTATCAGTACTCGGCCACCAAGAACTATGTGCTCTTCCGCATCTACGTGAAGAACGCCTATGCCACGACAAAGAGCAGCACCTACTATCAGATGTACGGTACTACGCTTGACCTGAAAGCCGACGGTGAATCGCTGGTCAAGGTTGACGAAGAGGCCGTGCCGACGGTGTTCAATGCCACGAAGCTTACGGTGCCCCTTTCGGAGAATGACGTGCGAATCCTTCCCGGTTCGACGCAGTCTTCTGAAGTGGCCGTGGTCAATCAGCGCAGCATCCGCGTGACTGTCACCGATGAAGTCTACCAGAACCCAGTCCTTGGCGACGACGGTCTTCCTACAGGTCAGACCATACCGGTCCTGATTGTGAAGGTTGAACCATTGAATGTCGGCAGTGGATGTGTGCAAGTCCGCACTGCTTACGACATCGTGACAGGTGAGGAACAGGTTTCTTTCTACAATCCTGCCGACAACACTTTCACGCTGAACTACACCTATCGCATGCCGTCAGAGAAGTCGGGAAGTGCCGACTTGTGGCATAAGGTTCACGAGGAATTGTCCCGTCTGAATTGAGGTTAACGATTAACGACTTTAATATAGATTGAATATGAAAAAATATATTTTCTGCGTCATCTGCGCAATCTGTGGTTGGACGTTCACGTCCTGTGATGACTACGACATCGTGGAGACCGACTATGACGAGAACATGCAGGTCAATCCAGAACAGGATAGCCAGACTCCGCCGTCCATCGATGCAGCCTGGGAGCTGGAGGTTATTCCCGATGTAGGCCGTCAGGCCGACAATATCTTCGTCTATAAAGACCTGAAGTATAACAAGATTTTCAGCCGTACCTTGGGATGGACCGGTGGAGAAGGGGGCGTCAGCACGCTGCTTCCCGACGGAAGTGTGCTGTGGGCTTTCAATCAAAGTTTCTTCGGAACGGTCGATCCTGTCACCCGTGCCCGCCTGAATGGTAACGAACCAGCCAATGCCCTCTTGGTACAACGTGCCGTCGATGGCAAGCTTGGCGAGACACAAGACGACCTTATCTGCCTTGCAGACTATGTGAATTGGACCGATCCCTCTTCAGAGAAGTACCTCTGGGGACGCACCTATCTGCGCCATCCGCAGGGCAACCGTACGGCTGAACAGATTGAGAACGGCGAGATCGACAACACCCGTGTCTATCGCATCGGTGCTGCTTCTGCAGCAAGTGGCAAGCTTCAGATGCTCTGGCGCACTCTCCAGATGCCTATGAACACGTCTACGGGCGTCTCAGTAACCACCCATAGCCTCTCGGGAAGCATTCCCAAGGGACGCTATATCAGCCAGACCGACGACTATCTTCCACAAGAAGGCGACTTCTTGTATCAGGAGAAAGTCAGCCACGTGCTGTTCCCGACAAGTTCATTCTTCGGCCAGACGCTCTTCACCGACGACAACGATTCCACTTACCTCTATGCCGTTTCTGGCACCAATCTCTTGGTTGCCCGCGTGCATAAGAGCGACCTTGAGGGCGCCAGAGAGTACTATGTCCGCGATGCTACGACAGGTGTGATGGCCTGGCAGGCTACTGCTCCGTCGACGTCCAATGAGATTGCCCGTTCAGGAATCATGGAAAACGGCTACGTAGTGTTGCAGCCTTGGGTGTTCAAAGAGGGCAATACTTACTACATGCTGTCGCAAGAGTCGGCAGGAAGCACGTCGGTCTACCTCTATAAGAGTAACGCTCCCGAGGGACCTTTCACCAGCCAGAAGCTGCTCTTCAACCTGCCTTCCTATCTTGACAAGACAGGCATCACGAGCTACAACCAGTCGACTCAGGTCAACCTGCACCCCGAACTCTCGCGAGCAGGCGAGCTGGTTGTCTCGGCATGTACCAACGTAAGCAACACGGCCGACAACTATACCTATCCGGGTTCGGCCGACTTCACGCGTCCATGGTTCTTCCGCATCTTCAACTGGAAGAACGTCTATGCGGAATAATCCCATCTCTCCCTATCCATAGCAAAAGGGCTGGCAGCACAGACTGTCAGCCCTTTTCTGCAATGACAGGCTGCCCCATCGCAGACCGGCGGGAGCCTTCCCGCCGAGAAAGCTAAGACTTTAGCCCCAGAATCCTTAGCTTTCTTGCCAATAACCCTTAGCTTTCTCATCCATAATCCATAGACTTCTCACCTTAAACTCATAGCTTTCTCGCCGGGAAGGGATGGACACGTGGAGATGAAAGGCCTCATGCGAGGGGCAGAGTCCAGCCGGAAGCAGTCGTCAATCCGCTGTGCTGCAGGAGTGGCAGAGCAGGCATCATGAGTTGACGGCAAGGCAAATGTGCCGTATCGCACCATAGTCTTGACGCACGAAAGCACCGCATTTTTTCTGGAGTTTTTGAAAATAAGTCCGTAAATATTTTGCCGTTCCCTTGATTTTCATTACCTTTGCACCCGCTTTTCGTCGTAACCGCTGGCAGCTGAAGTGTGGTTGGCCATGTTGCGAACGGGCAATCAAATTTTTAAAATGAAAGCAAACAATGGATTTGATTAAAGTTGCCGAACAGGCATTTGCTACAGGCAAGCAGTTCCCAGAGTTCAAAGCTGGCGATACTATCACCGTAGCCTACAAGATTATCGAAGGTTCAAAGGAGCGCATCCAGCTCTATCGTGGCGTAGTTATCAAAATCAACGGGCACGGAGAGAAGAAGCGTTTCACCGTTCGCAAGATGTCTGGTACCGTAGGTGTGGAGCGTATCTTCCCCATCGAGTCGCCCAACATCGAGTCGATTGAAGTCAACAAACGCGGTAAGGTGCGCCGTGCCAAGCTCTACTACCTGCGCAAGCTCACTGGTAAGGCTGCCCGCATCAAGGAGAAGAGAACCGGCGTCAAGAAAGTCGAGGAGGCATAAATTCGGCATCAAGGAAAAAGAAAAAGGTGTAGCACGCCGTGTGCCACACCTTTTCCTTTTCTATTCGTCGACGTCAGAGACCGGGTGTTCCGTGAAGTTTGTGCTCGCATCAGCATTGCCATGCAGCGCATCCCGGAACGACTGCCAGTCCTGGAAGCCCACAAAGAGCGACAGCTTGTCGAGCATTTCCTGGCTCGGCTTCTCAATGCCGTGCAGATAGTTCGTCACCTTTTCGATGGCCACCGGCTTCAAAGGCTTCCAGTTCCACTCGTGTTCGATGGCCTCGCGCAGCTTGCGAAGCTCCCAATGCTTTCTTTCCATACCACGAATTATTTGCTGCAAAGATACGCATTTTCAGCTGTTTTTTAGTAATTTTGTACCCAGAATTTAACCCGTCACACACACAATGAAAGAATTAGCACTCAAGTACGGATGCAATCCCAACCAAAAACCGTCGCGCATCTTCATCGAGGAAGGTGAGCTTCCTATCGAAGTAATCAACGGCCGGCCGGGCTATATCAACTTCCTTGACGCCCTGAACGCCTGGCAACTCGTCAGAGAACTCAAGTCGGCAACAGGACTTCCCGCAGCCGCTTCGTTCAAGCATGTTAGCCCTGCAGGAGCAGCCGTGGGCCTTCCCTTGAGCGACACGCTGAGGAAAATCTACTTCGTCGACGACATCATACCCTCGCTTCAGGCCGAGAACAGTACGCAATCGCCATTGGCTTGTGCCTATGCACGTGCCCGTGGAGCCGACCGAATGTCGTCATACGGCGACTTCATAGCCTTGAGCGACACCTGCGATGCTGACACTGCACGCCTTATCAAGCGCGAAGTCAGCGACGGAGTGATTGCCCCTGACTACAGCCAGGAGGCTCTTGATATCCTCAAAGACAAGCGAAAGGGCACCTACAACATCATCAAGATCGATCCTGACTATAAGCCTCAATCCATAGAGCGCAAGCAAGTCTTCGGCATCACCTTCGAGCAGGGACGCAACGAAATCAGCCTCAACGACCCCGCTTTGTTTGAGAACATTCCCACCAAGAACAAGCATTTCAGCGAAGAAGCCCGACGCGACCTCGTCATCGCCCTCATCATCCTGAAGTACACTCAGTCGAATTCAGTGTGTTATGTCAAAGACGGACAGGCCATAGGTATCGGTGCAGGACAGCAAAGTCGCATACATTGTACGCGCTTGGCAGGCAGCAAAGCCGACATCTGGTGGCTGCGTCAACACCCTAAAGTGATGGAACTCCCGTTCATAGACGGCATCCGTCGTGCCGACCGCGACAACACAATAGACCTGTATATCTCGGACGATCATGACGACGTGCTGGCCGAAGGACAGTGGCAACAGTTCTTCAAGCAGCGACCGGAGGTGCTCACTCAGGAGGAGAAGCGTGAGTGGATAGCCCGGAATACGGGCGTGAGCCTCGGCTCAGATGCCTTCTTCCCCTTTGGCGACAATGTGGAACGTGCCCGTCGCAGCGGAGTGGAATTCATCGCACAGGCCGGAGGTTCGGTGCGCGACGACCATGTTATCATGACAGCCGACAAGTATAACATCGCCATGGCCTTTACGGGTGTGCGCCTGTTCCACCACTAATCAAGGGGCAGACATCTGCTTACTAACCTGATAGACAAGAAAAAGATGAAACATTTGATACTGACAGCAGCGGCACTGCTCTCGTCAATGGCCTCGTTCGGGCAGACGCTTGAGAAGATGACATGGTTCAACGAACCGGAAGAATGGGCCGTCGACAATGGCACATTGACCATGCAAGTGACGCCCCAGAGCGACTATTGGCGCATCTCCCATTATGGGTTTACGGTCGACGATGCCCCGTTTCTCTACACCACACGTGGCGGGGAATTTGAGGTCAAGGCCAAAATCTCGGGCGACTACAAGGTTCGTTTCGACCAGGCAGGCCTGATGTTGCGCATTGACAAGGAAAACTATATCAAGACGGGCATCGAGTATGTCGACGGGAAATACAACCTCAGCGTTGTCGTTACCCATCACACAAGCGACTGGTCGGTCATCACTCTCGACCGCCCCGTTCCCTATATATGGATTAAAGCCGTCAGAAGGTTGGACGCAGTCGAGATATTCTATTCGTTTGACGACAAGGAATATACCATGATGCGCAACTGTTGGCTGGCCGACAACACGCCGGTCATGGTGGGCTTGGTGGCTGCAAGTCCTGACGGACAGGGCTTTAAGGCCCGGTTTGAGCATTTCAAGATCAGCCATCTTCCTGACCAGCGCCGGCTGGAATGGCTGGAGAAACACCAGTAGCAGAGACGTTTTACTTAAGCGAAAGGATATTATGAGCGACATTGACGACATCATTGCCGGTGGAGGAATGGTGTTCAAGAGCGGGGGCGGACCCCGCAAAGACGACGGCAAGGTGAAGACCAAAGCCAAGAAAAAGAAGTATATCACCGGTGCACACGGCTCCGGTTCGGCCCGCCAGAAGGCCAAATACCGGGAACAACGGGCCAACAGGCACAAGTGACTGGGCAGGAAGCACCTCGAGAAAGCTATGGGTTTAGCCTGAGAAGTCTTAGGGTTATGACCGAGAAAGCTATCCTTTCTCACCCATAAGTCTATGGATTATGGGGCAGAAAGGATAGCTTTCTTGCCGGGATGTGCCAAGCTTTGTCAGTTGTTCTGCCAGTTTGCTTGTTTAGAAAACCGTGTTTTTTCGGCAAAAAGGGAAATCCCCGTCAAAGGCAATGATGCCTGTTGACGGGGATTTTCGTATGAAGTCAGGCTCTCCCTGACCGTTTCTTTGGCCGTGAAGGCCGTGCCTTCACGGAGAGAACGGACGGCTTACTCGTAGTAAAGCATCGTGTAAGGAATGGGGTCTTCGGCGTAGTCAGGTCCGCCAAGGTCGATGTTGAAGGTCTGACCTTCATAGTCTTCGAAGTATTTCACTTCCAGACGATGGTAGCCTTGGTCAAGATCGGCATAGATTTCCATCGGGTTGGTACCGTGACTTCCGTCGTTGTCGATGACGAGTTTTCCGTCGATCCATACCTTTGAACCGTCGTCAGACGTGCAGGTAAGGTTATACTTCCCGCTCTTCGGGATCTTCAGCAAGGTCTTGAAGATGAAGCCGAAATGGTCTTCCTGCAGGGCACTGTTGATGGAGAAGTTTTTGAGTATTCCGCTATGAACCACCTTGCCCTTGTCGAGTTCGTCGACACTTTGGAAGTTGCCTTCATAGTATTGATAGCGCACTCCCTGGCCTTTCGGCGTGGCATTGATGGCGGGAAAGTGGCCCATCTCGGTCTTCGGTTCGGCGTCTTCGATAGGCTCGCCCTTGAAGTGCGGGTCGAAAGGCGGCTGCTTCACTCCGTTGTCAGGCTTGAAGTCGATGCCCAGCACGGCGGCTATCGTGGCAGCAAGCTGCTGGTTGTAGAAGGGTCCGTTGGCAGAAGTCTCGCCCAGACGCTCTACGCCCTTTCCGAAAGCCATCAGCCATGTTTGGTTTGAACCGTATACACCCTGTCCGTGGCTGCCGAAAGCCTTGTACTTTCCGCGCCCGTGGTCGCAGGTAATAAGATAGGTGGTCTTGCCCTTGTAGTAGGGATCGGCCTCGCATGTCTCCACGATGCGTCGAATGAAGTAGTCGGTCTTGCGGATGGCTTCGATGTAGAAGTCATACTTGTCGCTGTGTGCCCAGTGGTCGGTCTCGCAGAAAGAGATCCACATCACCTTCGGGTGGTCTCGCTTTAGTGTCTCGACAGCATAGGCATAGTTGAAGGCATCATACCGGTTCTCGGGACGTATGCGTGGCATGCCCTGCAGCATTTCGTCAAGCAGCTGCATGGTTTCGTCCTGATGACTGGAGAGGTTGGCTTCGTAGGCAACACTGCCAGGGAACCCTCCGCGGTCGTTGTTCACAGCAAATCGCGTGGAAAGCCATCCGCCATACATCATCACTTTGCCCTTGTAGCGCGGGTCACGGTTGGCCACTTCGAGAACGCTTGTGTTGGGATTTGGCACGGCATCGTTGCTCTCTATATGCTCGTTGTCGGCATATCCGCAGAAGTCTTCGCTGTAGCCAGGGTAGGAGAACCACTTCTCGTTGGCCACCTGCATCTGGCTTCCAATGGTTCTGTTGCCCAGCAGATAGCCGTGTTTCACAATGTAGCTCCACGTGAACGGCATGAGAATTTCCCGGCGTTCCTCAGGCGTGTCGCGCCAATAGGTCGCCGTAAGTGTGTCAGGACGGGTAACAAACGTAGGATGACCCACCAGCAAAGAGTCGGCGCCGGTGAAGACTTCTTGCCAGCGCAGACCGTCAAAGGTGATGACGATCAGGCGTGGATCGTCGTCACCTTTGTTACAAGAGACCATTGCCAAGAGAAGGGCAATGGCCGGAATAAACACTCTCTTCATCTTATTCATAGTAGAGCATTGAGGCTGGAAGCTCCTGAGCGTTGACGCCTTGTCCCTCGAGATCGAAGTCAAGAACTTCGCCTGCATAGTCTTCAAAGTATTTAACGAGCAGGCGATGGTAGCCGCTTTGCAGGTCGACTCTTGCCATCACACTGCCGGCACCATGGCTGCCGTCGTTGTCGATGATGAGCTTTCCGTCGAGCCACACTTTCGATCCGTCGTCAGAAGTGCAGGTGAGGGTGTAGATACCGCCCTTCTCAATATTCAGCAATGTCTGGAACTCATAGCCGAAATGGTCTTCAGCCTTGGCCCCTTCAAGCATGATGGTCGGCATGATGCCGCTCTCCTTCACCTTGCTTGCAGCAAGTTGGTCGACACTTGTAAATGCGCCTTCGTAGTATTTATAGCGCACTCCGTGACCCTTAGGACTGGCCGAAACGGCAGGAAAATAGCCGTAGTCAGTGCAAAGATCCTGATCAACGATGGTCTCACCCTTGAAATGTGGGTCGAAGGGTTCTTTCTTTACATTGTCGCCAGGAGTAAAGTCGATGCCGAGCACCTTGGCAATAGTCGCTGCCATCTGCTGGTTGTAGAACGGACCGTTCTCTGTGGTCTCGCCGAGTTTCTCAATACCTTTTCCGAAGGCCATCATCCATGTATTCTCAGAACCTCTTGTTCCGCTGCCGTGACTGGTGAATGAACCGCGGTAGCCTCGGCCGTGGTCACAAGTGAGAAGATAAGTGGTCTTCCCCTTGTAGAACGGGTCGGATTCGCAAGCTTCGACAATGCGCTGGATGTAATAGTCGGTTCCGTTGGCTGCCTCAAGATACCTGTCATACTGACCATCGTGAGCCCACTCGTCGGTATCGCCGAACGAAATGTACATCACTTTGGGGTGATCAGCCAGTAAAGTTGAAACAGCATAGCCGAAAGTGAAGGCGTCGAAGCGCTCAGAGTCCCACTTGCGATACATGCCTTTGTGCATGTCGTCGACAAGCTGGGTCATCGGAGTCTTGTTCTTGGCAATGCCTGGTTCATAAGCTACGCTACCGGGAAATTCTCCACGGATATTGTTTACGGCATATCTGATGGACTCCCATGAGCCATAACAGTACACACTGCCCTTGTAACGCGGATCCTTATTGGCCGCCTCAAACACGCTTACGTTGGGATTTGGCACAGGGTCGTTGCTGTCAATGCGCTCGTCATCGGGCCATCCGCAGAAGTTCTCACTGTAGCCAGGATAAGAAAAGTTCATCTTATTAGCCACCTGCATTTGGCTGCCTTTGGTACGGTTGCCGATGAGAAAACCATTCTCTGCAATGTAGCTCCATGTGAAAGGCATCAAGACTTGACGACGTTCCTCGGGGGTCTCGCGCCAGTATTTTGCCTTGAGTGAGTCGGGATCTTTCACAAATCTGGGATTCTGTACAAGGAAAGAGTCAGCACCTAAGAACAATTCTTGCCAGCGCAATCCGTCTAAGGTGATTACAATCAGTCGTGGGTCATTGCCCCCTTTGTTGCACGATGACAGCAGCAATAATATTGTCATCGCGGCAAATAGAACTTTTTTCATTTTGTTGATGATTTTAAAAGGTTAATAAAAAGGTTATATAAGGTTGTGTGATAAGATGGGTATCGGCAGACCTATGGTCGCATCTGGGCAGCCTTTACCTCTTTTTAGTAGTCACACTGCCGTTTTTATTGATGACCAACGTCACGAGTCTCAGCCCCCGGGTCGTGTGGTCAAAGATGATATTAGGATTGTATCGGCGCCCACAGAAGAAGACTTCGAAGTGGACATGTTCTGTTGTAGCGTGCCCTGTACGTCCGGCAAGGCCAATTATCTGTCCCGCCTTCACACGGTCTCCTGCCTTGACAAGATTCTTTGATTGATGGCCATAGAGAGTGACAAGCCCGTTGCCGTGCTTGATTTTGATGCAGTTTCCATAGCCGGAATTCGGACCAGACAGAATAACTTCGCCGTCAAAGGCAGCCCTGACATTGTCATTAGGCTTGGTTTTCAGGTCGACTCCGCTATGTATATGCGAACCTCTGTTGTTCCCATATGGGCTGATCACCTTGGCATCTGGCAGAGGATAGCACCATTCGTCACCCTCCATCTCCGAGAGATTCCACTCAACAGTGTTGCTTTTCTCAAAAGGATCGATATCAGGTGAGAAGGTCGAACGTTTCCTTTCTTCCCGTTCTACACTGATATTTATGCGCTCATTCTCTTTCTTACATAGCAATACTTGGCGTTTTAATCGATGGCTTTTCACATCGATAATGGTCTCAGGATTGATGCGTCTGCCGTTGATCATGATGGCAAAAGTGCAGAAGATACGATCCTCTTTTCCCCCGACAATCGCTATTGTCTGGCCGGCTTTTACCTTGTCTCCCACTTTAACACGGTTCTCGGCATTGTCTCCATACACTGTTTCAAGGCCATTATTATGCCTGATGACGATGATGTTTCCAAAGATACTATGCTTATAAGAGAGGCGAACCGTGCCGTCGAACATAGCCTTTACGGCGTCACCTTTCGTAGTGTTTATCTCAAGATTGCCATTGGTTATGATACCAGATTTGCCCACAGGAAGGGGAAAAGAGTATTCGTCGTTCTTGAGATACCTGAAGTCTATGCGGAAGGCATCAGAGCGTTCAAAGAGTCCAGGGGTTTCGATACTGATGGATTGTTGCTCTGCTCCTGTGAAGGATTGGGCAGCAGTCTTCCCCATGTTCATAAGGCATAACATGAGGAAAATCAGGCGATATGTGTGACGATGCTTGTTCATTTATGGGTGGAGGACTATTCGTCTTCCCATTCTTCTTCGTCAATGTACTCGATTTCGCTTTCGTCGAGGAATTCGAGTTCTTCGTCTTCACCTTCTTCTTCGAGTTCTTTGGTGAAGTAAGACATGTCTTTGTCGCGGTGGACAAGGTTCTCTTCTGCTATAATTCCTTCGATTTTGTTGCTTTCAGAGTTCAGTTCTTTCCAGAGGATGTCTTTCAGTTCAGCCAGTCCATAGCCAGTTACGGCCGAGATAAATACGACGGGCAAGTCGGTCGGTAGTGTCTCTTGCAGCATTTCTATGAGTTCTTCGTCAAGCAGATCGCATTTTGTTATGGCCAAGACCCGGTGTTTTGAAAGCATGTCAGGATTGAACTTTCTCAGTTCGTTCAGTAGTATTTCATACTCGTGTTTGATGTCATTCGTGTCGCCAGGAACCATGAAAAGCAGTAGTGAATTGCGCTCAATGTGGCGCAGAAATCTCAATCCCAGTCCTCGTCCTTCAGAAGCTCCCTCGATGATACCTGGTATGTCTGCCATGACGAATGATTTGTTATCACGGTATCCAACGATGCCAAGTGAGGGTTCCATTGTTGTGAAAGGATAGTTAGCTATCTTAGGTTTCGCGTTTGAAAGTGCCGACACTAATGTTGATTTTCCTGCGTTAGGAAACCCTACAAGTCCTACGTCTGCCAGTAGTTTTAGCTCAAGGATGACGGTCATTTCCTGCATGGGTTCGCCCGGCTGTGCATATCTTGGTGCCTGATTTGTGGCGCTTCTGAACTGGAAGTTTCCTAATCCTCCTCGTCCTCCTTTCAACAAGATTACCTCCTGCCCGTCATAGGTTACGTCGCAGACATATTTGCCGTTTTCGGCGTTATAGACTACGGTTCCGCAGGGCACTTCTACGTAAAGGTCCTTGCCATCGGTACCGTGGCATTTGTCTTTTCCTCCGTTTCCTCCGTGTTCGGCAAAGAGATGCCGCTGATATTTCAGGTGGAGCAGCGTCCAGTAGTTGTGGTTTCCGCGCAGGATGATGTTGCCTCCTCGTCCGCCATCGCCCCCGTCGGGGCCACCGTTGGGATTGTATTTCACGCGCTTCAGGTGCATGCTTCCCCGTCCTCCCTTACCGGAGCGGCAGAGAATTTTCACGTAGTCTACGAAATTGCTTTCCATTCTTTTCTGGCGTTCAGGAGTTATGAAGGGTGGGGAGCCCAGAGATTGCGAGGGGAGGGGTGTCGGTTGTGGATGCCGCGCGGTCTCTGAACTCATTTTGTTGCTAAATGTTGTCGATCACGTTGCAGATGTCTGTGAAGATGCGGTCAAGCTCTCCAAGTCCGTCAATGTGGTTGTGTATGCCTTCGTTCTTGTACCAGTCGATGAGCGGGCTTGTCTGGTTATGGTATACGTCGAGGCGTTTCTTGATGGTTTCTGCATTGTCATCGGAGCGTCCGCTTTCTTTTCCACGCTTGACAAGGCGAGTCATCAGCTCGTCTTCGGGCACGTCGAGCTCGATCATTGCTGCTACTTTGTGTCCGCGTTCGTCGAGCATTTTCTTCAAGGCTTCTGCCTGTGGAATGGTGCGTGGGAATCCATCGAAGATCACACCCTTGTGTTCTTTGCCGAAGGAGTCATAGACAGATGCCAGGATATCGATCATCAACTCGTCGGGAATGAGTTGTCCCTGGTCGATGTACTGCTTGGCAGTGCGTCCGAGTTCGGTGTCGTTTTTGATTTCGCTGCGCAGCACATCGCCGGTTGAAATGTGCTCAAAGCCGTACTTGGCAATCATCTTGTCGCTTTGAGTTCCCTTGCCGGAGCCTGGGGCTCCAAAGATTACTATGTTCTTCATATCAGTCGTTTTGGCCCGCGACGGCGGACCGTTGAGCCTGAGCAAACGTTCTCTTTCAGGCGTTGTTACTTGGTTGTTATTCTTTCAGGGGCTCTGCGTTTGCCCAGGGTCCCTTTGTTTTCTTCTCGGGCTCAGGGCACGATGGTGTAGATGTCCTTCAGGTTTCGTCCCTGCTGGTCGTAGTCAAGTCCGTAGCCTACGATAAAGTCGTTGGGTATTTCCATCGCGGCATATTCTATGTTGATGGGCACTTTCAGCTTCTCGGGCTTGACGAGTAAGGTGCAGATATGTACCGATTCCGGGTTGCGAGTGCCGAGCGATTCGATCATCTGTTGTATCGTAAGACCTGTTTCTACGATATCTTCCACGATGATGATCGTGCGTCCTGTAAGGTCTTCATTGATGCCGATCACTTCCTTAACCTTGCCGGTTGAGGTGGTACCTTGGTAGGAAGCAAGCTTCACAAACGATATCTCACAGGGGATGTCAAGCATGCGCATCAGGTCGGCAGCAAACATGAACGAGCCGTTGAGTACGGCCAGAAGCAGCGGATTTTTGCCGGCCATGTCGCGGTTGATGCGTTCGGCCACAGCCTTGATTCTTTCTTGGATGACGGCTTCGGGGATGGATGTTTCGAAGGTCTTGTCTTTGATAGTAATTCTGCTCATAGCAAATGTCAATAGATGTTTGTCGGCCGTCATTGCGGTAAAGGAAAGGCCTCCTGCCCCTCATTGCCCGGCATGGCGTCAGATGAAAATATGCTGCAAAGATAGCAAAAATATGCCGAAAACGGTACACTTTGCAAGGGAATTATCCAAAAAAATCATTCTCTTCGCCGAGAAAGCTTAGGTTTCAGGGTGAGAAGTCTATGGGTTGTGGGGCAGAAAGCTAAGAGTTATTGGTCAGAACCCATAGACTTCTGAGGCTGAAAGGATAGCTTTCTCGCCAAGCTATATGCCGGCTGCCGGAGACAAGGCTGTGGAGTCTTCCCGCGAATGCTTCTCTTCCCCTGCAGGCAGTGGGCCCGGAGAGGTTTTCTTGCCTCAGGCTTCGTCAGGGCGCAACTGCCGGCTTATGGGCAGACAACCGGCTTGTAAACAGGATTATTCCGGCAGAAAATGCAGAAAAAGAAAGAAATAATTGCGCCGTTGAAAGTTTTTTTTTATCTTTGTGCCAATTATATGGCTACATAGACGGATATGAAGATATTCACCAGTGCACAGATACGCGAGCTTGACAGGTATACAACCGAGCACGAACGCACGACCTCGCTCGACCTGATGGAACGGTCAGCAAGGGCCATAACCCATGTCATTACCACGACGTGGAACGCCCAGACTCCCATAGTAGTCTTTGCCGGACCGGGCAATAACGGTGGAGATGCGCTGGCCGTGGCACGCCTGTTGAGCGAGCAGAACTATCAGGTGTCGGTCTATCTCTTCAACGTCCACAACAAGCTTTCTGAAGACTGTGCGGCCAACAAGCGCCGTCTGCAAGAGGGAAAGCGCGTGAAAGCCTTCGTCGAAGTGACCGTCAATTTCGATCCTCCGCAGCTCACGTCGGGCACACTGGTGGTCGACGGACTCTTCGGGTCGGGCCTCAACAAGCCGCTTTCGGGAGGATTCGCCTCGTTGGTGAAGTACGTCAACCAGTCGATGGCCTATGTCGTAAGCATTGACATGCCCTCGGGCCTCATGGCAGAAGATAACACTTACAACATCAGGACAAACATCATCAAGGCTGATCTCACGCTCACCCTCCAGCAAAAGAAGCTCGCCATGCTGCTGGCCGACAACCAATCATACCTGGGAGAGGTGCGCGTGCTTGACATCAGGCTGTCGCAAGACTACATACAAAAGGCAGACACGCAATACAGAATCGTCGAGGAAGACGACGTGAGACGCATCATCCGCCGTCGGGATGAGTTTGCCCATAAAGGCTCAATGGGCCATGCCCTCATCGTGGCAGGCAGCTATGGCATGGCAGGAGCCTCCGTACTCACCACCAAAGCCTGCCTCCGTTCGGGCGTGGGAAAGGCCACAATCCACCTGCCAAGGCGCAACTACGACATCTTGCAGACCACTGTTCCCGAAGCCATTGTGCAGATCGACCGCGAAGAATACATATTCTCCGAGGCCGTCCCCACCGAAGATTTCGATGCAATGGCTATCGGTCCGGGGCTGGGAAAGCATGAGACGACAGCCATCGCCATGATCGCTCAGCTCAGAAGAGCTACCTGTCCAACTGTTGTCGACGCCGATGCGCTCAACATATTGGCCAACCATCGCGCCTGGATGCAGCAGCTTCCAAGGGAAATCATCATGACCCCTCATCCCGCCGAACTTGACCGTTTAACCGGTACTTCCAGCAACGGATGCTACGAACGCCTGAGCAAAGCCCGCGAGCTGGCCGAGCATATCAACGGATATGTCATACTGAAGGGCCGCTACAGCGCCCTCTGCATGCCCGACGGACACGTGCTCTTCAATCCTACAGGCAATGCCGGCATGGCCACTGCAGGCAGCGGCGACGTGCTCACAGGCATCATAACAGGCCTGCTCGCCCGCGGATACTCGCAGGCCAATGCCTGCCTTCTGGGCATGTATCTGCACGGACTTGCCGGAGACCTGGCGGTAAAAGACCTCGGCACAGAGAGCCTGATAGCCTCAGACATCATAAGATACCTGCCCAGGGCATTCCGCAAACTCGAAGACTAAACATACCGACATCGAATCAACTACCGATATGAAAAGAATACTCGCAATACTATTCCTCGCAGCCTTGACAGCCCATGTCGGCGCGCAACAGCCCGTTGAAGGCACAACCTACTATCTTCCGCAGACCTGTTTGCGATTCTCTGTGCTGGTCGAGAAGACCACTTTCCAGCCAGGAGAGCTTGCCAGGTACGCCGAACGCTATATGAAACTGCCCGTCAACGATGCTCCCGACACCAACTATCGCATTGTAGGCATCAGCATGTCTCTATATGCTATGCCCGACACTTCCCGACAGTTCCAGGCCATCATCGACAGGAAACACACCGTGATCAGCCTCGAACGCGACGAAAATGGAGTGCTGAAGGCAGTCAATGCAAAGGGCAGAAGCGTGGCTCAACCCGAACCTTTCAGGCCCGCAAGAAAGCCCCATGCGCTCAATCCGCGCGACTATATGACCGAAGATATCCTTGCTTCGGGCAGCTCAGCAAAGATGGCTGAGCTCATCGCCCGTGAGATTTACGACATTCGCGACAGCCGGAACATGCTCTCAAGGGGCGAGGCTGACTTCATGCCCAAGGACGGCGAACAGCTGAAAATCATGCTTGACAACCTCAATACGCAGGAACATGCGCTGCTGCAAGAGTTCGCAGGCACGACTGAAACCGACACCACACAGCACTTCATCGACTTCGTTCCCGCCAAGGAGGTGCAGGACCAAGTGCTGTTCCGCTTCTCAAAGAAACTCGGAATGGTCGACTCCGACGACCTTGCCGGCATACCTTATTATATTAATATAAAAGACCTGCATGCCATACCCGAGCTGAAATACGACAACGAAGAGGCTGCTAAAAAGTCAAAAGAGGACATCGGCATCAACGTAACCCTGCCGGGAAAGATACAGATCACGGTTTCTGACGGCCGTCATCCGGTAGCCTCGTTCGAGACATATGCAGCCCAGTTCGGTCGGGTGGAACCGCTTAGTGCCAACCTTTGGAGCAAGAAGTTCATCACACGCCTCGTGCTCAATCCCGTGACAGGCACCGTGGAAAGCCTGCAGACCGAGCCTCTTGAATAGAGTTACCTGACAATAGAAAACGAAAGAGCCCTTGCATCTTGCGTGCAAGGGCTCTTTTCATGCATTGCAGATGTACCTTATGGAAGGCTGATAGCTTCGTTAGGACATACACTTGCGCATGTTCCGCACTCAGTACAGAGGTCTGGATCAATTGAATAAATGTCGCCTTCTGAAATAGCTTCCATGGGGCACTCACCGATACATGTACCGCAAGCAATGCAGTCTTCACCAATTACGTAAGCCATAATGTTTCCTTTGTTTTTATTGTTAATAATTCTTTAGTACCTACTTTTGTACGCTGCAAAGATACAAAACTTATTTGTAATACCTACAAATGATGATGTTTTTTTACATAATTTATCACACAAACAGGCTGAAACCTCATGGTCGTGCCCCTTTCCGCCCATGGTGATTCTCCTCATGGAGCACGGAAAACAGGCAGAAAGGCCAGCCTTTACGGAGCAAAAGATGATGTTTTGGCAGGGAAAAGATCATGTTTTGGCCGGCAATACATCATCTTTTGCCCTGAAAAGGGCATGCCCTGTTGCCGGTATGGCTGACGTTCCCTGCCGTTAAATAGGCAACATGTCGGGGACGGACACAATAAGTAAGTGAAAATTCCGTTAGAATACTGATATGAATCGCAGAAGACTATTGACATTGGCCCTGACGCTGCTGACGCTGACGCAGGCTTTTTCACAGGAGCGAAAGGTGCAGAACAAGCCCTATATGGACCTCCGTCCGTTCCATTTCGGCGTGATCGTAGGCACTCATCTGCAAGACCTCGAGATGGTAAACGTGGGTCCGCAGGTGCTGACTGCTGACGATGGCACGCCTTACGAATCGATGGTTTCGGTCGACCAAGACCGTTGGGACGGTGGATTTACGGTTGGTGTATTGGGCGAATTCCGCCTGAATGAGTACTTTCAGTTTCGAGTGGCGCCGGCCATGTTTTTCGGCACTCGTCACCTCGTCTTCCGCAACTATGCTCCTCAAGAAAGAGATGTGCGCGTGACAGAGGAGGTGCAGGGACTGAAGAATGCTTACGTCTCGTGTGCAGGCGACTTGATATTTGCAGGTCCGAGATTCAACAATCATCGCCCATATCTGGTAGCTGGCATCAATCCGATGCTGAACCTTTCGGGCGGGAAAAACGACTATATCAAGCTGAAACGCCACGACATCTTCCTCGAAGTGGGTATGGGTTGCGACTTCTATCTGCCTTATTTCAAGCTGCGTCCCGAACTGAAGTTCATGTTCGGACTGACCAACAGTCTCGACGCCAAGCATGCCGACGAGCTGCGCAACCGGTCAATGCTCCGCTATACCAATGCCGTCAGCGAGGCACATACAAAGATGATTGCCCTTAGTTTCTATTTCGAGTAGGGGTGTTCTCTGAGCTTTCCCGCTATTTTCTTTTCAGGTCGACCTTCATTTTGCCGACGAAGATGGCGTGTTTGCCGTTCTGGTCGACGGGGATGAGCCTGCCTTCAGCGTCGGGTGTGTAGCGCAGGTCCTCGAAATAGGTGTGCGAATGGCCTCCCAACACAAGGTCAATATCGTGGCTTCCGGCCACCATCACCTGGTCGCCCATGCCCCTTTCCTGCCATCCGAGGTGGGAAACACAGATGACCATGTCGCATTTCTTCTTCTTTTTCAGCATTGTTGCCATGCGGTTGGCTGTCTCTGCAGGGTCGAGATACTTCACTCCGACGCACTTGGTCTCGTCGACTAATCCCTTCATCTCTGGTGCAAGTCCGAAGACACCGATCTTGATGCCCTTGCGCTTGATGATGATATAGGGCTTGACAAGTCCTTCAACAGGTGTGCCGGTGAAGTCATAGTTGGCACAAATGATGGGGAATTTGGCCAATTTGAACAGTCTTGCCATGTTGTCAAGACCGAAGTCAAACTCGTGGTTTCCGATGGTTGCTGCGTCATAGTGCATGCGGTTCATGAGCTCAACCTCCACGTCTCCCTTGTACATGGTATAGTAAGGCGACCCTTGAGAGAAGTCTCCGCTGTCGAAAAGCAGCAGGTCGGGGTCTTTCTTCCGTTCGTCTTCAATCATGGCTATACGGCGTACGAACCCGCCACGGCCGGCCTTTAACGTGTCGGCAAGGTTGGGATTAAGCGGATAGATGGTGCTATGGGTGTCGTTGGTGTGCAGGATGGTGAGCTGCTTTTGTGCCAGGACGGGCTGTGAAAAGGCGGCGACGAAGCAGATGACGATGCCTGTGACGATTGACTTTTTCATATCTGTATTCTTTCTTTGTGATTTGTTGTTAGTGCATTAGCTCGCGTGAGTCGGCGTCGTTGAGGCCTTGCATGACGATGCGTCCTTCCACTTGTGCGTCGACGGCCTGTCCCTTGGCGGCCTGTTCGCGGAAGTAGTCCATGATGATGTATCGGGTGTTGTTCTCTTCTTCCTGTGGCGACACGACGTCGGTCTTGGCCTTGAAGGCCTCCATCTTGTCGTTTCCTTGGGCTAAATAGTCGAGGGTGGCGATGCGATAGGTCTTCTTCGGGTCGATGGGTTGTCCGTTGAATAGGGCTGAAACGAGCTTTCCGTCGGCGGTGATCACGAGCTGTACGCCATGGCTGACGCCCTCTCCTCGCGTGGAAGCGATCTGTTCGAAGAGCTCTGTGACCTTTTCTCCCGTGAGCGTGAGGAAGCATATCTTGTTTTCGAAGGGAGCCACGTCGAGCACATCTCCATAGGTTACGTTGCCTTCAGAGAAGGCTGCTCGTATGCCTCCCACGTTGTAGACCCCGAAATCGGGCGTCTCGCTGTATTTCTTTCCGCCCCATACCATGATGTCGGCCAGCAGGTTTGAGAGGTTGCTCTCGGGCTTTTGCGCCCATAGATAGCGTGCTGCCCGCCCTACAACGGGGCTCATGACGCTGTCGACCTGCTGCTTGTAGGGCTGCATGAAGGCTTCGGCTTCGGCATTTGGCAGGGCGTCGTAGCGGTTGTCGACGAGGATTCTGGTGCGCTGAACGCCGGTAACTTGATATTGATGTACGCAACCGGTGCATAGGATGAGTATGGCTGTCAGCGTGAGTAATGTCTTTCGGTTCATGTCTTGAATAGATTGCTGTTCGGGAATAAAAAGTTTTTGCAAAGATAATGAAAACAATCTGAACGGCCAAAAAATAGGCGAAAAAGCTTGAACGGGGAGACTTGACGCCGGGAGTGAGGCGGGTCGACGAGGAGAAACGGGTGGCAGCCGGCTGTGGAAAGTGTAAAGAAAGTGGCTCGTTTTTAACATTTCAGGACGTGGAAAACAGACGAAATGGAGCATGAAAAAGGCGGTTTCGGAGGTGAATGGCATGGGTTTCCGGCGAAATTCCGGGCTGAAGGTGCCGAGAAAGCTATGGGTTCTCAGCCATAGAGCATAGGATTGCCGGGCAGAACGCTATGGTGTCATGCCGAGAACCCTTAGCCTTCATCCCGAGAAAGCACATCTTTCTTGAGTTGAAGGATTTGGGAATCAGACAAAGTTCGTGGGGAATCAAGGAGAAAATTCTCGTATCTGATTGTCATTCAATATGTTTTAGATGTGCAGGAGCTTCTTCGGTGATTTTGGGCAAAAGCAGGGCTTGCAGGAAGTACGATAAGCCTTCTGTCGGCGGTTTGTCCTTCTTTTTCTGAATTTTTAACACTTCTTCCAGCCTGATTTCGGCGTGTTTTCCATGAGAAAACGCCGTGGAATTCATGTCAACGCAAACGTTTTCGTTGAAAATAGCAGGTGAAGTGTTGCGAGGTAGCATATTTTTTTGTAATTTTGAACGCTAATTATACGAGCATACCCTTTGTGTATTAAAATATTCGCTCTAACTGTTTATGCTAAAAACCTTATATCGTCAGATAGGAGAATATAAGACAGCCTCGCTGCTCACGCCCGTGTTTACGGCGTTGGAAGTGGTGACCGACGTGCTGATTCCCTATGTGACAGCGCTGCTTATCGACCGAGGCATCTCGGCAGGCGATATGGAAAATGTCTATCGATACGGAGCAATCATGATGGGACTGGCCTGCCTTAGCCTGCTGCTTGGCATCCTTGCAGGGCGTTGTTCGGCCTATGCGTCGACGGGATTCGCCTCCAATCTGCGGCTGGCAATGTACCGAAACGTGCAGACTTTTGCCTTCAGTGACATCGACAAGTTTTCGACAAGCGGGCTGGTAACACGCATGACAACCGACGTGAACAACCTGCAAAATGCCTACCAACAGATACTGCGGGTGACCGTGAGGGCGCCCTTTCGTCTGCTGCTTTCCATAGCAATGTGCCTCTTCATCGATGCACGTCTGTCGGTCATCTTCATCGTGGCCATGGCGGTATTGTCGTTCTCTCTGTACCATATCATTACCCGTGTAGCACGGCTTTTCTCGCAAGTGTTCGAGCGATATGACGCCCTGAACCAGAGCGTTCAGGAGAATGTACAGGCTATTCGCGTAGTGAAGTCGTTCGTCCGCGAGAAATATGAGAGCGAGAAGTTTGCCCGCGCAGCCGAAGCCCTCTACCGGCTCTACGTGAAAGCCGAGAGTCTGATGGCCCTGAACCATCCCATTATGAACATGGTTGTCTATGGATGCATCATCGCTTTGTCGTGGTGGGGCGCCCACTTCATTGTGGGAGGCACGCTGACAACGGGCGAGTTGACGTCGCTTTTCACCTATGTGATGTCGATACTTCAGGCACTGATGATGCTCTCAATGATCTTCGTGATGCTCACCCAGAGTGCTGCTTCTGGCCGGCGAGTGGCAGAAGTCATCGACGAAACGGCCGACATACAAAACCCGGAAAACCCACTGATGACGGTGGAAGACGGCAGCGTTGAGTTCCGACACGTGACCTTTTCCTACGGGAAGAGCGATGCCATACGCGACATCAACTTCAGGATTGAGAGCGGACAGACTGTCGGTGTCATCGGAGGAACGGGCTCGGGCAAGTCGACCCTCGTCAACCTTATCTCGCGCCTTTACGACGTTCGCGAGGGCGAAGTGTCGGTGGGAGGTCACGACGTTCGTGAGTATGATCTCGGACAACTGCGTACAGCGGTGTCGGTAGTGCTGCAGCAAAACACGCTCTTTACAGGCACAATACTCGATAATCTGCGCTGGGGCAACCCCACAGCAACCGAGGAAGAATGTCGTGAAGCCTGCCGAGTGGCCTGCGCAGACGAGTTCATTGAGCAGATGCCGGAAGGCTATCATACACATATAGAACAAGGAGGTACGAACGTGTCGGGCGGACAAAAGCAGCGCTTGTGTATCGCTCGTGCCCTGTTGAAGCAGCCGAAAATACTGGTTCTTGACGACTCAACTTCGGCATGTGACACGGCCACTGACGCCAAGATACAGAAGGCTTTTCGCGAACAGTTGCCGGCAATGACGAAGGTGATTATTGCCCAACGTATCAGTAGTGTGTGCCGATGCGACCGCATAATTGTCATGGATAAAGGCCGCGTCACAAGCTTTGATACCCATGAAAACCTGCTCCGCGACAACGAGCTTTACCGTGAAATCAATGCACTGCAGAGCCAAGAGCAGGGCGACTTCGACGCAAAGGCAAGAAAGGAGGTGCAGCATGGCTAAGAACATGGGCTTCGGACCTCGCGGAGAAAGGACGCAGGCAGGATTCCAAAAGGCCACGAAAGAGCAGAAGACTACGCTGCTTCGCCTGACGGCTTACGTATGGAAATACTACAAGTGGGCACTTGTCACCGTGCTCGTCTGCATATTGGTATCATCAGTAACGTCGCTGGCCTCGACGCTTTTCACCAAGACCCTTATCGACGACTATGTCATTCCACTGACACAAGTCGACAACCCAAATTACAATTCCCTTTGGCAGACGCTCTACAAACTGGGTCTTATCCTGATGCTTGGCGTCGTGTGCTCATACAGTTACAACCGCCTGATGATCTATGTCAGCCAGGGAACCATGCTGCGTTTGCGCAAGCGCATCTTTGAAAACATGGAGAAACTGCCCGTGAGCTATTTCGATTCTCATTCGCATGGCGAAATCATGTCGGTCTATACGAATGACGTCGATTCGCTCAGACAGATGATTTCCACGGCAATGGCGCAAGTGTTCAACTCGCTGATCACCATCGCCGTGACCTTCACCTCGATGATAGTCCTCAGTGTTCCGCTCACTTTCGTGGGGTTGACGATGGCTGCCGTCATGATGATTACCACGACACGGCTCGGAACATGGTCGAGAGGATACTTCAAGATTCAGCAGGAAAGTCTGGCACGTGTGAACGGGTTTATCGAGGAAATGATGACAGGTCAGAAGGTGGTGAAGGTGTTCTGTCATGAACAACAGGCCATCAAAGAGTTCGAAGAAATCAACGAACAACTGCGCAGCAGTGCCTGCAATGCCAATAAAATTGCCAATATCGTGATGCCGATCAACGGCAATCTGGGCAATCTGGCATATGTGCTTATCGGTGTTGTCGGGGCAACAATCGCATTGAGCGACGGCAATTGGCTCGGGATGCATGTCACTCTTACCCTTGGAACGCTTGTCAGCTTCCTGCAACTCAACAAGAGTTTCACCCAGCCCATTACCCATGTCAGCCAGCAGATCAACTCTGTGCTCAACGCTTCTGTGGGTGCTGAGCGCGTGTTCAGGCTGATGGATGCCGAACCAGAGGCAGACGAAGGCGACATCATCCTTGAGAATCCTCTTGGAGATGTTGACTTTACCGATGTAGATTTCGGCTATGTCCCAGAGAAACAAGTGCTCTTTGATATTGACATTAACACCAATCCCGGGCAGAAAATAGCCTTTGTCGGCGGAACAGGTGCCGGCAAAACGACCATTATCAACCTCATTAACCGCTTTTATGACATACAACACGGAAGCATCTTGTATGACGGTGTGCCCGTGACTCGTGTCAAGAAAGACTCGCTTCGGCAGTCGATGGGAGTGGTATTGCAGGAGACTCACCTCTTTACGGCAACGGTATTAGAGAATATCCGATATGGAAGATTGTCGGCAACCGATGAAGATTGCATGGAAGCTGCTCGTCTTGTCGGGGCAGATGACTTCATCAGGCGTCTGCCACATGGCTATGATACGATGCTGAATGGTGACGGAGGCAATCTGTCGCAAGGAGAAAGACAGCTGTTGGCCATTGCGAGGACGGCCGTTGCCAACCCTCCTGTACTGGTGCTTGACGAAGCAACGTCGAGCATAGACACCCGTACTGAGCAGCTCGTTCAGCAGGGAATGGACTCGCTGATGCAAGGGAGGACGACCTTTGTCATAGCCCATCGTCTCTCGACTGTGCGCAATGCTGACCAGATTATCGTGCTTGAGCACGGACGAATCATCGAGAACGGCACCCACGACGAGTTGCTTTCACAGAAAGGAAAATACTATCAACTTTATACAGGAAATGGGATTTAAGATCGTAACACTCGGAGAAATCATGCTAAGACTTTCTCCTCCTCGGCAACAAAGGTTTGTGCAAGCCACGCAGTTTGACGTGGTATATGGCGGGGGAGAGGCCAATGTGGCCGTCAGTTTGGCAAACTATGGACATGAGGCATGTTTCGTAACAAAGCTGCCAGGGAATGAGATCGGACAGGCAGCCGTTAACTCTCTGCGGCAGTATGGTGTCGATACTCGGCATGTTTCGCGTGGGGGAAGCCGCATCGGCATCTACTATTTAGAGACAGGATCGGCCATGAGACCGTCGAAAGTGGTTTATGATCGTTCGCATTCTGCGATGGCTGAAGCAGAAGTTTCAGACTTTGACTTCGATGCCATCATGCAAGATGCACGCTGGTTTCATTGGACTGGTATCACACCTGCGATATCCAGCAGGGCCGCAGAACTGGTGAAGGAGGCCTGCAAAGCTGCCCGACGCCATGGAGTAACGGTGTCTTGCGACCTGAATTTCCGTAGGAAGCTCTGGACGAGTGAGCAGGCTCAACGGGTTATGAAGCCCTTGATGCAGTATGTAGATGTATGCATTGGCAACGAGGAAGATGCAAAACTCTGCCTGGGATTCGTTCCGGAAGCCGATGTGGAGGGTGGCCATACTGATGCAGAAGGCTATAAGAAGATTTTCAAAGGCATGGCCGAGACGTTCGGCTTTAGGTATGTGGCATCCACGCTTCGCGAGTCGTTCTCGGCCTCGCACAATGGCTGGAAGGCCCTGATATATGACGGTTCAGCGTTTTATGAGAGCCGTAGATACGACATCAAGCCCATCGTTGACAGGGTAGGAGGCGGAGACTCCTTTGCCGCAGGTCTTATCCATGGGCTGCTGACCAAGGAGACCCAAGCCGAAGCTTTGGAGTTTGCGGTGGCCGCATCGGCATTGAAGCATACCATAGAGGGTGATGTCAACCATGTGTCAGAGGAAGAAGTTGAGACATTAATGGGCGGTGATGGCACTGGCCGAGTACAGCGATGATATGAAGAATCTATTTGACATAACAGGAAAAGTGGTCGTGATGACGGGTGCAACGGGCGTCCTTGGCACGGCCATCTCTAAGTATCTGGCTCGTGAGGGAGTCCGTATGGTATTGCTCGGTCGCAATGTTGCGAAGGGGAATGCCATTGTCTCTGAGATAGAAAAGGCAGGCGGGGAAGCCATGTTTCTTGCGACTGACGTGCTCAATCGTGAGGTGTTGGAGGATAATCTGCAGACTGTTTTGCAGACTTACGGCAGTGTTGACGTGCTGCTCAATGCTGCCGGTGGCAATATGCCGGGAGCAACCATAGCTCCCGACAAGACCTTTTTCGACCTCAGCACTGAGGCAATAGAGCAGGTGATGCAGCTGAACCTCGTGGGAACCATCCTTCCTACGCAGGTGTTTCTCAAGCCAATGGCCGAAAAGGGGCAAGGCGTGGTGGTGAACTTCTCGTCGATGTCGGCTTTCAGACCGTTGACAAGAGTGGCAGGATATGGCGTGGCAAAGGCCGGGGTGAGCAACTTCACGGCCTATATGGCTACGGAAGTAGCCCGTAAGTTCTCGCCGGCTATCCGCGTGAACGCCATTGCTCCAGGCTTTTTCCTGACCGAACAGAACCGCACGTTGCTCACCAATGCCGACGGCTCTTTTACCGATCGCGGGCGAGACATCATACGACAGACGCCCATGGGTCGCATGGGCGAACCTGAGGAACTCTGCGGAACGATTCACTACCTCATCAGCGAAGCCTCGTGCTTTGTCACGGGAACAGTGGCAGTTGTCGACGGCGGGTTCAACGTGTTTTCAATATAAGAGACAGAGAAGATGATACTTTGCGAGCAGTCATTCAGATGGTATGGTCCCAGCGACCCCGTGTCGCTGCAGGACATCCGGCAGACTGGTGCCACAGGAGTGGTGACAGCCTTGCACCATATTGCCAACGGTGAGGTGTGGACAGTTGAGGAAATCATGAAGCGAAAGCAAGAAGTCGAGGCTGCAGGGCTTAGGTGGTCGGCCGTAGAGAGTGTGCCGGTACACGAGCATATCAAAACCCAGACGGGCGACTTCCGGCGCTATATCGACAACTATAAGGAGAGTCTCCGCAATCTTGGGCGGTGTGGCGTCACGATAGTGACCTACAATTTCATGCCCGTACTTGACTGGACACGCACTGATCTGGCCTATGAGCTGCCCGACGGGAGCAGGGCTCTGCGGTTCGAACGGGCAGCCTACGTGGCATTCGACTTGTTCATCCTGCGACGACCCGGTGCAGAAGGCGACTATACGGCGGACGAAATAGCCCGTGCCAAGGAGCGTTACAGTCAGATGGACGAGGCCGAACGCCGGCAAATCACGCGCAACATGATTGCAGGACTGCCCGGGTCGGAGGAGAGCTTCACGCTGGAGCAGTTCCAGAAAGAGCTCGACCGTTACCGCGACATCGATGCCGAACGGCTCAGAAGCAACCTGATCTACTTCCTGAAGAAGGTGTGTCCTGTGGCAGAAGAGGCAGGTGTGCGTCTCGTCATCCATCCCGACGACCCGCCGATGTCTATCCTTGGACTGCCGAGAATCATGAGTACATCCGAGGACTTCCAGCGCATCATCGATGCCGTTCCAAGTCCTTCCAACGGCCTTTGCTTCTGTACAGGGTCATTATCTGCCGTTGGTACGAACGATATACGTAAGATGTATGCTCAATACAAGCACCGTGTACACTTCATACATCTAAGGAATATAAAACGCGACGATGAGGGCAATTTCTATGAAGCCAACCACTTGGAGGGCGACGTGCCGATGGCTGACATCATGAAGGAGCTGCTGCTTGAGCAGCAATGGCGAGGAGAGAGCATCGTGATGAGGCCCGATCACGGCCATCAGATGATCGATGATCTTCATAAAACGACCAATCCGGGCTATTCGTGCATCGGCCGTCTGCGCGGGCTGGCTGAGCTGCGCGGGCTGGAACTGGGCCTCGCCTCTCAGATGGAGCAGCAATAGTCCGGCGCCGGTCGTCAGTTTTCACCCTATGAAAAGAATGGAATATGAGTAAGTTTGACAAGATAGCAGTATTGCAGAAAATGGCACAAACGGGCGTGATACCTGTGTTCTATCATGCTGATGCCGAAGTGGCGCGACAGGTAGTCAAGGCCTGTTACGCCGGCGGAGTCCGTGTTTTTGAGTTTACCAACCGTGGAGACTTTGCCCAAGAAGTGTTTGCCGACGTGATGAAGTATGCCCGAAAGTCATGTCCCGAGCTGGCCATTGGTGTCGGATCGGTGGTCGATGCTCCCACGGCAGCCCTGTATATACAGCAAGGAGCCGACTTTGTCGTAGGGCCTTTGCTCAATGAAGACGTGGCCAAGGTGTGCAATCGCCGGTCGGTTCCCTATGTGCCGGGCTGCGGAACGGTCAGCGAAGTGGGCAAGGCACAAGAGCTTGGCTGCGACCTCGTGAAAGCCTTTCCGGGCGAAGTGCTCGGCCCCAAGTTCGTGAAAGGCATCATGGCTCCCATGCCTTGGACAAGAATCATGGTGACAGGAGGCGTGGAACCCTCTGGGGAAAACCTGAAAGCATGGCGGGAAGCAGGAGCCTTCTGCGTGGGTATGGGCTCAAAACTCTTCCCCAAAGACCGCGTTGCCGACGGCGACTGGGGCTATATCACCGAGAAATGCCGTGTCAGCATCTCAAGATTTCTTAACCCCTGAACCACTAAAAAAGGAGTAACGACGATGAAGACATTCATGGACGACAACTTCCTCTTGCAGACAACAACTGCTCAACGGCTCTATCATGAGCACGCAAAACACCTGCCCATCATCGACTATCATTGCCATCTCAGCCCGCAAGAGGTAGCCGACGACCACCGTTTCCGCTCGATTACCGAGCTTTGGCTGGGCGGCGATCACTATAAGTGGCGTGCAATGAGAGCCAACGGCGTGGCCGAACGGTTCATCACCGGCGATACCACAGACTGGGAAAAGTTTGAGAAATGGGCCGAGACCATGCCCTATGCCATGCGCAATCCGCTCTATCATTGGACACATCTCGAACTGCGCACGGCCTTCGGCATCGACAAAATACTCTCTCCGGCTACGGCTCGTGAGATATACGACGAGTGTAACGAGAAGTTGAAGTCGCCCGAATACTCGGCAAGAGGGCTCATGCGACGCTATCAAGTGGAAGTGGTCTGTACGACCGACGACCCCGTCGACTCGCTTGAATACCACCGGAAACTGGCACAAGAAACAGCCGGCCAGCCAGCAGAAGGTCCAAAAGACAACAACCCGCCAGGCACATTAAAAATGTTTCCGGCATGGCGGCCCGACAAAGCAATGGCCATCGAGAACCCGAAAACCTATCAAGAATACATAGGAAAACTCTCCGTGGCCAGCGGAATACAGATAAAAACCTATCAGGACCTTATCGAAGCCCTGGCATTGCGCCATGACTTCTTTGCCGAACAAGGCTGCAGCATCTCCGATCATGGCATCGACCGTTTCTATTCAGACGACTATCGTCCGCAAGATCCCTGCGACATCTTCGACAGAGTGATGGACGGAGAGCAGCCCGATGATGAGGATATCAGCCTGTTTCGCTCGGCAATGCTCTACGAACAGGCCGTCAGTGACGCCCGTGCAGGATGGGTTCAGCAATATCACTATGGCCCCATACGCAACAACAACACCAAGATGTTCAGGTTGATAGGGCCCGATACCGGCTACGACTCGATGGGTGACGTCAATACAGCAAGACCCATGGCGTGCTTCTTTGACAACCTTGCCCAGGAAGATCTCTTGGCAAAGACCATCATCTATAACATCAATCCCAAGGACAACGACATGGTGGCAACCATGATAGGCAACTATCAGGACGGCTCAATGCCTGGCAAAATGCAGTGGGGAAGTGGCTGGTGGTTTGCTGATCAGAAAGACGGCATCGAGAAACAGCTCAACACCCTCTCGCTGCAAGGCCTGCTAAGTCGCTTCGTAGGCATGCTCACCGACTCCCGTTCGTTCCTCTCTTATCCTCGCCATGAATACTTCCGTCGGGTTCTTTGCAACCTGATCGGCAACGATATCGAACAAGGTCTGTTGCCCATGTCAGAAATTTCACGCATAGAACAGATGGTGGAAGACATCTGCTATTATAATGCCAAACGATATTTCAACTTCTAAATGTCTATGGGAAACAATAAGGTTCAACAGCAAATGACTAACTTCCGATGGGTTATCTGCGGAATGCTTTTCTTGGCAACCACCGTGAACTACATGGATCGGCAGGTGCTTTCTCTGACGTGGAAAGACTTCATCTCACCGGAATTTCATTGGAGTGATGCCGACTATGGCAATGTGGCAGGCATTTTTGCCTTGGTATATGCCATCGCAAACCTGTTTGCTGGTCGGTTGATTGACTGGTTGGGCACCAAGAAAGGCTACCTGTGGGCCATCGGAATATGGTCGGGTGGTGCCTGCCTTCATGCCCTTTGCGGTTGGGCAACACGCCAATATACCGGTCTGGAAAGCACGGTTGACATGATAGGCGCTACGGGAGAAGTGGCATCGCTGGTAGCAATGACGAGCGTATATTTCTTCATGGCTGCACGCATCGTACTCGCTGTTGGCGAATCAGGCAACTTTCCTGCTGCCATAAAAGTTACGGCCGAATACTTTCCGAAGCGCGATCGTGCATTTGCAACGGCCATATTCAATGCAGGATCGACCATTGGAGCCCTGATAGCTCCATTGTGTATTCCCACGCTGGCACGCTATTTCAAGAATATAGGTGTCGGCAATGGCTGGGAGATGGCTTTCATCATTATCGGCGGACTGGGCTTCTTGTGGATGGGATTATGGATGTTTGTCTATCAGCCAGTGAAGGAAAATCGGCACGTAAATGAGGCAGAACGGGCCTATATCCAGCAGGAAGAACTGGCAGAAACGGCAGAAGTGCCCGTCGCAAATGATGCGAAAGAGGCTGACGGAGGCCGTAAACTACCGTTGGCAGAGTGCTTGAAACTGCGCCAGACATGGGCCATTGTACTGGGGAAGTTCCTGACAGACGGTGTATGGTGGTTCTTCCTCTTCTGGACACCAGCCTACATCAGCGACGTCTATGGGTACACATCAGACACGCCAATGGCCCAGATGCTCATCTTTGTACTCTATGCCATCACGATGCTTTCGCTCTATGGAGGAAAGCTTCCGACTGTTTTCATCAATCGGACAGGCAAGGATGCCTATACGTGTCGTATGCGTGCTATGCTTATTTTCGCCCTGTTCCCGCTGATAGGCCTGCTGGCACAGCCCTTGGGACGCTACTCTTGTTGGCTTACTATTATAATAATAGGTATAGTAGGGGCTGCCCATCAGTCGTGGTCGGCAAACCTTTTCTCCGTAGGAAGCGACCTCTTCCCGCGCAATACGGTAGCCACCATCACCGGCATCAACGGCATGGCAGGCGGACTTAGCTCGTTCCTCATCAACGTAGGTTCGGGCAGACTGCTCGACTATGTTGACCAGACTCAGCTTGTCTTCTTGGGATTCCAGGGCAAAGAGGCGGGCTATTTCATCATCTTCTGTTTCTGCTCTGTGGCCTATCTGTTAGGATGGACGGTGATGAAGACGCTGGTTCCCCGCTATATGCCGGTAAGATAAATGATTAAAGAATAAGGAACATACATATGAACAACAATCAAATCAACCGAAGAGAGTTCCTTCGCGACCTCGGAATGCTGGGTGCAGGTGTGCTTGCGGCTACCAGTCCTTGGCTGAAAACCTTCGCCGATGTGAATGAAACGGCAAGAGAACGTGTGCGCATCGGAATGATAGGACCGGGATCGCGCGGACAATTTCTTTTGAGCTTCCTATCGAAAAACCCCAAGGCCGAAATCGTAGCTTTTGCCGATCTCTATGAACCATCTCTTGTAGCAGCTCTGGAGATGGTACCGACTGCAAAGGCTTATAACGATTACAGGAAACTTTTGGAAGACAAAAATGTTGAGGCTGTAGTCGTTGCCACGCCCCTTGCTGCCCATTATCAGATAGTGATGGATGCCTTTGATGCCGGTAAACATGTCTATTGTGAGAAGACTATCGGCTATACAATGGAACAATGCTACAACATGTATCAGAAACATCTGGAGACAGGCTGCTTGTTCTTTACAGGTCAGCAGCGACTGTTTGACCCTCGTTATATCAAGGCCATGGATCTGGTGCATCAGGGCTTGTTCGGAGAAATCACGGCTGTACACTCCTTCTGGAACAGAAATGGCGACTGGAGACGTGAGATTCCTAATCCGCGATGGGAACGCTATATCAACTGGCGCCTGTATAAAGACACGTCGAAAGGCCTGATGACCGAACTGGCTTGCCATCAGTTGCAGGTCGGAACGTGGGCATTAGGCAAGCTTCCACAAAAGGTAATGGGGCATGGAGCCATCACATTCTGGAAGGATGGGCGTGAGGTTTATGACAACATCAATACCATTTATGTCTTTGATGACGGTAAAAAGATGACTTGGGGATCGGACATTGCCAACAAGTTTTATGGACTGGAGGAACAGATACTTGGCAGCAAAGGCACCGTGGAGCCTGAGCGTGGCAAGTATTACTTCGAAGACATCGACCCGGCTCCGGCCTTCATGCAGATGCTCAATGACTGGGAAAACCGGCTGTTCGGCTCGTTACCTTTCGCAGGAACGTCATGGGCTGCAGAGACCGCCAACGTGAATCATGGAGAATATATCTTGGGAAAACAGCCTGACAACGATGGGACTTCATTGTTGACAGAAGCCTTTGTTGAAGCATGTATCACAGGAAAACAGCCCGAACGTATCGCAGAAGAAGGCTACTATGCTTCTCTTTTGTGCCTGTGGGGACACGAAGCCTTGGAAAGAGGGGAAATCATTGACTTCCCGAATGAGTATCAAATTGACTATGATGTCTATGGAACCAAGCGGCAAACAACAGCATAGGTGCTACAGAAATCCCTTAGACCTTTTAAATTTTTATAAGCAAGAATGAAAGATATCATCATCAATCGCCGACGCCAGCGCCTTGAACTTCTCGCTCTTCTCGTGTGCTTCGTCATAGCCTTCGGGCTTAATGTCTATGCCATCATTGCCTATGATGGCAAATGGAGCGAACTGTTCTGGTCGTTAGGTTTTGTCGTAGCAACGACGATTGTCCTATACATCGCATGGACCATCCTGCGCCTTCTGTTCTGGTTTTGCAGGCAATTTATCAAGAAAGACTAAGTAATGAAATAAATATTATGGCAACACGAAGACAATTTCTAAAGCAAATGGGCTTGGCCTCAGCAGGCTTAGCCGTTGGCAACGTGAGTAATGTATTCGCTCATCCGATGACCTCAAAGGAGTGGAGCGGTGTGAAAGCCGACAAGGTTAAGATTGCCTACATCGGTATTGGCAACCAAGGTGCCTTCGATATTGAGCAGTTTGAGAAGACGGGTCTTGTCGAAGTAGTGGCGCTTTGCGACGTAGACCTTGAGGGAAAGCATGTGCAGAAGGTGCTGAACCGGTATCCGAAAGCCAAGCGTTTTCACGACTTCCGCGAGATGTTCGAGAAGGCTGGCTCCGAGTTTGACGCCGTTTTGGCTGCTGTTCCCGACCATATCCACTTTCCCATCTGTATGCTTGCGCTCAACGAGGGCAAGCATGTATATATTGAAAAGCCCATGACGCGTACGTTCAATGAGGCCGAACTGCTGATGGAGAATGCCCGCCGCCATCCGAATCTCGCCACTCAAGTGGGCAATCAAGGGCACTCTGAAGCCAACTATTTCCAGTTCAAAGCTTGGCAAGAGGCTGGCATCATCAAAGACGTCACGGCCGTTACGGCCCACATGAACAACTCTCGCCGCTGGCATAAACTTGATCCGAACATGTATAGGTTCCCGAGTGAGCAGCCCTTGCCTAAGGGAATGGACTGGGATACATGGCTTGGAGCAGCACAGTGGCACGACTATAACGATCTCTATCATCAGGGTGAATGGCGTTGTTGGTATGACTTTGGCATGGGAGCCCTTGGCGATTGGGGAGCACATATCCTTGACACCGTGCATGAATTCCTTGACCTTGGCCTGCCCTATGAGGTGACTCTTCTTCATCAAGAAGGCCACAACGACTTCTTCTATCCCATGACATCGACCATTCTTTTCCGTTTTGCTGCCCGTAATGGCATGCCTCCCGTGGACATTACTTGGTATGACGGCATCAACAATCAGCCCCCATTGCCGAAGGGATACGGGCAAAGTGAGTACAATGCCAACATCCCTGCCACCAATCAGGGCGAGACACCTCGGGCGCAACTCAATCCAGGCAAGATCATCTATTCGAAGGATCTCATCTTCAAGGGTGGTTCTCATGGTTCTACTTTGCAGATCATTCCCGAGGAGAAAGCCCGCGAAATGGCTTCAAAACTGCCAGAGGTGCCGAAGAGTCCGTCCAACCATTACGAGAATTTCCTTCGTGCTTGTCAGGGACTTGAGAAGACACGTTCGCCGTTTGAAGTCAACGGAGTACTGAGCCAAGTCTTCTGTCTTGGCGTGATAGCCCAGCGTCTGAACGCCCAGCTTTTCTTCGATCCCCGCAATAAGGTCTTCACCAACAACCAGTTTGCCAATGCCCTTCTCACGGGAGTTCCCCCACGTAAAGGCTGGGAAGAGTTCTACAGGCTGTGATAAAGTGCTAATTAACGGATTGACAAATCAGAAAATTCTCGCGACATATGAAAAAGATTTTAGCAATAGTTTGTCTGGCAGGCTGCTTTCTGACGGCATCTGCCCAGAACTGGAAGCCATTGTTCAATGGCAAGAACCTTAAGGGCTGGACCCGTCTTAACGGCAAAGCCGAGTATAAAGTCGTTGATGATGCGATCGTCGGACGTCCCGTTTACGGACAGCCCAACACCTTTCTTGCCACGAAAGCCGAGTATGGTGACTTCATCCTGGAGTTCGACTTCAAGGTTGAAGGCAACCTGAACTCGGGCGTCCAGCTGCGCTCTCACAGCGACAAGAAGGTCATGAATGGCCGTGTTCACGGCTATCAGTTCGAGATCGACCCTTCCGATCGTGCCTGGAGTGGTGGCATCTACGACGAAGCAGGGCGCCTTTGGCTCTATCCTTTGACCAAGAATCCTGCCGCTAAAAGGGCTTTTCTCAAGGGCGAATGGAATAGAACTCGCGTCGAGGCTTGTGGCAAAAGTATCCGTACTTGGATAAACGGAGTGGCCTGCGCCAACCTCTGGGATGACGTTGATGCGTCAGGGTTCATTGCCCTGCAGGTCCATCAGATAGGGTCAAAGGCTGAGGAAAGCCAGACTGTTTCGTGGCGAAACATCCGCATTGCAACCGACGATGTGGAGCAGTATCTTACCCGGGAAGGCCGTGCTCCGTTGGTCAATATGGTAGACAACTCTATCGCTCCTGAAGAAGAAAGGGAAGGCTGGAAGCTGCTATGGGACGGCAAAACCACCGACGGCTGGCGCGGAGCCAAGCTTGATGAGTTCCCCAGGAAGGGATGGACCATCGGCAATGGCGTCTTGAAGGTAGAGAAGGGCAATGGAGGCGAGGCGTCCAACGGTGGCGACATCGTGACCACTCGCACGTACAAGAACTTCATTCTCAAGGTAGACTTCAAGATTACCGAGGGTGCAAACAGTGGCATCAAGTATTTCGTCAAGCCCGATATGAACAAGGGAGAAGGCTCTGCCATCGGCTGCGAGTTCCAGATTCTTGACGACTTGCGCCATCCTGATGCCAAGCTTGGAGTAAACGGCAACCGCACATTGGGCTCGCTTTACGACCTGATACCTGCCCCAACCGACAAGCCTTTCGACATCAAAGCCTGGAACACGGCAATGGTCATCGTGCGTGGAAACCATGTGGAGCACTGGCTCAACGGCGTGAAGCTCATCGAGTATGAGCGCAACAACCAGGAATGGAACGCCCTTGTTGCCTACAGCAAATACAAGAACTGGCCCAACTTCGGCAATCATGCAGAGGGTAATATCTTGCTGCAAGACCACGGAGACGAGGTCTGGTTCAAGAACGTCAAGATACTTGAACTGCCCGATCGGCCAGCCTTCCAGCGCAGAGACGGACAGAACGGCCCGCGCCAGAACGGCGGACGCGGCCAGCGTCCGCGCCGGCAGTAGGGCTGAAAGGCAGGCAAGCAGATGGTCAGCCATTATCATCGAGGTCCGCTCTTCTATGCGTGGTTTGCAGCCATGCATAGCAGGGTGGACTTGTTGTTTGTCGACAGCCGTCCTGAAGACCGTCTTCTTGCGGTTGCCGAGGAGATTCTTGTCAGGGTGAAAGAGCTCGAACGCATGGGCAACTGCCATGACCCGGCGAGCGACCTGGCACGGCTCAATGCCGATCCCTCGCATGAGATTCCCGACGAGCTGCGCCTTGTCTTGGACGCATGCGGCAGCTATCGCGAGCAGACTCTTGGCCTTTTCGACCCATGGTTTGAGGGACGCTGCAATCTTTCCGGCTTTCTCAAGGGCTATGCCCTCGACCAGATTGCCCCGATGGTGAAGGAACATGGCATCAAAGACGCGCTTGTCAACATGGGAAACAGCTCGGTGATGGCCGTAGGATGCCAGCCCGGATGCACTGACGGCTGGCTGGTCAGCCGGGCATTGCCTGCCGTCGACGGCCATGAGGGAGTGCTTCTCTGCGACGAATGCCTGTCGACTTCGGGCAACGACAGTCCCTCTCGCCGTCACATCGTCAACCCTTTGACGCACGAACTGATAGGAGGGCAGCGCACGGTAAGCGTCGTTACGCCTCGGGGAGCTCTCGGAGAAGTGCTTTCGACGGCTCTGTTCGTGGCTACAGACGGGCAGCGCGAGCAATTGCTCCGGCGCTTTTCTGAAGCGCGGTTGATTGATTTGTAGGTTGTTGATACACAATGTTTTGCGTTGACTTCTACGGTTTATGGAAGCCAATGTTTTCGGTTCGTCCTGAGAAAGCTTAGGGTTCAGCCCGAGAAGTCATAGCTTTCTTGTCAATAACACTATCCTTTCTCACCCAGAACCCTAAGACTTCTCGGGCTGAAACCTTAGCTTTCTCGGCAGGAACGGGCTGCGGTGCAGGCCGGAAACGGCAGGAAAGCCGTTATGAAGCCAGTCATTACGACAGTCTGTAGCATGCCTTTCGGACGTTTTCAGTGGCAGTTGATGTATGGCAAGAAAATAGAATTATTTTCTGTTTTTTCAAAAAAAACATGATTCGGCGTTTGCCATATCGGATTAATTACCTAACTTTGCATCGAGTATCCGCCAGCGGCAACTGGCTTTCGGGTCGGTTGTTTTTTGCCAATATGCCCGATACCTATCCATCAAAGCTTTTCAATCATCAGAACATGGCTGACAAAAGACAGATCAAGACAGCGCTCATCTCAGTCTTCCACAAGGACGGACTGGAGGACATCCTCGCCAAGCTGAACGAAGAAAGAGTGAAATTTCTCTCGACAGGCGGTACGTGGCAGTTCATCGAAAGCCTCGGCTACGAGTGTCAGAAAGTAGAAGACCTGACGGGCTATCCCTCCATACTCGGTGGCAGGGTGAAGACCTTACACCCGAAAGTGTTCGGAGGCATCCTCTCACGTCGCGACAATGCAGGCGACCGCGAACAGACGGCCCAGTATGAAATACCCGACATCGACCTCGTAGTCGTCGACCTCTATCCCTTCGAACAGACCGTGGAAAGCGGAGCGTCAGAGGCCGAAATCATCGAGAAAATCGACATCGGCGGTATTTCCCTGATACGTGCAGCAGCCAAAAACTTCAACGACGTGGCCATCGTTCCCTCGAAAGCCGAGTATGCTATGTTGCTTGACCTGCTCAGAAAGCAAGGGGCAGCGACCACCCTGGACGAGCGTCGCGAACTGGCCAAACGGGCTTTCAGCGTGAGCAGCCATTACGATACGGCCATCCACGCATACTTTGCAAAGGGTGAATGACAACAGCCAGAAGACAAGAGGCAAGGAATAGGCGAGGATGCCAAGCGGCAGCCTCCCGAGAAAGAATGGCGAAGAAGATGCTTCGCAAGCCATGAAAAGCTGTCGCCGGCTGCCGGAAGCGGGCACGCTCGAGCAGCATGGAGAACCGTCTCCTGCCTGAGAATTTAAAACGTAAAACATATATAACATGGGATTCTTTAGCTTTATCCAAGAAATTGCAATGGACCTTGGCACCGCCAACACCATCATTATCAGCAACGACAAAATCGTTGTCGACCAGCCTTCGGTAGTGGCGCTCGACAGAAACAACAAGATGATAGCCGTCGGAGAGGCTGCAAAAATGATGCATGAGAAGACAAACCCGAACATTCGCACCATACGTCCGCTGAAGGATGGCGTGATAGCCGACTTTTCAGCCTGCGAACAGATGATGAGAGGACTTATCAAGATGGTGCATTCAGGCAGCCGTCTCTTCTCGCCTTCACTGCGAATGGTCATCGGAGTGCCGTCGGGCTCGACCGAAGTTGAGCTGCGTGCCGTGCGCGACTCGGCAGAACACGCCGACGGACGCGACGTCTATCTCATCTTCGAACCAATGGCAGCAGCCATAGGTATCGGCCTTGACGTCGAGGCTCCCGAAGGCAATATGATCGTCGACATCGGCGGAGGCTCGACAGAAATCGCAGTCATCTCGCTCGGAGGCATCGTCTCCAACAACTCGATCCGTACTGCCGGCGACGATCTCACCGCCGACATCCAGGACTATATGTTCCGCCAGCACAACGTGAAAGTCAGCGAACGCATGGCCGAACGCATCAAGATCAACGTCGGATCGGCCATCACCGATCTCGGCGACGAGGCTCCGGAAGACTTTGTTGTCGACGGTCCTAACCGCATAACAGCCCTGCCGATGCACGTGCCAGTGTGCTATCAAGAGATTGCTCACTGCATCGACAAGACCATTGCAAAGATTGAAAGTGCCGTGCTTTCGGCACTTGAGAACACCCCCCCCGAGCTCTATGCCGACATCGTTAAGAACGGAATATACCTGTCAGGCGGAGGTGCATTGCTGAGAGGACTGGCAAAACGCCTGACCGAAAAGTTCAATATCACCTTCCATGTGCCGGAAGATCCGCTGCACAGCGTGGCAAAAGGTGCCGGCATTGCACTGAAAAACGTCGACCGGTTCTCGTTCCTCATGCGATAAGCAACGGCGCATCGCAAAGCGTGATGTGTGAAGCGCAGGGCTCAACGTGAAGCAGGAAACGCGGCAAGCGACAAAAGCAAAGAGGTGAGAAGCAAGCGGAAAGAGACTGAAGCACGGGCTTGTCAACAGACAATCCTGGCCAGACATCAGTAATCTCCTGTCACTTGCCTCTCACCTCTCATCTCAAAAACACAAACACCGATGAAGGCACTGATCGAGTTTATCGTCCGTCACAACCACTGGTTCTTGTTCGTATTGCTCGAGGTTGTGAGCGTCGTGCTGCTCTTCCGCTACAACAGCTATCAGGGCAGCGCATGGTTTACTACGGCAAATACCGTGGCAGGCAAGATGTATGAGCTCGACTCAAAGATCGGTTCCTATTTCTCGCTGGCACGACTCAACGAACAGCTGACCCGTGAAAATGCCGAACTCGAACTGAAGATGGGGCAGATGTCGCAGCAACTGGCCGACCTTACCCACGACTCCACCTACCTTCATCCCTCAGCACAGAAAGCACTCTCAGGATACAAGCTGATCGATGCGAAGGTGATCACCAACTCTCTCGACAAGACAGACAACCTGATGACCATCGACAAGGGACTGGCTGACGGCGTGAAGAAAGACATGGGCGTGGTAAGCGGAAAAGGAATCGTCGGAATAGTCTATCAGACAACCGCCCACTATGCCGTCGTCATGTCGGTATTGAACTCACGGAGCAATATCAGTTGCGCCATACAAGACTGCGGATATTTCGGCACATTAAGATGGAATGGGCAAAATCCCAGCGTGGCAAGTGTCGACGATATTCCGCGCCATGCCAAGTTCAGAACGGGCGAAAACGTCGTGACGAGCGGCTACTCTTCCATCTTTCCTCCGGGAGTAAAAGTAGGGACGATACAGAGTTTCTCCAACTCTGCCAATGGGCTTGCCTATGAACTGAAGGTCAGACTGGCCACCGATTTCGGCAATCTGCGTGACGTCTGTGTCATTGACAACGCACCGATGCAGGAAAGACTCCAGCTGCTTCGCGCAGCCCAAGACTCCCTTATAGTAAAATAACCCGGCGACTCGTCTCCCAGAGGCGCGTCTCCCGGCAAGCAACGATACATCTGCTGACAACCATCTGAAGAATATGGATTTTCTGAAAAAACTTGCACTCTTGGCAACACTGCTGCTCCTTCAGACATTGGTGTTTAACCATATTCGGCTGTTTGGAGTGGCAACACCGCTGATGTATCTCTACTTCGTCATGCTCTTCCGGCGCAACTATCCCCGGTGGGCCATTCTCTTATGGAGCTTTGCCATGGGCGTCATGGTGGACATCCTGTCAAATACTCCGGGACTTGCAGCCATGTCGGCCACACTCATCGGCTTTATCCAGCCCTACATCCTGTCCATCTTTCTTTCAAGAGAGGCTCCAGAAGACCTGCAACCCTCAATGAAGACATTGGGAGTGGCCAATTTTGCCTACTATACACTGCTCCTTTTGCTCATCTATACACTATTGCTGTATGGCATAGAAGCATTTAGCTTCGTCAACTGGGCACAGTGGATTAGCTGTGTCGCAGGCTCAACACTCCTCACTGCTGTATTGATTCTTGTCGTTGAAAACCTGAGAAAAGCGTGAAAGATCCAGAGAAAGACAGTCGCAGATACGTGATAGGCGGGGTGGCAACGCTCATAGTTGTCGTCTACGTCGTTCGTCTTTTCATGCTCCAACTCATGAGTGACGACTATAAAAAGAATGCCGACTCGAATGCCTTTCTCAAGAAAATAGAGTTTCCTTCGCGAGGTGTCATTTCCGACAGGAATGGAAAACTTCTTGTCTACAACCAGCCAATCTACAACCTGATGGTCGTAATGAATGAGGCAAAGGACAGAATTGACACCCTGGAATTTTGTGAAAGCCTGGGAATAACCAAGGAGTTCTTCATCAAGCGGATGGAGGAAGTAAAGGCTCGTCAGGGATATTCCCGATTCACACAGCAACTCTTTATGAGCCAGATAAGCGACAAGGAATTCAGCGTCTTCCATGAAAAGATGTACAGATTCCCCGGCTTTTATATCCAGAACCGTAGCGTCCGACAATATGAATACCCCTATGCGGCTCATGTCTTGGGCGATGTTGCAGAGGTGTCACAGGGCGATATAGAGGAAGATGACTACTATCAGCCGGGTGATTACATCGGAAAACAGGGGGTGGAACGTTCCTATGAAAAGCAGCTTAGAGGGGAAAAAGGTGTCGAGATATTGCTGCGTGATGCCCATGGACGCATACAGGGAAGGTACCAAGATGGGATCTATGACCACAAGCCTGTTCCGGGAAGAAACCTGACTTTGAGCATTGATCTCGACCTGCAGGCTCTCGGAGAAAGGCTCATGGAAGGAAAGATTGGCAGCATTGTAGCTATCGAACCTGCTACAGGAGAGGTACTTTGCATGGTGTCTTCTCCTACCTATGACCCCCGACTAATGGTAGGAAAGCAGAGGGGAAAGAACCATCAGGAACTGGCACAAAACACATGGAAGCCGTTGTTGAACAGAAGCATCATGGGGCAGTATCCTCCCGGTTCAACATTTAAAACCTCTCAGGCATTGACCTTCATGACAGAGGGAATTATCACACCGGGCACTGCTTACCCATGCTACCGAGGCTTCATTTACAAGGGTTTAAGGGTGGGATGTCACGGACATGGCTCACCGCTGCCACTCATACCGGCCTTGTCTACGTCGTGCAACGGATATTTCTGCTGGGGACTTTACTATATGATGGGCAACCGCAAAAAGTACCCAACAGTGCAAGATGCCATGAATACGTGGCGCGACTATATGGTGTCGATGGGGTTTGGATATAAGCTCGGTATCGATCTTCCGGGAGAAAAGAGGGGGTTGATTCCTAATGCAGATTTCTATGATAAGGCATATAAGGGCTCGTGGAACGGGCTGACTATCATCAGCATCTCTATCGGACAAGGTGAAGTAAACTTAACTCCGTTGCAGATAGCCAATCTCGGAGCGACCATCGCCAATCGAGGATTCTTCTACACACCTCATGTCGTTAAGAGAATTGAAGGTGAACATTTAGACACACTATACACAACCCGGCATGCGACAATGGCAAGCCGTTCGGCCTACGATTATGTCGTAAACGGCATGCGTTCGGCTGCTCTTGGAGGCACATGTAAGGCTCTTGCGAAGTATGACTTTATGGCTTGTGGCAAAACAGGAACGGCACAAAACCGCGGGCAAGACCACTCTGTTTTCATGGGATTCGCACCAATGGACGACCCAAAGATAGCCATTGCCGTCTATGTGGAGAACGGTGGTTTTGGAGCCCACTTTGGTGTTCCCATCGGAGGACTGATGATGGAGCAGTATCTTAAGGGTGGATTGTCGCCAGCTTCAGAAGCAGAGGCCTCGGCATTCCAGCATAAACGTATTTACTATGGATCGCATAGCAGATAGACAACCAAGCGTTTTCCGCTCACTTGACTGGTGGACGATCGGCATCTATCTTGCCTTGCTCACCTTTGGATGGCTCAGTGTATGCGGAGCAAGCTATACTTATGGAGAGACAGAGATATTCAGTCTTGCGACGAACTCAGGCAAGCAAATCCTATGGATAGGCACATCTATCGTGTTAGGCTTTGTGATACTGATGCTTGACGATCGCCTTTATGACAGCTATGCCTATATCATATATATGGTATTGGTGGTCTTGCTCTTTGCAACTATTTTCAATCCTGTCAGTACAAAGGGCTCTCATTCATGGTTGGTGCTTGGACCTGTGAAGATACAGCCTGCCGAATTTGCGAAATTTGCGACTGCATTGGCTGTCGCAAAGTTTATGGGAGGCTATGATTTTGATATCCATCGATGGAAAGACTTTTCCATAGCCTGTGCGATAGTCTTTGTCCCGATGCTTTGCATTGTTGGTCAAAGCGAGACAGGATCGGCGCTTGTCTACCTTTCCTTCTTTCTTATGTTCTACCGAGAAGGCATGACTGGAAGCTTTCTTTTTACCGGTGTGGCTTTGGTAGTTTACTTTGTTGTCGGTATCAAATATGAAGATGTGATACTATGGGCTACTCCTACTTCTGTAGGAAAGTTTGCAGTGATGCTCTTGGTGCAGCTGTTCACTTTAGGTATGGTCTGGGTGTTCTGTCATGATAAGAAGGGCGCTTTGACGTTGTTTTCCTATTCTGTCTTGATCACCGTCGGAGCCCTTTTCCTGTCACATTATTGGCTTTCGTTCAACGTATTCTGGGTTCAGCTGGCTCTTAACGTTGTTCTCATCGGGTGGCTTTGCTATCAGTGGCTGCGACGACGCATGGTCCGTTATCTGTTCATTGCTGGCTTTGCAGTCGGTTCAATGGTGTTTTTCAATTTGGCCGACTATGTGTTGAACAATGTGATGCAGCAGCATCAACGCACTCGAATCAATGTGTTGCTGGGCTTGGATGAAGACCTTCGTGGAGCAGGATACAATGTCCATCAGAGCGAGATTGCCATTGGTTCGGGTGGCTTACGTGGCAAAGGTTTTCTTAATGGCACTCAGACGAAGCTGAAATACGTGCCCGAACAGGATACTGACTTCATCTTTTGTACCGTAGGAGAGGAGGAAGGTTTCGTGGGTTCTGCGGGCGTTCTACTGTTGTTTTTAGCCTTGATCTTGCGCTTGATCCATCTTGCTGAGCGCCAGCCTTTTGCTTTTGGTCGGATATATGGCTATTGTGTGTTGAGCATATTCCTATTCCATGTGTTCATCAATGTGGGCATGGTATTGGGATTGACGCCTGTCATTGGCATCCCGTTGCCTTTCTTTAGCTATGGAGGATCGTCGTTGTGGGGCTTCACTTTGCTGCTTTTCATTTTCTTGCGCATTGATGCAAGTCGCGAGATGACACGCTCTTAATCAATGACAAAGGTGCAGCGTCAGCCACATCTTTATATGATTTTCCGTCGATATTCTTTTCGTTTCCTCTTTAGAAGCGTTTCTCCAACCGCCATCCTACGTCGCTGATACCGGGCAAAATCTCACGTTTCATGTTGTGCTGGATGCTGATGTGCAGCGAGTCTTCTGCAGCGAGTTCCTGTATTTTCAGGGGGAAAAGGTATTGATAGTAGGTCAGTCCTCGCCCTTCAGCCTTTCCGTTCTCGTTGACGAGCCGGCAGTTGATGGTGTCTCTTGAGCAGACAGGTTGCGGTTTTCCCTTTGCGAACTTTTCTTGTTCTATGATGAGTGTCACCGACATAAAAGGGTAGTCGCCGTTGATTCTCAGTCCCACTGTGCTTTGGTAAGGTCCTCCTTCTTTCAGGGGTGGAATGCTAAACTCGGCGTGAATGTTCTTTTCCCATCCTGTCAAGGATGTATGCTGGTAGGAGTCATACACCTTTCTCTGGTTGCATGACGTGAGCAGAAAAGCCATGAAAAGAGTTGTGACGAGAGTCGCGTGTCTATTTCTTCTCGTCTTGACGGCCTTCTCTTCTGCGGTTGTTGTTGCGATGGTGGTGACTGTTTCCGTTGTTGTTTCTGTTTTTGTTGCGTTTCTTTTTCTTGGCATTGTCGAAACGGCTGATGTCGGCATCGGCCAGCAGGTCCACCGGTTTGTTGTCCTGTTTGTCGCTGCTGTTCTCGTCTTGCAGGCTTTCAGGCTTGATGCCTTGCTTGTTCATCTCGATGATCTGCCGTGCTCGTTGGGCTGTGATGGTCTCAAGATTGGCAGCGATTCGCTTGTCAGTAGAGTAGGTCACCTGCCCTGCAAGGATGTCTCCTTTGAAGAAATAATAGTCGCTGTCAGCCGTTTGCAGCATGATTTCCCGGCTTGGCATACGGCGTCCGGCCTCCACATAGTTGTCCACTTCGTAGTTCAGGCAGCACTTTAGCTTTGCACACATGCCAGCCAGCTTCTGCGGATTGAGCGATATGTCTTGGAAACGTGCGGCATTGGTGCCCACGCTTACGAAGTTCTTCATCCACGTTGCGCAGCAGAGTTCTCGTCCGCAAGGCCCGGTACCTCCGATGCGTCCGGCTTCTTGTCGTGCTCCTATTTGCTTCATTTCGATGCGCACATGGAATGCTGCTGCGAGGTCTTTTATTAATTGTCTAAAGTCTACACGCTCGTCGGCAATGTAGTAGAAGATGGCCTTGTTGCCGTCGCCTTGGTACTCGACGTCTCCGATTTTCATGTCCAGTCCCAGTCCCTTGGCTATCTGTCGGCTCTCTATCATGGTGTCGTGCTCGCGTGCTTTTGCCTCGTAGTATTTCTCCATGTCTACCGGTTTAGCGATGCGATAGATGCGCCGGATGTCGTCAGGCGATTTGATGTTAGCCTTTCTCAGCTGCAGTTCTACGAGTTTTCCTGTGAGTGTCACGATTCCGATGTCATGTCCGGGATTGGCTTCTACGGCCACGATGTCGCCCTTTTTCAGGTCGAGTTTGTTGATGTTGTGGTAGTATCCTTTTCGGGTATTCTTGAATTGTACCTCCACGAGGTCGGTGGTATCGAAGTTTCCTGGTACGTCAGCCAGCCAGTCATAGGTGTTGAGCTGCTTGTTCTGGCGTCCGCATGCCTGTCGGCAGAAGCCCCGTTCACATCCTCGTGATATCTTGAATTTCATGTCTTTGTAGTCCATTTCTATATTGGGTTGATTGGGTTCTTGTCCTGTTTTCCTCCGTTTATTTCTTGATGAGCAGCACGATCATCTGCAGTGCGAGGTCGTAGAACACGATCTTGGCATTGGCATTTTGTGCGATGTCGCGCTGGGCCCGTGCCAGCAGCTCGCTGATTTCGATGACGTTGGCTTCGTTGATATACTTGGCAAAGTTGCGTGAGAACTGCTCTTCCTCCTCGGTCATGTAGTTGAGTTCTGGCTTTCGGAAGTTGAAAATGAAGTTTTCGCGGATCATATGTCCGAAGTATGTGAGCATTCTTTTTTGGCGTTCACGGCCGTAGGAGGCTGTCTCTTCGCTCCAGTGTTTCATCTCTTTCACGTCTCGTGTGTAGGCTTTGCGCATGAGTTGGATGAACATTTCGAGGAACAGGTGTCGCTCGTTGTTGCTGTCAAGTGCTTCCAAAGCCTTGTCCCAGCTGCCGTTTGCTGCCCGTGCTATGCGGTGTGCATTGTCACGGTCGATGCCCCTTTTCTCGACGAGTGCTTCTTCAATGGCATCATTGTCGATGCGTTTGATGTCGATTCGCTGCGTGCGGCTGCGTATGGTTTCCAAGAGTCGTTCGGGTTCTTCGCTGACCATGATGAACACAGTCTTTGCCGGTGGCTCTTCGAGTAGCTTGAGAATTTTGTTGCTGCACTCCTGGTTCATGCGTTCGGGCAGCCAGATGATGCTCACCTTGTAGCCTCCTTGGCTTGATTTCAGGCTGAGCTTGCGCGTCAGTTCGTCGCTCTCTCCCGCGCCGATTTGTGCCTGTTGGTTGGCAGCATCCATGCGTTCGAGCCACTGATCGATGGTGAAGTAGGGGCTTTCGAGTATCATTTCGTTCCATTGACGGGCAAAGTCACTGCTCACCATCTTGTGCTCTGATGACGTGCCTGTGGGACGAATCACGGGGTAAGTGAAGTGCAAGTCGGGGTGTTCCATCTTGTCGAGCATGGCCTCGATGTTGGCGGTTGAAGGCTTGGGAGCTGCCACGGGCATCATCATAAAGTTGTCCGGGCCGGCCTCTTGGGGCGTGTCTTTGCCCTGTTCCTGGCGTCCTGTTCCGCGTCTTTCGCCCAGCATATAGGAGGCAAAGGCCATGGCCAGTGCCATTTTTCCGCAGCCTTGCGGGCCGCATAGCATGACAGCATGGGGCAGATGTCCGTCGTCGACCATCTGCAGCAGTCTGTCGCGTGCCGTTTCTTGTCCTATGACTTCACTGAATTTCATCGTGCGTGCACGTACATTATCTGACTGCAAAGTTACGCATTATTTGTTGAAACAGCAAGTTTTTCTTCTCTTATATCGGTTGGAGAAATGTTAATTTTTATGATTTTTCTTTACAATCTTTCGCTCGCTTCTTTTCTTTTTCCAGAAGAGTGTCGGCTTTTGCGCGAATGCGCAGGTTTTTCTCTTCTTAAAGTAATTGGATGAGGCTCAGAGAGTTTGTCTTGCAGGTTGCCGGCCGTCCCGTTTTCTTATGTCGTGAATGCTATGCTTTCAGGTCGAGAAAGCTGATGTTTCTTGCCGGAAGGTCAAAGTATTCATGGCGTGTATCCTTAGGTCTGTGGCTGAGAAAAGACAGCTTTCTCGGCGGGAAGGCTATAGACGGCTGCCGAAAAGGCTGTTCCTTCTGCGAGTAAAGGCTTGTTTTTGAGCCGAAGAAGTGTTTTTGTGTTCATTCTGAAGTGTTAATTTTATGATTCTATTTTTACAGAATTTATGCTGTCCCCGGAAAATGTTTTTCGCTATATTTTTTGCCAAACATCTCGGTTTAATGAAAAATTTACTACCTTTGCAAGGCTAAACGCCTTTCGCAAGCAAAACATTCGATAACAACAACTGATATGAAGACAACCAAAAAACTACTGACAACGGCAGCACTTCTGCTGACCGTCACGGTCGCTCAGGCCGGCATTGCCGGCGGGAATGCCGACAATCGGCTGCCGCTTGTGGCGAAACAAGACAAGACGGTGATGAAGACAAATCGTCCGGCTTCGGCCGACAGGCTGTTTGTCTCTGATGCCATCGAGAAGAAAATCAAGGAGGTAAAAAAGCTGCTGAAGGACAATCAGTACCTCGCTTGGATGTTTGAAAACTGTTTTCCCAACACCCTTGACACCACAGTTCACTGGGATGGCAGCGACGACACCTTCGTCTATACGGGCGACATCCACGCCATGTGGCTGCGTGACTCGGGAGCCCAGGTGTGGCCTTACGTGCAGTTCGCCAACGACGACCCGAAGCTGAAACAGATGCTCAAGGGCGTCATCCTGCGCCAACTGAAGTGCATCAACCTCGATCCCTATGCCAATGCTTTCAATAAAGAACCGCTGCCCAACGGCGACTGGATGAAAGACATGACCGACATGAACCCCATGCTTCACGAACGTAAGTATGAGATTGACTCCCTCTGCTATCCCCTTCGTCTGGCATATCACTATTGGAAGGTGACGGGCGACACGTCGATTTTCGGCGACGAATGGATTGCTGCCGTGAAGAATGTCTTGAAGACCTTCCGCGAACAGCAGCGCAAAGACGGCGTCGGACCCTACCGCTTCCAGCGTGTTACCGAACGCCAGCTCGACACAGTGTGCTGTGACGGCAAGGGCAATCCGGCCAAGCCTTGCGGGCTCATCTGCTCGTTCTTCCGTCCTTCCGACGATGCTACGACCTTCCTCTACCTCGTTCCATCCAACTTTATGGCAGTGAGCAACCTCAGGAAGGCTGCCGAGATACTGCAGAAGGTAAACGGTTGCGAAGACCTTTCGGCCCAGTGCACGAGCTTGGCCGACGAGGTTGCAGAGGCATTGCAGCAGTATGCAGTGGTAGAACACCCGAAGTATGGCAAGATCTATGCCTTCGAAGTCGACGGCTATGGCAACCACTTGCTCATGGACGACGCCAATGTTCCCTCGCTGTTGGCTATGGCTTATCTGGGAGATGTCGACGTTAACGACCCCGTCTATCAGAACACTCGCCGCTTCGTATGGAGCGAAGACAACCCTTACTTCTTCCGCGGAACGGCAGGAGAGGGCATCGGCGGTCCCCACGTGGGCTACGATATGGTATGGCCGATGTCAATCATGATGAAGGCTTTCACTTCGCAAGACGACGACGAAATCAAGTGGTGCGTGGAAACATTGCAACGTACCGACGCCGATACGGGCTTCATGCACGAGTCGTTCAACAAAAACGATCCGGCCAACTTCACCCGCTCGTGGTTCGCATGGCAGAACACTCTCTTCGGCGAACTGATCCTGAAACTCATTGAAGACGGCAAGCTTGGCCTGTTGAAAGAGGCTCGCCGATAAATGCTGCAGCCCTTTTGAGAGGCTTCCGCAGCAGGAAAACCGACACCCGGCATCCCCTCCGCCCGCCCAAAAAGGCAAGGCGGAGGGGATGTTCTGTTAAAAAGAACTATATTGATGCAATCGTTTGCAAACAAAAAGTTTACACGCTTGCGTTGATTTATACTCAACTTTATAAGTTGAAGCCCATGAAAACAAAGCGCAGAATACTCCGTTTTTTAACATTTCAAAACCTGAAAAGCAACTTGATTTGGACTTTTTTGCCCCTTTTTTTGAAAAAAAACGCCTAATATCAAAAAAATGTTTCTTTTATTTTCTGTTTTTGAGAAAAAATCATTTACTTTGCAGTTGGTTATATAATCAAAAAGCAATAAGACATACACAGAATTTAGTCTTTTCGGTAGAAGAACGTTCTCGGGAATCAACAAAGAAGTTAATTAACGAAATAAAAAGAACTAAATTAATGAAAAAACTCTTCATCCTCGCAGCAGCTATGGCGGTGTCTGCATTTGCAGGCGCACAAACTGTTGAGACTTTCAAACCCTACAAGGCCACTGATCTTAGGTTGCCTTCGGTTCCTATCGTAGTCAACGATCCGTATTTCTCCATCTGGTCGCCCTATGATCAGCTGACTGACGGCACAACACGCCACTGGACAAACGACGAAATGCCACTCACAGGCATGCTTCGCGTTGACGGCATAGCCTATCGTTTCTTAGGTGCACAGAAGGAATACGTGCTCGAAGCTGTCGTTCCAATGGCCGATGCCGAAGCATGGAAAGGACATGTCACACGCAGAAACCCAGGCAACGGGTGGGAGAAAGCAAATTTTGACGCCTCGCAATGGAGAGTGCAGGAAGCTGCTTTCGGCTCGCGCGGTGAATACCCTAATGTCAGAACACGATGGAACGAGCCAAACTCCGACCTCTATGTGCGCCGTACCGTAGAACTGCCGGCAGATGATGCTGCCAGCGACCTCTATCTCGTGTTCTCTCACGACGATGTCTTTGAACTCTACATCAACGGCGTGGAAGTTGTGAAAACGGGCGAAACATGGAAGACCGGCGAAGTGAAACACCTCGACGGAAACCTCAAAAACGTGCTGAAACCAGGCAAGAACGTCATCGCAGCCCACTGCCATAACACCACGGGAGGAGCCTATCTCGACTTCGGAGTGTTCAAGAACGTGATGAAGAAGGGCGCTGAAGTGCAGGTAGCAAAGCAGAAGTCTGTTGACGTTCTGGCTACCAACACCTATTATACTTTCGTCTGCGGTCCCGTAGAACTGGATGTGGTCTTCACCGCTCCGATGCTCATTGACAACCTTGACCTGCTCTCAACACCGATCAACTACATCTCCTATCAGGTGCGTTCGACCGACAAGAAGGAGCACAACGTACAGTTCTATCTCGGAGCTTCGCCTGAAATCGCCGTCAACAATGCCAATCAGCCCACCGTCTCGTCTTTCGTTACCGAGGGTGGAGTGAAATATGCAAAGACAGGAACCGTCGAACAGCCCATCCTCGCCAAAAAGGGTGACGGTATTTGCATCGACTGGGGATACCTCTATTTGCCGGCCATCAACGGACAGGTGGCCATCGCTTCTGAAGAAGACATGGTCGAGGCTTTCGCTTCGACGGGCAAGCTTGCTGTCTCCAAACAGCAGGTCGTTGCCAGGAAGGCATCTGAAATTCCCGTATTAGGCTATGTACACGACTTCGGTACCGTGGCCAATGCCACCAGCTATGCACTCATTGGATACGACGAAGTGCAGGACATCGAATACATGTACTATCGCTATAAGGGCTATTGGGCCCGCAATGGCAAGACAATTTTCCAGGCATTCAACGAGTTGAACCGCGACTATGCAGCCATAATGCAGCAGTGTCGCGTATTGGATAAAACCATCTACGACGACGGATTCAAAGCCGGCAACAAGAAGTACGCCGAGATACTCTCTGCCAGCTACAGACATGTCATAGCAGCCCATAAACTGTTTGAAGACAAGGACGGCAACCTTCTGTTCTTTTCCAAGGAAAACAACTCAAACGGATGCGTCAACACG
>JAFUFJ010000004.1 GCA_017469955.1 Prevotella sp.
CCAAGCAGACTTCCGGAAGGAAGTCTGCTTTCTTTTTCCGCCAATCCCAACAAATGCCCCCGGCAACGGCATGGAAGGGCACGCTAAGTTTGGATCTGCATAATCAAAAATCGAGCCCGATCGTCCCTACTTCCAAGCAGATTTCCGGAAGGAAGTCTGCTTTCTCTTTTCCCGATGACAAAGTCGTAAGGTGTTGAGAACAAGGCTCTGACAACAGTACAAAAACCTCTTCATCCACAAAGGCGCAAACCATCATGCCGTCAGGCTGATTCTTTGTCTTTGAGAAAGCTAAGACTTTAACCCGAGAAGTCTTAGGTTTCTTGCCCATAAAGCTATCCTTTCTCATCCATAAAGCTAAGAGTTCTCAGGCTAAAGTCTTAGCTTTCTCGCCGTCAACTGGCGGAAAGAGCGAGACGAAGGGTAAGAAAGCGGGCCGGGAACCCTGCGGGACACCCCGCAGAATCCTCTGCCCTGCGGTGGTAAAAACTGGTCGGTCGACGACAGCAAAAGAGGAATGAAGCATGGAAAGAAGACCATTTGACGGCCGTCTTCCGGCCCCCTCAGTCGGCGAGAGAGCCCTTTTCCATGCCTCATTCCTTCGGTTCAGACCGTGCGTTGCCGGTCAGTCTTCCCAGACATCGTGCAGGACGATGAACGGTTTGGCATCGGCTTCGAGGCCTTCAAGGTCGTCTCCTCCGTCGCTAATCTCAATCTTCCCGTCCACACGGCCGTTGAAAATGCTGTCCATCTCGTCAGATCCTGCCATGAAAGCCTGTGCCGGCTCCGTCGAGAGGGTCGCTGTCTGCGGTTGTATGTATGTGCGCTTATCTTGTCTCATTGCTCGTTCCTTTCTCATTTGATGATCACTTTGCGTCCGTTCCTGATATAGATGCCCTTCGGAAGCGACCGGCTTGTGGCCGTCGTACCTACCTGCTGACCTTGGATATTGTAGATGCGGTCGACGGCTTCGGACTGGTTCTTTGAGGTCACTCCATCGATACTTGTCTCTACATCGTCGAGGTCGACGCCCATGTCACCATAGACATCGTCATAGAAAATGACATGCTCGGGGTCGGAATCTTGGAGGAATGTGGGCGAGAAGCCTGACGCTACGCCCTCAGTGCTGTCTGCTTCAGTGGCGACAAAGTAGGCTCTGTAGGCCTTGGACGTAGACTTTCCTACCGAGCGATAGAACTTGTTGCCGCTGATGAAGTAGGCTCCCTCGGGCAGCAGTCCTGACGTCTTTGTGCCGGCAAAGGTCCATCCGTCGATGGTTACCGAGGCCTCGTCTGTGCTTTCGCGCGTCACTTTCTTGTAAGAGAACGGCCCCACCTTGGTGTCATGGCTCACCTTCACGAGGAACGGCACACCGGCTTGTGTGCTTGTTGTGCGTGCCGAACCGTCGTCGGCCGTATTGGTTCTGAAGTTGACGGTTGTGCTTTTCGACGTTGTTGTCACACCGGCGAACTGGGCCACCATGGCATCAGTGCCGAAGTATTGTCGCACTTCCGTCTGGTTCAGGTCAAAAGGCAGCCACATGGTGCTCCACTTTCCTGCTGAAAGTGTGCGGTCAATCGTCACTTCATCATAGAGCCCTGTCGAGTAGATATCGCCCGCCTGCGCTCCTTCATGCAGTGCAAGGCTGGCAGCTTCTGGGTAGCGATAGATGAAGTTGACGGTGCCGTCAGCGTTGCGAGTGATGTGATGTATCTCGTGATCGGCAAACGGTTTCGCCGTGTTTCCTGTCTGTGCCGTGCTATTATAGTAGACGGCAGCGGGCGTCGATGTGGCCGAAAGTTCGTTGTTAAGCTGAGTGCCAAGGTTGAGAGTGGTGCCCTTGCTGCTGTAGTATTCGTTCAGATAAGACGCTATTTCGCTGCCCGTCTTGCCGGCAAGCGTGGCATTATCGGCATATTTCTGCGGGAGGAAGTAGTCTGGTTCGTAAGGATAGGCATCCCAATGGAGCAGCCCTGCCACGTCGGTTCCTGCCCTGAACATGCTGATTCGCGCATGATCGTTGTTGCTATCGGCCGTGAGTGGATTGATCTTGATGCTGTTGTTATCCCAGATGGTCTGGTTGTAGTCGATGTGACTGATGAGCAGTCCGCTCCAGGGCAGATAGGTGTCCCACCCTGTCTGCTGGCGGTTCTCCAGCGTATAGAACTCGCCCGTCTTGTCGTTTCCACGGCAATATACCACATAAGCCTCTCCTCCGTCGCCCAGAGCTGTCAAGCCTTCTACCACGGTTGGCTCGTCTAACACGATGGGATCGAGCCATCCTACCGCCCATCTTTCATAGGCCGTATAGCCTGCAGGGCAATAACCGTCGCCGTTGTAGCTGCCATATGACATGATGTCCCATGCGCCCATTCCCGAATTTCGGGTGTTGCTTGAGTCGTAAAGGTCGTGGTATCCCAGGCAGTGGCTGAACTCATGACACAGGGTTCCAATGCCGAAGATGCGCGTACCGGTGACGGTGCTGGTGCTCTGACGCATGCCAAACTCGTCATAGTCCCACGTCTTGTCGGTGGCTTGTTCGGGACTACAGGCGAAGACATCTATCTTTACCCCGTCTAAAGTCAATGCTCCGTAGGTGGGAGTCGTATAGGCATTACCGTTGGTTGTATAGCCATAGTAGTTTGCATTACTGGCGTATTTCGCGTCCGTAGTATACCTTGCTGACAGAGTTGACTTGACAGCGTAGGGTGTGTTTGCTCCGCCTTGATCGGCTTCTCCCTGACCTGCCCAGATCACAAACACCTCGTCTACCTCGCCGTCTCCGTCCCAGTCATACTTTGAAAAGTCCACACCCTGCTTGTCGGCAAGCTGCACAGCCTCGTAGATCATATAGCCCACATGGGAATCACGATAGAAGGTTGTGCCGTCTTTCCTGAGGATGGGCGCGCCGTAATAGTCGCGTTTCTGGGAAAGAGCGACAGGGCCGACAACGTCGAAGTCGATGTCGAACTGGTAGTTTCCGTTGCGGTCAATGCTTTGGTCGCGGAAATAGTCGCGCACGCTGCCCACGAAAGGCTCCACGTTGAAGCCCACTTCGTTGACGATGCGCTTATAAAGGCCGTTGACACTGCTCACGCCATACTTCGACTCCTGATAGTAATCGTGGAACTTCACGTCGGTGAACTCGGCCAGGATGACGATGCCTTTCTTTGAGCCTTGGAAGTAACTTGTGTCCTTATAGCCTGCCTTACGGCGCGCCTTCTGTGCCCCCTTGGCCTGTAAAGCCTGCTCAATCTGAGCCTCAACATAGGCTGCACGTGTGGTGTCGGCTTGCACTTCTTCGAGCGTAGTCTGCCGAAACACGTCCTTGCCTGCCTCGACATAGACGTTTCCCTCTCGGTCGAAATAGAGGATTTCCCTTTCGTCTCCACGCGGTTCTACAAGCACTCGACGGCCATCTGCAAGCCGAACATACTGCCACATCCCCGGCTTTACGGGGACGGCATACAAGACTGCTGACAGACAAAGGGCTGCCGTCAGCACCAGAAGTCTCACCTTCACTCGTTTCATCTTTTCGTTTTTACTGCCGTGTTCTTACGGTCTTTATTGTTGTTTTCTTATGTCTTTCTTGCAGTGTTCCTATTCTGCTGCCGTTGCTTCCTGTCGTTTCACGGCTGTACATCTGCCGTGTACGGGCCATACATGTGGCTGGTATGCTTCATACATCATAGATGTACGGCACAGAACCCTTAGCTTTCTCGCGGGCTACTGCCCGACAGAATGATACAAAAGGCTGCCGGTCGGGACGTGACGGCTCCCGCCTGTGCTTCGCAACAACGACAATGGGAGTGGAGAAACGGCCTCGACAGCCATATCCACTCCCATTGTGCTGTTTCTGATCAGTCTGGCAACATGACGGTCCTTCCGGCCGTTGTGCCCGCGAGGGGCTTCCCTTGAGGGGCGCGTCACCGCCCTGTGCGAGGCATGGAAAGCCGTCGGCTGCCGCATGACTCATTGACGGACCACACTGACGAAGAGGATCTGTCCTGCTCAACCGGCTAATCCCAGTCAATGTCGTCCCACGTGTTCCAGGGATTTCCCTTGGCGTCGACATCGTCGTCGGCACTTCCGTTTCCGCCGAAGTCAAACTGATCGCCGGGAGCCTTGCCGTCAACGTTCACCGAGTTGTGGGTGATCTGCATGAGCTCGGGCAAGAATATTTCTTCTGTCGTGGGCTGAATATATGTCTTCTTCATTTTCTTTACCTCCAATTTTCAAGTTACTTTACAACCACTTTCTTTCCGTTGATGACATAGATGCCTGCAGGCAAGTCAATCTTGTCGACGCTCATTTTGCGGCCGTTCAGGTCGTAAATATTGATGTCATAGACCGTGTTCTGCCCGGCATCCACGCTGCTGATGGCTGTAGGCTGGACGAAATTACCCACGGCAGAGGTAGAGATCTGCGAGCCAACGCCGTCGATTTGTACCCTCCACCATGCACGGGTATCCTGCGCAGTGGCGCCCTCTGCAGCGCTTGGAACGCGCTTGAATTTGCCATTAGAGAGGTAGAAGTCCCACGGGAACATCTTGTATGGCTGCATGCGGCCTCTGAAAATAATCTCGGCATGGTCGTCGTCGTTGTCGACAGTCACGCGGGTTTCGCGGTTGACGGCACGGCTTTCCATGAAGCTTTGGTCGGTAAGGTCCTGCACGTTCCACAAGGTGACGACGATTTCCTTTTCGGGTTTGATGAGTAATGGGGTAAGAGTGGGCAGGTCGTCTGTTACGTCTATCTCCTCGAAGGTCAGCGAATAGAGACGGTTGCCCGGGTCAATCGCGCCCGTAGCGACGCCACGCGAGGCCGACTTCATGGTGGCAACAACGGTGCCTTCGCCAAACTGCTGCTTGTAGTTCTTCGTGAAGGCGCTGCATGCCTCTGTGTTAGGGAACACTACTGTGGCCCAAGTGCCGGCCTTGAAGGTACGGGTAATCTCCATGGCCTCGAACTTATTGTCCTGTTCGAGGGCAATCTTCCACGACTCATTAGAGGTGTAGTCGTCCAACAAGTTTCCGCGAACATAGAACGTTGCCCCGCTCACATCTTCGGCACAGCCACGGCTATTGCTTGCGAAGGGTTTGATCTCGTCGCCTAGACCCACCCCGTTCGACTGCAGGTCGGCCGGTTTTCCGAGCAGATAGACGGTGTTCAAGCTCTCACATCCGTGCAAGAATGCGCCATCGATGTTAGTCACGCTGGCCGGAACCGTCAGCGTTGTCAGCTCCATGGCCAAGCAAAGGAAGTGAGGACCCACGGTGGTAAGCGAGGAAGGCAGGTTGATGTTGGCCAGCTTGAAGTTGTATTGCAGGGCACACTCCTCAATGGTCTGCACGCCTACGGGTATGTCTAACGCCGTCAGGTTGTCGCACACCCAGAAGGTATACTTAGGTATCACGGTCACCTTTGCCTCTTCCTGGAACTGAAAATTGGTGAGAGACGTGCAGTGTTCGAACACTCCACCGTAGCTATCAGTACCAAGATGCTCGACAGAATTGGGTATTACCACGTTGTTCAGCTTCGTACAACCCATGAAAGCATAGTCGCCGATGTAGCGCATGGTCGAGGGAAACGTGACTGACTGCAGATAGTCGTTCATGTGGTTGTTGGGATAGTACCACGTGAGTGGTTCTGTCGAATTGGGATCGCAATACGACATCTTCAGGGGATCATACTCGTCCCAGCAGAAGCCATACTCCTGAACAGCCACTACCGTGTAGCTGTTCCCGTCGGGATCGGCGATGGAAGCCGGGATGTTGACTGACGAAACCGTGGAATAAGGCACGGTCTCTCTGGTGCGCTTCCAGAACCTTCGTGCCTGGCTTGTCTCGTCAAGGGCGGTGCTGAGGAAGCCGACAAACTCATACTTCGTTGCCCCGTTGTCGACGGTTATCGTATAGTCCTTGAACGTGATAATCTCGTTTTTGAACTGACTGCCAACGTAAGGACGGCCTACATCCGACTTGATGTCCTCGATATAGAAACCGTATCGTGTGCCGTTGATGGTCACATAAGTATTATATTTAAACGTGTATTTCTTATTATTATATGCGTAACTCGATTCTTTACTCAACGAACTATACGATGAATTGACGGTGTCCACGCACTGCTTGGTGTCCTTTAGGTGCAGCCTTACTGCCACTTCTCCGCTGAGAGTCTCAACTGTTCCCTTTGGACGATGCTCGAAGGTGGTGGAGTATTCAAGGATTCCATCGGTGAATCCCTTGGAATGGTCGGAAGCGTCGAGCCACGTTGTTGCGCCTCCTTGTGCCGAAACGGCCACGCTAACGGCCAGCATGGCTGCGGCCATTAAAAACTTCATTGCTTTCATACTTGAATTTTATGTTTATTTTCTAATTATTATGCACCGGCAAACCGTTGGCTATGACGGCCACGTAAGTCGTTAAGACTGTTGTGAAAAGTGCAGATACAGGGCGTGAACGGTCCCCGCTATACTATACTTGAATTGCTATAATCGGTTGCAAAATTAGAACATGCGCATGATATTCAGCCTATTAGGGGGGGTAAAAGTGTTGATTTTTAAGAAGATTTAACTGTTTTGGCCCGAAAATGGCGCCCGAAAAGGGTGTTTTTCGGCTAACTGGGTGCGCTAACAGCGCAGGCAAAGCCGTAGAGAACCGGCAGGGACGTGGCGCTGCCGTGGCAGGGACGAGGCTGAGAAAGCTATGGGTTCAGAGTGAGAAGTCTTAGCTTTATGGGCGAGAAAGGATAGACTTCTCGGGCAGAACCCATAGACTTCTGGGGCTAAAGTCTTAGCTTTCTCGCGGGCAACGGTGCGGGAGGGTGGGACGAAGGGCAAGAGAACGGGGCACGAAGCGACACGCTGCGACGGATGAAGGCTGGGGGAAGAGGGCAGCGGAAACACCCGTTTTGCCCCTCCTAAGAGGTCTAAATGCAGCAACCGAGTGAAAATTTTTGAAATTTTCTGATGGGTATTTGTAAAATATTCGTATCTTTGCACCGACTTAAACCTAACGATGCGACAGTCCAATGCTGAAGAAGCAGAGGCTCAACGATACGACTAAATATCAACAACCTATAAAACAATACAAACAACGTAGTATGGAAAAAGTATCTCTATTTGGGAAAGCATTGCTTTTTCTGTTCCTTTTGATCGCTCCACCCGTGGCGCTTCATGCGCAGGAGGTGAAGGGAACAGTGACTGATGCCTCTACCGGTGAGCCGTTGATCGGCGTCACCATCAAGTCGTTGGATACGAAGGCTATGGCTGTTACCGACTTCGACGGTCAGTATACCATCAGCAGTCAGCCTAACGACCGTTTGCAATTCTCCTATGTGGGCTACGAAGAGGAGACCGTGAAGGTGGGCACTCGCCGGACGGTCGACGTGGAGTTGAAGGCTCTTGTGCAGAGCTTGAACGACATCGTGGTCATCGGTTACGGTACGCAGCGCAAGGCCGACCTGACAGGTTCGGTAGGCGTCGTGGACATGGAGGAGGCCAAAAAGACGGCTGCCACCAACATTTATGAAATGCTTCAGGGCCAGGTGCCGGGCATCTCGGTGAGCACCACGAGCCAGCCTGGTGCGATGAGCCACGTGCAAATACGTGGTGTGGGCTCGTTCAACACCGTGGGTCCACTGTATGTTCTCGACGGAATGATCGTCAACGACGTGAACCATCTCAACCCGAACGAGATCGAATCAATGCAAGTTCTCAAAGACGCGTCGGCCGCAGCTATCTATGGTGCTCGGGGTGCAAACGGTGTGATCTTGATCGAAACTAAGAAGGGAAAAAAGGGACAACCCACACTGGATGTCTCGGCAACATGGAGCGTTGCCGACCTGCCCAAGAAGATTGACATGATGTCGACGACCGACTTCATGCGGTATAACGAGCAGGCTTACCTGAACGCCAACGCCGACTGGCCGGGAGCAAACTACTCAAGCGTGAACACTGGAAAGTATATTCCGAACACAGACTGGCAGAAGGCTGCCTTCCAAACCGGCTTCACGCAGGACTATAATATAATGTACGCGCAAGGCTCTGACAACGTGAACATGGCTATCGGAGCAGGATATATGGACCAGAAGGGCGTGATAGAAGGACCGAAGTATCAACGTTTCACGGCCAGAATGAACGCCGACGCGACCTACGGAATCCTGAAAATAGGCTATAACTCGACGTTCCAGCACACCATCAGCCACGAGACTATCACGGGCGCAAGCAACGGCGGTCCGTTTGTTGGCTCAACGTCGATGCCTCCGGTGATACCCGTTTGGGACCCGTTTGAGCCCGCACAACACAAAGGAGACCCGGGATTCGGATACGGAAGCCAGGACTTCCCGACCTATGCCAGCAACCCTGTAGGCGTGCAATACTCAAATGACAACCTCACGGTGAACAACCGTATCATCGCCAATGCTTTCGCTGAACTGAAGCTGTTCAAACACTTCACCTACAAACTGAACTTCGGCGTAGACGCCTGGTTTGGCCGTCATAAGAACATTGCGCACTGTTATACCACGCGAATGGGCTCGGCCGAACAGCGATACGACGACGTTCTGACCGACAACCGTGACCAACGTGCCACGACTATCCTCGACAACACGCTGACCTACCAGAACTCTTTCGGCAAGCACAACCTGACTGCTCTCGTAGGACACACTGCAGAAGAGGTGAACTGGCACTGGCTTGAGGCACAGGGATACAACCAGCAAGTGGAAGGTCTCTATGAAATCAGCCTCGTAGGCACACAGAACAACATGGCAGGAAAGCCCGAAAGACGCCGCCAACTGTCGTACATCGGACGTATCGACTACAACTACGACGGCAAGTATCTGGCTCAGTTCAACTTCCGTTCGGACGGTTCGTCGAAGTTCGGTACCAATAAACGCCGCGGTTACTTCCCGTCGTTCTCGTTCGGATGGCGCATCAGTGAAGAGAAGTTCTGGGAGCCTGTAAAGGATGTTGTCGACAACCTGAAGCTGAGAGCCAGCTGGGGTAAGGTGGGCGACATGCAGTCGTTAGGCAACTATAGCTATATTCCGACCATCGACCACAGCGGTCCTTACGAGGGCTACTTTGCCGTATTCGGCCCAGCAGGGATGGAAACCATCAACTATGGTGCCACACAATCGTCGAAGGTGAACGTCGACTTAGGATGGGAAACGAAGACTACCACCAACATCGGTGTCGACTTCAACATGTTCAACAGCCGTCTGTTCGGTTCGTTTGAGTGGTTCAACGCCAAGTCGACCGACCTGCTTCTGAACGTTCCTCAGTCGTGGGCAACTGGTATTTCCAGCCTGTGGACCAACTACGGAGAGATGCGTAACCGCGGTATTGAGCTGATGATTGGATGGAGAGACAAGCTGAAAGACTTCGACTACAGCATCAGTGCCAACCTTTCTACGGTACGAAACAAGGTCTTGAAGATGGGCGATGCCTACGTGCAGGAAGGCTATACCCGCTCGGAAGTGGGACGCTCGATCTCCGACTTCTACCTCCTGAAGGCCGACGGAATATTCCAGTCAATGGACGAAATCCTTGAATACACCACCACACTCGACGACGGGTCTGTCAGAGTTATCCAGCCAAACGCACAGCCAGGCGACGTGAAATACATCGACGTCAACGGCGACGGACAGATAGATGACACTGACAAGGACTGGTGCGGAAGCCCGCTTCCGAAGTTCGAACTGGGCTTCAATGTCAGCCTTGGCTACAAAGGATTCGACTTCAACATGCTGTGGGCCGGCCGCTTCGGCAACAAGATCTACAACGAACGCCGTGCAAGCACGCTCGGATTCACCGTGGACAACATCCCCGCAGATGCCACTCCTTGGACATGGGACAACCCATCGAACACCTATCCCCGCATGTATGCCAACTCAACTGACAACAACAAAGCCAGTGATCGCTTCCTCGAAAAGGGCACTTACTTCCGCATGAAGAACATCCAGCTGGGATATACTCTGCCGTCGGAGATAACAAGAAAGATCTATCTGCAGAAACTTCGTGCCTACGTCAGCGGTACCAATCTCGTGACATTCACAGGATACAAGGGCTATGACCCTGACATTATCTGCACCTATGTATATGCACAAGGCATCGACTGGGAGCAATATCCTTCCACACGTCAGATCAACTTCGGACTGCAGGTTACATTCTAAACACGAAAGGAGACATCAATATGAAAAAGATTATCGTAAAAACAATAATAGCACTGTCGCTGCTCACGTCGTTTACCGCCTGCAGTGACGACTGGCTGAGCCTCGAAAATCCTTTCCAAGAGACTGCCGACACGTTCTGGAAGACTTCAGATCAGTTCAACGAAGGTCTCTCTGCTGCCTACTCAACATGGCGTAGGCCGGGATATTTCAGCCGTTGGTTCCAGGTACTGATGATCCTTCGAGGCGACGAAGGGTGGAGCGAAAGCCCTAACTCGGAGTTCCAGGCCGATGCAAACTTCATCATTTCGGCCTACAACTATAACAGTAATGAGGGACTTAACCTGCCATGGCAGGCCTTCTACAACAGCCTTTACTATGTGAATCAGGTGATTGACAACATGAATGACCACGGATACGACCTGTTTACACAGGAAGAAGCCGACCACATTCTTGGCCAAGCCTACTTTATTCGAGGCGTTGCCCACTGGTCAGTTGCCGGCATTTACGGCAAGGGACCCGTGCAAACCAGCTCGACAGAGAATGGATTCATCGGCACACAGGAAGACCTTTACAAGCAGGCTCTTGAGGATTTCACCGCAGCATCCGGACTGCTGCCTCTCTCATGGGACAGCGAAAACAAGGGAAGAGTGACCAAAGGCGGAGCATTAGGCATGATGGCCCGCATGAATATGCAGCTTGCAGGCATGAAGTGTCATCGCCCTTGGGATACAGAAAACCAAGACCAGACGGCTGCAAACGCCTACTGGCAGGCTGCCAAGAAGAACATAGAAGACATATTTGCACTTGGAATCTACAGCCTTGTCCCCAACTGGATGGACAACTTCACCGAGGCTAATGAGAACAACTCAGAATCACTCTTCGAGGTAAACTTCAAGGATGGTCTCATCAACGGTAAGGAAGTAGGACAGCAACGCCCGAAGTTCCTGGGCTTATACCTCAGCAGTGGCGAGGGTGCTTGGAACGATGGTTCGTCACGTGACTGGCTTCTTGACGAGTTCAACAAGGAACTTGACAAGGACGGTAACGTCGATATGCGCAAATTCCACACCCTCTTCTACTACGATGAGAATGAACCTCAGACCGCGACTGCTAACTATTATGGCAAGACTTGGCCAGAATGGTGCGCCTCAGAGGGCTTTGCCGGCATGGACTTCCCTCACAAATGCTACTGGAAAAAGTACACCAGCGTCGAGACAGACAACAAGTCTGAGGACTACGCTTCTGGTGCCAACATGCGAGTTTTGCGCCTTGCCGACGTCTATTTGATGTATGCTGAGGTGCTGAATGAGCTGAATGGCGACCGTAACACCGCCGTTGAATACATCAACAAAGTACGCCGTCGCGTCAACATGGCTGACCTTGATGCCTCACGCTATCAGACATACGATGCCTTGCTCACCCAGATCAAACACGAGCGACTGGTGGAACTTTGCGGAGAATGCACACGCTGGTTCGACTTAGACCGTTGGGGAGACCTCCACGATCAGGCAAAAGTAAACGAAATTGCCGAACGTGACCCCGACTTCTTGAACTACAAAGTCGGCAAGAACCATCTTTGGATCATCCCTAACCACGAGATAAACCTCTGGCCAGGGCTTACACAGAACGACGGCTATTAATTCTAATTAAAAGGAATATTGCAATGAAAAAGATAATCAATATATTAGTAGCTGGTGCAGCTGCCATCATCTTGTTGCCCATATCGTACAGCTGTACGGACGTAGGTGGGGACGGTATTGACTCAGTATTGTGGGAAGGAAGCAAGAATCCCGAGAACACAAGCTACCGTAATCCCGTATGGGAACCGTCTCTTGAAGCAGGAACTCTGCTGAAAGGTTCAAGCATGTATGTTGCTCTTTCGGCAACAACCCAGTGGACAACCGGACTGACTAACTATTGTCCTGCTTTGACTTCTGGCAATCTTATGACATGGTCGCGTGCCAATGACGGATTCAATTCCGACGCACTTCCCACATGGGGCGAGGGACGAATCAACTCTCTTAGTGCCGACTATGCCCGCCTGAACCGTGTCCAGTTCTTCCTTTTCTACACCTTAGAGGGCAGCAACTCTATCGGCTATGCTGCCGCATCAAGTGGACAAGGCCCATATACTGACAAGGGCGAGCTGCTCACAGCCGAGGAGCTTGGCGTGACATCGCTGCAAGATCCCTTCTTCATCGTCGTGGCAACCAACTATTATCTCTGCTATACAACAGAAGAAGGAACCTACATCCAGAAGGTCACTCTCAGGGGCAACACTGTCCCTGCAGCGACGGTAAGCCTGTCTGGAAAGCCGACAAAGATTGCCAGCACGGGCGACGTGGCTGTCTATCGCAAGGCAGCCGACGACGTATACCTGTTCACAACCGTCAAGAATGGCGACAAGACCGAGATACGTTATGGCCGTGCAAGCACCATCACCGGTCCTTATCTTGACAAGCAAGGTGCCAGTCTTGCCGATGGAAGCACGGGCGAACTGCTCATCGAAGGCGGTAGCGACATCATCAATCCTGAGAACCCCATGCGTGCATTCCTCAACAGCGAGGGTAATCTTCTCTATGTAGCCTACAACGCTACTGAGGCAGGCAATGCCCAGATGAAGAGCGGAAGCGCCCGCAAACCGATGTTTGTCTCGCCTGTGGAATTTGGCGAAGACGGCTGGTTCAAGGCTTCAGTGACTGCCCAGAAGGGCTGGACATCACCCCGTTTCGAATAATCATCAGCGTAAAACGAATTATCAACTCATGAGAGAGGGAGCAGGCATGCTCCTGCTTCCCTTTCTCCTTATTATTAACTAACAACCAATATTTATGAAGAAAATCTTTACTTTAGCAGTAGTTGCTTGCATGTCTCTTGGCGTGTCAGCACAAAACAGCTTGTCTCGCGTTGACAAAAACATCGTGATGGACTATGCTGGAGGTTGTGAGATCGACCTTGACAACGACGGACTTAAGGAAGCCATTGTTGCCGGTTGGTCACGTGATGCCGCGTTAGGTTTCGTCGGCGAAGACATCGATGGCAATGAGGTTCAGACAGAAGACCAGGCTTGGGTTCTGAAGTATGACGGCACCGACTATGCCGCTTCTCAGTTCTTCAAGACCGTGGGAATGCGCGGACACATCATCCCTGCCGACTTCAACGGTGACGGCAACATCGACCTTTTCTTGTCAGGCGAGCGCTTTGACTTCCCCGGTGTGTATCTGAACGACGGCAATGGCAACTTTGCCCTCGACGAGAACTATGCCATCCTCAATGCCTTTGAGGAAGAGATTGAGTGGTATCCCCGTGGTGTTGACGTAGCCGACTTCAACGCAGACGGTCTTCCCGATGTCGTCGGAATGGGCTGGAGCAACGCACATAACAACCGTCAGGACAACTGCGGCGTTGCCATCAACAACGGCGACGGTACCTTTACTCTGCGTGCTACCGACGTAATGGGCGACGGCGACGTGAACTATGACTTCGCCCTTGCTACCATTCGTGCCTATGACCTCAACAATGACGGCTATGCAGACATCCTTGTTCAGGGTAACGTTGACAACAGCGGCGACCTGAGTGACATCCAACAGGGCCGTACTTTCCAGGTCTACATCAACGTAGGCAAGGAGACTGATCCGGAAGAAGTGGTAAGCTTCTACAACATCAACATCGCTGACGACGTGTCTCATCACTATGGAAACGGCAACATCCTTGTCGCTGACTTCAACAACGATGGCACACCTGACATCTACGTAACCGGTGAGGCTCCTCAGGATGCCGGTGCCGTTGGCCTGGCTGACCAGTGGGACTACATCCCCCAATTGCTGACCGGTAAGATCACCGTTGAGGACGGTATGGCAACAGTTGGCTACACTGAGAACACTCAGTTGGCCCTCCGTCGCAACAACATCAAGGTGCTTAGCTCTACAAATGTGGGCATCCGCGCCATCGACTACAATGCCGACGGTTACTACGACGTGCTGACTTTCGGATGGTGCACAGGCCTTCCCGACGGCACACCCAACACCCAGGCAGCATGGCTTCTGAAGGGTAGCGACCGTGGTCTGACCGACTACAGCCGCATTCCCGGTGCTTCTGAGCAGGCAGTTCTGTTCCTTGACTATGGTGTAGAGGGAGCTCTCAACTACCTGATGACCGGCTATCACGGCGACAATACCTACTTCACCGGCGAAGACAACGGCCTTCCCACGGGACGTAACTGCGCCTTCACGAAGAATCCTTACGAGGTTGCTGCCCGTCCAGACGCACCTACCGGCCTGAATGCCGAGGTCAATGGCAACAAGGTTGCCCTCACTTGGACTCCAGCCGCTTCTTCTCTGAAGAACGTGACCTATGAAGTTTACCTCAAGAACACTGCCACTGGCAAGTTCTACAACAACGTGACTTCGTTCGTAGGCGGTGAGAAAGACGGCGTGCGCAAGGTCGTTCGTCCAGGCAATGCCTACATGGCTACCAGCTTAGAACTCAACCTTCCCGACGGAACATATGAGTGGGGCGTGCAGACAGTCAATGCTGCAGAGCGCGGTTCTGTATTTGCCAACGGCGGTACCATCAGCGTTGGTCAAGACGGTATCAGCGAGAAGACAGCCGAGGCTGCTGTTGAAGCCGTGCGCTACAATGCCCTTGGCCAGCAGGTTTCAGCCCAGAAGGGTGTGAACCTCGTTAAGATGACCGACGGCAGCGTTCAGAAAGTTATCGTCAAATAATCCTTCCTTTTAGGAATTTCATATTCACAAGTGAGGCGCAGGGGCTGTGAGAACAGCGGTTCTGCGCCTTTTTTCGCGGCATGACGCGCCGTCTGCCAAGAGGTGACGGCAGCCCATTCTCGCCTCCACTCCCCGCCCTTCACTCTGAGAAAGCTTAGGTTTCAGCCCGAGAAATCATAGCTTTATGGGCGAGAAAGGATAGCTTTCTGAGGAAGAAAGCTAAGACTTCTCACCCTGAACCCATAGCTTTCTTGCGCAGAAAGTCTGCGGAAAGAAGCATCAAGAGCCGTCAGTCACGATTTGATTTCGGCCCTCCCGGCCCTCGAACAGGGCTAATTTTCATTTATTTCAGTTAATTTATATCGAATGTTTCGTGGTTTTAAAGGTTATTGCGTACCTTTGTAACGTGGAAATTACGTCCTTCAGACAATCCGTAAAGAAACTAACAACAGAACAGAAAACATGAGAAAGATCGCGTTAATGCTGCTGCTTGCAGCCCTTTCCTGCCAGCTGAGCGCACAGACCGTCATCGACATCTCCGTCGAACAGTATCCACCTCTGCAGGTCATTGCCTCCACTGTCAACATTGAACTGCCTGCCGACGGGCTCACCGTGGGCAGCGACATCGCCGTAGAAGGCGGTGACGGCAACTATACATACACATGGACTGACAGCCAGAACAACGTGCTCGGCCGTGAGAAGACCTACCACATCAACTCGGCAGGCAACTACTATCTCGTCGTCACCGACGGCAAAGGCTGCACCGTTTCGACCCTCTTCACGGCCAGCGGAGAGACCGCCGTCAACGGCATCCGCCAAGGAAACAGCTCGATAAGCGTCACTGGCAACACCCTCTTTGTCAGCTTCAGCCGGCAAGCTTCGCAAGTAAGGCTCACCGACACCGCCGGCCGTCTCGTGCTGAAAGAGACCCGCCTGCCCGCAGAAGGCACAGCCACCATCGACATCACCAGCCTGCCTCAGGGCGTATATATTGTGGCCTGCGTCTATCCCGACGGCCAGACCTACGCCGGAAAAATCACCAAATAGCCCATCACATCCACCTATACCGACAACGACTATGAACCGCAGACTATACATTCTCATCGCATTCGCCGCATGCGCCATCGCCATGCAGGCACAGAACACCTATCACCACTATGCCAAGTCGGCAGCCAACGTCACGCTGCAGCTCAATTGGAAGACCGACAACTACGGCACCATACAGTGGCAACGCTCCCAAGACCAGGGCACGACATGGACCGACCTGAGCAACGCCGTCAAGCCTTCCTACACCTTCAAGGCCGGCAACTCGGGCACCTACTACTACCGTGTGGTCGTCAACGGCGACGAAGCCTGCGAACCTATCGCCGAAACCCACGTGATCAGCGTAGCAAACTTCACCACGACACTCGTCCAAGCCTACTCGACATCTGCCCTCTTCGAGATATCCGGACTCAACATCCCGGCCGAAGACATCGCCGACTACGGCTTTGCCGTCAACTATAACGGACTTAGCCGCACCTTCTCAAGCATGCCAAGGACATCAGAAGGCAGCACCATCCCCGGCGGAGAAACCTTTGAGATGACCTGCAAAAACCTCTTGCCCAACCGAAACTACTCCGTCAGAGTATACTTCAAAACCCGTGACGGATCGCTCATCCTCGGCACAGGCAAGCTCGTCAAGACCACCATCGGCCTCGAATGGTCGACAGAAGACTGGGTCATCACCAAGAACACCGTGCGCCCTCGCTTTCTGCTTAGCGGCAATGTAGGGTCAACACCACAGATGAAGTTCGAGTTCGGCACCAAAGATCACATGCAGACCTACAGCGTAAGCGCCGTTTCAGGATCGACAGATGTCTATCAGACTGCTACCATAAGAGGACTGAAACCCTCCACCGACTACATCGCAAGAGTGACCACCGACATCGACGGCGAAGAGCAAGTCATCGAGAAAACCGTGCGCACCATGACCGACTACAGCACCTATGAAGTCGACGAAGATGTCGTATCGCCCACACATCGCATCACATGGGACGCCAAACGCACCCTCATCCAGCTCAACCCCAGCAACATACAAGCCGAATATCCCCGCATGATCAGAATCAGCAGCGACTCGCTCCTGCTCGCCTATCATGGCGGTGACGGCTCAGGAAAAGGCGTCGACCACTGGTTGAACATCTACCTTCAGCGCTCGACCGACAACGGAAAAACATGGTCAGACCCAGAGAAGATCATGGACAAGACCAAGACTTGGACCACCAACGGATGGTATCGATTCACCAATCCCGAACTCATCAAGCTGCAAAACGGATGGATCGTCATGACCTTCACAGGCAATGCCAACCCTGAAACCAACCAGAACTGCCAGGTACTCGTCATGATATCGAAGGACGGAGGCAACACATGGGGCGATCCTATCACCGTCATGCGGGGCAGAACCTGGGAGCCGATGATCGTACAACTGCCCGGAGGCGAACTTGAACTCTTCGTATCCAGCGAGGCAGCATGGTGGAACAACGGCAGCGCCTCTAACCAAGAAATACGATTTGCACGCTCAACCGACAACGGACTGACCTGGACTGAGAGCCAGAGAGCCAGCTACAACCCCAATGCAAGAGATGGAATGCCGGTCGGAGTGGTGCTGCAAGGCAACAAGGGAGTGCTCTTCTCCATCGAAAGTCCGGGCACGAGCTACACCCCTTCCTTGCTCCATCGCAACCTGAACGGCGAATGGGAAAGCGGAGAGTGGGACCACGTGCAGGACTCAGAGCGATGGGTGAACACCAACCTTCAGGGCGGTTGCGCCCCGCACATGATACAGTTGCCCACGGGAGAGATCGTCATGGCTGCCCACTTAAGTCAGGCAGGCAGCGTTTGGCAGACATGTCGGTCGCAGGTATCCATCGGCGATAACACCGGACACAACTTCACAAGTCGCACTGTTCCCTTCCCAACCTCGGTCATGCCTACCGGTCAAGGAGCCTACTATAGCTCCCTTTTCCTGAAAGACGAGACCACCATTTGGCTCATCATCTCTCACAGTACTTACGACGGAACAACCTGTGTAAACAACAAAATAGAATACCTTGAAGGGAAAATCAGCAGCCGTTAAGGACGGAAAGGCTTCCGAAAGCTGACGACATGGCTCTGCGATGCCTGAGAGAACGCAAAGACACCGCAGCCACACCACAACGGAAAACAAACCAATCAACAAGCATATCACAATGAACAACCTAACAAAAATGCTCGCCGGAGCATTCTTTCTGCTGTCAGCAGGGGCTGCCAACGCCTATGACATCAAGTCGCACATCAGCCTGAAGCAGCCGGGCAACGCGGCCGTAACCTATCAGCTCAACAGCACGGAGCAAAGCGAGCTGCCAGTCACCATCACCACTTCCGAGCGTCAAGACGGCAACGACATCGTCTACACCGTGAAGATTCTGGCCAAGAAACGCATCTACTTCAACTATGGTGCCGAGCTGAACACAGGCTATACGGCCGGCGATTGTGAGTACTACCTGCCCGGCTTCTGGTATCATCGCAACCTTCGCTCGCCCAAAGAGGCACCCTCTTTCCACACGTCGAAGGCCTGGAATTTCCGTGAAGACCGCCTGTCGTCGCCCTTGACCAGCGTCTTCAACGGCAAGACCGGGCAGTCAACCTCCGTACTTCGACAGATAGAAGACGGTGGCGATGCACTGACTACCCATGCTGAAGGCGAAGTGATTCTCTCGGGAACCACCACCCTTGGCTACCTCGGACTTGACGGAGAAGGGGCTGTTGCCAAGCTTACCTTCGGCTATCCTTACGTGGAAACGCCGCGCAGATATATCCGCAAACTGACGCTTGCGCCAAGTGTGAAGGCGTTTGCAAAGCTCGAACCCGGCGAGGTGAAGACCCTTTCATGGCGCATCCGCAGCCAGAAGGCCGACAGCTACGGCCAGTTTGTGAGCCAGACATGGGAGTATTGCTTCGACCAACTCAGCCCGAAGCCCATCAAGCCGCTCTACTCTGCCGAGCAGATGAAGAATCAACTGGCCAATTACTTCCGCCTGTCGTTCGTCGACAAGTATCCCCTGAAGTTCAACTCAGGCCACGGACTACGCATTGACGACTGCCTGCCCGTGCCCATCATGCAGGTAGGTTTCTGCGGCCGTGTGCTGCTCAATGCCTTTAATGCCTTGGAATACGGCGAGGCCAGCGGGCAGGAAGACCTCGTGAAGAATGCCAATGCCATTCTTGAAAGCTTCCTAGCCAACGGCTTTACCAAGGCCGGTTACTTCTACGACGACATCGATTTTGGTCGTGGAATGCCACGCGACGAGGACGTAGTGCACAGCATTCGCCAGCAGTCGGAGGGCATCTATGCCATACTGCTCTACCTGAAATACGAGAAAGAGCACGGGCGCAAACACAAGGAATGGGAACAGAAGATGCGCACGCTGCTCGACAATTTCGTCGTGCTCCTTAAGGAAGACGGCCATTATGCACGCAAGTTCCACGACAATGGTGTCGACATTGATGCCAGTGGAGGCTCAACTCCGTCGGCCACGTCGGCCCTCGTGATGGGCTACAAGTATTTCGGCGACAAGCGTTATCTGGCAGCAGCCAAGCGCACGGTGGGCTATCTTGAGCAGAACATCATTTCGAAGAGCGACTATTTCTCGTCAACGCTCGACGCCAACTGCGAGGACAAAGAGGCTGCCATCTCGGCCGTAACAGCCACATACTATCTGGCCATGGTCACCAAGAAGCAGGAGCGTCAGCACTACATCTCGCTCTGTCGTCAGGCTGCCTACTTCGCCTTGTCGTGGTACTACCTTTGGGACGTGCCTTTCGCACAGGGCCAAATGCTCGGAGATCTGGGCTTCCGCAGCCGTGGATGGAGCAACGTTTCGGTCGAGAACAATCATGTTGACGTGTTTGTTTTCGAACTTGCTCACATCGTGAAGTGGCTCGGAGAAGTGGAACAGGAACCGAGATTCATGCAGATGAACGACCTCATCTACTCGTCGCTCAACCAGCTGTTGCCCGTCACAAACCGCCTCTGCGGCATCGGTGTTGAAGGCTTCAATCCCGAAGTAGTGCAACACACCACGTGGGACTACGGACGTAATGGCAAGGGCTACTACAACGATATCTTCGCACCGGGCTGGACTGTCGCCTCGCTATGGGAGCTCTATTCGCCCCAGCGCACGGTGAATTTCCTGAAATAACTCTTCATTCCATAACTCCGGGAGGCAGGCAAGACGCTCTTGTCTGCTTCCCTTTTTCATGCCCTTCGGCGAGCCTTCCCGGCCTGAAGGACAAGCCTTCCGACGGCAATGCCGGCCCTGCGAGAGGCTGAAAGGACGGGAAAAAGAACGAGATACGTAAGATGTATGAAGCATACATGTGCCTGGTATGGACCATACATCATAGATGTACGACCGAGAAAGGGCAGCTTTCTCAGCCACGAGCAAAAGCCTGACGGCCATGAAGTTTCGCGCCTCAGGCGCTGAAAGCTTTCTATTCCTGGATGTTTCTCGGATGGTGCAGCAGGATTTCCTCGCGCAAAGTGGTCGTGTCAAGATGGGTATACACCTGAGTTGTGCGTATGCCCTCATGGCCGAGCATGACCTGTATGACGCGCAAGTCGGCTCCGCCTTTCAGCAGTTCGGTGGCAAACGAGTGGCGAAGGGTGTGGGGCGACACCGTCTTCTGGATGCCGGCAGCCTCGGCCTGACGCTTCAACATGATGAAAACCATGTTGCGGGTGAGGTGGCTTCCTCGACGGTTCAGGAACACATAGTCCTCCTCTCCAGGCTTGATCTTCATCCTGTTACGGTCGGAAAACCACCAGAAAAGCTCCTTCAGGGCCCGCTTCGAGATGGGCACGAGCCGTTCCTTACGCCCTTTACCCATGACACGCACAAACTGTTCTTCAGCGTAAATGTCGGACATTCGCAGGCCAACCAGCTCTGACACACGCAGTCCGCACGAGAAAAGCACCTCGACAATGGCCCGGTTGCGGTGCCCCAAAGGGTCGCTCATGTCGAAGGAAGCCTCAATGAGGTCGACCTCTTCTGTCGACAACACCTCGGGCAGATGCTGCGGAAGCGTAGGCCATTCGAGCAGCTCCGTAGGATCTTGATCGACAAAACCCTCCAAGAGCAGGTAACGAAAAAAGGCCCGCGTACCGCTCAGCACACGCGCCTGTGAACGCATACCCACACCATGCTCATGCAGCTGGGCAGCAAAAGCCTCCATGTCCTGCAACGCAAGCGACCCGACATCCAGCCCTTCACGCTCGCAAAAGTCAAGCAAATGCATCAAGTCACGATGGTAAGCATCCAGCGTGTTGGCCGAGAAATTACGCTCCAGCTTCAGGTATCGCATGTACATGCGAACAATATTTACAGAAGAAATCTTGCCAGTTTCCATTTAAATCCGTACCTTTGCCCCGTAGAACCCGCCTTTCCGCACACGCGAAACACCGTCAGGGCCGCGTCTGCCGGCCACCATTCAGCACCAGCCGGGAAGGGCTTTCGCCTGCAAATTTACAAAAAGTCGGAGGCAGAACAAAAGAAAAACAGCTCTTTTTCATGCCGAGGCAGCACAAATCCGACAAGCCGGCAAAGCCGCATCTGCAAAAATCATAGCGAAAACCGCACCATCATGAAGATAGAAATCATCAACGGACCCAACCTGAACCTGCTCGGACAACGCGAGCCAGGCATCTATGGCAGCGAGTCGATGGAAACCCTTCTCGACAGCCTCCGCCGGAGATATCCCGAAATAGCCTTCACCTACTACCAGAGCAACGTCGAGGGGGAGCTCATCAACCGTATGCAGGAAAAGGGATTCGGAGCAGCCGACGGCATCATTATCAATGCCGGAGCCTACACACACACTTCGGTAGCTCTGCACGACTGCATACGGTCGCTGAAGACACCCGTCGTCGAAGTACACATCTCCAACATCTATCAACGCGAAGAATTCCGCCATCGCTCGCTCATCAGCAGTGCCTGCAAGGGCACGATCTGCGGTTTCGGCATGGATTCCTACAGGCTTGCCGTCGAGGCTTTCGTCGGATAACAGCCAAGCAACAAGCATCCATCACCGTGACCATCGATGACTATATCCTGAAGTACAGCGAGCCCGAACCCGACTATCTCTACCGGCTCTGGCGCGCAACCAACATCCATACCGTCCACGGACGTATGGCAAGCGGACACCTGCAGGGACGGTTGCTCAAGATGATCGTCGGCATGATACACCCGAAACGCATCCTTGAGATAGGCACTTTCAGCGGCTATTCGGCCCTCTCCATGGCCGAAGGTCTCGGCGAAGACGGAGAGATCTACACCTTTGAGGTCAACGACGAGATGGAAGACTTCACCCGTCCTTGGATAGAGCAGTCGCCCTGGGCCGACAAGATACACTTCATCATCGGCGACGCCAACATCGAAGCTCCGCGGCTCGGACTGTCATTCGACATGGCATTCATCGACGGTGACAAGCGCACCTATACCCAAACCTACGAAACTATCATGCCGCTCATGAACAAAGGAGCATACATTCTGGCCGACAACACACTGTGGGACGGGCACGTATGCGACAGCAATTACGACCACGACCGGCAGACTTCTGGCATTAAAGACTTCAACGAGCACGTCGCCAACGACCCCAGAGCCGAACAGGTCATACTGCCTTTGCGCGACGGACTCACCATCATCAAGATCAACAACCCATAACCATCACAAATATGAAAAAGACCATCATCGCCAGCATCATGATGCTGTTAGCCGCAGGAGCCACCGAAATCTTCGCACAAGCAGGCTCGGGTGTCTACGTCGGAGGACACATTCGACGCCAACGACCCACGACCGTCAGCAAGCTGAAATCATCCGGTTTTACCTACGTTATCTTGTTCAACGTCAACGTAGATACCAACGGTGACCTCACCGTAGACAACGGAGGCGAGGCAGGAGGAGTCATCTGCAGGGACGGAAAATACGTGTTTGACAGCGTACAACCCTACTATGCCGGCGACGTCAAGAACCTGAAGACCCAGCCAACCGGCATCGAACGCGTCGAGATATGCATCGGAGGATGGGGCAACCAGTCCTATAACAACATCAAAAGCCTCGTCAACAGCGAGGGCACGGGCGAGACTTCCATCCTTTATCGCAACTTCAAGGCACTCAAAGAGGCCATCCCCGAAATCGACGCCGTCAACAATGATGACGAGCATGCCTATGATGTCAACTCGGCAGTGGCCTTCCATGCCATGATGTACGAGCTGGGATATCAGACAACCGTAGCACCCTATACCCAGAAAAACTATTGGACTCAGCTCGTCACCCAGCTCAACAATCTGCACAAAGGAGCCTGCGACCGAGTGCTGATCCAATGCTATGACGGCGGTGCCTATAACAATCCTTCCAATTGGCACATTGACAACATACCCTTGCATGCCGGAAGAACCAACTACCAGACTGACATGAATACCTCAATTGAGCAAATGCAGTCGTGGAAAAACGTCAACGGTGTGACCGGCGGATTTGTGTGGGTATACAACGATGAGACATGGGACTTGCACAATTGGGCCACGGCCATGAACCGCGTCTTTAAGCCCAAACAGGTGCCTGCAGGAGAAATTGCTGCCACACTCTATAGTGAAGCCGGCTACGGAGGCTATGCCGTTGACCTGCCTATGGGAGAGTTCTACCAGGCACAGCTGGCCGCTTACGGCGTGACTCGCAACGATATCGAGTCAGTAAAGCTTGCCGAAGGCTATCAAATCGTCATCGGTACGAGCTCGGAACCTTACCGAGGAACGCGTATAACCTTCACCGAGTCGTCGGCAGACCTTAGCTATGTCACCACGAACGGCAAGGAAAACAACCTGCGCAACCGGGTAAACTCGGTGACCATCAGCAAGATTGACGACACGGCAGTCAAGGAAATAGCCGGAGAAGCAGCAGGAAAACTAACGATCATTCCCAACCCTGCTTCCGACGAAGTGGCCATTCGCGGAGCTAAAGGCAACACGGTCACCCTCTTCGACCTCAGCGGAAGAAAGGTGATGGAGCAGCCTTTCGACGCCAGACAGGCAGTTGTCGACGTAAGCAGGCTGGCCTCTGGTGCCTATATCCTTCGCATAGGAGCCCAATCGGGCACCTTCATCAAGCGGTAAGCGAATGCTGAAGCTACCGGCATGCCAGCCGCTTCAAACATTATTCATTAATCATCTACTATGCAAGAGACAAGACAAAACAAGATTGCACGAATGCTTCAAAAGGAGCTGAGCCTCATCTTCCAGGGACAAACCCGCATGATGCACGGCGTGATGGTGAGCGTAACACGCACAAAAGTGTCGCCCGACCTGAGCGTCTGCACGGCCTATCTGAGCGTGTTTCCTTCGGAAAAGGCCGAAGAGATCGTAGCCAACGTCAACGCAAACACGAAGACTATCCGCTACGAACTGGGCACTCGCATCCGCAATCAGGTGCGCATCATCCCCGAACTACGCTTCTTCGTCGACGACTCGCTCGACTATATCGACCGTATTGACGAGCTGTTGAAGGGATAAAGGCATTGCCCATCCGGCGAAAAACCTTTTGGACTTGCCGTTTTTTACATAAATTTCAGACTCGAAAGATCACTTGAACTTCCCGTTTTACATAGCCCGTCGCTATCTGTTTGCCAAGAAGTCGACCAATGCCATCAATGCCATCTCGGTGATTTCGGTGACAGGTATTGCCGTTGCCACGATGGCACTTGTCATCGTGTTGAGTGTTTTCAACGGTTTTTCCGACCTTGTCGGCACGCTGCTCACTAATTTTGATCCGCAACTGAAGGTAGTTCCGCTGCAGGGAAAGACGGCTGCGGCCGACGATCCTGTGCTCGAAAGTGTCAGACAGATGCCTGAAGTGCTGATTGCCACCGACTGTGTTGAAGACATCGCCCTGGCCGTTTATGAGGGCAAACAGCAAATGGTGACGGTGATGGGGGTCGACGATAACTTCAAGAAGCTTACCCGTATTGACGACATTCTCTATGGAGACGGCCAGTTTATGCTGTCGGATGACGGGCTGCAATATGGCATTCCCGGCATACGACTGGCCGACAACCTAGGCATCTTAGCCCATTGGGGTGGGTGGCTTCGCATCTTTGCGCCGCAGAAAGAGGGGCAGCCTGACTTGTCGAACCCGATGGAAGCACTGGTTTGCGACTCGCTGTTGTCGCCGGGAGTCGTGTTCGGAGTCAATCAGGGTCGCTACGATACCGACCATATACTGACGTCAGTGAGCTTTGCCCGCATGCTGTTTGGCGAGCAGGGACGCGTCTCTTCACTGCAGCTGAAGCTGAAAGACACGCGCATGGTGGGCCGTGTGAAGAAGCGCATCAACCAGCTTGCTCCCGACCGTTTCAAAGCACTCGACCGCTACGAGCAGCAGGAAGACACCTTCCACATTATGCAAATAGAGAAATACCTGGCCTATCTCTTCCTGACTTTCATACTCCTTGTGGCCTGTTTCAACATAGTGGGCACCCTCTCAATGCTCATCATTGAGAAGCGCGACGATACGCAAACCTTGCGCAGCATGGGGGCCGACGACCAGCACATCACTCGCATTTTCCTCTATGAAGGGCGCATCATCACGGTCATCGGAGCCGTGGCAGGCACTCTTGTCGGCTTGCTTTTATGCCTCTTACAGCAGGTGTTTGGCACCGTAAAGCTTGGGGCTTCGTCGGGCAGTTACATCGTCGATGCCTACCCGGTAAGTGTGCATGCTGCCGATGTTCTCTTGATTGTGGCGACGGTGATTGCGGTGGGATGGCTCTCGGTATGGTATCCCGTGCGCTACCTGTCGAAACGCCTTCTATAGGTAAACCGCAAGGAAGGCGGTGAGAAACCGCGCCGATACATAGCGAGAAAATTTGGCCGTCAAGGCCTGTATCCTTAATTTTGCACCCGGCATCCGGCTGCTCTGCGACAGAGAACAGCCCGATGTCGGGATTTTCAGTCCCACACAACACGAAGACCAACACCAAGGCTGACGCGAAGCCCCTGCGTCGAAGACGACCAGCACCGCCCGAGACGACCTGGCCAGGGCTGTTCTTCAAGCAGCCGATTCATTAACCCTTTTAATCAAAACACATCATGCAACACGACAAAAGACTAAGCGAGCACTTCATGCTCAGCGAGTTTACTCGCTCTGAAACGGCCCGAAGACTGGGCATCGGCAACGAGCCGAATGTGGAACAAACCGAAAACTTGCGCAACTTGTGTACCGAGATTCTCGAGCCGCTCCGGCGTGCCTTCGGACCCATCTACATCAACAGCGGCTACCGCAGTGCGCGCCTCAACGAGGCTGTAAGGGGCGTAGGCAACAGCTGTCACCTGAGGGGTGAGGCCGCCGACATTCGCATTCCTGACCTGCAGACGGGCGTCAAGTACTACCAGTTCCTGCGCGATCACACCAACTTCGACCAGCTGCTCTTCGAATACAACCGGCGGGACAGCGTCTGGATCCACGTGAGTTGCAAGCAGGAGATTGCCCTCAACCGACACCAAGCCTTCCCTAACTATGCGACAGACTGAAGCTTTGACCTCCGCGCCGACCGGCAACTCTGCCCGGCTACTCACCTGCAAGCACTGCGGAACGACGCAGGACGAGCGCCACTTTGCCCTGCTTCCAAGCCGAAACCGGCGCCGCATCTGCAACCATTGCCGATACGTATTGACCATACGTCCGAGCCGAGTCAGGCGGTGGATCAGGGAACTTGAGGCCGGGCACGGAGACGATTCGTTCTGAGAAGGCGCGGAAAGGACGCCGAGAAAGCTAAGACTTCAGGGTGAGAAGTCTAAGAGTTGTCATCGAGAAAGCTAAGACTTCTCGGCCATAACTCTAAGACTTCTCGGGCTGAAAGCATAGCTTTCTCAGCCAGACTCCTCAACACTTCGGGAGACATCAACGGCCCAACCCGTCGGGAAAGGCCGTGCAGACACACAAGAAGGGCAGGCCTCCACCTTGCGGAAGACCTGCCCTTTTGCTTTATTTGCCGACCTTACAGCTTCTCTCCGTAGCACAAGTCGCCACAGTCTCCAAAGCCAGGCACGATGTACTTGTGCTCGTTCATGCCCGGATCGACGACCGCACACCACAGCGTAGCATCCTCTGGCACGGCTTTTCCTACCACCTCTATGCCCTCGGGCACGGCAATCACGCAGGCGATGTGTACCCGTTTGGGCCGTCCAGTCTTAGCCAACGCCTCGTAAGCGGCTGCCATCGAACCGCCCGTTGCCAGCATCGGATCGACGATGATGAGCGTCTTTCCCTCGACGCTCGGTGCTGCCATATACTCTGTATGGACGCCCACCTCGGTGTGCTCGCGATTGGTATACATGCGATAGGCTGACACAAAACCGTTGTCAGCATGATCGAACACGTCGAGAAAACCCTCGTGGAACGGCAATCCTGCACGCAATACCGTGGCAACGACCACCTCGTCCTGAGGCAAACTGACCAAGGCCGTGCCCAGCGGCGTGGCCACTTCACGCTCAGCATAGTCGAGCGACTGCGAGAGCTCATAGGCCATCATCTGGCCGATGCGCCGGATGTTGTTGCGGAAATTCAAACGATTCTTCTGGTAATTCTGGTCGCGAAGCTCAGCCAAATACTGATTGACAATACTGTTCTTCGCCGAAATGTTGATAGTCTTCATTGCAGATGGTATTTCTAAACTGCCTGCAAAGATATAAAAAACAGGGCGACCCGACAAAATATTTCACGAAAAAAGCCATTGTCGCCCAACACTTTCATCAAGCACAGCAAGGCCTGCAATTTTGCAAAACAGACTTTACAAAAAACTTCACTCCACTCCGTTTTTACCACTCTTTAACTCAAAAAGCGAGCCATAAATGCAAATAAATCATAATTACTAATTTCAAATTGCCATTTTCTTCGTAACTTTGCATCCGCCTTTCAAAGGCTGTTACCGCAAACGAACATAAAAAAATAAATACTTATTCAAAGATTATGGCAAAATTTGAGAAATCAGTTTTAGAGCAGTACGGTATCACCGGTACTACCGAAGTGGTTTACAATCCTTCCTACGAAGTATTGTTTGAAGAAGAGACAAAAGAAGGTCTCGAGGGTTTTGACAAAGGCCAGCTCACCGAGCTCGACGCCGTTAACGTGATGACCGGCATCTATACCGGCCGTTCGCCAAAAGACAAGTTCATCGTCGACGACGAGAATTCTCACGACACTGTATGGTGGACCTCAGAGGAATACAAGAACGACAACCACCGCGCCAGCAAGGAAGCTTGGGCAGCAGTGAAAGAACTTGCCAAGAAAGAACTCTCCAACAAGCGCCTCTTCGTGGTCGATGGTTTCTGCGGAGCCAACGAAGACACCCGCATGGCCGTACGCTTCATCATGGAAGTAGCATGGCAGGCTCACTTCGTAAAGAACATGTTCATCCGCCCGACAGAGGCCGAACTCGAAAACTTCGAGCCCGACTTCATCGTATACAACGCATCAAAGGCAAAGGTAGAGAACTACAAAGAGCTCGGCCTCAACTCTGAAACAGCCGTAGTTTTCAACGTCACCAGCAAGGAACAGGTCATCCTGAACACATGGTACGGCGGTGAGATGAAGAAAGGAATGTTCTCGATGATGAACTACTTCCTCCCACTGAAGGGCATGGCTTCTATGCACTGCTCGGCCAATACCGATATGAATGGCGAGAACACAGCTATCTTCTTCGGCCTTTCCGGCACAGGAAAGACCACCTTGTCTACCGACCCGAAGCGTCTGCTTATCGGCGATGACGAACATGGATGGGACGACAACGGTGTGTTCAACTTCGAGGGTGGATGCTATGCAAAGGTAATCAACCTTGACAAAGAGAGCGAGCCCGACATCTACAACGCTATCCGTCGCAACGCACTTCTCGAAAACGTCACCGTGGCAGAAGACGGAAAAATCGACTTCGCCGACAAGAGTGTCACCGAGAACACCCGCGTAAGCTATCCTATCGAGCACATCGAAAAGATCGTACAGAAGAAGAATGGCAAGAGTGCCGGACCGGCTGCAAAGCAGGTGATCTTCCTCTCAGCTGACGCATTTGGCGTACTGCCCCCAGTGTCAATCCTCACACCCGAGCAGACGAAGTACTACTTCCTCTCCGGATTTACCGCAAAGCTCGCCGGCACAGAGCGCGGCATCACCGAGCCTACTCCAACCTTCTCTGCTTGCTTCGGACAGGCATTCCTCGAGCTGCATCCTACCAAATATGCAGAAGAACTGGTAAAGAAGATGGAAAAAAGCGGTGCAAAAGCCTACCTTGTGAACACCGGTTGGAACGGTACCGGCAAACGTATCTCCATCAAAGACACACGCGGTATCATCGACGCTATTCTCGACGGTTCGATCAACAACGCACCTACCAAGAACATTCCTCTGTTCAACTTCGAGGTGCCCACAGAACTTCCTGGCGTAGATCCCAACATTCTCGACCCACGAGACACCTATGCTGACGCCGCCGAATGGCAGAAAAAAGCAGAAGATCTGGCAGCACGCTTCATCAAGAACTTCGGCAAATACACCACCAACGAGGCTGGTAAAGCCCTTGTGGTTGCAGGTCCGCAGCTCTAATGTGATTCACACATCGTAGTAACGATAGAAAAAGACCGGCCCCAAGGCTGGTCTTTTTTCTTGGCAAAAGGACTGACAACAACCTGCCCAGGATACACCTCTTCGCGGAAAGGTTGATTTAAGTCAAAAAGACAGGCTGCACTCAAAATTGTCAACCACATTTTTTGCCAAACAGAAAACTTGTCGTAACTTTGCATCGTGTTCGCGAGAACATTGCAAATAATGGTTTTTCATAATAAAGTTTTCATTAGGTTAGTAGTTTGATAGATTTTAAGGAAAAGATTGTGTTATCAAAACCTTATCGGTAACATTTATCTTATGGAGGCCGGCATCAGTGAGTGATGTCTTCCTCTTTTTCTTTTATAGACCTGCCAACTGCACTGCAATCAGCACCCGAAACCTTTTCATGCACCTCTTGAACAGCCAGCACCTTAGCCGGCGGCAACGGCCCGCCACTACGTTTCGCCACCCTAAAATTTCCCTATATAGAAGCCATCCAACTCTAAACAGAACTTAAAAAAAAGCCCCTGAATGATTATTTTACATAATAAAGCATTAAAAAAGGTGGCTTTTTGAGGATTTCTGATTAAATTTGCATGCTAAAAGTCTGCGGTGGCAATTATACCAATTTGTCATTGCAGGGAAATAATTGCATCAGAAAGAATGAAAAGAAATCCATACATATTGGCCATGATGCTCACGACGATGCTTGCCTTGACATCGTGCCTGGGCGACAACAAAGACAACATTGTCTATACCCACGACGCAGCAATCACGTCGTTTTCGCTCGGAACATTAAACAGATATACTTATGTAGAATCGAGCACTGGTGCCGACAGTCTTGTGAAATCTACGGTTACGGGGTCAAGCTACAGGTTCTACATTGACCAGCTCAACAAGGAGATATACAATCCCGACTCACTGCCTTATGGCACTGATGTGGCCCACGTCATATGCACCATCGGAAGCAAAAACGCAGGTACCATTACCATCAAAAGCCTCACAAGCGACTCGTTGAGATACTATAGCAGCAGCGACTCTATTGACTTCAGCCAGCCACGCATGTTCAGAGTGTTCAGCAACGATGGCGGAGATTCCAACATTTATCGCATCAAAGTGAACGTACACCAGCAGGAACCCGACGAGTTCAACTGGACTTTAATGTCGGAAAAGCAAGACGCCTACCTGACAAGTGCCTCCCATGTGCGCCTGTCGGCTGCAGGTTCTGACGTATATGCCCTCATGACAACAGCGTCAGGCGTCACTGTTCTGACGAACCTTAAAGAGCGTATTGCCCTATTAAACACCTCTGGCAATGGCGATTCCGGCACGCTCGACGATGCAGACATAGAGCTGAGTGGCCAGGCTATCAACAACATTGCGGTCAAGAACGGTCGGCTCGTAGTCTACGAACCCGAGAAGAATACGTTGCACTTCTATGGAAAAGACTATGAGAAACGTGAGGGAATAGATGCTCGTGTCAGCCAGCTTATCGGAGCTACGGATGCCAATCTCTATGCCTTGTCGACAGAAGGCGGACTGCTTGCGTCTCGCGACAACGGAACCACATGGACAGAAGAGGCGGTTGAGAATGCCAACAAGAACATGCTTCCCAACGAAAACATACGCCTCGTCAGCATCCCTTCAAAGACCAACCTTGAAACCAGCCGTCTGGTTTTGGCCGGTCTCAATACAAAAATCAACACGGTTGACAACATGATGGTATGGGGAAAGGTGGAAGAAAACGGAGAATACGCCGAGAGCAACCAGTGGTTCTACTATCCGAAGAGCGCCATTAACAAATATCCACTGCCATCATTGCAGAACATTCAGTTCGAAGCCTATGATGATGGAATCTTGGCATTTGGAACCACCAGCGATGAAGAAATCTCAACCATATATTTCAGTCGTGACCTTGGCATTACATGGCCTGCGAGCACTCTCGTCAGCTTTCCCGACGGGTTTGCTCCACAAAACACGGCTTATGCCATGACCGTCGACAGCGAAAACTATCTCTGGCTGGCCGACGGCACTACAGGAAAAGTCTGGCGCGGACGACTGAACAGGCTCGGGTGGACAGAGAATCAAAAGAGTTTCACTGAATAAACTTCTACTAACAATATGAAAAGACTCCTGTCACTGCTACTGATGCTCCTCGCCTTTGCTACCGTCAAAGCACAAGGCGATGTAGAATACCGCGCCGAAATCGGTGCCGGAGCAGGGCTCGTAGCTTATGAAGGAGATTTTAACGGCAGTGTATTAAAGAATCAACAGCCTATCGCATCCGTGATTTTCCGCCGGCTTTTCAACCCAAGAAGCGGACTGAAGATATCGGGAAGCTACGGTAAATTAAAAGGCTCATCCAAGAATGCAGACACTTACTACATTGACTTCGCAGACCAACCCTATGGGTTTAACAGCTCATTAGCTGACGTCAGCATAGTATATGAATACAATCTCTGGCCCTATGGAACCGGCAGAGAATACCGAGGAGCCAAGCCTTTGGTTCCCTATTTGGCCATCGGTCTTGGAGCCACTTATGCTTCGGCTGACAACGATACCAACTCCTTTGCCGTCAACATGCCAATAGGCATAGGCCTGAAATATAAGATTGCAGACCGGCTAAACCTGGGAATAGAATGGACTATGCACTTCTCAGGAAGCGACAAACTTGACGGAATTGCGGATCCTTACTATGTCAAGAGCAACGGCATCTTCAAAAACACCGACTGCTATTCGGCCCTGCAACTGTCACTGACCTATTCTTTCATGGCCAAATGCCGAACCTGTCACAACGCCGACGAATAGGATCCTGTACGAAATTAGCACCAATACTCGCATGACAAAGATAGACATGACACGGATTCCACGGCACATCGCCATCATCATGGATGGCAATGGAAGGTGGGCTGTACAACAGGGAAAGCCCAGGAACTATGGCCATCAAGCCGGAGTAGACACTGTCAGGCGCATCACTTCTGAATGCACTAAGCTCGGCGTAAAGTATCTAACACTCTATACTTTCTCGACAGAAAACTGGAATCGTCCTGCCGATGAAATATCAGCATTGATGGGGTTGGTGCTCTCATCGCTTGAAGATGAGATATTCATCAAGAACAATGTACGGTTTCAAGTGATAGGCGACATCAAACGACTGCCAGAAGAAGTGCAGGAGAAACTACAGACAACCATGGAACATACGGCACAAAACGACGCAATGACCATGGTGGTAGCCCTCAGCTATTCAAGCCGATGGGAAATAACAGAAGCCGTTCGCAACATTATCAAAGAAACAAAAGACAAAGATACTTCTACTGATTTAGCTGCAGAAATCACAGAAAACACCATCAGCAGGCATTTGACTACGAATTTCATGCCTGACCCCGATCTGCTTATCAGGACAGGAGGAGAAACAAGAATCTCCAATTTCCTGCTATGGCAAATAGCCTATTCCGAGCTATATTTCTGCGATACCTACTGGCCAGACTTCACGGAAGCCGACCTCCACAAAGCCATTGAAAGCTACCAAGGACGGCAAAGAAGATTCGGAAAGACCGAGAAACAAGTAGAAGAGGAAAACAATAAAGACGCTTAACACAATAATATGACACATATATATAATAAGGTGAAGCATATATATACGACCCCGTTTGGCGGAGATGCGCGACAGAAGGCAGTCTCGTTCATACTCTTTACCGTGCTGTCATGTCTGACATCAACAGCACAAGACAAGATAGATTTCCCTGAGATTTCATATGCCGGCAGCCCAAGAGTCTGCACTATCGGAGGCATTAACGTATCAGGTATTGACGCGTATGACGACTATGCCATCATTCCTATCACTGGTCTTACCGTCGGACAAGAGATTACTTTACCTGGACTTGAAATCACAGATGCCGTAAAAAAACTCTGGCGATACGGTATATTCTCTGATGTCACCATCACAGCCGACTCTCTTGTGGGCAACAAAGTGTATCTTACGCTCCGGCTTAAGCCACTCCCACGTGTCTCAACCATCAACTATCTGGGTGTGAAGAAGTCGGAACGCGAAGATCTTGAGAAAAAACTTGGCATGATTCCCGGCATGCAGCTCAACCCCAATGTATTCACCCGTGCCAAGGTTCTGGCAAAGAAATACTTCGACGACAAAGGCTTTAAGAACGCAGAAATTGACATTATCCGCCGAGACGACGTAGCCAACAAAGATCAAGTCATCATTGATGTAGTCGTCGACAAGAAAGAAAAAATGCGTGTTCGCAATATCATCATTGACGGAAACAGTGCCCTTAGCGACAGCAAGATAAAGGGTGGTCTGTTCAAAAAAGGAGCTCTTTCGAAGACACATGAGGCCGGAAAACTTTCCTCTTTCCTCAAATCCAAGAAATTCACACCAGAAAGATGGAAGGAAGACAAGCGCAAACTGATCGAGAAATATAACGAATACGGCTATCGTGACGCCACTATTGTGGAGGACAGCATATGGAATAATGACTATAAGCACGTCAATATCTACGTAAAAGTGAACGAAGGGCGCAAGTACTATCTGCGCAATGTCACCTGGGTAGGCAATACTGTCTACACGACAGAAGACAACAACCGAAGCAAAGGTCTCAGGAATGTGCTTGACATGAAGAAGGGCGATGTCTACGACCAGACAAAGATAGAGAAGCGTCTACACTCTGATGAAGACGCCGTAGCCAACCTTTATTACAACACCGGATACGTCTTTTCTTCTGTAAGTCCGACAGAAGTCAATATCGTAGGCGACTCGGTTGACCTTGAGATACGTATCATAGAAAACCAACAAGCCCACCTAAACCACGTCAGAATCAATGGCAACGACCGCCTTTATGAGAATGTGGTCCGCCGTGAACTGCGCACAAAACCCGGCGATCTCTTTAGCAAAGATGCCCTACAACGCACAGCCCGCGACCTTGCCACCATGGGCCATTTCGATCCAGAAAGCATCAACCCCGACGTGAAACTCGACTATGAGAACGGAACCGTAGACATCAACTGGGACCTGGAACAGAAGTCAAACGACCAGATTGAGTTCTCCCTTGGCTGGGGCCAGACGGGCGTTATCGGACGTGTAGGCTTGAAACTCAACAACTTCTCAATGAGAAATCTCTTCAACAAGAATCGAGAGCACCGGGGCATTATGCCCATTGGCGACGGTGAAGTTCTTGGCTTGAATTTCCAAACCAACGGTACATACTACCGGTCATACAATGCCTCTTACTCCACCAACTGGTTCGGAGGCAAGCGACCCATACAATTCTCCGTCGGAGCATACTACTCGAAACAGAGTGATGTGTCAAGCACTTATTACAACAGTGCATGGCGAAACAACTACTACAACTATATGTATGGCTACGGTTCCTACTATGGAGGCTATGGCAATAACAACTATTACAACAACTACGAGAACTACTATGATCCCGACAAATACGTCAAGTTGCTGGGAGCATCTCTTGGCTGGGGCACTCGCCTACGTTGGCCTGACGACTATTTCACCCTGTATGTACAGCTGGCCTACACGCGTTACATGCTGAAAAACTGGCAGTATTTCCTGCTTACTACGGGCAACTCCAACAACCTGAACCTCAGCATTCAGATGAGCCGCTCGTCGATTGACAATCCACTCTTCCCACGTACCGGATCAGAGTTCATGGCTTCAGTCACCGTCACTCCGCCTTGGTCAAAGTGGGATGACAAAGACTATCGCTACTTAGCCAACGACTATCGTTCGGCATCATACACTGCCGAGCAGCAGGAAAAATACAGGTGGGTGGAGTACCACAAATGGAAGTTCCGCTCAAAGACCTACACGGCCCTGACCTCCGGTGCCAAGTGTCTGGTGCTGATGACACGTGTTGAGCTTGGTCTTCTGGGCTCCTTCAACAAGTACAAGAAGTCGCCTTTCGAGACCTACTATGTGGGTGGTGACGGTATGAGCGGCTATTCCACGGGCTATGCCGAGGAAACTATCGGCCTGCGCGGTTACGAAAATGGCTCACTTACACCGTATGGATACGAAGGCTATGCCTACGATCGCTTCTCTGTTGAGCTCCGCTATCCGTTCTTGTTGGGCAACACTACCATCTACGGACTTACCTTTGCCGAGGCTGGTAATGCCTGGAACGACACCAAGGACTTCAATCCCTTTGACATGAAGCGTTCGGCTGGCGCCGGTGTTCGCATCTATCTGCCGATGGTAGGTCTGATGGGTATCGACTGGGCTTATGGCTTCGACAAGGTATTTGGCAACAAAGGAGGCTCGCAATTCCACTTCATCCTCGGTCAAGAATTCTAACTTTACAGTCAACAAGAAACATAACTTTCAAACCATTAATAGTATGAAAAAAGCGATAATGATGCTCGTCATGCTCGTATCGGCCATGACTATGAGCGCCCAAAAGTTTGCTTTGCTCGACATGGAATACATCATGAAGAATATTCCGGCCTACGAGCGTGCCAACGAACAGCTTAACCAGGTGTCGAAAAAGTGGCAGGCTGAAGTAGAGGCTCTTAACACAGAAGCCTCAACCATGTATAAGAACTATCAGAACGAGGTGGTGTTCCTCTCTGAAGAGCAGAAGAAAGACCGTCAGGAATCCATCATGAAGAAGGAGAAAGAGGCCAGCGACCTGAAGCGCAAGTATTTCGGTCCTGAGGGCGAGCTCTACAAGAAGCGCGAGAGCCTCATCTCGCCCATTCAGGACGAGATATGGAATGCTGTGAAAGACATTGCAGAGCTTCGCGGCTACAGTCTTGTGCTCGACCGCGCCTCCGACACAGGAATCATCTACGGATCGCCCAAGATCGACATCTCAAACGAGGTGCTCCAGAAGCTGGGTTATTCAAATTGACAAGTTGAAAGACCTGCTAATTGACAGAGCAACAAAATAATTAATTAACAAAATAACAACGTAACGACAATGAAAAAGATTATGATCATGATGATGCTCTTCGCACCGATGAGCATCTTCGCCCAGAAGTTTGGCCATGTTGACACCCAATCCATCATCTCGACCCTGCCTGAAATCAGCAAGGTCGACGGAGAAATAAAGGCGCTTGCACAAGAGAAGGACAACCAAATCCAGGCCATGGCACAGGAGTTCCAGCGCAAAGTGGAGGAATATCAGAAGAACCTCAGCACCATGAACCAGACCAAGAAGGACGAGGTGGAGAAGGAACTTGGCGACATGCAGCAGAAAATCCAGCAGGCAAATCAGGATGCTCAGCAAGAGCTTGCACAGGTTCAAAGAGAAAAGTATGAGCCCATCCAGAACAAGATCCGCACAGCCATCGAGAACGTAGGCAAGGCCGGAGGCTATATATACATCTTCGAGACGGGCGTTGCCCTCTATACTGGTCCCGACTCCAAGGACGTCACTGCCGACGTAAAGGCCGAACTCTCCAAGATGAAATAAAGAAGACCGTCGCCCAAGTCCTCCCCCGCAGGAGGACAAGGGCGGTCTATAAAGAGAGCCAAGAGGACAGAAGCCTCTCCCAACCCTTCCGACCGAAGGGAAGTTACAAACCTGTTAAATAGGAATCTTGATATGAAAGAAACTTTAATAGATAAACATTCCACTCTCCAACCCTCAGTCATGAGCGTCTGGAAGAGGCTTCTGCTCGTTGTCTTTTGTGCCCTTCCGTCTGCCTTGCAGGCACAAGAAGAGGAGCAGGTCGTACAGCTGCAACAGTTTCTTTTCGGCTATTTCAGCTACGAACAGGCCATGAAAGCCATGCCCGAATATGCAAAAGTAGAGCAAGACATGGCTGCCCTTCGCAAGCAATACGACAACGAAGCCAAACGGGCCGAAGACGAGTTCAACCTGAAATACGAAGACTTCCTGGAGGGACAACGCGACTTTGCGCCCTCGATACTGAAGAAAAGACAGGCTGAACTGCAAGACATCCTCGACAAGAACGTCGCCTTCCGCAAGGAAGCCCAGCGCCTGATCGACCAGGCAAGGCAGGAGGCTCTGCAGCCCTTGCGCGACAAAATCAGCGTGGCTTTGCAGCGATTGGCAGGCATCCGAGGCTATGCTTTCGTCCTCAACACCGACGGCGACGCCCTGCCTTTCGTTGACGCAACGCGCGGAGAGGACATCAATGCCACGCTGCAGAACATCCTTCAGACCATGCAATAAGACGCATCGCGGTGCTGAAAGGAGCCCCGGGCCGGACATTCCTGCCGGCATTCCCGGCCATTGCCGGCTGCCGGACGGCATGCACCATCCCCGAGTCTTCCACTTTTTCAGAAGCACCCTTCTCCATCATCCATTCCTTATCAGAACGTGGGACCCATCGGTATCTTCGATTCCGGCTATGGCGGACTGACCATTCTCAATGCCATACGCCAGAGATTGCCCGAGTACGACTACCTGTACTTGGGCGACAATGCCCGTGCGCCCTACGGCTCGCGCTCGTTCGACGTCGTCTATCAGTTCACCAGACAGGCCGTTGAACGCCTATTTTCCATGGGATGCAGACTCGTCATCCTCGGCTGCAATACGGCATCAGCCAAGGCCTTGCGCACCATTCAGCAGAACGACCTGCCCCTGTTCGAGGCCAACGAACGGGCTGAAGGCACACCTTTCTCCGGCAGCCACCGCGTGCTTGGCATCATACGTCCCACAGCGGAAGCCATCGGAAGCATCACCCGTTCGCGGCACATCGGCATCCTTGCCACCGAAGGCACCATACGAAGCCACAGCTACGACCTTGAGATTCACAAGCTCTATCCCGACATCCAAGTCACAGGAGTGGCCTGTCCGCTGTGGGCAGCCATCGTCGAAGCAGGCGAGACCGACAGCCCGGGAGCCGACTATTTCGTAGGCAAGCGCATCAGACAGCTCCTCGAAGCCGACCCCCTTATCGACAGTATCATCCTTGGATGCACCCACTACCCGCTGCTTTTCGACAGCATACGCCGCCACGTGCCGAAGCATATCGCCGTCCTACCGCAAGGAAGCTACGTCGCAGAGAGCCTTGCCGACTACCTGAAGCGCCACCCTGCACTCGAAGAACAGTGCACCCGCAACGCCACAACACGCTATCTCACCACCGAGAATGCTGACGCCTTCCGCGAATCAGCACAAAAGTTCCTGCAGCAACCCATCACCCACGTCGAGAACATCACCCTCGCAGGCTGCTGACATCCCCTCGCCTTTCAGCCCACGACACCCCCTTCTTCGCCCGACAACCGTTTCCCCTCTTTCCGGGAAACCGCAGACTCCGTCTTCAGAAAGCTATCCTTTCAAGTCGAGAATCCATAGACTTCTGCACGAGAAAGCTATCCTTTCTCGACCATAACCCATAGACTTCTCAGGCAGAACTCTTAGCTTTCTCAGGCAGAACACCGATGCCCGTCCGCCAGATTGCTGACATGCCCGTCCGAAAAGGTTAAGGATTTTTAACGTACACTGGGCTTAAACGTATTCACGCCCGCGCGCGTCTTATATAATGTATGAATCGATTTATCATGACAGCGATGCTGCTGTTGGGCGCGATGGCAGCATCAGCCCAGGGTTTTGTGCGCGGAAAAGTAGTCGACAAGACTACCGATGAGGCGCTTCCGTTTGTGAATGTCAAGGTTGTAAGGCAAGCCGACAGCGGGTTTGCCGGTGGAGGTGTGACCGACGTCGAAGGCAGTTTCAGCATACAAGGACTGCAGGAGGGACGCTATGAGCTGCAGGTTTCGATGGTCGGATACAAGGAACTCAGCCGTCAGTTCTCCGTCACGCGGGAGAAGACGGGCGTGTCGCTGGGCAAGATTCGCCTCAGCGAAGACGCCAAAATGCTGAAGGAAGTGACCGTGACAGGTCAGCAGTCAACCATGAAACTGGAAGTAGACCGCAAGACGTTCGACGTCTCTCAGGACATCTCCAATGCAGGACAGGCAGCCACAGACGTGCTGGAAAACATCCCAAGCGTTGAGGTAGACAACGACGGAAACATATCGTTGCGGGGCAACGAGAGCGTCGAAGTATGGATTAATGGCAAAGCCTCGGGCCTCACAACCGACAACCGTGCGCAGATACTTCAGCAGCTTCCTGCCGAAAGCATCGAACGCATCGAGGTGATAGACAATCCCTCGGCCAAGTTCTCGGCTGAGGGATCGGCAGGCATCATCAATATCGTCCTGAAGAAAGACCGTAAGCCAGGCTACTATGGATCGGTACAAGCGGGGGCCGCAACCCGCGGTGGAGCTCACTCAAGTTTCAACGTAAACTACAACAGTTCGCTGCTCGATGCCTACCTGAACGTGGGCTACCGGCACCGGAAAAACAACGGAAAGTCGGAGAGCGAGCAGTACTATCCGCTCAGCAACGAGTGGCAACGCTATGCATCACGCTCGACCAACATGGGCAACAACCTCTTCTCACGGGCCGGCTTGACATGGCATGCCACCGGAAAAGACGACCTGACGCTGTCGGGAATGATGATGCACGGAGGCCGTCACGACTGGTCAACAACGCCCTATCACTATGGAACGGGCGACACAGAGATCTCGCTCATGACCCGGAAGACTACAGGAGGAGGACACATGCACATGATACATGGCGAGCTGAACTGGCAACATCACTTCTCGGAAGACGGACGCCACTTCCTCGACATCACGGCATCTGCCGACCGCTGGAAGAACAATGACGACAATGTCTACCAAGACTCTACCGTGGAAGCACTGCGGCTTGCCGACGCGACAGCCGGCCAATATGCCTACGGACCGGCCACATACAGCTACCAACGCCGGCCGATGCACATCAACAACCGGGCCTACGAAGTGAAAGCCGACTACGAGAACCCCATCACCGAGCAGCTCAAGCTGCAGGCCGGATATCAGGGACGATTCTCACATGAGAACACTCCGCAGGAGTCATACGTCGACAACCTCTACTTCGACGGACGCAATGCACACGAAGACACCGGCTATTTCAACCGCTTCATCTACGACATGGATCTGCATGCTCTCTATGCCACCGTCAACTATACACTGGGCAAGCTCGGCGTGATGGGAGGCCTGCGCGGAGAATACTGGAAAGTAAACACCGAAAGCTACGACTGGGAACAGGAACACAACTCCGACAAGCGCGAGGCTGCTTTCAAAAAAGACTACTTCCAACTCTTCCCCTCGCTCTTCCTCTCCTATCAGCTTACTCCCAACGATCAGCTGCAACTCAACTACACCCGGCGCCTGCGCCGTCCGTGGGGAGGACAACTGAACTCATTCAAAGACACGAGAGATGCCACGCGCATCTCCTTCGGTAACCCCGAACTGACACCAGAGTTCTCCAACTCTTTCTCCTTCAACTACCTGCGCACCTGGACCGAACACTCGCTGCTGCTCTCAGCCTACTACCGGCCAACCACCGACGTGATGCAGCGCATCAACTGGATATCGTCGGCAGACGGACTGATGTATCAAACCCATAAAAACGTAGCAAAGAGCCAGAGCGAAGGCGTCGAGCTCACGGTGAAAAACAAGCTGTTACGCATTGTTGACTTGTCGACCAACGTCAATGCATACTACTATAAGCTCAACGGATTTGCCTATACCATCGACGGACAGACGATCACTGGCGACGAGAATCATAACTTTACATGGAACGCACGCATGCAGGCCTCGGTGGTATTGCCCTACGATATCTCGATGCAACTGAGCGGACGCTACCGTTCACGGCAAGTCATCACGCAAGGATATCGCAAGGCTGGCTACGACATGGACCTCGGTGTCCGCAAAAACTTCTTCGACAAGAAACTCGTCTTGGCCGTCAATTGCCGCGACTTGCTGAACTCACGCCGGTTCAGAAACTTCACATCAAGCGAGTCGTTCGAACGACATCAGATGTTCAAACGCGGAGGAAGAAACCTTACTTTCACCCTGACGTGGAACTTCGGAACCAACAATGCCAAGAAACCAGAGGGCAGACCTGGCGAACAAGGAGAACAGGACGACAGCCAACAAAGCAGCAGTTACGACAGCGGAATGGGCGACGATTAAACATCACGACACCCTTTCTCGCGAAAAAGAACACAGAAAAAACTCGGCTCCCACACGACAGACGGACTTCTTTCCGCATCCTTCGTGTGAGGGCCGAGCCTCGTTATCTGCACAAAAAGAAACTTCTCTCTGAAGAAACGCCATGCTCAGTTAGAGAGAAGTCTATAGATTTACGCCCTATTGCTGGTCGGCAACCTCAGTAATAGGATTGCCGATACAAGAATTTGGCATCTGAATATGAAGCATCGCACAAATGGTTGGAGCCACGTCAATCATGTGGTTAGTGCGTGAAGAATGACCATGCTTCACATGCCAGCCGAAGAATACGCACGGGATATGTGAGTCATAAGGATTCCATGCACCGTGGGTTGTGCCCCTATAGTCATTCCCTGGTACAAAATCATAGAGACCGGAACGGGTCACACAGTAGATGTCTCCTGAGCGCTGTGAGTTCCATCCGTTGATGAGTTGCTCTTTCAAGAAGGCGGGAACGGTAGCCTGTGCAGCATTGGCAAGGTCGATGACATAGAGCAAATCCTTCTCCTGCTTCAGGAAATCAACGGCTTCGTCAACCACGTCTTGCAACTTAATACCCGCATTCTTGATACCCGGACGGTCGAGGAATATCTTATAAGAATAGGTAAAGGGAGCCATGTTCTCAAGGCCGAACTTAGCCTTCAGATGATCATTCAGGCGCTTTCTGGCATCACCAACGCTCCATCCTCCGGCAGGAATGCGGTGTTCGTTGAGCATAGTTGAGTTGTGGGCAGCGCCGTGATCTGCCGAAAGAAAAAGAAGATACTGCCCCTTGCCCACGGTTTTGTCAAGGTAAGTCAGGAATTTCGACAAGTCTTTATCCAGTTGCATGTACACTTCGTAGTTCTCTTCTCCACGAGTTCCATACGAGTGGGCTATGGCATCTGTGGGTGACACACTGATACAAATCATGTCGGTTTCACCGCGTTGTCCGAGTCTTTCGTTCTCAATGGCAGCCTGAGCCATGAGGAAAGTCTTGGTGACCCCTATAGGCGACATTTTGATATCCTTGCCGGGATTCCAGGTATTCTCTTCGTTAAATCTCTTAACCCAGGCAGGAAGCTCGTCCATATAATACGACGAAGTAATGTAGTGACCCACACCGTTGTCCCACCAATAGGCGGCATCTGCGGCCTGTCCGGCTGGCAAAATAGCAGCACGATCCTTCATGGCAACACCGATAACTTTCGAGCGATAATCAGTAGCAACCTTCAGCATGTCGCCGATAGTTGTGGCTGTCATCTTGCGTGGAGACATCTCTCCTGCACGACCTTCACTGCCAACGCTCTTCACAGAGTGGTCTGAACAGCAGTAGGTGAAACGTCCGTCCATGTAGAAATCGTTACCGGCAATGCTGTGTAAGGCAGGTGTTGAGCCCGTATAGATAGAGGCATGTCCGATACCAGTCACAGTGGGAACATAGTTGATGAGGTTGTTGTCGCAGTTGAACCCTTCGTCAACAAGTCGCCGCAGGCCACCTTTCTCATAGTTGTCATAATAATAATAAAGGTAGTCCCAGCGCATTTGGTCGACAACTAAACCAACAACAAGCTTCGGTCTTTGTACTTGTGCCGTGGCCGATAGGGCAGCAAAGCACATTAAAATCGCAACAAAATGTTTTTTCATGTCAATCAGTTTAAAATTATTTCTGCAAAGTTAGCAATTAATTTTTTAAACATGCCTTTTTTTGAAATTAATCAACTAACTTTGCAGAAGTTTTTTTGGATAAGACAATATAAGCAGTATGAGGAAGAAATTTAATAAGGTACTCGTGTTAGGATCGGGTGCTTTAAAGATTGGACAGGCCGGCGAATTCGACTATTCCGGCTCACAAGCACTCAAAGCCTTGCGTGAAGAAGGCATTGAATCGGTGTTGGTCAACCCGAACATCGCTACCATTCAAACATCAGAGGGCATTGCTGACAAGGTTTATTTCCAGCCAGTGACGCCCTTTTTCGTAACCGAAATTATCAAGAAAGAACATCCTGATGGGATTCTCTTGGCATTCGGAGGACAGACAGCACTCAATTGTGGAACGGCACTTTTCCAGTCGGGAGTACTGCAGAAATATGGCGTTGAAGTGTTAGGAACGAGTGTAGAGGCCATCATGAACACAGAGGATCGCGACCTGTTTGTCCGCAAGCTTGATGAAGTTGGCTTGAAAACTCCTGTCTCTCATGCTGTGGAGTCGATGGATGATGCTTTGCGTGCAGCCCGTGAAATAGGCTTTCCTATTATGATAAGGTCGGCCTATGCGCTTGGCGGTTTGGGTTCAGGTATCTGTCCTGACGAAGCAACTTTCGTTGAAATTGCCGAGAGTGCGTTCACGTTTGCTCCACAGATTCTGGTAGAAGAGTCGTTGAAGGGCTGGAAAGAGATTGAGTTTGAGTGCATACGCGATGCTAATGACCACTGTTTTACGGTAGCATCGATGGAGAATTTCGACCCGCTTGGCATTCACACTGGTGAGTCAATCGTGGTGGCTCCGACATGTTCGTTGACCGAAGAGCAGGTGAAGATGCTCCAGGATATTACCATTCGTTGCGTGCGCCACTTGAACATTGTGGGTGAGTGTAATATCCAGTTTGCCTTTAATGCCACAACCAACGACTACAGAATCATCGAGATCAATGCCCGTCTTTCGCGTTCTTCGGCCTTGGCTTCCAAGGCTACTGGCTATCCGTTGGCATTCGTTGCTGCCAAGATAGCCTTAGGCTACACGCTCGACCAGATCGGCGAAATGGGCACTCCCCAGTCGGCTTATGTTGCTCCTCAGCTTGATTACATGATCTGCAAGATACCGCGTTGGGACCTGACTAAGTTCGCTGGTGTGTCGCGTCACATAGGATCGAGCATGAAATCGGTCGGCGAAATCATGTCGATTGGCCGGTCTTTCGAGGAGATGATCCAGAAAGGCCTGCGCATGATCGGTCAGGGAATGCATGGATTTGTAGGCAACGACCATACCCGTTTTGACGATCTTGACGATGCGCTTCAGAATCCTACCGACCTGAGAATCTTCGCCATTGCCCAGGCCTTGGAGGAGGGTTATTCGGTTGAACGCATTGAGGAGCTGACGAAAATTGACGTCTGGTTCCTTGAGCGCCTGAAGCATATTGTCGACCTGAAGCATCAGTTGCTGCAGTATAATGCCCTGGAAGAGCTCCCCGACGAGTTCCTTAGAGAGGTGAAAGCCGCAGGATTCTCCGACTTCCAGATCGCCCGTTTTGTATTGAAACCCAAGTCGGGCAACATGGAGAAGGAAAACCTTGACGTGCGCCAATACCGCAAAGCCCGCGGTGTTGTGCCACAGGTGCGCCGCATCGAGACGATCGCTTCCGAGCAGGAGACCAACTATCTTTACTTTACTTACCATGCCGGGACCGACGGCGGGGCCAGCCTTTCGGCGAAGAACGGCCATGAGCAGCCCTCAGTTGTGGTGCTGGGCTCGGGTGCCTACCGCATCGGTTCGTCGGTAGAGTTTGACTGGTGTTCGGTGAATGCCATACAGACGGCCCGCAAGCTGGGCTACCAGTCGGTCATGATCAACTACAATCCCGAGACTGTTTCGACCGACTACGACATGTGCGACCGGCTCTATTTCGACGAGCTTTCGCTGGAACGTGTGCTTGATGTGATAGACCTTGAGCAGCCACGTGGCGTCATTGTGTCGGTGGGAGGCCAGATTCCCAACAATCTTGCCTTGAAACTCTACCGCCAAGGAGTGCCCGTTCTGGGAACAAGTCCTGTCGATATCGACCGTGCAGAGAACCGAGACAAGTTCTCAGCCATGCTTGATAAGCTGAACATTGACCAACCGGCATGGCGCGCTTTGACCTCGCTTGACGACATCAAGGAGTTCGTTAGTGAGGTAGGCTATCCGGTACTTGTGCGCCCGTCTTACGTCCTTTCAGGTGCAGCAATGAATGTTTGCTACGACGATGAGGAGCTCGAACGCTTCCTGAAGATGGCCACAGAAGTGTCGAAAGACTATCCCGTCGTGGTGTCGCAGTTCATGCAAGACACCAAGGAGATTGAGTTTGACGCCGTTGCCGACAAAGGAGAGATCGTCGAATATGCCATCTCCGAGCACATCGAGTATGCCGGAGTACACTCAGGAGACGCCACCATGTGCTTCCCGGCCCTGCACATTTACTATGACACCATTCGACGCATCAAGAAGGTTTCGCGCCGTATTGCCAAGGAGTTGAACATCTCCGGTCCGTTTAATATCCAGTATTTGGCCAAGGACCAGACCCTCCGTGTCATCGAGTGCAACCTGCGTGCTTCGCGTTCCTTCCCCTTTGTCTCGAAGATACTGAAGCGCAACTTCATCGACACTGCTACTCGCATCATGCTTGAAGCCCCCTATACACGGCCCGACAAGAGCGAGTTTGACATCGACCGCATTGGCGTTAAAGCCTCACAATTCTCGTTTGCACGACTCCAGAATGCCGACCCTGTACTGGGTGTTGACATGTCGTCGACGGGCGAAGTGGGCTGCCTTGGCGACGACTTCAACGAGGCCTTGCTCAATGCTCTGATAGCAACGGGCTACCGTTTGCCGAAGAAGAACATCCTCATCTCTTCGGGTGGTGCCAAGAGCAAGGTCGACTTGCTCGATGCAGGGCGCATGCTTGTCAAGAACGGCTACGCCATCTATGCCACGGGAGGCACAGCCCGCTTCTTCAACGACAACGGTGTTGAGGCTCACGTTGTGGCCTGGCCCGACGAAGAAGGCGAGCGCAACGTCGTCGACATGATTGCCAACCACGAGTTCGACCTTGTCATCAACATCCCGAAGAATCATACTTCGCGCGAGTTGACCAACGGCTACAAGATCCGCCGCGACGCCATCAACCACAATATTCCGCTGATGACCAACGCCCGACTGGCCAAGGCTTTCATCGAGGCTTTCTGCCAAACACGCGAGGAAGACATCAAGATCAAGAGCTGGCAAGAATACAATGAATAGCCCGACCGGCTGAAAACACGAGCGGCAGCGTTCCTAATCACACGGAGCGCTGCCGCTTTTCTTATGCGCAAGAGCCTGCCGTCAACCCCTGACGGCTCCTTTCTCGTCAGTCGTTCGGAAAGCCTTGTCGGCGAGAAAGCTATCCTTTTAGCCTGAGAAGTCATAGCTTTATGCCTGAGAAAGGATAGCTTTATTGACAAGAAACCTAAGACTTCTCGGGCTGAACCCTTAGCTTTCTCACGCACCTTCCGCAGACATGCCGTCTTAAAACATGCGAATGGCGCGAAACATCAGTAAATAAAGGGGTTCTGAAAGAAAATCGCTTTTCCGACTATCGCCGATAGTCGGAAAAGCGATTACTTGCATTATCGGCTGCAAAATTACTCATTATTATTCAGTTACCAAAATTTTTTCCTCTTTTTTTCTTTTAGAATACATTTGGCTCTCTTTGGAAAGCCGTTTGGAAACCATTCGTGTTACGTTTTGTTATCTGCTTGATTCACAACGCATTAAATTGTTGCAGGCGAGACAAATGTTACATTTCGTGTAACATTTGTTTTTCCGACTATCGGCGATAGTCGGAAAACGTGGGCGAAGAGTCCGCCGTATCACGTGCAGAGAATTATTACTATTAATATACTTCAAATTTAGTTTCAAGCCTTCATGTCGTGAGATATCAAGGCTTTTCATTTAGAAGATCATCTTAACGGCAAGCATTACATATAGAAGTAGGCAAGCACATAATAATAATAAAACATTAGAGAAAAGAACAATGAAACAAATGGCATCTACAATTAGAGGAACAAAATCCCCCTACACGAGACCGTATGTAGAGGTGATTGCAACGATGGCAGAGCCTGTCATGGACGCTACCTCCTGGTATGACGGCACAGGCAACACCCTGCCGGTTAAGCCAGGCGACCCTGATCCCGACGACGACTTCAAGGGAGCAAAGAAAGGTAACTGGGACGTGTTAGACAATATGTGGGATTAACCAAGAAGGAGAACAAAGACATGACAAAGAGATTTTCACTTTCATTAATAGCCCTGCTGGCCGCACTGCTCGGCATTTCGGAGGCAAACGCCCAGCAGATTGACGTCAATTCGGGCCAAGTGGTATGGAAAGGCACCACGCTTGCCGACGCCTTGTCGCAGAGTCAGGAAGGCAAGTTCATCTATCTCATCCAGTTCAAGAGCACCCTCAGCGAGAACGACCCCGAGAGATACATCTCATCAGGAGGCGCCTACGGCGTGCAAGGCGTGCTCTCTTCGGTGGGCATGCGCATGCAGTTTGTGCGAAACGGCTCAAACTATCAGGTCGTCACCCGTATCGAAAACCCCGGCACCGCGTCCCATAATGGCGACCGTATGGGCTATGACAGCAATGGAACCGGCAGCAACATCTACCTCGACCGAGGCACAACACAGGCCGACAACAACTATGTCAACTGGACCATCACCGAGACTACGGCCACGAAGACCAACATCAGATACCAAGACGAAGCCGCCTCGCACACCGAAACCGTCAACGTCGTCACCTTCCGCAATGCCAATGGAGGCCAATATTACGCAGGCATCAGCAACGGAAGGCTCGTGAGTAGTAACACAGCTACACAATGGATCATTGTCTCAGAAGACGACTTCAACGAGGCAATGGCCAAGGTGACTTGGGGAGAAGTAGACCTCGGCGTCTTCATCCAGGATGCCGAATTCGGCCGCGACAACAAGGATGCCGTCTATTGGGAGTGGGGAACATGGGACGGAACCACCTGGAACAAGGACGACAACCAGGACGATGCTTGGACTCTTGGCGAAGGAAACCTGCATTGGCACCAACGCAATCAGAACACGATGTGTAACGGAACGCTCATTTCCAACGGCATTTCACGTGCTAAAGCAGGAGCAAACGTGGCCGGAACAGGCAGCACGCTCGACGAGGACGGGTTCCGCAATGTGTGTGGACAGTACTATAAGGCCGAGATCTACAACGAAGCTATCGCCCTGTCTCAGACCCTTAGCGACTCTAACATACCCAACCTCACCGAAGGACTCTATAAGCTTTCGGCCCAGGCTCTTTACTTTGATGGCGCTAATGGCTCGACCAACAACAACGTCGCCTACTTCGTTGTAAGGCGTATTGAGTATACAGACAACAGTCGAAGCGAGGTGAAAGACGTCTCGATTCAGAAGCTTCCCGTGGCGCCTCTCAACTCTTTGACCGGCAACAACATCACCACTGTCAGCGGTGTGTCGGCCGGATATGTGATGAACACCAACGAAGACGCCTACAAACTGAACTTCTTCCTCGAGATCAGCGGTACGACTGATATCACGATTGGCATCGAACAGGCCGAGGCAACGGGCTGGACCGTGATCGGCAACGTGCACCTCTATGCCCACGGCAAGCAAGCCATTTTCATCGACGAAGACTGGTGTGAACAGACGAGAATTCCCTATGTCGAGAGTGGACAGACCATCTGGTCGACCAAGAATCCCTATGAGCAGACCCTCTTCATGGACAAGTATGAGTATCCTACGACGGTATACTACAACCGTACGTTCACGAAAGACAAGTTCAACCCCATCTGCCTTCCGCTCGATCTCACAGGAAACCAGGTCAGACAGACCTTCGGCAACGACTGCATGCTCAGCGAGTTTGCCGGACTTGAGGGTTCTTGCCTGAAGTTCAGACAGGTCAACCTCGACACCGACGGCATCAAGTCAGGCGTGCCATACATCGTAAAGGTGACCACAGACCCCGTCGTCAAGGCCGGCGAACAGATCACTATGGAGGTAGGAAACGGACATGAGAACCACACCGTGACGCTCGACGGTCCGATCTATTACATCGCCGGTGTGACGAAAGAGGCCTATTCGACGCTGCCAGAGCTGAAGCCCGTGACCGTCGGCGACTTCACTTTCGAGGGTACTTTCTACCGGAAGTCCATCTTGAAGGAGACGCTTGACGAGCAGGATGTCTACATGATTACCAAAGGAGACATGTATCACCTCGACGGAACGAAGCCCGGCAACACCTACGACTATGACTTTGACAACCATCAGGACATCAAGAATCCGGGCACAGGCTACATGATCTGGGGCACCTATGCCTACCTGCATGCCGACAAAGCCTCGGGCGAGAAGGTCACCACGCTCTCCATCCTCGGCGTAGACGAAGACATCACTGCCCTCGAGGGTGTATACTTCGAAGGCAGCAGCCTGCAGACAAACGCCCTGAACGACGGCAGTGTATACACACTGAGCGGACAGAAGGCTGCCTCAAACGGCACCCTCGAAGGCCTTGCCAAGGGCATTTACATCGTCAACGGAAAGAAATTCGTCGTGAAATAGACGGCCGACATACGGCAGCACACACAGAAAGCGGGGTGGCAACGGTTTGCCGTCCCGCTTCTTTTTTCAACCATTGAAAAGTTCTTTCCTGCTCTTTCTCTTGGGGAATTGTCTGTGACCAGCCTGAGAAAGCTAAGACTTTAGCCCGAGAACTCATAGAGTTATTGCTGAGAAAGGATAGAGTTATTGACTTAAAAGCTAAGACTTCTCGGGCTAAAGTCTTAGCTTTCTCAGCCGGAAGCCACGGGCATGCTGCAACGAAGGCTGCCCGTGGCCCGGAAAAACGGTGCCGACAGCGGCAAAAAAGAAAAACCATGCAACTTTTCCCGCCTTATCTTTGCCTCTTTCAAATCTTTCAATTAATTTTGCAAGAAGTAAAGAAAATCATCCTATAAACCCATCAACCAGCATTTGAATATGAGAAAACTGCTCCTGACTTTGTTTGCAACATGCCTCGCCTTGACGGCCAATGCCCAGCAGCGCGAGGGCGAATACCGCAATCCTATCATCCCGACAAGCCTGCCAGACCCATCGGTCATCAAGGCTCCCGACGGCTATTATTACCTCTATGCGACCGAAAACATCCGCAACCTGCCCATCTATCGTTCGAAGAACCTCGTCGACTGGGAGTTTGTAGGCACAGCCTTCAGCAGCGAAACACGCCCGAAGTGGAACCCCAAAGGCAACCTATGGGCCCCTGACATCAACTACGTCAACGGCCAGTATGTGCTCTACTACGCCAAGTCTGAGTGGGGAGGCGAGTGGACTTGCGGCATCGGCGTGGCCACATCCGACAAGCCTGAAGGCCCCTTCACCGACCATGGAGCCATGTTTATCAGCAAAGACATCGGCGTACAGAACTCCATCGACGCCTTCTATATCGAGGAAGACGGACATAAATACCTGTTCTGGGGCTCGTTCAGGGGCATCTACGGCATCGAGCTCACTGACGACGGACTGGCAATAAAGCCCGGAGAGAAACCCCGACAGATAGCCGGCACCTTCATGGAAGGCACCTATATCCACAAGCGCGGACGCCACTTCTACCTCATAGGGTCGGCCGGTACGTGCTGCGAAGGTGAGAAATCAACCTATAGAGTGACCGTGGGAAGGTCGGAAAACCTTTTCGGTCCTTACGTTGACAAACGAGGAAGATCGCTCATGGAAGACCACTATGAGGTGATACTTCACGGCTCAGACGAGGTAGTAGGGCCAGGCCACAACGCCGAGTTCATCACCGACGAGCGCGGACAAGACTGGATAATCTACCATGGATTCTCAGCCAAAGACCCCGGAGCAGGCCGACTTGTATACATGGACCGCGTCGAATGGATCGACGGATGGCCACACATCGCACACGACGAACCGTCGACTGTCAGCGAGAGACCTGACGTTGGCAACATTCTTCTGGCCGATCCTACCATCTATTTCGAAGACGGGACCTACTATCTCTACGGCACATCGTCGCCGGAAGGCATCCTCGTCTACACCTCAACCGATCTCGAAAACTGGCAGGGACCAGTGGGAGCAACCCGAGGACACGCACTCATCAAGGGCGACTCATGGGGCACTCAGGGCTTCTGGGCTCCGCAAGTATTCAAACGAAACGGCCGATACTACATGGCCTACACCGCCAACGAGCAGATCGCCATTGCCGAAAGCGACTCGCCACTCGGTCCCTTCAAGCAGGAAACCATCGGTCACATACCCGCAGAAATGAAGCAAATCGACCCGTTCGTGTTCTTCGACGACAACGGCAAGGCATACATGTATCACGTACGACTCATTGAAGGCAACCGCATCTATGTGGCCGAACTCAACAAAGACCTCAAGTCAATGAAGGAAAAGACGGCCCGCGAATGCGTGTCAGTCGAGCCGAAAGGCTGGGAGAACACATGGGAAAGCCAATATGGAGTGGCCGAAGGACCGACCGTAGTCAAGCAGGGAAAGAAGAAGAACGCCACCTACTATCTCTTTTATTCGGCCAATGACTTCCGCAATCCCGACTATGCTGTGGGCATCGCAACGGCCAAAAGTCCCTACGGACCATGGGAAAAGCCGGCCGAACCCGTCATCGTTCGTGGTGGCATCGGTGAGAATGGCACCGGACACGGCGACCTCTTCGTCGACAAAGACGGCAGGCTTCAGTACGTGTTCCACACCCATCACAGCCGTAGCAGGGTGGCTCCGCGCAAGACAGCCGTCATCGAAATGCAGTTCGACGGCACCAACTACAGCGTGAAACCCGAAACATTCAGATTCTTCAAACAATAGGAAACCGACGACGAATGAAGCGTTTGCTGACCGCCTTGCTGCTCGTTGTGGCCCTGATGCCACAGCTTTCAACAGAAGCCCCCTGCCCGATCTCGCCGGAAGAGCATGCCTTGCCTGCCCTTCTGCAGGACGAATGCAGGCCGTCTTCCTTAGCCAAGGAAACGAGAAACCTGCCCGAAGAGGTCAGGCTGGGGGCCCCTTCTGCACCCGACAGACAAGCCATCATCAGCCAATCGCCCTCCATTCCCAACCTTGTAAGCACCCGGACTCAGCGGGTTATGCCCTCACAGGCCTCCAAGAACAATCGCCTTGCAGGCCGGATTGTCGCCTGTTATAAACAACGTAAGACCCTTTCAAACTCGTTCGACGGAAGGGTTGGCCGCCTGGCAGCTCCCTTTCAGTCGCGTGTCTCATGTGCCTACTTCGTGATAGCGCTGAGGCACATCATCCGTTAGCTTGACACTTGCCCTGCCGAATGGCATGCAGGGCAGCGTTTTTCAGATACCTTTTTCAGGCAAATCGCTGCTCCCTCTCCGTGGGAAGGGGCAGCAAGCCGATTGTATTACCTATCAAAAAACAAGACAATGTCAAGCTTTAAAAACTTAGCAATGGCAGCAAAGGTTGCTGCACACCAGGATATTATCGTCAAGAAATCATGTTTCGGACTCGTCAAGAAGGCGTTCTACACGCCGACCGACAGCTCCATTCTCGCCCTTCAAAACGACTATTCAGCCGAAAATGGCGACCGAATCAAACAGATCATCAACGCTCCGGAAGGACAATTAGAGGCAGCAGTCAAGGCCTTTGGAGGCATCGATCATGCGCCGATGGGGCCGTTCCGTGTGGAAGTTTGCTTGTCGGCAGACCATCAATTTGCTGCCGTTCAGGCTTTCGGATACAGCGATTTCGAGTATAAGCCCTTGGCTGACGTCCGCTTTTTCACGGGCAACGAGGCCGACATCATCGGCCGTTTGCTGGCTCCGGCCCTGTAGATGCGACGTTGAAGCATGAAAGACGCAGGGGTGATGCGCCGTGCATCACCCCTGCTTTGCTTTTGGTTTCCGCCCTGTTTCTGCTGCTTTCAGGAGGCGAAGGCTATTCCTTCGCCGCGAAATGGTTGTAGTCAACGGCCTTTCTCTCTGTCCGACGGCTCATGGAAGGGAACCAGATGTCGCCGGCAGTGAGCCCGCAAGCGCGGATGGCCTCTATGGCATATTCCAGACGTCCGAAGTCTGCGTCGACGTTATTGGTGCCGAATGTGAACTTCAAGCCTCGAGCCTTCGCCTTGCGAATGATGTCGAAACTCGGTATCTTATATCGAGGACTTATCTCCATGGCGATGCCATATCGCTGCAACACGTCAAGCACTTGATCCACACGTTCGTCGGTCCACAAGCGGTCGTAGTCTGCCATCCAATCGTCAGGAATGTAAGTGGCGTTGGCGTAAATGTCGGCAGGTTCGTAGGTAAGTATTTTGACTGTCTGGTCGACTATCATGTCCATATACTCCTGCCGGGTGCGCCCTTCGAGCAGCACTTCTTCGGGATGATAGATGCGGCAGATGCGTCCGTGGTCGACAACCGTCATCGCATCGGTGAAGATATAGTCGAAAAGCGAGATTGCTTCGCTGCTAAACTGCACCGTCCAACGTCGTCCTTCTCCCTGAGCTCCCATGAGAAATGCCATCGGCTTTACTTCTTCATAATAGGCTAAAGCCTCATCATCGTCGGCCAGCATGCGCCCTACTCCACCCTCGCCAAGGTTAGGAGCCACGCCGTAGTTGATGCCGTAGTTCATCGACATGGCATGGGCTTGCTCCTTGGTGAGCCCGCCTTTCAGGTGGACATGATAGTCGATGACGGGGAAGAAGCGTTGCTGAAGGCGTATGATACTGTCGTTTTTCTCGTCGACGGGAGGCAGCGTATCACTGGGATTTCTGTCGTCTGCGCCGAGCTGTTTGAGCGTCAAGTTGCGGAACGACACTCGACCCTGACGACCCTCAAAGCAGAACCTTCCGCTGCCCAGCCGCTGCCGTTGGTGGGCATCGTCGCGCCAAGGCTCGTCGGGTTCGGTATAGCATACGACCTCCGTTCCGTTGACTTTCACGGAGATATTCTTCTGCCTGACGGCGACTTCAAAGTCAAACCACTCGCTGCCACCTGCCAGCGAACGGTATAAATTGCGCACGCCGACGAGGCTTCCCGTCTGCAAAGAACCGTCGATGGGGCTGTCATGAAACCTTACTTCATAGCCATCGCCGTCGCCAGAGGTGTGAAACCACAGCGAGGCCTCTGCCCCGGAAGGGCAAAGAGCCTGCCCCGTCATGACGAAATGCTCTGTCTCGCTGCCCCACATCCGTGCCTCGCCTGCGCTGACGGCGAGCGACTTCTCTGCCTCAGCACCGCACGACATGCAGCACGCCACGGCCATTACAGCTGCCGAAGCCTGCAGAAATCTTCTCAGTTCTCTCATCGTTCTGTCTGTATTCCGTTAGAATTGTTGCACAAAAAGGCAGGCACTCGTCACGGGAAGTGCCCCGCCCAACGATGCAAAATTACGACATATCGGCCGAATATGCAAGATTTTTTACCGGAAAATCCTGTCGAAAAAAATTCGCGTTCCAGCGCAAGGTAACGCCCGTTGCTGCCCTTTCACGGCCAGAAGCGTGAGGGTTCACCGCGAGAAAGCTACCCTTTCTGCCCAAGAAACCTAAGCTTTCTCGCGGTGAACCCATGGCATTCTCGCCGGCAACCGACAGACTTCCCGTCATGAAAGGGCAGCTTTCTTGTCCGCAACCCTTAGCTTTCTCGGCAAGAAGAAATGGCCTTTCCCGGAAGAAATCTTATAACTCAATGGCTATCATTTGGTTATACAAATCATTCATAACTCGAAAATTCCGGACGAAAATATTTCTTCCTCCGAATTTTCCACGCACGATGCGCCAGACAAGGGGTATCTGTCAAAAAAAGAGATGGCCCGAAGACCATCTCGATAGCTTTTCGTTCAGCTCATCCTACCTGACTTCCCGGCTTCACCTTGCGCAGGGTTGTGGTGACGCTGAGCGAGCCGTCATAGTCGGCAGCAGAAAGTATCATGCCCTGACTCTCGATGCCCATCATCGAGCGAGGGGGGAAGTTAGCGATGAAGAGCACGTCTTTGCCGACGAGATCTTCGGGCTCGTAGTAGGACGCAATGCCCGAAAGTATCGTGCGCGGCTTGCCTGTTCCGTCGTCAAGGATGAACTTCAGGAGCTTCTTCGACTTCTTTACTTTCTCACATTCAACGACGTGTCCGACGCGGATGTCAAGCTTCTCAAAGTCGTCAAACACCACGTTCTCCTTCACAGGAGCAGCCTTATACGCCGCTGCCTCATTGGCTTTACGGATGGCTTCGAGGCGGTCAAGCTGCTTCTGGATGGCCTCGTCGTCGATCTTCTCAAAGAGAAGCTCAGGATCGGCCAGCTGATGGCCGGGCTGAAGCAGGTCGGTCTGGCCCAGCTGTTGCCAGTCAAGCTCGGGCTTGTTGAGCATGTCTCTCAGCTTCTTCGACGAGAAAGGCAGGAATGGCTCGAAAGCAATGCTCAGGTTGGCAACCAGCTGAAGCGAGATGTAAAGAATGGTTTCAACCCGTTCCGGATCGGTCTTCCACACCTTCCAAGGCTCGCAATCAGTGATGTATTTGTTACCGATGCGGGCCAGATTCATCGCTTCTTTTTGGGCTTCACGGAACTTAAACTGGTCGAGAAGGCGTTCCATTCTCTCCTTGACTCCTTTGAACTCTTCTATGGCCTGACCGTCGGTTTCGGTCAATATTCCACAGGCAGGCACCACGCCATCGAAATACTTCTTGGTGAGCTGGAGGGCACGATTGACAAAGTTTCCATAGATAGCAACCAGTTCAGAGTTGTTTCTCTCCTGGAAATCTCTCCATGTAAAATTGTTATCTTTGGTTTCAGGTGCGTTGGCAGTCAGCACATATCTCAGAACGTCTTGCTTGCCGGGAAAGTCTGAAAGGTACTCATGCAGCCAGATAGCCCAGTTGCGAGACGTCGAGATCTTGTCGTTTTCAAGGTTAAGAAACTCGTTGGCAGGCACGTTGTCTGGCATGATATATCCCCCATGAGCCTTCATCATCACGGGGAAAATGATGCAGTGGAACACGATGTTGTCTTTGCCGATAAAGTGAACAAGGCGCGTCTCGTCGTCCTGCCACCATTGCTTCCACGAGCCCCAGCGTTCGGGATGACGCTCGCAGAGTTCCTTAGTGTTGGAGACATAGCCGATGGGAGCGTCGAACCATACATAGAGAACCTTGCCTTCTGCACCCTCAACGGGCACGGGAATTCCCCAGTCAAGATCACGAGTCATGGCACGAGGCTGGAGGTCCATCTCAAGCCATGACTTGCACTGCCCGTAGACATTAGGACGCCATTCCTTGTGCTCATCGAGTATCCAATGCTTCAACCATTCCTGGTATTCATTGAGAGGCAGATACCAGTTCTTGGTCTCCTTCATCACTGGAGTCGATCCTGATATGGTTGATTTGGGGTTGATCAGCTCGGTAGGCGAAAGGTCGTGTCCGCATTTCTCACACTGGTCACCATAAGCTCCCTCGTTATGACAGTGGGGACATTCGCCCGTTATGTAGCGGTCGGCTAAGAACTGATGGGCGTATTCATCGTAAAGTTGGGTGGTAATCTCTTCTACAAGCTTGCCGTCATCATACAATTTGCGAAAGAAATCTGCAGCAAACTGATGGTGGTTGGGCGACGTAGTACGGCTATAAACGTCAAAGGAGATGCCGAATTCCTTGAACGATTCTTTGATCATCTGATGGTAACGGTCCACTATATCCTGCGGAGTAACCCCCTCTTTGCGGGCCCTGATGGTGATGGGCACACCGTGTTCGTCACTTCCACCGATAAATATTACGTCCTTTTTCTGCAGTCTCAAATACCTTACATAGATGTCTGCCGGCACATATACACCAGCCAAATGGCCGATATGTACGCCTCCGTTGGCATAGGGAAGTGCTGCAGTAACGGTAGTACGCTTATAGTTCTTCTGTTCCATTGCTTGCTTTCTGTGGTTAATTTCAGCTTGCAAAGTTACGCTAAACTATAGAGAATACAAAATATTAAAGGTACAAATTTCAGATTTTCCACGCGAAAAAAGAACGCACAACAGCCGTTTCTCCCTCTCTTTTCAAACGTTCTTCGGCCTCACGGCTGCCGCTTCACAGGCTGCTTTCACGGAAAACCAGCCGCATAGCGATGGTCTCATGGCGGATTTTCAGGTCGCCATTGATGCGCCCGATAAGCATTTCACAGGCTCTTTCGCCCATTCTGTGCGCCTGATCTTCCACAGAAGATATGGACGGAGACAAATAAGCAACGTTAGGATCATCGGTAAATCCGATCAGCTTTACATCTTGAGGCATTCGTAAATCGGCATCTTTGAGAGCCTTCATTGCACCATAAATCAGCGTGTTGTTGATGGCAAGAACCCCGTCAGGACGCACCTCTGTGGCCAGCAACTGTTGCATAGATTGGTAAGCAGCCTCCTGAGTCATGCTCTCACACCTTACCAATCGCCGGTCGATGGCTATGTGATGTTCGCGTAAAGCCTCGATGTATCCGTGCTTTCTTCGTTGCACCATATCAATATGATTGGGACCTCCAATGAAGGCAATGCGCCTGCATCCCTGGCTGATCAGGTGTGAAGTTGCCTCATAAGCAGCCCGAACGCCGTTGGCTACTACCGATGAAAACTGGTCAGAAAGGCATGTCCTTGCGAAGAATACCACAGGGATGTTCATCTCGTAGAGCTTCATATAATGGTCATAACGGGTAGTGTCTTCGGCCAGACAGGCAATGATTCCCTCCACATGCAGTGAGGCAAGATTGTCTAATTGCTTCTCTTCGTCGGCCATTCTCTCATGACTATTGGCGCAGATGACGCTGTATCCTTGCTTGCGAGCCTCGTCTTCTATGCCTGCGATTACTCCCGAATGAAAGTGAGTTACGATGTCAGGAACCACGACACCGATGAGCTTTGGCGCGCCTTTTCGCAAGCTCTGTGCAAAAGGATTGGGCCTATAGTTCCATCGTTCGGCCAGTTCGTGCACCTTTTTGCGCATCTCTTCGCCGATTTCCGAGCTGTTTTTAAGTGCTCTTGACACTGTAGGAACGCTCACACCCAGTTCCTTTGCCATGTCTTTCAGCGTCACTCTTTCCATGGAAATGTTTGTTACGTTGTGATTTTTACGATGCTTTTACTGCGGCTTTGAGTAGCCTAACACCAGAATACTGAACCTGCAGTCGCCGGCTTTCATGAGTTCTTTCGCGCAGGCTGTCAGTGTTGCTCCCGTTGTTACCACGTCGTCTACCAGCAGAATGTGCTTCCCTCTTACGGCCACGGCATCTGAAAGCGAGAAGGCATTCTCTACATTCTCGAGGCGTTCGACGGCCTTTTTCTGTGTCTGACTTTCGTCAAAACGGACACGTTGCAATGCATTTTCCGCGACGATGATACCTGTTTCTTCCGAAAGTCCTCTGGCTATTTCCGTGCTTTGGTTGTATCCGCGCTGGTGTTTCCTTCTCTTTGTCAGCGGAACAGGTATGATAACGTCGACATCTTCAAAGAAACCTTCCTCCCTGAACTCTTGCGCTATCCATCGTCCCATCATACGTCCGATGTCGGGACGACGGCCATATTTGAGGCTGTAGATGAACCTTGACGCCTCAGAATGAGGCTGATAGTAGATGAGACTGGCCGCCCGTTCTATGGGGAAGCGCCCCCAGAACAGCCTTGCAAGTTCGTTGTCATAGGGCGACAATTCATAGCCTGTTCGCGGCATATCCATCTGACACTGTATGCAAAGGCAATCCTCATCGGCCTGCAAACGCCGTCCACATACCACACAGGCACGTGGAAAGAGCACCTCTTTGATGCTTGATATCAGACTATTCCGTTGCAAACTCATCGGCATCTTCCATGCATTCCCTGATGATATCCATCGTGAAGCCCCGGCTCATGGCAAAGCGTATCAGGCGGACTTTCTGCTCGTAGCCGTCGATATCTCTTAGCTGTCGCCGTTTCTGCTGCAAGAGTTTTTGCAGGTTTTCCACGAACACTCTCCTGTCGAAGTCGTCCAAAGCTTCTCGAATGAGGTTCTGGTCGACATGCTTCATCCAGAGCGCTTGTTCGATCTTCCGCGGTCCCCATTTGGCATATCGGGCCTTGTCGCCGACAAAAGCAGCTGCGTATCTCGCGTTGTCTACATAGCGTTCGCTGACAAGACGCTGCATGATGGCGGCCTGACTGCTGTCGCTGATGCCCCACCGGCGCATCTTTTCTTGGGCATCATGCTCGCAATGTTCGCTTCTCGCACATAGCGAAGCCAGTCGCGAGAAAGCCTGTTCGTCGTTCATTTCCTTCATGGCTGCGTGGCTTTTATGAATCGTTTCCGGCCAAACTGGTCGTCTCTTTCCGTGATGCCGGCATAGCCTTTTTGGCCGAGCATGTCGCAGAGCTGCCCGGCAAAGAGGGGATTTATCTCCAGCCACAGGCTGCCTTCCTGCCGTAAGGCCTGACGTCCATAGTCGGCAATGGCCCGATAGAACCGCAATGCATCTGTGTCGGGTACGAAAAGAGCCTCGTGGGGCTCGTGGCCAAGCACGTGAGATTCCATCGACATCTGTTCGCTTTCACAGACATAAGGCGGGTTGGAGACGATGACGTCCCATCGTCTTTCATCCCGTGGAGGGTTCAGGATGTCCTGCTGTTCTACCACCACTCCGGCCCTCAACCGTCGGGCATTCTCCCCGGCAACGGCCAGCGGCGTGGGGGCGATGTCCCATGCAGACACCCTGCTTTCGGGCAGTTCCAAGGCCAGTGTGCAGGCTATGCAGCCCGACCCCGTGCCCATGTCTAACACGGAAAGGCTGCGCTTCTCCGACAGATCGGCAACCATCCACCGGCAGAGTTCTTCCGTCTCAGGCCGGGGAATGAGCACTCCATGCCTCACGACGAACCGCCTTCCTGCGAAAAAGGCTTCGCCCAGCACATATTGAACGGGCTCTCCGCCGGCCAGCCGGTGTATGATGGTCTGCAGCCCGGCTTGTTGATCAGCGTCGAGAGAGGCCGTTCCGTCGCACACGATGTCGGCCCATGAGAGGCTGAAACGTTCTTCCAGCACCAGCCTTACGATAGCCTTCGCCTCGGCAGCGTCGTAGCTTCTCTGCACCTCTCGGCAGGCTTCCTGATAAGTCATCATACGTGCAAAGATAAGAAATTAGCCTGTCCCGACACAAAAAAGAAGGAAAAATCTTTTGCCAGCCCCTCGATTTTGCTTAATTTTGCAACAGTCTGACGATGGCAATGCTGCCTGAGACGCCCGACTAACACCGTCATACGATGCTGACAACCGACGAGAGAATGATGGCAAGATGCCTGCAGCTGGCCGTGAAAGGCCGTGAAGGCTCGCGACCCAACCCAATGGTTGGGGCTGTGATTGTCGACAATGTGAGCGGAAGAATCATCGGTGAAGGGTGGCATCGGCAATGTGGAAAGGCGCATGCCGAGGTGAATGCCTTTGCCAGTGTGGCCGAAAGCGACGAGGAACTGCTCCGTCAGTCGACCGTCTACGTTTCGCTTGAGCCCTGCGCCCACTACGGAAAGACTCCGCCTTGTGCCGACTTGATCGTCAGAAAGGGCGTCAGTCGCGTGGTAGTGGGTTGTGTCGACCCCTTTGCAAAGGTGCAGGGAAGGGGCATCAACCGCATCCGGGAGGCCGGCATCAGTGTCACGACTGGCGTGCTTGAGGCCCGATGCAGGTGGCTGAACCGAAGGTTTTTCACCTATCATGAGCACCATCGTCCCTATATTATCTTAAAATGGGCGCAGACAGCCGACGGCTTTATCGACCTTGACGGCCATCCTCTTGCCATATCCACACCGCTGACGCGCGTCTTGGTGCATCAGCTTCGTGCCGAGGAAGACGCCATTCTCGTGGGACGAGTGACCGAAGAGCGCGAACATCCGCTGCTGAATGTGCGCCACTGGCACGGCCGAAGTCCGCGACGATTCGTGCTCAGCCACGCCACATCCATCGGCCAAGTGCTCGACGAATGCTACGAACAGCAACTGCAATCGCTCGTTGTCGAGGGCGGAAGGGCCACCCTGCAGTCGTTCATCGACCTCGGTCTGTGGGACGAACTGCGCATAGAGACGGCCACAAAGCTCATCAGCGGACGGGGCACCCGGGCCCCACAACGGTCTGAAGCCGTCAGACTCTTCGACAGACAGCAGTTCGGCGACAACATCGTCTGCCGGTATATTCCCGCTTAAAACTTTACACTTAACTCTCCCTTGGCCACCTTTCCCAAACTTGCAACTGAGCTTGCTGACCGGGAACGGTGGCCTTCCTTTTCCCGACCCGCGACGATTCATGGCGAGAAAGCTATCCATTCTCGTCCGTACATCATAGATGTATGAACCATACCAGGCACATGTATGGACGATACACCATAGATGTACGGCCGTGAAACTGGCCTGTTCTCGGGCGCAGAGGTCAGGATTCGGCCGGAGCATGACGTCCGAAGTCACGGCAAACGGAGGGCCTTTTGCCGAAAAAGGAGGACGGATGAAGGAGTGAACGCCAAGCGATGAGGTGGCAAAGGGCTGGCGAAGGCGGGCACCTTACTTGCCGAAACGCCAGCCAAGGTGCACCTGCATGCAGTCGGCTTTTGAGAAATTATGGGCTTTCACGTTGTATCCAACGAACAGACGGTCGTGGGTTGCGGGCAAGTTATAGCGCAGTCCGATGGTTTGATAGAACCGGCTCTCGTCGATGTCGGCAATGTATCCCATGCGTCTGTATAGGTAAATGCCGGCACTGACAGGCACAGAAAAGTGGCGGAAGAACACCTCATGTCGGGCACCAATGCCAACAACATGGGGTGAGTATCGGTAGCCTTCATGCCCGCCTTCGCGGTCGAACTGGCCGATTCTGTAGGCATAATGGGCGTAGGCGTAGCCCACTTCCAGCCCGCTGGCATGCAGCAAATGGTAGCGAACCATCGGTGCAATGCTCACGAAGGGTGACGCATAGAGGGGAGTCTTGTTGCTGTGGAACGCCTTGAAATGGTCGAGCAAGGTCTTGAACCCGCTCCCTCCAGCCACTTCGAGGTAAGCCTTCCTCCCCTCAAAGGGCTGTCTGGCGCCCGTCGCGGAGGCCTCTTGACAGACAGCTTGCAGGTCATATTGCAGGCCGACAGTAGGCCCTATCGTGTTGATGCCAAGGTTAGGACGGTCGAGAGTGCCGTTGCTGTAGTGCTTGAAGTCGGCTCCAAGTGAGACGCTCCACTGAGGGTTCAGCCGGTAACGGACCACTACTCCCGCCCCGAAGAAAATCGAAAGACGGGCGCCTATCTGCTCGTTGTCGATGTTGTCGCGCTCGTCAAAGGGGTCGGTGCAATAGGAAACTCCGTTCTGAAGGTCAACTCCCACGGCCAGATTCCCCCGCCTGAAGAAGTCGTATTGCATGCCTCCGTAGAGGGTTATCAGCCTTCCGATGCGCGAATCGTAGGGAGTTGAAGGGCGCGAGAGGTGCACATGAGTGAAATCGGCCACACTGATGCCGGCCTGAAGCATTGGATAGCCCATCGCCCTGTCATAGGGATTGCCGGCAGCAGGCATTGGCTTCCACAGCAGACGGGCATCGAAACAACTCGTTCCATAGCTGTGAAGAATCTCTTTGTTATAGGGACCTTTGGGGATGAGATAGCTCACATTTGCCGTAGCTTCGACCGAAAAGACACCCTTCGATGCCTCTTTTTCGCCCCAGACTTCCATGCCTTCACCGGCATCACCGGCAGCTTCCGAATGGAGAAGCCATCGGATTGAGTCGGGCTCAGACGCCTTTCCTGCCACACACGAAAGCCACGTCAGCAGCAGAACCAGTGCTGTCGTACGGCAGACACAGCGCCACTCTCCCTCAGAAGAAACGATGTGTGCCGGCCAGAAGAAGAAGCTTTCGTTGTTTGACATAGCCGTCTTTTAAATCTTACAATGTCGTCTTTTGTATTTGACATGGTCGCCTTTAAGAAAATAACTGCCGATGGAGCCTGGCGCTCCACCAGCAGTTATTGCGAGTCTTTCTCCCTGATGTGGGGTCCAGACCAAAGGTTTTTCTTATTCTTCTGTCTCCTCAGGCAGCATGATGACGGTCACCTTGTTGCCAGAATTGAGGAACTCCTTCATGAATTTCTCGATGTCGGCAGGCGTCGTCTCAGAGACAATCTTCTTATAGTCGGTGTGAGAGTCGATGCCATACTTCTGGAAACGATGGATGATGCCGTTCCAGTACTGGTTGGTCTTGGCACGGTCGTCAGCCTGCTTGAGCATCACTTCCTTCACCTTTTGCAGCATTTCAGCATCGCAAGCCTCGGCCAAAGCGGGCACCTCGGCATTCATAATATCGATAGCTTCCTGCTTCTTCTCGGGCTTCATCGGGCAGTATGCCAGCAACACCACTTGATGGAAATCGTCGTCAATGCTGGCCGATCCCTGTGCGCCACATGTGTATGCTGCGCTGGCTTCCTCACGAATCTTCTTCAGATAAACCATTGAAAGCACCTGTCCGGCTATGTCTGCACAGATTGAATTCTCAAGCGTGTAGGGCATATCGTTATTGTGCCAAATCATGTAGGCATTGGCTTTAGGCGTTTCCATCTTACGGGTGAAGATGTTGTCTACTTGTCCTTCAACCATGTTTGTGACACGTTTGCTGTGCACAACCTTGCCCTTTGCCGGCAGCGAACCGATGTATTGACAGACGAGAGGCTTGATGGAGTCGACGTCGAAGTTGCCCACTATGCGGAAGGTCCAGTCCTTTACATTGGCTGTACGCTCCTTGGCAATGGCGAGAATGCGGTCGTAGTCCACCTTCTTCAGCAAGTCAACCGTCATAGGAGCGAGGCGATGGTTGTGGCCATAGAGCGTCGCTGTGAGCGAGTCTGACAAGGCAACTTCGGGAGTAAGGTCGCGGTTCTTCAGCGCAACTTCAAGCTGATTCATCAGGTTGTCATAGGCTTTCTGGTCTTTATTGATGCCGGTGAAGTAGAGATAGAGCATCTGGAACATCGTCTCCACGTCTTTCGGTGTGGCATTTCCGTCAACACTCATGTACTTCTGGCCCATGGTCAAGTTGGCGTTTGCTATCTTTCCTGCCAGAGCTTTCTGGAGTTCTGTGCTCGAGAAGTTTGCCAGTCCACTCACACCAATCACGTTGTCGAAGAGCTGAATGTTGGCATAATCGCCCTCGCCATACAACGATTGTGCGCCAGGACCCTCACCATCAAGTATCACTTGGTCCTTCTTATAATCAGTTGGTAGGAGCGTAACCTTGGTGCCATTGGAAAGATATAGCTCGGTGTATCCGAACTTTTCATTCTTTATTTCCTTTTTGATCTTGCCTGGTTTCGGCAGCTTTGCCAGCAAGGGTTCGTCCTTTACGTTGTCGACAAAGGCAGTGATCTCTTCGGCGCGTGCCTCGTTTACGGCCTTGAGCAGTCCCTCTTTCGTGGGATAGTTGTCGTCGGCCTCGATGTTAAAGGATATGATGACCATGTTGGAGTCGTTCTTTGGCAGGAGTTCAGCCATGATGTTGTTGACGGCTTCGAGTGGCATCATGGGCACCATTTGTGTCATTGTCTGGTATCTATAGTCGATGGAAGGCATCGGCTCATTATTGAGAAAATGCTCACGATACTGCACATAGAACTGCTCATTGAAGCGCTTTTCCTTGTTGGAATATTGTTTTTCAAGCTGACTAAGGTAGTTCTCCTTGTAGCGATCGTACTCAGTCTCGGTGAAACCGAACTCTGCTGCCTTGCGGGCTTCGATGAGTACTGCCTTTAGAGAGGCTTCTGTGAGGCTCATTTCCTTGGGCATTGCGGAGAGCGTGAAGGCGTCTTTAGTCTTGGCAAAGATATAGTTGCCGTAGTCGGCGTCGGCCGATGTGAACGGTGCTTCTGGCTCTTGTGCGGCTTCGCGCAGGCGGTTGTTGAGCATTCCGACGGCTGCGTTGATCATGTATTTGGTGAGAAGATAGCCTACGTTGTCTTTCATCTCGTCGGGAATGGGGTCGCTCTTGAACATGATGTCAATGCCGTTGACGGTCATTTCCTTGTCTTTGTCGATGATGACGATGGGCTCTGCGGTGTCGGGCACGGGCTCATCAACTACAGGAAGGGCGTTTTCGGGGTTCTTGATGTCGGCGAAAAGCTGTTTGATGACGGCCTCTGTATGGTCGACATCCACATCTCCGACGATGATGAGTCCTTGGTTTGAGGGGTGATACCACTTCTGATAATAGTCGCGAAGCTCCTGAGGCTTGAAGTTGTCGACCACCTCCATGAGTCCGATAGGATAGCGTACTCCGTATTTAGAGTTAGGATAGAGGGCCGGAAGGTTGCGCTCAAACATGCGGCTTGAGGCAGAAGTACGCAGACGCCACTCCTCATGTATGACCCCACGTTCTTTGTCTATTTCCTCAGGATCGAGAGAAAGTCCGGTCGACCAGTCGCGAAGTATGAGCAGGCATGAGTCGAGTGAAGCCTGATTTGTGGTAGGAACGTTGTTGATATTGTACACGGTCTGGTCGATAGAGGTATAGGCATTAAGGTCGCGACCGAACTCAACTCCGATCGAACGGAGATACTCAATGAGTCCGTTTCCTTTGAAATTGTCGCTGCCATTGAAGGCCATATGCTCCAGGAAGTGGGCCAGTCCACGCTGTGACTCCTCTTCTTGTATCGAGCCAACCTTCTGTGCGATGTAGAAGTTTGCACGGTGTTCTGGCCAATTGTTGTGGCGGATGTAGTAGGTCAATCCGTTCTCAAGTTTACCGATTCGCACGTCGGGATCGGCGGGAACCGGCGGCATTTGCATCTGCGCCTGGGCCAGAGATGCCACGGCGAGCAGAGCCGTTACGAATAGATGTCTTAGTCTCATGTCTTGAATGTTTTGTTATTTTGATGTTTCTTTGATGCGTCTGACGGCCTGAAATGCTGTCGTTCCTACACGGAGACGACTGACATTGACGGTGCAAAGTTACATTTTATCTGCCGAATATGCAAGAAAAGAAGTTCGCTTTTGTTTGCAGACAGTGCGCAATAGTTGCCCGTCAGCGGGAGGAAGCGGCCGGAAAACCGCATCGAAGTCAAACATTTTTACCCGAAAATCCTGTCAGAAAAAATGCGCGTTCCAGCTCAAGGAAACGCTCTTTGCTGCCCTTTCACGGCCAGAAGCGTGAGGGTTCATCGCGAGAAAACGGCTCTTTCTGCCCAGGAAACCTAAGCTTTCTGCCGATGAACCCTCAGCATTCTCGCCGACAACCGGCAGACTTCTCGCCATGAAAGGGCAGACTTCTTGGCTGCAACCCTTAGCTTTCTCGGCAAGAAGGAATGAACGTTTTCGGAAGAAAACTTCTAACTCAATGACTGTCATTTGGTTATTAAAATCGTTCATAACTCGAAAATTCCGGACGAAAATATTTCTTCCTCCGAATTTTCCACGCACGTTGCACTGAAAAAAGGGTGTTTGTCAAGAAAATTCTGCCCACCGACACTATACAGACGGGCACCGTCCGAAACCCGCTTCCATGACCAAACCGCCAGGCTCGGCGAATAATCGTGCCGCGTTTTCTTTCCGATTTCAACTTTTATTGCTACCTTTGCACCGCAAACAAAAGCCGTCGGCAGCAACTGAAGGCTTCGGAAAACCGCCGGCAGCAACACCAAACAACCATTGCAACACATGAAAGATATCTGCTGTGTGGGCCACATCACCCGCGACAGGATTGTGACTCCACGCCAAACAGTCTATATGTCGGGAGGCACATCCTTCTATTTTGCCTATGCGCTCAACCAGCTTCCAAGGCGTGTTTCGTTCGAACTCGTCACCAAACTGGCCGAGGAAGATATGGCAGCTGTCAGCCAGATGAGGGACAGAGGCATCGACGTTCGTGTCTATCCAAGCCGTCAAACCGTCTTTTTTGAGAATAAATATGGCGAGAATCAAAACGAGCGAACTCAGCGGGTTTTGGCAAAAGCCGACCCGTTTGAGATCAGCGAAATGAGCGAGGTCGACGCCCGAATCTACCATCTTGGCACCCTCTTGGCCGACGACTTCTCAAAGGATGTCGTCAGGTTTCTTTCCACCAAAGGCCGTATTTCAATCGATGCGCAAGGCTACCTGCGGGCCGTCGACGGCGAGAAAGTCAACGCAGTAGACTGGCAAGACAAGCTCGAGATACTCGCCTATACCGACATCATCAAGGTGAACGAACACGAAATGAAGGTCATCACAGGCAGCAATGATCCCTATGAAGCAGCACGAAAGTTGGCCGGATGGGGCGTGAAAGAGGTCGTCGTAACACTCGGAAGCGAGGGATCAATCATACTTGCCAACGGCCATTTCTATGACATTCCTGCCTATCGACCCAAAGAAATCGTCGACGCAACAGGCTGCGGCGACACCTATGCAGCAGGCTATCTATACTGTCGTTCACAAGGAATCAGCTTCGCAGAAGCAGGCCGTTTCGCCGCCGCCATGTGCACTTTAAAACTCGAACACAGCGGACCCTTCGACCGAACCATCGCCGAAGTAGAGCAGCTGGCTGCCTCTGACAACCCATAGAAACACCCCCTCAACTCATATCTCCATCAGAAAATCCTTTTAACCTCCAACAGAACATGAATATCGAAACCACCATCCTGAGCAGCGTCACTGCTGCCATCAAGGAACTCTACGGGCAAGACGTGCCCGAGAAGATGATACAACTCCAGAAGACTCGCAGCGAATTTGAGGGACACCTCACGCTCGTTGTCTTCCCCTTTCTTAAGATTTCTCGCAAAGCACCCGAAGCTACCGCACAGGAAATAGGCCTCTGGATGCAGCAGAACTGTAAGGCTGTCGAGGCATACAACGTGGTAAAAGGCTTCCTCAACATGGTCGTTTCACCACAAGCATGGGCACAACTGCTGAGCGACATCGACGCCAATCCCACCTTCGGCTACAAGGCTTCTACCGATGAAAACCCGCTCGTCATGATCGAATATTCATCGCCCAACACCAACAAACCCCTCCATCTCGGACACGTTCGCAACAACTTGCTCGGATGGTCGCTGGCAAAAATCATGGAGGCTAACGGCAATCGTGTCGTTAAAACCAACATTGTCAACGACAGAGGCATCCATATATGCAAGTCAATGTTGGCATGGAAGAAGTGGGGAAACGGTGAGACTCCCGAGACGTCCGGCAAGAAAGGCGACCATCTTATCGGCGACTACTACGTGGCTTTCGACAAGCATTACCGCGAGGAAGTGAAGACTCTCATGGCAGAAGGCATGCCGGAGGAGCAGGCAAAGCAGGAAGCTCCGCTCATCAAAGAGGCTCATGAAATGCTCGTTCTCTGGGAAAAGGGCGACAAAGAGGTGCGCGATCTCTGGGAGAAGATGAACGGATGGGTGTATGAAGGCTTCGATGAGACCTACAGAATGATGGGTGTATCGTTCGATAAAATCTACTATGAGAGCCAGACTTACCTCAAGGGCAAGGCCAAGGTTGAGGAGGGACTTGCCAAAGGACTCTTCTTCAGGAAGGACGATAACAGCGTGTGGGCCGACCTCACCAATGAGGGTCTCGACCAGAAACTCCTGCTCCGCTCCGACGGAACGAGCGTCTATATGACCCAGGACATCGGCACAGCCGAGATGAGATACGAAGACTACCCCATCGACAAGATGATCTATGTCGTGGGCAACGAGCAGAACTACCACTTCCAAGTGCTCTCCATCTTGCTCGACAGGCTGGGCTTCAAGTGGGGAAAAGAGCTCGTTCATTTCTCATATGGCATGGTAGAGCTGCCCAATGGAAAGATGAAGTCGCGCGAGGGAACGGTCGTTGATGCCGACGATCTGATGGCCTTGATGGTCAGCGATGCCCGCAAGACGTCCGAGGAACTGGGCAAGTTTGCCGATATGACGGAAGAAGAGCGCGACGACGTCGCACGCATTGTCGGCCTTGGAGCCCTGAAATACTTCATACTAAAGGTTGATGCACGCAAGAACATGCTCTTCAATCCCGAGGAGTCTATTGACTTCAATGGCAATACCGGACCCTTCATCCAGTACACTTATGCCCGCATCCGCAGCATCCTTCGCAAGGCTGATGCCGCTGAACAGTCGCCGTCGAGCCCCGGACAGCAGGCCGTTCAGGAGCAGAAGGGTGCCGAAAACGCTCAAGACAGCATGCTCAGCTATCCGTACAACGGCAAGGAAATCGAGCTCATCCAGAAGATGAACGAGTTTGCTGCCGTAGTAGAGCAGGCCGGAAAGGACTACTCTCCCAGCGGCATTGCAAACTATTGCTACGAACTGACGAAACTGTTCAACCAGTTCTACCACGACTATAGCATCCTGAATGCTGAGACCGAAGAGGCTAAACAGACCCGCCTCGTGCTGGCCCGCAACGTTGCCAAGGTGCTCAAGAACGGCATGGCTCTCCTTGGAATAGCAGTTCCCGAGCGCATGTAACAACCCGTCCAAGGCCTGAAGCGGACGGCTCGCGACACTGTTTCGCCTGCCGGATGCCGGCATTTCACCAAGAAACATGAACTTACAGAATCCTCCTGACTATCGCAACGACACCGTCTTGCCACTGCACATGGACGTAAAGGCCAAGGCATGGGCCGTCGATGCGGCCTGCTCGGGCAACCCGGGTCCGATGGAATACCAAGCCATCGACCTGCAAACGGGCGCCCAGGTGTTCCACTACGGGCCGGTATACGGCACTAACAACATCGGCGAGTTCCTCGCCATCGTGCATGCACTGGCCCTGATGGAGCAGAAAGGCATCCATGACAGGACCATCTACAGCGACTCATACAATGCCATCCTGTGGGTGAAGAAGAAGCAGTGCAAGACTAAACTCGAACGCAACCCGCAGACAGAAGCCCTCTATCAGGTCATCCGACGGGCCGAAAACTGGCTGCGAACGCATGCCGTCACCACGCCTATCCTCAAGTGGGAGACCTCGAAGTGGGGCGAGATACCGGCTGACTTCGGCCGTAAATAACAGAGAAGACGATGATTTTACCATAAGAAAGCTTTCACTCGCCAAGGTGAAAGCTTTCTTGTTTTGTGGAGAAACGGTGCCTTTCCGGGAGTGAAAGACGATCTTTTATGCGACAATAGATGATGTTTTGCGAGGCAATAGATCATCTTTTGCGAGGCAATAGATGATGTTTTGCATGCAGAATCCGTTGGGTCGCGGACAAAAGAGCAAAGCCTTCAGGGCTTTCTTCGGCAGACATCAGTGTCTGTTCCGGTAGGCAGCAAGGCCTTGGTTGAGGAAGTCAAGGTATGCACCGACGTCCTCTTTGTAGCTGTGAGCTGGTGCAAGCGGGTTGCCTTCGTTGTCGACGGCCACGTAGAAGGGCTGCGTATTGGCTCCGAATTTATGGGTTTGCAGGTAGCTCCACTTCTTTCCGACGGTGTTCATCACCAGTCTTTCGCCGTTCTCTGAGACCACAAAAGGCTCGCTGAGCCGGCTCTTGTCGTCGACAAAGAGCGAGATCAAGACATAGTCGTCATTGAGTCGTTGGGCAACACGGGGGTCAGTCCACACCGCAGCTTCCATCTTTCTGCAGTTCACACAGCCGAATCCTGTGAAATCAAGCAGCACGGGCTTGCCCAGTTTCCTGGCTGCTCTCATGCCTTCATCATAGTCAGTATAGCGGGCTTCGACCACGTTGTTGTTGAGATTGAAGTCTTGTGTGGTGATTGGAGGGGCGAAAGCACTCACAGCTTTGCACGGTGCGCCCCACAGTCCGGGCAGCATATAGACGGCGAAGGCTATCGAAACCAGTCCGCCCATCACACACAAGACGGGCATGGGGCGCTGCTCTCCGCCGACGATGTCGCTCTGGAATTTCAGCAATCCGACCAGATACAGGCCGAGCAAGAGGAAGATGGCGATCCACAACGAGAGGAATACTTCGCGATCAAGCAGGTGCCAGCCGTAGGCAAGGTCGGCAACTGAGAAGAACTTCAGTGCGAAAGCCAGCTCGATGAAGCCAAGAGTCACCTTCACGATGTTCATCCACGAGCCCGACTTCGGGGCTTCTTTCAGCCAGGAAGGGAACAGGGCGAAGAGCGTGAAGGGCAGGGCTAAGGCCAGGGCGAAGCCGAACATTCCCACAGCCGGACTGACGATGTTGCCCGAAGTGACGGCATCTACGAGCAGGAGTCCTATGATAGGTGCGGTGCAAGAGAATGACACCAGGGCCAGAGTGAAGGCCATCAAGAAGATGGAAATCAGTCCGCTTGTGTTTGAAGCCTTTGTGTCGACGGCGTTGGCCCATCGCGATGGCAGCTTGATTTCGAACCATCCGAAGAAGGAAAGGGCAAACACCACGAGCAGGACAAACAGGAAGATGTTGAAGAAGGCATTGGTCGACAGCTCGTTAAGCTTGCTCGGGCCGAAGAGAAGGGTGATGAAGAGTCCGAGCAACAGGTAGATAACGATGATGCTGACGCCGTAGGTGAAGGCGTCGCTGATGCCCTTTCGGCGGTTGTCCTTTGCCCTTTTCAGGAAGAAACTGACCGTCATCGGAATGATGGGCCATATACATGGCATGACGAGTGCGAGCAGTCCTCCGACGAATCCCAGCAGGAATATCGACCAAAGCGAGCGCTTCGAGAGGTCGTCGGCTGCCGATCCTCCGAGGGTTCTCAGCTGTTTGACGACGGGCTGCCACAGGCTTTCGGCGGTGTCGGCACTGGTTTCTCCGGCATCAGCGACAGCGGTCGTGTCGGCTTCAGCCGTGAGGGTGCCGTCGAGGGGTTCGGCTTCAGCTGCTTCGGCAGGAGCCTTGTCGCCGTCCTTGCTCTCGGCTGCGGGCTTCTCTTCTGCGGAAGGCAGGCTGACATGGCCGCTTTTCACGAACGGAACGTCCTGCGGAGGCAGGCATGTACGGTCGTTGCACGCCCCATAAGTGAGCGTACAGTCGATGGCGTAGTCAGGCTTTGTGAACTTGACTTTCTGCACAAACTGCGCGCTATGCTCAAAATAGCGCACAACGGCACCGAACAGTTCCTCGTATTCCTCAATCTCTTTTCCGCGTGGAGTGAGCCCTCCCACCAGCTCGACGCCGTCGAGTCTGCTCGTCTCGAGCGAGGCTTCTATCGGACCTGCGCCGTTGAGGTTGGTGCTATAGACGTGCCATCCGTCGCTGATGGCGACCGAAAACACGATTTCTCCCGTGCCGTTGTCGGCGGTCTTCAGTTCAGAAGCGACCGTGACGGGGCTGACTATCTGGGCAAAAGCAGCCACAGTGCTCAGAATGACGGTGAGCGCCGTTGCGATTTTTCTTGTCATAGCTGTGTGATAAGTATACCTGTTCTCGCCTGCAAAGTTACGATTAAGCGAGCGAAATACAAAATATTTTTTGGATTTCCGAGTGTGAGTAACTTATTTAAAGTTACGATTAAGCGAGCGAAATGTCCTCGTTTCCCGCGCAGATATCTATGATGTACGGTCCATACATCTGCTTGGTATGCTTCATACATCTAAGATGTACAGACCAGAAAGGATAGCTTTCTCGGCAAGAACGGGAAACGGCCTGCGAAAGAGAGGGAAGACTTGCAGGGGTAAAGCGTCAGCATGACGCAGGTAAAGGCTGAGCACAATCGTTTACGTTGCTTTTTCTTCTTTCCGCGATGGCTATATGAAGAAATCGTCGTACCTTTACGCCGTGAACGGGAACAGATCCCCTTGCGCCTTAAACTGCAAAAAGACTATTATATTAAATATGTACAGAAAAACATTCATCCTGTTGACATGCCTGCTGCTGTCAGCAACAGTCATGGCACAAAGCGAAGTCACTTTCACCGAAAGTCCTTCTGAAGGAGGCCTTGCCTTGGTGTCAGACGAGGGCATGTCGCCCATCGTTGTTGCCGAGAACGAGGAAGAAGTGGTGAGAACTGCGGCAGAATGCCTGGTCGAAGACCTTCAGCTCGTGACCGGCAAGAAGACCGAAGTCGTCAGCGATATGCCCTCTTCGGGCACCGCAGTCATTGCCGGAACGGTCGGCACGTCGGCCCTTCTTCGGCAACTTTCCGAAGCCGGCAAGCTCGACATCAGCGCCGTTGCAGGCAAATGGGAGGCCTATGGACTGCAGGTTGTCGACCGTCCGGCGGAGGGAATCGAAAGAGCACTCGTCGTATTTGGCTCGACACCGCGCGGTACAGCCTATGGACTGTTCGACATTTCACGCGGTGCGGGTGTGTCACCTTTGGTATGGTGGGCCGACGTGAATCCTGCCAAAAGAGCAGCTGTTTACGCATCTTCGGGACGCACTATCGTCGGAGAACCGTCCGTGAAGTATCGAGGCATCTTCATCAATGACGAGGACTTTGGTCTGCAGCCTTGGGCTGCAAAAGGACCTGACAAGGCCTACAACAACATCGGGCCGAACACCTATACCAAGGTGATGGAACTGCTCCTACGCCTGCGAGCCAACACGTTGTGGCCGGCCATGCACGCCTCTTCGCGCGCCTTCTGGGACAACAAAGACAATCTTCCCATTGCAAAGAAGTACGACATCATGCTCGGCTCGTCGCACTGCGAGCAGATGTTACGTGATAATGAGTGGGAATGGAGACGCGCTCCTTACAACGGAACCAACGAAGACTGGAACTATGTCACCAACAAAACCAAGATACAGAACTACTGGGAAGAGCGCGTAAAAGAGAGCGTTGGCTATGACGCCATGTACACACTCGGCATGAGAGGCGTGCACGACTGGGCCATCTCAGGCTATCCTTCGACCCAAGACAAGGTGAACGGACTTACCGAAATCATCGGCTTCCAACGGTCGTTGCTCGACAAATACATGGGCAATGCAACCCAGGTTCCTCAACTTTTCATCCCTTATAAGGAAGTACTTGACGCCTATAATGCCGGCCTGAAAGTGCCTGAAGACATAACACTCTGCTGGGTAGACGACAACCATGGCTACATCAGACAGATGCCAAAAGCCACAGAACAGGCACGATCGGGGGGCAACGGCGTGTACTATCACTTCTCCTATTGGGGCACTCCTGCCGACTATCTGTGGCTGTGCTCACACTCTCCGGCACTGACAAGCTACGAGTTGTCAAAGGCTTACCAGCAAGGAATACAAACACTCTGGATCATCAACGTGGGAGATATCAAGCCCGCAGAGATGGAACTTGAGTTTGCAATGGACCTTGCGTGGGACGTAGAGCAATGGTGTCCCGAGAAGGCTGCTGGCTATAATCGCTATTGGGCAGCAAAAACTTTCGGCGAAAACGTGGCCGAAGCCATTGCCAACATCAAGTCGGAATACTATAGACTGGCAGCAAACGGCAAGCCAGAGCACATCTTCCTCGTCGACTATACAAACGAAGAAATGGAACAACGCATGGCCGACTATGCCGAAATTGCCAGGCAAGTGGACGACGTCAAGGCCAATATCCCGGCAGAACTGCTCGATGCCTACTTCCAACTGGTGGAATATCCCGTCAAGGGAGCTTACTATATGAACGTGAAAACCTTCCGGGCAACGCAGAGTCTCAGCCTTGCTCGCAGCGGACATCGCGACCAAGCTCTGGAATATGCGGCAGAGTCGCGCAAGGCTTACCGGCAGATTGCCGACCTTACCGGCAAGTACAACAAGGAAATTGCCAACGGAAAATGGGACGGAATCATGAGCTTCAAGCCTCGCGGACTGGCCCAGTTCAACATGCCAGAGACAGCATCCTTGAGCAACATCGGCAACGTTGTCATGGACATGCCTGAGGAATCTCCCGCAACTGTCATACCGGCAACCGCCTATACGGCCAGCAACGGCGCCGAGTTTACCACCGTCGAAGGGCTTGGAGTCAGTGGAAAGAGCATCACGATATGGCCCCTTGACATGAACACCTACAGCGCAACCCGGGCACCATACGTAGAATACGACGTGCCTGTGAAGGCCGGAATGAACACGATTGCCGTGCGATGCCTGCCTACTTTCCCCGTCAACACGGACTATAACCTGAGGGTTGCGCTCAGCATCGACGGCAAACGTGCCACTGCCATATCGCTCAAGACCACCGCAACGGAGGGGAAATGGAACCAGACAGTCGTGCAAGGCTTCAACGATGCCTCCGTGGAATACGAGAGCAACGGGGAACAAACCGTCAAGCTTCGCGTGGCTTTACTCGATCCGGGCATCGTGATCAGCGACATACACGTCAGCCAACCCGCCAAGGAAGACCTCGAACTCACCGAGCGACTCATCCGAAACTACGACTTCGAGATGAACGCTAATTGCGAAGAAAACCCAACAGGAAACATCGGAAGGGGCGTGCCTTGCGGATGGAACCAGAAGGGAAAACTCAACAAAGGCAGCAATGGGCTCGACTCTTACGGCGTCAATCAAGATGCAACCAACTATCATGGAAACAACGTTTGCTGGTTCAACTCCGTTCCAATGCCGGCAGATTTCGAGCTTTCACAGACCATTCCTGCCTCAGAACTGGAAGCCGGCACCTACAGAATCAGCTGCCTTCTGTGGGTCGAAAACGGCAAAAAGACCACATGCAGGCTGTTTGCCAACGACAATGTTCAGTACTATGGCTACGAAAGTGACTACACCAACCTGCTTACATCCGGCGAGATCAACACCTTTGCAGGCTATGCCGGCGGAGATGCAGGCAACATTGTATTGAAGGAAATGGAAGTATACGTCACCGCCAATGAGAACGAAGACCTCACGTTAGGCATCAAGACCAGCAACAAAAAGAACGACGGAACGACGGCTACTGACAACGCAGGATGGTTTAAAGTCGACTACTTCCGCATCAACAAGGTAAGCAACGTGCCCCCGCAGAAGGACGAAGATCTCGCGCTTACCGAACAAGTCATCCGCAACTATGACTTCGAACTCTACCAGTCGGGCAACAACATTCTCGAAAACACCTCGGGAGACACCCGGAGATACACGCCCTACGGATGGAACATCACGGGCGCTTTTCCCGGACAGTCGTACGGCATCAACCGCGATGCCGGCAACCCTCACAAGACAAACGTAGCCTGGTGCCTGCCTCAGGGAGGCTACTTCCCCGACGGATTCGAACTCTATCAAGTCGTGAAAGCCGAAGACCTCACCCCGGGACGCTATCTCGTGCAGTGCAAACTGTGGGTGGAAGAGAACTATCTGGGCACCACTCGTCTCTTTGCAAACAACCAAGTGCAGTACTACGGAATGGACATTGACTACGAGAACAACCTCACCAGCGGCGAAGAAAACTCCTTTGCCGGCTACATAGGAGGCACCAATGGCAACTTCATCCTTCAAGACATGTATGTCTATGTCGACCTGAAAGAGGGCGAGAACCTTCGTCTCGGCATCCGATCAGACGCACGACAAAGCAACGGAACCCTGCACCCTGAATACAAGAACGGTTGGTTCAAGACCGACTATTTCCGCATCAACAAGGTAGAAGAAACAGCCCTCAACCAACCTGTTACAGCCCTCAACCAACACACAAACACCATCTACGACCTGCAAGGACGGCAGGTAAGCCGGCAACCGGCAAAAGGCTTCTACATCAAAAACGGACAGAAATACGTCGTCAGATAGCCTCCCTGACAACCTGTATCCCGCCCTTCGAGAGGAAGTAACGGCACCCTTCTGCCTACGAAAGTACGCCTTTCAACCGAAAAAAGAGCGCCTTTCTGCCGGCAATAGATCATCTTTTACCCGGCAATAGATCATCTTTTGGTGAGCAAAACATCATCTTTTGCTCACCAAAAGATATACTTTTTTCGCCTCATGGCTTATTTTTTTTCGCCATTTAGGTGGCTATTTCATTTTTAATTCGTAATTTTGCAGCCGAAACAAGCACACTGTTCTTGTCTCGAGGGCTTTTAGCTCAGTTGGTTAGAGCAACAGACTCATAATCTGGAGGTCGTAGGTTCAAGCCCTACATGGCCCACAAAGATGCATCAGACGGCAAGCCTGATGCATCTTTGCTTTATGGACTCAGCCCGTCAACATCGGCAAAAAAAACATAAATAATGCGCATTTATTTTGTATTACCGCCAACATCCACTATCTTTGCAGCGTAATATTACGCATTGACATGAAAATAGCATTGATCGGTTACGGCAAGATGGGCCACATGATAGAAGACGTTGCCCGCAGCCGTGGCCACGAGATTGTGAGCATCATCGACGTAGGCAACCAGCAGGACTTTGAGAGCGAAGCCTTTGCTTCGGCCGATGTGGCCATCGAATTCACCAACCCTACGGCTGCCTATGGCAACTATCTCAAGGCATTTGCCAAAGGACTGAAGGTCGTAAGCGGTTCGACCGGCTGGATGAAAGAGCATGGAGAGGAGGTCAGAAAGGCCTGCTCTGAGGGCGGGAACACGCTGTTCTGGGCCTCAAACTTCTCGATCGGAGTGGCGGTCTTTTCTGCCGTCAACCGCTATCTTGCCGGCATCATGAACCAGTTTTCCCAATACGACGTGGAGCTTGAAGAGACCCATCACGTGCATAAGATCGACCATCCGTCGGGCACGGCCATCACCCTTGCCGACGACATTGTAGGCCGTCTCGACCGGAAAGACGCATGGTCAGAGGACACGACCGACCCCCGTCTGCTGCGCATCGACCACATACGGCGCGGCGAAGTGGCCGGCATCCATACTATCCGCTACGACTCTGAGGCCGACCTGATTACCATTTCGCACGAAGCACACTCGCGAAAGGGATTCGCGCTCGGAGCCGTTCTGGCTGCCGAATACACCCAAACCCACTCAGGACTGCTCACCATCTCAGACATGTTCCCTTTTTAAGTCCTGGCGAAAACCACCCATAGCAAACCAGAAACCATCGGGAAAAGACCGAACCTTCTATCAGACATGGCAAAGAAATACAAGAAAAGCGAAAAGAAGAAAGTAAACATGAAAGTGCAATGGACAAAGTTCATCATCGTCCTTGCGTTGTATCTCATCTTTCTATACTGGGTAAAGTCGTGGCTCGGCCTGCTGGTCGTCCCCTTCATCTACGACGCCTATATCTCGAAAAAGATCAACTGGCAGTGGTGGAAGGACGCCGAAAAGCCCGTCAGGGCGGTCATGTCATGGGTTGACGCCATCGTGTTTGCCCTCGTAGCCGTATACTTCATCAACCAGTTCTTCTTCCAAAACTACGTGATTCCCTCCAGTTCGCTGGAGAAATCACTGCTCACCGGCGACTATCTCTTTGTCTCAAAACTGAGCTATGGGCCACGCATCCCGCAGACACCCCTCACGATGCCGCTCACCCAACACACCATGCCTCTCTTTGGAACGAAGTCATACTTCGACTGGCCCCATTGGGATTACCGTCGCGTAAAAGGTCTTGGCAACGTACAACTCAACGACATCGTCGTGTTCAACTACCCTGCCGGCGACACGATAGTCAGCGAACCTCAGTATCAAACCTACTACTACGACCTCGTATACGAGAACGGTGAGGCCATCTACAAGAACAACTATCCCCACCCTGTCGACCCAAAGAACCTCAATGCGCAGCAGCAACACGACTACTATGACTTCATTTATGCCATAGGAAGGAACTATGTGGCCAACAATCCCAATACCTTTGGCCACATTTCTTCTCGACCAACCGACCGAAGAGAAAACTATGTCAAGCGCTGCGTAGGCCTGCCAGGACAGACGCTTCAGATAAAAAACAAGATCGTATATCTTGACGGCGTGGCCAACAAAGAGCCCGAAAATGTGCAATATCGCTATAATGTCGTCTTCAAAGAGAATGCCCAACTGACCGACGAACTACTGAAAGAACTGGCCATAACCGGTGAGGATCTCGGGCTGACAAGCATGGCTCTCGGCGATCTTCACAAGCATGGCTACGTCGTTCTCTATAGCCGTGAGGTCTGCACTCCGCTGACTTATCATGCAGCCGAGGTGCTGAAGCAGCGCACCGACCTTGTGGAGTCGATCCAGATTATCAACGACTTCGGGTCAGACGACCAGCTATACCCGAAGAACAAGGTGACGGGTTGGACGTGCGACAACTACGGTCCTGTGTGGATTCCGCAAAAAGGCAAGTCGATAGACCTTACGGTCGACAACGTGGCCGTCTATGAACGCCCCATTAAAGTCTATGAAGGCAACGACTTGAAGGTGAAGAACGGGCAGGTATATATCAACGGACAACTGGCTAAGAGCTACACTTTCAAGATGGACTACTACTGGATGCAGGGCGACAACCGCCACAATTCTGCCGATTCACGCTATTGGGGTTTCGTGCCCGAAGACCACATTGTAGGCAAGCCTATCTTCATTTGGTGGTCGAGTGATCCCGACCGTCACGGCATCTCCGGCATCCGTTGGAGCCGTTTAGGCAAAGTTGTCGACAACATAAAATAGCCCCTTCACGATGCGTCAGACCCTTAGTTTCCTGTTAACACTGACGCTCATGGTGGCACTTGCACTGTCCATCCGAGCCTGGGTTGCCAGCCTTTGTGTCGTGCGGACGGCCCATCCCCGGCAGGAAATGCTTCGCGGCGACAGGGTATTGGTATGGAAGCTGGCCCGCGAGTTTCGTCAAGGCGACCTTGTTGTCTTTGGAAACCCGTCGAAAAGCATCGGCCGTATTGAGGCTGTTCCGGGCGATACCATCACCGTCGATGCCACGCAATATCTCATTCCCCGTCCGTGCTTAGGCTCTTGTACGTGCCACGGATGCAGCATCTACCTTGTGGTTGCAGCCGATTCGCTGCGACATGTCCTGCGAGGAAGCGACATCATCGGCAGGGCCTATCGCATCTTTCCTCTCCGCCGATGACCACCGTTCAGCTCTCTCCCACCTACTTTGGTCCCATACAATGGTATCAGAAGCTCTGCCGATACGACAGGGTGCTGATCGACTGTGGCGTACCTTTCCAGAAGCAGAGCTACCAGAACCGCTGCATCATAGCCGGTGCCAACGGCCTTCAGGGGCTCACCGTACCCGTTTGTTCGGGAGGAACCGTGAACGGCGAGAGCAGAAAAGTGGACACCGAGAGGCATGAAACAAGGGAAGAGGGGAGAAGAGAGAGGGGAGAAAGGGGCAGGATGATCTCTGAGCATGGCAACTGGCGCCACGTTCATTGGCAAGCACTCTGCTCGGCTTACGGCGACAGTCCTTTCTTTCTTTACTATGCCGACGACCTGCGAATGTTCTTCGAAGAGCACCACTGGCAGAGCCTTTTCGACCTTGACATGGCCGTCACGGGCAAGATTTGCGAACTGCTTGACATCCGCCCCAACGTCGAAATTCTTGCGCCATCCAACCGTTTCACCCCCGGAGAGGACATCGACGACCTGCGCCTTGCCATCCATCCCAAGCATCCCCGGCCCGACTTCTCGTTCACGCCCAAGCCCTATTACCAGGTGTTTGCCCGCCGTCATGGCTTTCAACCCAACCTTAGCATCCTCGACCTGCTGTTCAACATGGGCAACGAGTCCGTGCTCTATCTCTGAGAAAGCTAAGGAATATGATCCATACCAGGCACGTGTACGAACCATACCAGGCAGATGTATGAACCATACACCATAGATGTATGCGCGCGAAACAACGGCAGCTACGGGAAGAAGCAAGGCCGAAAAGCGGCTTTTTGGTTCGATTTTAATGTTTTTCGGTTCAATTATGACAGTGTCATTGCTGCCAAATGACTACCTTTGCAGCCGAAAATACAAATCAATACTGCACATGATCAGGAAAACAGTACTTGCGATTGCGCTCGCGACAATCAGCCTTTCTTCGGCAGCACAGGAACGAAACAAGTCGTATTTTGCCGACGGATTCCACGGCGGAGTATACGGTCACTACCCTTTAGCCTGGTATACACAGTTCATGATCGACCAGCTCGACCAGAATCCGCAGTGGCGAATAGGCCTTGAACTGGAACCCGAGACATGGGACTCCGTCAAGGTACATACCCCAGAAGCTTATGCCCGATGGCAGCAAGTGGTGGTGGGAGAGCAGGTGGAATACACCAATCCCGGCTATGCACAGTCGTATCTCTACCCCGTGTTAGGCGAGAGTATTATCCGACAATTCCAATATGGAATGCGCAAATTGCACCAGCATTTCCCCACGATGACTTTCACAACATACAGTACTGAGGAGCCATGCTTCACGAGTTGTCTGCCCCAGATACTCCATCAGCTGGGCTTCCGCCATGCTGTTTTGAAATGTCCCGACACCTGCTGGGGCGGTTATACTGAGGCATTTGGAGGAGAGTTGGTCAACTGGATAGGCCCCGACGGCACCAGCCTTGTTTCCGTTCCCCGCTATGAATGCGAGGCACTTGAGGAGAATTCCGTGTGGCAAACCAAGGCCTGGAAGAACAATCGCGACTATCTTCAGGCCTGCAAAAGGGCCGGAATACAGCACCCCGTAGGCATGTGTTACCAAGATGCCGGGTGGAAATACGGGCCGTGGCTGGGCAAGAACCACCGCTCAGAATACGTAAGATGGACAGACTACATCGAGACGATTGCCGACCCTTCTTCGGCTACAGACTACCGCATGCCACAGGAAGACGTAAGGGTTGCACTCGTCTGGGGGTCACAAGTCATGCAGAGAATAGGCAGACAAGTGCGCCACGCCGAGAACACTATTCTGGAAGCAGAGCGCCTTTCCTCGATGAGATACGTCATCGACGGCACCAAGCCCGACCAGACCTCACTCGACGAAGCCTGGCGAACGCTCCTCTTGGCACAGCACCATGACTCGTGGATAGTGCCCTATAACCGCCTGAACAAACAAGGAACATGGGCCGACAACATTGCCATCTGGACCGACCAGACATGCCAACGCGCCGGAAAAACCATTGCCGAAGCAACCGCTTCAACCGAGACTTCCGGCCGGCAAACCTACTACAACACCACGGGAAAAGCCCGCAAGGAAATCGTCACCGGACGCCGAAGCGACGGAACTGTCATCGACTTCCAAGTCACACTGCCTGCCTTCGGATACGTGACCGTTGACGCCGACAGCCTGCAACTGCCAGCCTCCAAGCCGCACATCAAGGTGAAAAAAGAACAGGCAACACTCGAAAACAACCAGTATCGCCTTGTCTTCGACCTCAAGCGGGGAGGCATTCTCACCTCACTTTACGACAAGTCGCAGGCCAAAGAACTGGTCGATGCAAAGAGCAACTACGGCTTTGGCGAACTGAGAGGCTACTTCGAAAGCTACAGACGATTCTGCTCTTCCACCGAGAAACCAGCCACAGCCGAGGTAGTAAAAGACAACAACTTCGTGCAAAGCCTGTGCATCAGCGGCGAGATTGCCGGAGTGGGATTCTCGCAAACCTATACCCTTCTGAAGGATCAGCCACAGATAGACGTCGACCTTCTCATTGACTGGAAACACAATACCCGCATCGGAAACCACTACAAACGTCAGAAAGGCGACAAATCAGCACCCTTCTACAACACGAAATACATGCTCAACGTGCTCTTCCCGGCTAACCTAAAAGACCCGAAACTGTGGAAGAATGCACCCTACGATGTTTGTGAAAGTCGACTTGACAGCACATTCTTCGACCGCTGGACCGACATCCGTCACAACATCATTCATTCATGGATCGACATCGCAGAGACCAGCGTTAACAAGAAGAACGCTGGCGGATTAGCCCTGCTTTCCGACCACACCACATCCTATTCCTTTGCCAAAGACTACCCCTTGGCACTCACTGTTCAGTATTCTGGCACAGGACTCTGGGGACGAGACCATCGCATCACCACCAAGACACAGCTGAGATATGCCCTCGTTCCACATAGGGGAATGTGGGACGAAGCTGGCATTTCTGACATTAATGAGAACTGGAACCGCACCACAATGCCCCAGCAAACTCAGCCAGAAAAGCAGCAAAACTTGATGGACATCGGCAGCAAAGGCCTGCAAATCAGTTCGCTGACCATCGACGATCAGGGCGACTTGCTGCTCAGACTCTTCAATGCCGATGGCGACGAACAACCACAAAACATCACGTTGAACTTCCCCGTTCAATCCGTCGAAGAGGTCGACTTACGCGGAAACACACAACAAAAACTCACCATGGACGGACCCCTTCTCACCGTACAAATGCCCCGTTTCGGCCTGCGAACCTATCGCATCCGGCCGGCAACCCATGGCAATCCTACCCGTCAAAACCACTAAAATCACTAAAAACATACATATGAAACGAACGCTTTGCTTGCTGTTGACCATTGCAGGATGGTCAGTTCTCAACGCACAAACCAAGACTCCTGCCGATTATGTCAATCCATTCATCGGCGCAAGTACCAATGTAGATGCCGCAGGAGCCTATCATGGATTGGGCAAAACCTTCCCTGGAGCCACCACGCCATATGGCCTTACTCAAGTATCTCCACAAACAATCACGGGCGGAGACAATGGACCTGGTTACAGCTTTGAGCACAAAACCATCGAAGGATTCGCAATGACGCAGATGAGCGGCATAGGGTGGAACGGCGACCTTGGTAACTTTCTTGTCATGCCTACCACAGGAAAGCTGAAGACCATTGCCGGGAAAGAAGGCGGGAAAGACGGATGGCGTTCCCGTTATGACAAAGCTTCCGAGGTGGCTCGTGCCGGCTATTATGCGGCATTTCTGACTGACTACAGCATCAGAGTGGAAACCTCTGCCACGACGCATTGCGGCATATTACGCATGACTTTCCCGCAAAACCCGCTCTCAAGAATACAGATTGACCTCGCAAGACGTGTGGGAGGCACGGCAGAAGTAGAAGAAGTCTCTGTCACAAATGCCAACACCATTGAGGGATATATGCGGTGTACGCCCGACGGAGGAGGCTGGGGCGACGGCGAGGGAAAGGGCCTTTATACCGTTTTCTTCCATGCAGAATTCTCGCGACCGCTGAGCAACTACGGTTTCTGGTCGGCCGAAATACCGGAAGGAACGAGCCGACACAACGACGATGTCGTGAGCGAGGACTACCTGAACCGTGTGGCCAATGCCGCTATTATCCGCGACAAGCAGTCGGTAAAAGGCCGTCATGTCGGGTTCTTCACAGAGTTTCCTACCGAACCCAACGAGCAAATCGAGCTGAAAGTGGGCATCTCTTTCGTGGACATTGAGGGCGCCCGCAGGAATTTTGAGGCAGAGATCAAGGACAAGACCTTCGAGGATGTGCGCCTTGCTGCTCGTGAACAATGGAATAAAGAGCTAAGCAGAATACAGATAAAGGGCGGTACTGACGACGAGAAGACTATCTTCTATACCGCACTTTACCACACGATGATCGATCCACGTCTATATGTTGACGTCGACGGACGGTATGTTGGCGGTGACTATCAGATACACAACAGCACTGCAGACTTTACCAAACGCACCATCTTCAGTGGCTGGGATGTCTTTCGTTCGCAGTTTCCATTGCAGACAATCATCAATCCGGAACTGGTTAATGACATGCTCGGCTCGCTCATTTCGATGGCCGAACAGAGCGGGAAAGAGTACTATGAACGCTGGGAGTTCCTCAACAGCTACTCGGGATGCATGCTCGGCAATCCGGCCATCTCTGTCCTTGCCGACGCTTATGCCAAGGGCATCAGGGGCTACGACATAGAGAAAGCCTACCAGTATGCCAAGAATTCCTCGGCAAGATTCGGCAACGACAAGCTGGGATACACGCCCGGCACGCTCGGCCTTTCACACACTCTTGAGTATGCCTACACCGACTGGTGCGTCGCCCAGCTGGCCAAAGCGCTCGGCAAAAAGGCCGACGAGCGTGAATTTCTCAAAAAGAGCCAGGCCTACAGGAATCTCTTTGACAAGGAGAAACGGTGGTTCCGTCCGCGCAATGAAGACGGCTCGTGGGTCGAATGGCCCAAGGAAGGCCGTCTGCAAGAGTGGTATGGAGCCATGGAAAGCGATGCCTTGCAGCAGGGATGGTTTGTCCCTCACGACGTAAAGGGCATGGTGTCACTGATGGGAGGACGCCGTTCGGTGGTGAAAGACCTGCAATGGATGTTCGAGCAGACGCCCGAAGACATGCTTTGGAACGTCTACTACAACCACGCCAACGAGCCCGTTCACTTCGTCCCTTACCTGTTCAATCAGCTTGAAACGCCATGGCTGACCCAGTATTGGACCCGTTTTATCTGCACCCATGCATATAATAATAAGGTAGAAGGCTTGTGCGGCAACGAAGACGTTGGCCAGATGTCAGCCTGGTATGTGTTGTCTTCGTCGGGCATCCATCAGGCATGTCCCGGCGACACTCGGTTTGAAATCACCTCACCAGTGTTCGACGACGTGACCTACAACATTCCCGCTCGCGGAGGTGTTCAGGCCTCGACGTTCACCATCAAGGCCCACGACAACTCGCCCAAGAACGTCTATATACAGCGTATAATGCTCAATGGAAAGCCTTGGACGAAGACCTGGATCGACTATTCCGACATCCTTCGCGGAGGAACACTGGAGCTGTGGATGGGGCCGAAGCCCAAGACTACGGGCTGGAAGCGGTAGACTTCCGCTCTGCAACACTTGCATTCACCGGCAGGAAGGCTTTTCTTTCCTGCCGGTTTTGTTGTGCCTTTTCCGGCAGAAGGGGTGCCTTCCCGACGCAGAAAAGCAAGAGAGTACCTGCTTTCCGGGAGAGAAAACAAAAAAAACTTAAAGTTTATCTGGAGTTCTTTGTGTTACATTTGCTATTTGTTAACTTTGCATTCACATAACTTTAAACCATTCGATCATGAAAAAAGTAAACGTTCTTATTCTTTCCATGCTGCTCATCGGGCTGACAACTGTCGCCCAAGCCCAGCAGAACAACGACACTCCAACAGCCAAGTTGCTGAAACTTCGCACAGAGATGGAGCAGGCTTCAACCCCTAAACAGCAGCAGATGCTCATCGGAGAGATGGGCCAGACTGAGACTTTCGTAGCCCTGGTCACCGTCGGAAAATACCTTGACAACCCACAGTTGCAGAAGGCTGCTGCCAGGGAAGTGGCACGCATCGCCCTCGCACATCCCGAATATGACGGATACAACACTCGCCAACTGCTGGCAAAAGCCTATCCCTTCGTGGGCGGAAAGCAGCGCAAAGCCATCGTAGCCCAGCTGGCAAAGACACCCACAGAGGGCTTCGTTAGCCACTTCAATGGTCGAGACCTCACGGGCTGGAAGGGCCTTGTCGAGAACCCGATAGTACGCGAAAACATGACACCTTTGCAGCTTGCAAAGGCACAAGTGGAGGCCGATCAGCGCATGAGAGACGACTGGAAAGTGGAAGACGGGCTGCTTGCCTACACTGGAAACGGCTACGACAACATCTGCACCGTTGAGCAATATGCCGACTTTGAGATGCTTGTCGACTGGCGACTGGACCCCAATGGCGACGAGCCTGATGCCGGAATCTACCTGAGAGGCACCCCACAGGTGCAGATTTGGGACATCGCCCGCGTAAACGTCGGTGCCCAAGTAGGCTCTGGCGGACTCTACAACAACCAGGTCAACAAGGACATTCCGCTCTGCGTGGCTGACAATAAACTGGGTGAATGGAACTCTTTCCACATCAAAATGGTCGGCGATCGCGTGACTGTTTACCTCAACGGCATCCTCGTTGTCGACAGCGTTGTGCTCGAGAACTACTGGGATCGCTCGCGACCCATCTTCCCCATCGAGCAGATTGAACTGCAGGCTCACGGCAGCAAGGTCTACTATCGCGACATCTACATCAAGCGACTCTAAGGCGGAAACACGCCGCTTCCATCAGGAAACCCATTGACTTTCTGTCGGTTTCCAGATGCATGGCGCGCCTCTCCGGCAACCCTTCAACCCCACAAGAGCGGTCCTTCATCGGCAGATGCAGGGCCGCTCTTTTCCATCATCCCAAGCCTACCCGCCAAGACACCATGCTGGTACGGTTCATACCAAGCACATGTATGCTCCATACACCATAGATATATCAACCGTACATCATAGATGTATGCACGATATCCACGCCCTTTCTCCCTGACAAAAAACCGGGACGCAGCCGTCAGAAGACAGCACTCTGCCCCATCATCCCAGCCACTAACCGACAAAAATCAGCACATACCCGAAATTTTCCGCCAAAAAAGACGCTTTATTTTGTAATTTTGTTACCTTTGTAAATCTTTTGCTTAAAAACGCAGAATTACTAATTTATAAACCATTTTATGAACGACATCACACAAGTAGACGCTGCAACCGCAGTGCAAGAAGAAACGAACAGCAGTTCGTCGTTCGACCGCAAGCGCCACATCACTGGCGCTATCCTCGGGCCTCTCTGTGCCTTGCTCATCTGGTTCTCCCCCATCGAGGGACTCTCTCCTGAAGCTCACAAGCTATTAGCCATTATGTCGCTCGTCGCCATTTGGTGGATAACAGAGCCTGTTGCCATACCAGTCACGTCGATCTTAGGCCCCACTCTCTGCGTCATCTTCGGCGTAGTAAGCATGAAATCAGCCTTCAGCGCCTTCGCAAACCCGATGATCTTCCTCTTCATGGGCGGATTCATCATCGCCAAAGGCATGATGGTCAACGGCCTCGACAAGCGCATAGCCTACGGTATTATGTCCATGAAATGGGTGGGAGACTCGCCCCGTCGCATCTTCCTTGCTATCGGTCTTGCCTGTATGGTCTGCTCCGGATGGATCAGCAACACCGCCACCGCAGCCATGATGTTCCCCATTGCCCTCGGACTTCTCGAAGCCATCCGCGAAATGATGGCAGCCAACGGCAAGGTAATCGACCTGAAAAGCTACAAATATGCCACGGGCCTTATGCTCATGACTGCTTACGCATGCTCCATAGGCGGCGTACTTACGCCCATCGGAACCCCGCCGAACATCATCATGATCGGCTTCCTTGGCGAACTTGCTCCCGAAGCTCCGAAGGTGACATTCTTCAACTGGATGGTGTGGGGATTCATAGCTATGATATGCTACTTCGTCATCGCTTACATCGTGCTCTGGCGCATGTTCCCGTCTGATGTGAAACACATCGAAGGCGCACAAGAGTTCATCCAGGCCCGCGTCAGCGAGCTCGGCAAGTGGACCCGCGCCCAAAAGAACACCCTTATCGCCTTCATCGTGGCCGTCACACTTTGGGTAGCACCAGGCATTCTGAGCGTCATCTACGGCTCAGACGCAGCCATCGTGAAAGAATACAACAAATACTTCCCTGAAGCCATCGCAGCCATGGTCGGCGCACTGCTCTTCTTTTTCCTGCCCGTCAACCTCAAAAAAGGCGAAATGACCTTAAAATGGAAAGACGCAGTTGCCGGAGTTGAATGGGGCACACTGCTCCTTTTCGGCGGAGGACTGGCAATGGGCGGACTCATGTATGAGACCGGTCTGTCTGAGTGGATTGGCGAAGGCATCAAAGTAATGATGGGCGGGCAACCCTCAGAGATACTCTTCGTCGCCGTCTTCTGTGTGGCAGCCCTGCTGCTTTCCGAACTCACGTCGCACACAGCAGCCACCAACCTCATCGGCCCGATTGCCATAGGTACGGCACTTTCCATGGGATTCAGCCCCATTCCTGTCGCTGTAGGCATCGCACTTTCCTCATCTCTCGGCTTCATGATGCCGGTATCTACACCGCCGAATGCCATCGTCTATGCTTCAGGCTACATACCCATCACGAAGATGATCAAGTCGGGTGTCATCATCGACTTCATCGGTATTGCCGTCGTAACGATACCCGTCGTGCTCTTGCTCGTCAAGATGATCATGGGCGTCTGATACACTTCACGGCAGCTTCAGCCTGCCTTCACGGGTTCCGACAGCGCGGAAATGGTGCAGAAAGGGCACCGTTCCCGCTGTCGGAACTCCTTTTTATACCCCTGAAAGCCATCCAAGTCAAGACTTCTTCCTGCCTTGGAAAAAAGTTGTTTTTTTTCTTTGTCCTCTGCAAAAGTTGCAGTACCTTTGCAGCCGCAAATCAAATTTAGGACAAAAATGTTTCACAGTTTTCAAGGATTCCATCTTGTAGAGGCGTATCATAAGATGCGTCATGCAGAACGGTTCCACCCTACAACCGTGTTCAAAAAGGGTATTGAGATCGTCATCGTCTTGCTTGTCACGCTATTTCTCTGGAATGTGCAGTCGTCTTTCTACGGCATTGACGGGCTGACTATTGTGCAGCAACGCATTATAGCCATCTTTGCCTTTGCCACGCTGATGTGGATTCTCGAGGTTGTTCCTTCCTGGGCTACGTCGGTAGCCATCATAGGATTGATGCTTTTGTTCACCTCTGACAGTGGCATCAAGTTCATGGTCGACCCAGAAAAGGTAGGAACGCTGCTGAGCTACAAGGCCATTATGGCCACATTTGCCGACCCAGTCATCATGCTTTTCATCGGTGGTTTCATCCTTGCCATTGCCGCAACTAAGACAGGACTCGATGCCCAGCTGGCCAAAGTGCTGCTCAAACCCTTCGGCACTCGCAGTGAAAATGTGCTGCTTGGCTTCCTGCTCATCACGGGATTGTTCTCGATGTTCGTGTCAAACACTGCCACTGCTGCCATGATGCTGACGTTCCTCACGCCCGTGTTCCGCCAGCTTCCTCCCGAGGGAAAGGGACGCATCGCGATGGCTTTGTCGATTCCCGTGGCTGCAAACCTTGGCGGAATGGGTACACCAATAGGCACTCCGCCGAACACCATCGCCCTGAAATACCTGAACGACCCTGAGGGACTGAACCTTGGACTGGGCTTCGGACAATGGATGATGTTCATGTTCCCGCTGGTCATTGTGCTGATGATCATCAGTTGGATGTTGCTCAAGAAGATGTTTCCCTTCACCCAGAAGAACATCGAACTGAAGATTGAAGGCAGTATGAAGAAAGACATCCGCACGTATATCGTCATCATTACCTTCTTCGTCACTGTGCTTCTTTGGCTGCTTGACACGGTGACTGGCATCAATTCTTACACCGTAGCTCTGATACCTTTCGTGGTGTTTGCCCTGACAGGCGTCATCAACAAGCGCGACCTGGAGGAGATCAACTGGTCGGTTATCTGGATGGTGGCCGGCGGATTTGCCCTCGGCTACGGCCTAAATGCTTCGGGACTGGCAGCCAATGCCGTAGAAAGCATCCCCTTCGGACAGCTCTCTCCCATCGTGATCCTGGTCGTTTCAGGCCTTATTTGCTATGCTCTTTCCAACTTCATCTCTAACTCTGCCACGGCAGCTTTGCTCATGCCGATCCTCGCATTCGTATGCGGTGCGATGGGCAATGTGCTGGATCCTATCGGAGGAACGCCCACTGTGCTCATCGGAGTTGCCATCGCTGCGTCGAGCGCCATGGTGCTTCCTATCTCAACTCCGCCAAATGCGCTGGCCTATGCCACCAACCTTGTCGAGCAGAAAGACATGGCAAAGATCGGCCTCATCGTAGGCATCATCAGCATGGTGCTGGGCTATGCCCTGCTCTATCTCATGGGAACAATGCATATTCTGTAAGCCGTCAGCCCCGCATCTGCGGACTGTACGCATCATAGTCATCACCCTTGCCGGCCAGTTCGGCAAGGGTGATTTTCTTCATCCCTGAGCGCCACTGCCGAGAAAGCTAAGACTTCAGGGTAAGAACTCATAGCTTTCATGTCAATAAACCTAAGCTTTCTCGTCCAGAACCCATAGACTTCTCACCCTGAAGTCATAGCTTTCTCAGCCACGACCCAAAGGCCTTCCGCCGGCAACGGCAAGGAAAATGCCTCCCGTTAACGCTATTTATGCTTCCAGATGATGCCTTTCTACGGGAAAATACCTATCTTTGCAGGTTGTACAAGCATACAGAACCCGCAATGAACAACCATCACAACGACACGAAACCCAACGCCATACGCCTGCTGACCCTCTGCCTGACGGCAGTGCTATGCAGCCTTTCAGCCCATGCACAACGGTGGGACAACTACCGCAACAGCATGGCAAATCAGAACGTTCAGCTCGACGAGACCAACTTGCCCATCGTCTTTATCGAGGTAGACGGGCGCACAATACAGCGCGACAGCTATGTGCTCGGACGCATGAAGATCGTCGACAATGGGCCAGAAAGCTTAAACTACGGCGACACAATAGCCCGCCCCGACCAGCACATCGACTACGAAGGATGGATAGCTATCAAGTATAGAGGCAACTCATCCTTCACCGGATACAAGAATCCATATACCTTCCGTACGCTCGAAACCAGCCTCCTGCCCGACGAAGGAGGCGCCAAACAGAAAGTGAAAATCCTCGGAATGGGCAAAGACAACAAATGGATCTTCATCGCCCCATGGTCAGACAAGACCATGTTCCGCGACATCCTCTCGTTTGAACTCGCCCGGCCGTGGATGGACTACGTGCCCACCGTGAAGCTCTGCGAGGTGATTCTCGACGGCTACTACTACGGCGTTTACGGCATCGGAGAGCGCGCTTCAAAGGGTAAACACCGACTGAACTTGCACGACATCGGCAGCGACGAAGGCGACTTGTCTGGAGACATCCAGGTCGAAATCGACCGCCCCGACCAGGACTATTACGCCTCACGCTACCGACCTTGGCGCAACTCTACGGGCACAGAGAAAAGCGGTTACCGCATCTGCTATCAATATAAATCACCCGACGGCGACGACTTTCTCGCCATGAACAACTACGGAATAGCCGAAAAAAACGCAGTGCAGAGGCAGATCAACACCATGGAAGCCGCCTTTGCAAGCGACAACTATACCGACTCTTTGACCGGCTATCACCACTACATCGACGAGACTTCGTTCATAGACTACATGATCTCTACCGAGGTGAGTAACAACATAGATGGCTATCGACTCTCGACCAATCTCTACAAGTATAGCGACACCCGTGCCCGTAATGAAGACCTCGACCCGAGGTGGAAGATGTCGATATGGGACTACAATCTGGCCTGGGGCAACGCTAACTACAACAACGGACAGTTCACCGACACGTGGCATTACAACTTCAACAGTTCGTTTGGCGACGAGCAACAGGTGCCCTTCTACTGGTACAAGCTCATGGCCGACCCCGACTTCACTGAGGCTTTACACCAGCGATGGAAGCTATATAGGGAGGGAAACCATTCCGATAGACGCTTTCAAGAGACAGTAGACTCACTCTCAACGCTCGTCACTTCTCATGGTGCACAACAACGAAACCAGCAGGCATGGAATATCATTGGCCGCGAGGTTTGGCCCAATCCTTACGTAGGACGGTCGTACAAAGAGGAGGTCGACTATCTAAAAGAATGGGCAGCAACACGCATGTCTTTCCTCGACAAACACTGGCTCCCAAAGGTTAAGAAGAACACGACGCCGGTCATGACCACCAGCGGCATGAACGCCGACGTTATCGTTGAAGGCCTTCCGGCCAGCCAATACTCCACGGCATCCATCGACGCCAACCGCGCGTTCTATGCCAAAACGCTCAAATCGGAAGGCGGACTGCCGGGCACTCGTCTCGTCACTTCTGAGGCTGAAGGAATCACCTACAGGCTCGAACCCTACAGCACTTACAACGCGGTTATTCTGCGACAAAACCAACAATCGCAAGAAATCACCTTCACTCCCTTCGCCACAAACAGGCTGTATGTGCTTGCAACGTCGGCCAACGGCATGTCGGTTGTCGACTTCGTCATCCACTATTCTGACGGTACCGACTCGGACATTCAGAGCCTCGAAATACGCGATTTTTCCGTACCAAATCCACTCGGAACGGAGGCTTTGACGGCATTAGGCAACATCAACACTGCCACCGACGCCTATAATTCGGGCACATGCCACAGCGCAATGTTCGACCTTGAGCTCGAGGCCGAGCCTGAACGCTACATTACTTCCCTCACCGTCACGGCGAGAAACACGGCCTATGCCACCCTCTTTGCTTTTGCCCGTGAGGTTGTTCAGCAACCTACATCGGTGACCATCGTCGAGAACAACGGGCCAGAACCGTCAGCCGGGGCGTACTATAACCTTGCCGGACAACAGATGCCTCAGCCCCAACCAGGCATCAACATCATCAGAAAGCCCGACGGAACCGTGCGCAAGGTCGTTGTCAAGCGATAGGCTTTCCTGCGGCAAGTCCTGACATTCTTCCTGAAAAAGACCTGCAAAGACGAGGCAATAGATAATGTTTTGCAAGGCAATAGATAATGTTTTGCGGGCCAATAGATGATGTTTTGCCTGAAAGAGGATTTTCTTTTACACGAACAAAGGCAGGCTTTCTATTTTTGAAAGCCTGCCTTTATGATGAACGACCGCCTGTGTCCAGAGGCGGAATGCTTCATGTCCAGCCCGGGACTGGCCGCCTATTTCTTCTGCTTTTTGGCCTTTGGCTGCTTGAATTTCGTCTTGCCTACGCCTTCGAAGGTGATTTTCACGGGCTCGATACGTCCGTCGGGACGGAACGTCAGGCGGTCGACGCAGGTCACACGATGGTTCCCGTCGGTCTCTCCCAATGGCCTACGATGGTAGATAATGTAGTATTCGTCGCTGCCTTTTGCCTTGACTACCGAGTGGTGTCCTGCTCCTGTAGCCACACTTGGGCCTTGCTGAAGGATGGTTCCGATGCGCTCAAAGGGGCCGAAAGGTGAGTCGCTGATGGCATAGGCCACCCGATAGTCGGGACCAGTCCATCCGCCTTCGCTCCACATGAAGTAGTATTTTCCGCCTCTTTTGAGCATGAACGGTCCCTCGACATAGCCTTTTGGCGTCACTTCCCGGTAAGTGGTTCCGTCGGCAAAGGGCACGATGCTCAGCAAGTCGTCGGCCAGACGCACTACATTACAGTGGCCCCAGCCTCCGTAGTACATGTAGTATTGTCCGTCGTCATCTCTGAAAACATACTGGTCAATGGGCTGTGCGCCGTTAATGATGTGTCCGATAAGCGGCCGTCCAAGAGCATCTTTGTAGGGGCCTTCGGGCCGGGTTGCGGTGGCGACTCCTATGCCTCCGACCTCGCCTTCGTGCACGTCGTTGGCGCCAAAGAAGAAGTAATAGGTGCCGTTCTTTTCGATGACTGACGGTGCCCACATGGCCATATGGGCCCATTTCACTTCGGCTGATGTGAGTACGTTCTCATGTTTCTTCCAGTTGACGAGGTCCTTCGTCGAGAAGGCATCAAAGTGAAGTTGCTCCTTATAGGGTGCCGAATAGGTGGGGAACACCCAGCATTCTTTCCCATAGACGATGCCTTCGGGGTCGGCATACCAGCCTTCAAAGATAGGGTTTCCACTCGTTTTTTTCTTTTCCTGGGCCTGTGCGCCGACGGTAAAGGCTGCCATCAAGGCCATGCATAGTGTTTTCTTCATACGACAGATGTTATTGGTTTCTAATTGTTCACTTTCGGTTCTGCTCCGATTCCCATCTCCTTCAGTGTGTCGCGGAAGGTCTTTGTGGCGGGCTTGCGCTCGGGATATTCCTCGGTGGTGTCGATATGCAGGAGGTCTTTGCCGAAGATCAGCCTCGACAAGTTGTCGGTCATTTCGTTGCGAGCCTCCTCTTTCAGGTAGATTCCGGCAATGATGTGGTCGGAGCCTTCATAGCGATGCATCAGCGTAGGCACGCCCATTGCCTTCACTGCGGGCATGTAATAGTCGGGGCCGAAGGCCGAAAATGCTCCGTCTTGCAGCACTACCTTCCCGTAAGGCACCAGCTGGTCGGCCGTTCCGTGATAGGCAATAATGGGGCAAGGCTTGCGTCTCCACACGAGCGTGTCGGCATTGCTCACCCAGATTCCTCCGGCACAAGGGATGACTGCCGCATAGTTGAACCCCTCGGGCAGGCGACTTGTGGCCAAGGGATGGTCGTTGCATACGAGATATTCGGCCGTGATGCTGTTGATAGCTCCCGCCGATGAGCCGCTGATGACGATGAGACTCGTGTCGGCTTGCCACTCTTTTGCGTGGTCAATGACATAGCGCGTGGCGTCGAAAAGGTCTTCTATACCCATTCTGACGGCATCTCCATAGGCCGAAGCGAAGTTGGTTGAGTCGAGCTTCACGCCTTCGTCTTTCAGTCTTCTGATGCCCAACCGATAGTCAATGCCCACGGCTATGTAGCCCTTCTGGGCAAAGTGCTCAAGTACAGGACGCCCGTCCTCACGCTTTCCGCCCTCCCATCCTCCGCCGAACGAGAAGATAAAAACGGGGCGAAGGCCCTGCACCTCGGCCGTAGTGTCAACATATACGTCAAGCCTGAGCGCCTGTTTCTCCTTGGAAGCATACTCATGGGTCGTGACTTCAATGTTCTTGTTCTTGGAATTGGCGCAGAGATTCAGGCAACAAAGCAAAACCAGGAATCCGAGCAGGAAAAAGAATTTTCTTTTCATAGGCTATTGTTGTTGGTGGGATTATTCGCTGTAGCGCAGGGCTTCTACGTATTCATAGAGCTTTTTGTAGAAGGGATGTCGGCAGAGAGTATGAGGGTCGCCAAGGATGATGAGCTTCATTCTGGCCCGCGTAATGGCCACGTTCATGCGGCGAAGGTCACGCAGGAAGCCGATTTGTCCTTCGTCATTGGACCGCACAAGAGAGATAAGAATGACATCTCGCTCCTGTCCCTGAAAACCATCGACGGTGTTGACCGAGATGAGTTGTCGATAAGGCTTGAAGACTTGTCGCTTCCTGATGAGGCTTCTCAAGTACTGAACTTGGGCTCGATAGGGAGAAATGATGCCCACGTCGATGCGTTCTTCAAGGATGCGTAGCTTACCTATCTTGTTGAAATATTGCTCCAAAGTGTCGAGCGTCATGTCGGCTTCTGCTTTATTAATACGCCCAAACGAGGCACCAATAAAGGTCTCACCGGCCGTGTTGTCTGGCTCTTCCGGCAGTTTTTCGGGAGCAAGCCACTCAATGGGAAGGTCATAGTCGAGGATGCCCCGATACCTTACTTCGGGAGCACACTCCACTTTCCCGTCGTAAAACCAGTCAGAAGAGAAGCGCATGATTTCCTCATTCATGCGATATTGCATCCGCAAGAGCCTCACAACCTCGGGCTTCTGCTCGACGATTCGCTCCATCAATGTCTTTCCCAAGCCACCTTTCAGGGCTGCAACCGACTTCACTGTGGGGGGCAACTGACAGTGATCACCGGCAAAAACCACGCGAGAACCCCTCCTGATTGGTATCCAACAAGCAGCTTCCATGGCCTGTGCGGCCTCGTCGATGAATAGCGTTGTAAACTTCATCCCATCAAGAAGCCGGTTAGCCGAACCGACAAGTGTCGAGGCGATGACACGCGCTTCTCCGAAAAGTTCGGCATTGATACGAATCTCAAGTTCGGCCGTTCTGCCTTTAAGACTTTCCAGTTTCTGATGATAATGCTCGTCGCGCCGACCCTTCCGGCTGCGAAGTTCGCGTATTGCTTTTCGCAAAGCCCACAGTTGAGGATAGTCTGGATGGGCCTCAAAGCGACGCTCATAGGTGAAGGAGAGCATCTTGTCATCCACTCTTACGGGGTTTCCGATGCGCAGAACGTTGATGCCTCTGTCGATAAGTCGTTCGGAAATCCAGTCGACAGCCATATTAGATTGGGCGCAGACAAGTACCTGATTTTCCCGTCTTAGGGTCTCATGTATGGCCTCAACAAGCGTGGTTGTCTTGCCAGTTCCGGGCGGTCCATGCACGACAACCACATCCTTTGCCCTCAACACTTCATTGACAGCTTGCTCTTGAGTGGCGTTAAGCCAGGGAAAACGGATGTCGCCAAACGAGAATTTCTCTGCCTTTTGCCGTGTATAAAAGAGGTCTCTCAGGTAGGCTAATCGATTGTTGCTGGCCCGCATCACCCGCTCTAATGCGTCGAACATGGTGCGATAGCTGGTTTCATCGAACGACAATTGCACGTGGACTCCATTGTCTTCCCGGGCAGAACCCGACCCTTTCGAGCCGACAGGCGTGCCGCTTGCTGGCATGATCGAACCGCTTGCTGCCGTATTCAGGTCGGCTAACGGGGCATTGTCGGCGACACTAATCACCATCTTGTCTCCGTCGACATAGCTTACTGTGCCCACTATCTTGCCCAGCATCACCGGCTTTCCGAACTCAAAGTTGTGTTCAACGTCCTGGTCTTGCGTACGGAACACCTCCACAACGCGCTGGTTGAGCGGGTTGAAATAGCTCTTTCCAATGCGGACATTCATCCATGCATCGCCACGTTTGGCGCGCCTTTCGATGCCAAACGTCTCGGATTGTGCGGTGAAAGTCTCCTTCTCATAGGCATATTCCATTTGCAAAAGAAACCTTTGCCGCTGCAATTCCAGTATGGGTGAATAAGTGTTCATCATATGCAAAGTTACGGTATTTCTCCGAATTATCGGCTTTTCCCTGAAAAATAGTCAAAAAAAGAAGTGGAAAAGTTTTGCCAAGTTGTGGAAATCAACTACTTTTGCACCATTCTAAAGCTAAGGATTATACTATTAAATCCGTATACAAACGATGAACAGCTACTATTATTTAAACGAAAAAGGCGAACAGATGGGGCCTGTTGAAGGCTCTGAACTGCTGACCAGAGGAGTGATGTTCTCCACATTAGTCTGGACTCCAGGCATGAAAGAATGGAAGGAAGCCGGCACGATTGACGAGCTGAGACCTCTTTTTACACCACCACAGAACCCCTACCAGACGAGCTATGACGCCCAGGAACGGCCTTCTCGTCAGGAACGATCCTATGGATATTCGGCCGAGACCCATACCGGGCAGCCCGACGTTGCTCCTCCTCGTCCTGACAATTACATGGTTTGGGCCATCATAACCACCATCTGTTGCTGTCTGCCTCTTGGCATCTATTCCATTGTTCTCTCGTCGAGGGTCAACGGATACTATATGGCCAAGCGCTACGACGAGGCCTATGCTGCTGCCGAAGAAGCCAAGAAATGGGTCATCATCACGGCTGTTGTAGGATTTGTCATGAGCTTTGCCTATGGTATTCTCTCATACATGACAGCCTTAGGAACACTCTCTTCATAGACGACTGAGGGCTAAACACGCCCTTCGACACCTTATTAATAATAAAACGCACTATCATTCTTACATAAGACAGCACCCCATCCTGCCGGCCAACGGCTGGCAGAATGGGGTGTAACCGTTAGATAAAGTTACTAAAAACCAATAAAAATCATGCCTAAGAAACATCTATTCAGAACGCTGTTCCTTGCCCTCATGCTCGTCATAGGCTGCATGAACCATGCTTGGGGAGCAGAAAAGACGTGGAGTTGGACCGCAAAATCTCCGATTATTGAAGACGGAAGCACCTTTGGTAGCAACCCTTCCTTCACCTTAAAAATCAACACTGGCGCGAAGCAATCACTCAATTCAGAGAAAGGATGGCAGTATGGTTCCAACAACTCTGCCGGCAAAATAACCCTTACTTCCAACGCGAACTTCACCAACATCAAGAGCATTACGGTCAACACATCGGTCAATTCAAGCAAAAAAGGGACGCTTGTCATTGCCGTAGGCGACAGCCAAGAGAGAGCTATCAGACAGGCCCTACTCCCACAGATTACTCCTATAAACCGGTCAATTTACTAACGGGGGGGGTAAAAATAACTATCTCTGGTAGTAGTTCTGCCGTATACCTTAAGTCGATAAAGATTGTCTATGAGGAGGAGAACAGCGACGAAACGCAGGTAGCTACGCCTACTTTCACCCCTGCATCGGGCTCAACCTTGACTGCAAACGAAGGCACTGTTGCCATCAGCACATCGACTTCCGGCGCAGAAATCTACTATACCACCGACGGAGAAACACCCACCATTGCCTCAACAAAATACGCTTCACCCTTTGTTTTCACAGAAACCGGCACGGCAACCGTCAAGGCCATTGCCGTGAAAGACGGCCTGACCGAAAGTGAAGTGGCAACGGCCACCTACACCATCGCCGAAAAAGGCACCCCAGTCACTCCCACTCATCTGCTATATGAGAGCGTAAGCTCCTACACAGGGAGCGACGGTTCGAGTGAGATTGCCACCAACAACCAAAACCTTGACTACCGGAAGTGGACCAAGTTCAGTGGCATTTACTTAGGCATCAACGGCTGTCTTAAGCTTGGAGCCAATTCGAAGACGGGCTCTATGACGGCCGAAAACATTGCATTGACAGGCAATGGCACCCTTCGGTTCAGCCTGAAGAAATATGGTTCGGACACGGGAAAGCTGAAGGTCACTGTCACTGGTGCCAAAGCCAACGGCGACACGAAGGCCATAGAATACACTCCTTCCGACGACTTTGTTGAATATACCATCGCACTGACCGAAGCAAACGGCAGCGTTTCCCTCATCTTTGAGACCACGTCAAAGCGAGCCTACCTGGACGAAATCATCCTTGACGAAGACAACCTGGAGCCTTCAGGACTGGCTTATGACCCCAACCAATACACCGCAGCCCTCGGGAAACCTTTCGAGACTCCTGTGCTCAGCAATCCTAACAACCTGCCCGTCAGCTATGCAAGCACGAACGAAGACGTGGCGACGGTTGACGCTTCTACGGGAGAAGTGACGCTGAAGAGCGTCGGAACGACGGTCGTTTCGGCCTCGTTTGCAGGCAATGAAACCTATAGAGAGGGCACGGCCAACTATGTGCTGACGGTCGTTGACGTGCCTGCTGCACCCGAGTTCAGCATCGCAACCGGCACCACCGTCTACAAGGGACGGGTGCTAAGCATCAAGGCTGAGGGCGCTTCGTCGATCACCTACACCTACAACGGCAGCGAGAAGACTGTCGAAGGCAGCAATGCCACCCAAGCCCTCTCGGCCAAAGGCGAGCAGATTGTCACGGCCTATGCTACGAATGTTGCTGGAGAAAGCCCCCTGACAACGGCCACCTACTATGTAGTTGAGCGTCCCGAAGCACCCGTTTTGACGACAGTAACGGTGTTTGCCAACCAGTTGACGGTCACGATTTCGTCAGACGAAGCCAACGTTGCTTTCTATTATACCACAGACGAAAGCCAGCCAACCCTCGAGTCAACACGCTATGAGTCGCCCTTCACCATCTCGGAAACCACCATCGTGAAGGCCATCTCGGCTATCGAAACCGTGACGAGCAGCAGCCATTCTGAGGCCAAATACACCAAGAACATGCCCGTGACTACGGTGGAAAAAGACGGATGGCTGCGCATCAACTCCGAGGAAGAGATGAAGCAAGTATGCACGCTTGGCCAACCAGTCATCTTCACCAACCGCGTCACTGACGGCAAGACCGACAAGTATGTCATGTCGGCAACGGTAAAATCAAGCAACAACCGCGACGGCATTAACATCGGCACCAGCTATGAGGAAGGCGGACAAGTGGTCTACTTGACCGACGAACAGAAGAGCAAAGCGGCCATGATCTATCCCGAATACACCTCGGGAAAGGGCTTCACTTGGTATGACTCTTCTGCGGGAGGCTACTATCAATGCACCCTGAAGGGCAGCACGAACGAGTTTCTTTGCTACTCCGATGACAATGAAAACTACAGCGAAGACTATACCTACACCGACTTGACCTTCGGCGACGACGGCAAGGAAGTGCTGCTTCGATTCAACTATGACTCAGGCATCAGCCACCCAACCATACGCAACCTGCGCTACAACAGCCAGAACAGTCTCTTTAATGGCTATGCTGACGGCACCCAACAGGGCATCAGTATCTACTACGAAGGCGTCCGACAAGAGGAAGCTCTGACGCTCGACGAGCAGCTGACCAACAGCCCGTCAATCGCTGAAAAGCAAAACACGACGGTCAGCGTCAACCTCTATCGGGCCCTGACTGCCGGCATGTGGAACGCTATATGCCTGCCGTTCGACCTCAGCGACGCCCAGCTGACGACCCTCTTCGGCGAGGGATACCGGCTGCAGGAGTTTGACAACGTGAGCGAAGACGGCGGCATCCACCTGAACTTCAAGGCCACAGGCGCGCTGAAAGCCGGCCTGCCCTACATCGTGAAGCCTACGCAAACGGTCGAGAAGGGAGCCCTTGTCGTGCTGAGCGACGTAGTGCTCACCAGCACCGAGCCCACCGTCGTGAGCCACACAGGCAGCGAAGGCGACTATACCTACCAGGGCATCTACGACCCGACGAGCCTCGAAGTGGGCAACAAGCAGACGGTATTCATCGGAGCCGGCAACAAACTCTACTGGTCAAACAGCAGCAATCCGATGCGCGCCTTCCGAGGATTCTTCACCTTGCCCACGCCCGAAGCAGCATCAAAACTGTTCATCTCTGTGGATGAAGACGGCACTCCGACCGACATCTCGGCCGTGGGAGCGGGCGGAATGGCTGTCGCTGCCAGTGCTGAACGGGTATATTCGCTCACCGGACAGCTCATGGGACAGAGCCTGAAGAGCCTGCCAAGCGGCGTATATATCGTGAACGGAAGAAAGATGATCGTAAAGTAAGGAGGACTCAAGACATGGACAAGAAAACATATATCATCCCACTTATAGAGACCTGCCATATGGCAGGAACGGCAGTCATGGCAGGATCTATACTGGTAAACCCTGAAGACGACGACCCCATCACACCCGGTGGCGGGGGCGATCCGGGCGAGTTTGCCAAGGGAACCGACTGGGACGACGAGGACGAAGGCCTGCCTCGCTTCAGCATCTGGGACTAACTCTCCGGCTGCTTCAGCCCCCTTCACCAAATGAAAGACCAGCCAATCGACAGGCCGGGAAAACACATCTCCTTGAGAAAGCTAAGACTTCAGCCCCAGAAGTCTTAGCTTTCTTGCTGACAACTCTATCCTTTCTCACCCAGAACCCATAGACTTCTCGGGCTAAAAGGATAGCTTTCTCGGAACGCCGGGCCAGGCTGCTGCGGAAGAACCGTGAGACAAGCCTGCATGAAAGCCTGCCGAACGGGACGACAGGCCAGCGAAACGACATCAAAAAACAGCCACCCGGCAGGGGTGACTGCAAGCGTATCAAGAGAGCATCGCTCACGCTGGCGAACGAAAAGGGACGGCCTTCGCGGACCATCCGCACAGCATGCTGCAGGACGACGGCCCCGAGAAAGCCCGGCATCAAGAATACTTCACTCCTCTTCCAGCAAGTGAAGCCCCTCGGGAAGGATGTCGATCAGGCGACGGCGATAGAGGTCTCCGACCGCCTTCTTGAAGGTTTTCTTGCTGACATGGAACTCGTTGCGTATCACGTCGGCATCGGTCTTGTCGCCAAAGGGGCACACTCCGCCCCGGCTTCGCAGGTAATAGAGCAGCTCTTCGGCAAAGTCTTCGGTCATCTGCCGGCCCGAAGGCTGCAGCGAAATGTCGAGCTTGCCGTCGCCTCTGACCTGACTTACATAGCCTCTGAGGCGCTGTCCTGTGCGCACAGGCTGATAGATCTGGTCGTCGTAGATGAGGCCTGCGTAGGTGTTGTTGACGATACACTTGAAGCCGAGGTCGGTCTTCTGCCAGACAAGCAGCGACACTTCCTGCCCGTTCTTGTAGGGAGCAGGGTCGCTGTTGAGGTATTTGTCGACCTTTGCCGTCGCTACAAGACGGTAGCTTTCAGAGTCGATGTGAACGTAGACGATATAGCTTCGTCCCACCTCCATGCGCTGCTTCTGCTCGCGGAAGGGACAAAAAAGGTCTTTCGTGAGGCCCCAGTTGAGGAAGGCTCCATACTTATTAACCCATGCTACCTCGAGAAAAGCGAAGTCGCCCACGCAGGCTAATGGCTTTTCAGTGGTAGCAATCAGGCGCTCATCCTGGTCGAGATAGAGGAAGACATCTACCTCATCGCCCACACCAATGCCTGCCGGCACATACTTCTGGGGAAGCAAAATGTCGCCCTCAGACCCTCCGTCAAGGTAAAGTCCGAAGTCGACACGCTTGATAACTCTCAGTCGATTATAGTCTCCAAGTTTCATATTCTCATCCGTAATATTGGCTGAACAAGATGGCCGCCCAGCCACTTCAGCCCGTAAAAGGGCTACAAGAGCAGCCCGTCTTTCATCTTTATCGTACGATCAGTGATAGCGGCAAGCCCCTCGTCGTGGGTCACAATGACGAAGGTCTGGCCGAAACGGTCGCGCAAGTCGAAAAACAACTGGTGGAGCTCGGCCTTGTTCCTCGAGTCGAGCGAGCCCGAAGGTTCGTCAGCAAGCACCACATCGGGATGGTTGACCAGCGCCCTTGCCACGGCCACCCGCTGCTTTTCTCCGCCGCTTAGCTCAGCCGGCTTGTGGTCGGCACGGTCGGTCAAGCCCATGAAGTCCAACAACTCAAGGGCACGCTGGCGGGCCTCTCTCTGCGACTTTCCTGCTATATATGCCGGTATCATCACGTTCTCGATGGCCGTGAACTCTGGCAAAAGCTGATGGAACTGGAACACAAAGCCAATGTGACGGTTGCGGAATTCGGCCAGCTTTCGCTGCGAAAGCTTGGTGGCATCGATGCCGTCGATGGTCACGATACCTGTGTCAGGTCGGTCAAGAGTGCCTATGATCTGGAGCAAAGTGGTCTTGCCCGCTCCGCTCGGACCTACGATACTCACCACTTCACCCTTGCCGATGTGCAGGTCGATACCCTTCAAAACCTGCAGCGAGCCAAAGCTCTTTGTGATATTCTTGATAGTAATCATATCTCGTTCCTAATGCTATCATTCCTTGTTCCCAATGTAAGCTTTCCCTGTTCCCAATGTAAGCTTTCCTTGCCATGCCGTCACTTACAGCCTGTACCGGCAGCCGTCACAGCCTCCTGAACCACTCGCGTATCTCTTCATAGGCACTATGCTCCTCGGTATGCTGAGGCTGTGCAAACGTCATCTCGTCCATAGCATCTCCATACTGGTCGGGGAAGATGATCATCAGGCTCGTACCCGAGAAGAAGCGAGTAAGCTCCTCAGGCAGGCGTTCAACGGCATTTTTGTAGGAGACTGTTCCCTTTCGTGCAGCAATAACGACAAACAAATGGTCCTCAGCTATCGTGCCTGCTACCCGAGGAAGCTCGTTCCAATGCTCCATAGAGGAATACTCTGAACGGGCATTTGGATGACGGTTCTGCATGTAAGTGGAGATGAGTTGCAGCGTGTCTTGGCGCCCATGAAACTGGATTCGGCAGTCAAGATTGCCGGCAAGACGCGCCAATCGTTCCAGCCACCGGTAGAATCCTGGCTCAAACTGGGCACGGGAAGGCACCGCAACTTGTATGCGTCGCAAGGTAGAAAGGGGCTGCATCAGGCGCGCCATGATGATCTGTCTGTTCAATCCGTTGAAGAGACTTTGATGAAATTCACCCCAAAACTTCGTCGAAACCTCCTTGTGAGTGTGCATTCCTATGAGGATTTCCGAGGCATTGAACTCCTTGAAAGCATGCTTGATTCCATTGGCAATATTGGCAGCAACACGAACTTGTGTCTGCATTCTCACATCGGCTGCGGCAGCAAACTGTGTCACTTGTTCCAACAAACGCTGCCCCTTCTCCTGGTTGACCTTCATCTTTGCGTCGTCATAGACTACGTTCAATGCCACTAATTCGCGGTTCAACTTGTCGTTACGCATGAGGATTGCCAGGTTGATAAGTCGGTTGGCATACTCGGGATACTTTACGGGAATGAGCATCTTCTCGTCGTCAACATGGCTATTATCGTCAGGAGCGACCTCCTTGTCTCTCAATGTAATTAGCTGAGCTGAACGCTCAGTTACGAGGGTAGAGATGACACATGTGAACAAGATCATTATGACAACACCATTAAGCATGTCGTCACCTACGAGGTAGTTTCCTGCCGAAACTTCCAGTTTCATGCCGACCATCACCATCGCGATTGCTGCTGCTGCATGGGCAGAAGTGAGGCCAAACATCATATGACCTGACGACCATGGAAGGCGAAAAAGGTAACAGGAGACGTAGGCAGCCAAGGCCTTTCCGACCGTTCCCACAAAGACTATTGCCAGAACAACCCATACTATATTGCCACCCGAGAATAGGATTCTCAGGTTGATCAGCATGCCTACACCTATTAGGAAATAAGGAATGAAAAGGGCATTGCCGATGAATTCCAGCCTGTTCATCAACGGAGAAAGGCGGGGAATGTAACGGTTCAGAATCAGACCGGAAAGGAATGCTCCGAAGATACCTTCCATTCCTATCAGTTCGCTCAATGCTGCGCTCATGAACATCATTGACAATGTGAAGATGAACTGCATCACAGCATCGGAATATCGGCGCAGAAACCATCGCGTAAGTCTCGGTATGAGCAGGATCATTGCAGCAACATACAGGGCGAATTTCAGGGCGAACCATACCCAGAACACAATGCCGCTTCCTCCACGGAAGGAAGACACGATGACTGCAAGGCCGACCAAAGCCAGCAGCAAGGCTACCATTGTCGCCCCTACACTGAGTGCAACGCTGGGCTTGCGGCTTAGTCCGTAGCGGCTGATAATCGGATAAGCAACGAGTGTATTCGAAGCCATGATGCAGCTCAGCAGCAGCGAAGCCATGGCGGTGTAGCCCAAAACAGTCACGCCCATCAAGCAAGTCATCAGGAAAGGGATGCCGAAAGAAAGCAGTCCAAACAGCAACATTCGGTAGCGATTGCGCTTAAAGCCCTCCATATCCATCTCCAATGCTGCCAAGAACATGATATAGTAGAGTCCCACTTTGCCGAACAATTCGAACGACTCGTCTCTGTCAAGTATGTTTAAACCGTATTGTCCGACCAGCACACCTGCCAGCACCATTCCGATGATATGCGGTATTCGCAGCTTGCCCATGATAATGGGGGCAAACAGGATGATGAGCAATACCACGAAGAATATCAACGTAGGATTGGTTATTGGGAAGTATTGTACGAGGTCGAGCATAAGCGTTCGCTAACGACTATCTTACAATGAATTTCTTGCCCCCACGGATATATATGCCTGCAGGCAGCTGAGTGCCGTCGTCTTTCATCAGTGTTCCCTGCAGGTTGTAGGTGCGTCGGTCGGCTGTTTCGGCCGGTGTGCTACCGGGAAGTCTTACGTCTGCGGTTCCGTCGGCAAAGATAAACGAGTGAAGACGCATGCCCGAGCCACTGAAAGTGAAGTAGATGCTGTGGCGTCCGGAAATCTCTTTGTCGAGTGTTATCTCGCTGTAGTCCCACTCTTGCGGCAGCATTTCCGACGTTCCTATGAGCTGACCTTCGGCAATAGAGTCAAGATAGACGTAGACTTGCGAATGGTCATTCGAGGCGTTGGCTCTCAGAACCAGCTTTGATGCCTTACGGTCACCGAACTCAACGTTGTGGAATCCCAGATAGGAACTTGCCGCAGATGCCGTTGTATGGGGCGTTTCGCCGTCGGAAAGGGTGTTGTCCAACTGGAATCTTCTTACGTCGTCAAAGTATCTTACCTCGGTGGTTTCGAAGGCGTTTTTGGTGAAAAGTCCGTTGACATGGGCGTTGAACGCTACTGAAACGGCCGTCGAAGCGCTGAAAGGCTCTGTGGTTTTCTGTGTAGTTCCCTCCATGCGCTGCAGGCTTTCGTTGGTCTTCGTGAGCCATGCCGACCAGATGATACCTTTTGAATTGCGGTTCTGATAGGCGTGCCAGGCATTGGAAGCCATCCAGTCGAGCACTTCGGGATGGTTCATTTCCTGCGCATAGCGGCGGGCATAGCGCATGTAGATGCCCTTGAATCCGCACAAGTCGCCGCTGATAGTCTGGCAGACGTGGACGAAATTGTTGCTGTTTGTGAGGTGAGAAATGGTATAGTTGTGGATGCGTTCAGCGTCCTGTTTGTACATGGGGTCTTTTGTATAGTTGTAGAGAAGGACGGCTGCTCCGAGCATGGTTCCTTGGTTGTAAGTGGAAGCCCACGAGTTGAAGTCGCCCGACATGGTGCCGTCTTCGTTCCACGCCCGGCTGTCATATACCTGTCCTGTGGAAGGAACGAAGAGCAGACGGCGCTGTGCTGCGTAGATGTCAAGTGCCTTTTCGTAGTAAGAATCGTCGCCGGTCATCTGTGCCAAGTAGCAGGCTGCAATGGTTGCCGGACAGTTGATGCAGGAGTTAGTTCCAAGCTTGTTCGACTGGTCTTGGCACCAGATAAGCGTGCCGAACTGCTGTTTTGCCCTCGCATACATGCGGTCGAAGTTGCTCTTTGCCTTGGTAAGATAGTCATTTGTGCCAAAATACTGGTAGGCACGTATGCATGCAAGTACCATCCAAGTGATGTCATCGTTGTAGGCATTGTAGCTCCAGTCGGTGCGGTTTCGGGCGTTAAAATTGTTGTAGAGCTGCTGGAAGTAGGTCTGGTATTTTTTGTTTCCCGTCGTCTCGAAGGCGTCAAGTATGGTTTCAAACATCTCTGCGTCGCCCCACCAACCGCCGTTTCCGAGCACGTATCCTGTGCTTGCGCGCTTATAGTAGTAGGCCATGAAGTCGTCCATGATGTCGTCTCGGGTGCTGCTGTCGAAGGTTTTCCTGAAATCATCGTCCTCTACGACCTCCCATTCGGCATTGGTTGCCGACGAGAGCGACATCACTCTCAGCTGCACTTCGTTCTCTACCTCCGCCACCGAGAGCTTGTATCGGCGCGTATAGTTGTAGATGCTATAGGTGTCTTCCTTGCCTTCGACGGGCTCGAACACCCATGCTCCGGTCGTCTTGCTGGCGCTTTCTGTGCGTTGGTTGACGTTGGCGCCGGTATAGTTGAGGAACAGTCCCGTGTAGGCATTCTTCAGTTGATACTTTCCTTCGCCTGCATCAATGAGCAGCCAGCGTTGTGCTGCCACGCTGGTTTCGTCCCAAAGCACGACGGCAGTGTTGTTGGCAATGCCGGCATTGATGGGGAAAGCCGACTTTCCCGACTGCGTAAGCCGGTAGTAATGGCCAGGAGTCAGAGCTGCCTGGGCAAGCGTTGCCGTCGTGAAAACGAGCAATAGTAATGATAGTCTTTTCATGTTGTCTTGTTGGTTGGTTATGTTGTTGTTCTGCTTATCTGCCTGCAAATTTACAAAATTATTGTCAGTCTGCAGCATTTTCAAAGGCAAAAAATCGAAGAACGCACTGACAGACTGCCCTCAAACCGATGCTTCCTTGACAAGAAAGGGCAGCTGTAGTGAAGCAAAAGATGATGTATTGCGGAGCAAAAGATCATCTATTGGTGAGCAAAAGATAATGTATTGCCGACCAAAAGATGATCTGTTGCAGGGTGAAAGATGGTGTTTTGATTCGATTTTGATATCTTTTGGTTCGAATTTTACAGCTCGTACAGATTAATCTTCCTACCTTTGCACGCAAATCTTCCAAAGCCCCCACTCCTGCAACCGCGGGCTTTGGGAAAATCTATTCTGACGACCATCAAGAACAACAGATAATGAAGAAAACGATTTTGACGGCAACTGCGGGTTGCCTGCTGGCCTGTCTTTCTGCACAGGCACAAGAGAAAGTGATGTCGCTCAACACGGTTGACAGGCAAGTAGTGTGGACTGTCGCGCCGCAAGACGAAGTGAAGGCCTCGGGAAAGGAAGTGTCGCAGGCCGGCTTTGCTTTTGCCGATGGCGTAGAAGCACCCGTTCCCGGCGTCGTGTTCACGGCCTATGTCAACGCCGGACGCGAGGAAAATCCCGATCTTGCCGACAACATCTACCGCGTAGACGAGACCAAATACAGCAAGCCCTACTGGTATCGCACCGAGTTCGGGCCCATTTCACGGGCCGAAGGCAAGCGCGTGTGGCTCTGCTTCGACAACACCAACCGCTATGCCGACTTCTATTTCAACGGACATAAGATATCGGGCACCGAGGAATCGACCAAAGACGTGAGCGGCCACATGCTGCGTTCACGCTTTGATGTGACGCCCTATTACAACGAATCGGGACAAAACGCCGTGGCAGTGCTTATCTATGACGCCGACCAGAAGAAGACCCGCGACGACAAAGGACCGTATGGCGTGGCGTGCAGCCCAAGCTATCTGGCCGGTGCAGGATGGGATTGGATGCCTTATGTGCCAGGCCGGCTGGCCGGTATCACGGGCAATGCCTACGTAGAAACTTCGGAAGACGTGACACTGGAAGACCCTTGGGTGCGCTCCTACCTGCCCAGTCTCGACCGCGCAGAGCTCAGTGTTTCGGCTGATGTGCGCAACCTCACCGGCAAAGAACAGCGCATCACCCTCGAGGGAACTATCCAACCAGGCAATATTTCCTTCAGCAAAGACTACGTGATCAGAGGCCATGAAAAGCGCACTTTGCACCTGAACAGCGACGAAGCGGCCAGCCTCGTGGTCAGCAACCCTAAGCTGTGGTGGCCTAACGGCTATGGAGAGCCCAACCTATACGAATGCCGTCTGAAGCTCTCGGTCGACGGAAAACAGGGAGCAGAGAAAGCCTTCCGCTTCGGAATCAAGAAATACGAGTACCGCATCGAGAAAAACTCAGCCGACTATCCCGTGCTGACCCTCTACATCAACGGACAGAAAGTGTTCCTGAAAGGAGGCAACTGGGGCATGAGTGAGTATCTGTTGCGCATGCATGGGACGCAATATGAGCTGCCGATACGCCTGCATAAAGAGATGAACTACAACATGATTCGCCTCTGGACAGGTTGTGTGACAGACGATGAATTCTATGACTACTGCGACCAGTATGGCATCCTTGTATGGAACGATTTCTGGCTCTACGTGGCTTGGAACGACGTGGTTGAGCACGATGCCTTTAAGATAAATGCCCGCGATAAGGTACGCCGGTTGCGCAATCACCCGTCGATTGCCGTCTGGTGCGGTGCCAATGAAACCCATCCCGTGGCAGACATCGACCAGGCATTGCGAATGATTATCATGGAAGAAGACGCCAACGACCGACTCTATACCTCCTGTTCAAACCAAGATGCAAAGTCAGGTTCGGGCTGGTGGAAGGACCTTCCTCCGCGACATCACTTCGAGACGTCGGCCTCCAACCTTGCCTTCAACAAGCCAAGTTACCCCTATGGCGTCGACCATGGCTATGGATTCCGCTCGGAAATCGGCATGGCTACGTTCCCGACTTATGAGAGTACACGCCTGTTTATACCGGAAAAAGACCAGTGGCCCCTTCCTTCTGATGAGCAATTAGAGAAAGATGACAACACCGTATGGAATAGACATTTCTTCGGGAAAGAGGCCTGGAATGGCGGACCTATAGACTATAAGAAGTCGGTCAACGACCGCTATGGTGAGTCTAAATCCTTAGAAGAGTTCTGCGAAAAAGCCCAGCTGATCAACCTTGAAGACATGAAAGGCATGTATGAAGCATGGAACGACAAGATGTGGAACGACGCCTCTGCACTGCTCATCTGGATGAGTCATCCCGCCTATCCGTCGTTTGTCTGGCAGACCTACGACTACTATTACGACCCGACAGGGTGCTATTGGGGAGCTAAACAGGCATGCGAACCTCGGCATATCCAATGGAATTGCCTGACGAACAGCGTCAAGGTCATCAATGCTACAAGCCGTCCCTTGCGGGGAGTGCGGGCCGAAGTGCGCGTCTTTGACATCAACGGACAGGAAGTACCCGAACTCTTCCAGACGGCAACCGTCAACGTTGAAGCCTCCAACATCAAGGAAGCATTCGTTATAGACTTTGGAAAGTCAGCCCAACTGACGCCCATTCACTTCCTTTGCCTTACCCTAACACAGGGAGGAACGACGATCTCTGAGAACTTCTATTGGCGCAATGGTGAGCAAGAACTCGACTATCGCGAGCTGACAACCCTGCCGGAAGCCAAGCTGAAAATTGAGAAAACAACCTATGACAAGGCAAAAGGAACGCTGGCTTTCAAACTGAAGAACGCCTCCAATTCGGTGGCTTTTGCCAATCGTCTGCGCCTTGTCAATGCGAAAACCGGTGCCCGTGTGCTGCCCGCCATTATGAATGATGGGTATGTTACGCTGCTTCCAAACGAAAGCAAGGACATCACTGTCGAGATGCCGGCCGGCCAAACAGCCCAAGGAGTGAAAGTGCTCGTCAAGCAATTCGGCAAGAAAGAGCGCACGCTGGCTACCTTTAAATAGGCAGAACCCTATCGTCCAACCTGAAAAAACCTATCCGTTCTTACCGAGAATCATACCCATCATCCCGACAACTATGAGGAAAGTATTCGCATTTCTGCTGCTTCTCAGCCCGTCTTTGCTGACGGCTCATGTCATTGACCTTCGCTGTGAAGACCGTGTTTCGCCCCTCGGCATCGACACCACCGAGCCGCATTTCAGCTGGAAGAACACGCTTGACCACAACGGACAGCTGCAAAAGTCCTATGAAATTCAGGTCGCTTCCGACAGCATCCTGTTGGCAACAGGCAAGGCAGACTTATGGAAAAGCGGAAAAGTGAAGTCGCAAGACCAGGTGATGGTGCCCTATCAAGGCCTGCCTCTGAAAGAGAAGCAGCTGTGCTATTGGAGGGTTCGCACGTGGGATGAGCACGGACGCCGTTCTAAATGGAGCGCTGTCGCACGCTTTGCCGTGGGCATTCTCAGCGAGATGAAGGGCGAATACATCGGAAGTGTCACCGAGAAGTCGGAAGAAAAGGCCTTCGACGTCACTCCGATGTTCCGCAAAACCTTGCGGCTAAGTCCCCGCTTCACCACCTTTGCCCATGTCAACTCGCTCGGCTATCATGAGCTTTACGTCAACGGAAGGCGTGTGGGCAATACGGTATTGCAGCCTGCGATGTCGCAGCTCGACCAGCATTCGCTCATCGTTACCTATGACATCACCCCCTATTTGCATGACGGAGACAACGAGATCATTATCTGGACTGGGCAAGGATGGTATAAGAAACAGAACTTCAATGCCCAGTATGACGGCCCGTTAGTGAAAGCAGAGTTCGACCAATTGGTGAGCGGTCAGTGGCAGACCATTGCCCAAACCGACGGTAGTTGGCAAGCACTCTCGAGCGGATACACCTACACTGGCACGTGGTATCCCTTACAGTTCGGAGGCGAAAAGGTGGACGGTCTGAGCGAAATGCCAAAGAACCGAGACCGGCTTCCGTGGCATTCAGCCTCGACTTTTGTCGTTGAAAATATGCATGCCACACCCCAGCTTTTCGACGGAAACCGCATCATCGACCGCCTGAATCCACAGACCATCACACCTTCCGACGGCTCCATCCTTGTCGATTTCGGACGGGTTGTGACGGGCTGGCTGCAGGTGGATTTCGACGATCTCGCAGCCGGACAGGAGGTGTTGATGGAATATACCGACTACATTCCCGCCGGTTCAGCCTTTGAAAGCCAGGGAGAGTCGGACGTCTACGTGGCAAAAGGCACGGGCAAAGAGACCTTCCGCAACCGATTCCACCATCATGCCTTCCGCTATGTGCGCATCAACACTGCCCACGTCAGGAAGGCTACGGCCCTGCAAATCAGCGGTCTGTCGCCGCGAGAGGCTTCTGCTTTCGCCTGCGACGACAAGTCGTTGAATGCTGTTCACGACATGATCCACTACACGATGCAATGCCTTACGTTCAGCGGCTATATGGTAGACTGCCCGCATCTCGAACGAATGGGCTACGGAGGCGACGGCAATTCGTCGACGATGACGCTGCAAACCATGTATAATGTCTCGCCCACCTACATGAACTGGCTATCGGCTTGGGGCGACACCATGGACGAAGACGGCTCACTTCCGCATGTGGCGCCGGCCGGAGGGGGTGGAGGTGGGCCCTATTGGTGTGGCTTTATCGTGAAAGCTCCCTGGCGAACCTACCTCAACTACGGCGACAATCGGCTGCTAAAACGTCACTATGGCCAGATGAAACTGTGGCTTTCCTACGTGAGAAAGTATATGAAAAACGACCTGCTTCATCCGTGGCCTGACACCAAGAACCGCATGTGGTTTCTCGGCGACTGGCTGGCTCCAAACGGCATAGACGTGGGCGGTGAGTCGGTGATTCATGCCAACAACTGTTTTATCAGCGACTGTTTGGCCAACATGACCGCCATTGCCACGCAGCTTGGTCACGACGATGATGCCCGATACTATGCCTCATGGCGCGAGACTCTCAACAGAGCTATCCACGAGAAGTTCTACCATCCTGCCACAGAAACCTATGCCAACGGCACCCCGCTCGACCAGGCTTATGCACTGCTTGCAGGCGTTCCGACCGACGCAACCCTCAGCAAGAAGGTGGAGCAACGGCTCGTCAGCGACTCATATGGGCGGTATAACACCCACATTGCTGCCGGTCTCTTCGGCGTTCCTGTCTTCACCGAATGGGCCATCCGAAGCCGACAAGCCAACCTCATGGCTGCGATCTTACGTCAAAAAGACTATCCCGGCTACCTGTATATGATCGAGAATGGTGCCACAACAACGTGGGAATACTGGAACGGAGAGCGCAGCCGTGTGCACAACTGTTATAACGGAATAGGCACTTGGTTCTACCAGGCAATGGCCGGCATTCGTCCCGACTACGATGCTCCGGGCTACCGACACTTCTTCATCGACCCGCAACCTGTCGAGGGCATCACCCATGTAGAAGCCTCTAAACCGACGCCTTACGGCACTATCCGCATCGAGAAAAACGGACGTGAAGTGCGCGTAGTCATCCCCGTAGGCACCACGGCGACGGCCTTCCCGAGCACCGCTTATGAGCAGGTTCTGCCTGCCGGAGAGCACACGCTCGTCAGCCCTGAGGAGTAGCATTTGCATGCTTTCCAGAGAAAATACTGTAAAAATTCTTGCCTGTTTTTAACACTTCCCGACGTAAAAAAGAGTTGAAAACAGGCAAGAAAACAACCCTTCAATCGGTCAACCCATCCACTTACAATCGACAAAAATCGCCCATTTCATCGAGAAAGCTATCCTTTCTTGCGCACAGTTCTGCCCATTGACGGCAAGAAGGCTATGGCTTCATCGCGAGAACCCTTAGCTTTCTGACTGAGAAGGGATAGCTTTCTTGGAAACGGCGCTTCAAAAACAACGTGTCAAACATCATCCTTTTCTTTCATAAACGACATAAATCATTGAAAGAAAAGCAGTTGCCGGTTCTGTAATTACTTACTTCGAAATGTGTCAGCCATCATCACTTATCGGGAGAAAAAGCACCAAGGCCGTGGGGTTTGTCCTGCTTTTTCCAAGTTTTTAACATTTGATTTTCCGTCGGAAAACATGCTTTCTAAAGGAAGAGCCTGTCGCCTTTGCCCCAGATTTCAGAACGGTGCGGGCCGCGAAAACGAGAGACGCTCGCCGGAAACAGGATGGACGAAGCTGATTTCCTCGGCATGCAGATAGAGCCTGTCGGCCTTTTTACCGTAGAGAGGGTCGCCCATGATGGGGATTCCTAGTCCCTCTTTGTGGGCACAATGCACCCGAAGCTGGTGGGTTCGGCCTGTCTCCGGCCAGAGCAAGACGCTCCTTTCGCCGGTCAGTTCATAGCGTGTCACGGCTGTTTTGCCCCGCTCGCGGTCGACAATCTGGCGTGGTCTGTCAAGGATGTCGGGCCGAAGAGGCAGGTTGACGGTGCCCTTTTCGCCCGTCCTTCGGTGGGGTTCAGCAAGTAAAGCCACATATTTCTTCTGCACGACACGGTCGGAAAACTGCCGCTGCAGCAAGCGATGCACACGGCGAGTCTTGGCAACGACCATCAGCCCCGACGTGTGCATGTCGAGCCGATGTACCATGAGCGGGCCGTCGGCCTCAGGAAACAGCTCGCGAACGATGGTGGCCACCGAGCGTTTCTCGCGCTTTCCCGGCACACTGAGCATGCCTGCGGGCTTGGCAACAACGGCCAGAAAGTCGTCTGACCACACCACTTCAAGACCGACTTCGTCCCGCTTTTCGTGCATGTCGACGGCCAAGTCGCTGCTGAGCATCCACTGAAGTATCGGACGACACTTGCCCGTGCAGGCCGGATAGCACTGCATGTGGTGGCGTATTTCGTCGCCAGGCGAGGCACCATACCAGAACATCGCCATCTGAAGAGGTTGCAAGTGATGGGCGAAGGCATACTGAAGCAGCTTGGGTTCGCAGCACTCGCCGGCACCAGCAGGGGGCATTCCCTGCGGCATGTCTTTGAAAATATCGAGTAAACTGCGACGCTCGCCCTTGCCATTGAGCATCTCAAACTGGAGGAAGAGCCACTGCTGCAGGGCATCAGAGCGCTGCCGGCGCTGCTGTTTCAGGCTGGCAATGGCCGACTCTTGGCGCTCAACAACATCGCGAAGCGGAGCCATCTTCTCGCGCCAGAGCAGCTTTGTGCGGTGCAGCTCTGCTTTCTGATACTGGCTTTCGCGCACCATCTGCTGCTGTTCGGCCGACGAAAGAAAGCCTTCTTTGCGCCGTTCGTCGCGCAGGCACTTGCCCATTCTCATCGTATATGCAGCCTCGTCAATGGCTATTCCGGCCTCCTTCTCAAGCTGCCGGAGTTTCTCTCGCGCCTGAAGAAACGAGGCTTCTGCCGACAAACGCTCCACCTCCTGATTGAGAAGGCTGATGCCGGCCTCTTCCTTCTTGAAGTATCCTTCGGGTGACAGGTAGTCGAACACGGGCGGAACAAAGCCCTCCCAGTCGTTGCGGTCGGCTATTTGTCCCGAATAGGCCACAAGGTAGAAGAGCTCGCCGCCGGCCTTTGAGGAAGTGTCGGCTACGACAAGCACGCCGAACATCTTCCCCTCGACGCTGTGCTCCATGAGCCTTCCGACCATGGGAAGGGCTTCTTCAATGGCAGCCTTGCAAGCCGGATGGAGCTCGTAGTCCATCGGATTGTTCATCAACCGTGGCCGGGGCACGGGAGTTCTGAGAGGATGCAGTATCTCGTTCATCGTGTGGGCGACAGTGATAAGCCGCAGATCATCGGCCGACTGCTGTCTTTCCTGAAGATAAAGCCATGCCGGCACGGCCGTCTGTCGTGGCTGCAAAAATAAGAAAAAACGACCACTTGGCACAGGAAAACTTCCAGTTTTTCTCAAAAAAGCGAAAAATCTTTTTCCCTAATTCGCTTCTTTGTCGTATCTTTGCACGCCAAACAACGAAAGGTAAAGAAATGGAAATGGAGCAAATCAGCCGTTCGGCTATGTTTAAAGAGATACGCGACTATGCATTCATAGCCGTGGCGATGCTGTTCTATTGTATCGGCTGGACGGTATTTCTCTTGCCCAACGACATCGCGACGGGCGGCGTTCCTGGCGTGTCGTCGGTGCTTTATTGGGGACTGGGCATACCTGTGCAGTGGAGCTACTTCGTCATCAATGCCGTATTGATGGTGTTTGCCTTGCGCATTCTGGGTCGTAAGTTCTGCCTGAAGACCATCTTTGCCATCGTCGTGCTGACCACTTTGATATCGGTAGTCAGCGAGTTGACCGCCGGAACGGTGCTGCTTCGCGACCAGCCTTTTATGGCAGCTGTGCTTGGAGCATGCTTTTGTGGCACGGGAGTAGGGCTCGGTCTGTCGGTTGGAGGGTCGACAGGCGGAACAGATATCATTGCAGCCATCGTCAACAAGTATCACGACATCTCGCTCGGACGCGTGATATTAATATGCGATGTCATCATCATCTCGTCGAGCTTCTTCGTGCTTCACAGCTGGGAGAAGGTCATCTATGGCTACGTAGTGCTCTATATCACGGCTTTTTGTGTTGACCAAGTGGTGAATACCCGTCGGCAATCGGTGCAGTTTTTCATCATCACCGACAAGTATGAAGAGATCGGACATCGCATTAATCTCGACCCCCACCGGGGCTGTACGGTCATCAACGGCCAGGGCTTCTACAGCGGAAGAGAGGTGAAGATGCTCTTCGTGCTGGCAAAAAAGTCGGAGAGTGCGCGCATCTTTGAGATCATCAATGAGATCGATCCGGCAGCCTTCGTGTCGCAAAGTGCCGTGATCGGCGTCTACGGAGAGGGCTTCGACCGCTTTAAAGTGAGACGCCACAAGGCCTGACTTCCACTGTTTTCCTGCAAGAAGAGGCCGTCTGGCAACGGCCAAGCGATGCCGGCAAGAAAGAAAACGCTCAGGAAAACCATCCGCACTCCTTATTTCTATTACACACAACGCTGCCCTTTCCGGCAGTGAAAGATCATGTTTTGCCCAGTAAAAGATCATGTTTTGCAGGGCAATAGATCATGTTTTGCCCGATGAAAGACAACACTTCTCCTCGTAGAAAGGCTGGAAACTCCCGATGAAATGGGGCATTTTTGCACGACATCCAGTGTCCGTTTTTTCTGCAAAAACAACGATATTTACAGAAAAAGACGGCGAAAACGGAAAAAATGCATTACCTTTGCAACTGATATGCTGCCGTTGGAAAAGCGGGAACCATTAGCAAGCCCGGCCGACTGCATGATTCCTTGCAGAAGAAAAACTGCCCTATGACTCAACGAACCCTTCGCACTCACTGCCACAAACGGTGGCCTGCATTGCTTGCAGCCTTCCTTTTTACTATTACAATCCAAGCCGAAGAGAGCGATTCTGTCGGCCGTCGACACGACATATTGTCGGTGGGCGTGTCGGCCAACATGAGCTATCTCATCCCGAAAGGCGACCACAACAAGGCTGTTCTGCACAGCTTCGGCACGAGCTATGTGGACGCGCGTCTGATGTGGAAGGCCCGTCAAGGACAAGAGTCGGCATACGACCTGGCCCTGAACAGGCCCGAATTAGAGGCAGGACTGATGTTTTCGAACTTCAGCCACATACACATCAAGGACCAGAACACTCCATACGAGTCGGGCGCAGGTGACATCATTGCAGCCTATCTGGGATTGAGATATGAGTTTGTGCAGCACCGGAAATGGGGCGCGGGCGTAGAGGTTCAGAACGGACTTGCCTATGCTACCAGGCCATTCAACGACAGGAATAACGCCGACAACTGGCTGATTGGCTCGCGACTGTCGGTATATATCGCCGCCGCACCTTTCATAAGATACAGCATCAACGACCAGTGGGCACTGGCACTTTCGGCTGACTTCAAGCACTTCAGCAACGGCACTGTGAGCCGTCCTAACCTCGGAGCTAACACAGTTGGACCGTCACTTCTCGTCAGGTATACGCCCGAAAGCCGGCGGGAAAGCTACGTCCAGACCGCAGGAAACACGGCCGACGACGCCGAAAGACAGCTGGCTCTCACACGTGATGCCTTTGAAAAGGGCCTCTACATGGAGGTGAGCGCGGGGATAGGACTCAACACTTTGCGCGACAGATTCTCGACCTATCATTCCAGCGAAAACCCCGTACATGCCACACCTACGGTGATGCTCTCGGGCATGTATCGCTATCACCTGATGCACGCCAGCGGTCTGGAAGTGGACTATAACTATGCAAAATATGCAAGCCACATCGGCTTCTACGACCAGATGAATGGCCATGACGGCTATGACTACTCACGACACGTGGTGGGAATGGGCTTCCGACACGAGATGTTCTTCCGACATGTGTCGGCGCATATGGGCGCCGGTTACTACCTTTACCGGCACATGGGATACACAGCTTCCACACAAGAGGGACGCTCATATCAGACCATCGGACTGCGCTACAGCCTGCCTTGTACGGACGACAGGCTGTTTATAGGCTACAATGTGAAGGCCCACAACTTCTCGAAGGCAGACTGTATGCAGTTTCATATAGGATGGAGGCTGAGACGATGAGCCGGCCATCAGCACCGGAACACTGAAAAAACATGCACAAAAGACACGTCAAGAAAAACTACAGCCAAATGAAATCTGCCTGTCAAACCATTCTGGTGCTGGCCTGTCTGCTTGCCAGCTGCACCGACAACAACCCACATTATATAATAGGTGTGTCGCAATGTTCGGAAGACATCTGGCGCAACAAGCTCAACGAGGAAATGAGAATGGGCACCTATGCCTATGAAAACACCGAGCTCAACATCGTGTCGGCCAACGACGACTCGCAACGGCAAATCGAACAAATCAACCAGTTCGTGGACCAAAAGGTTGACTTGCTCATCATCTCTCCCAACCAATTATCAACGATTTCGCCAGCCATCGAACGGGCATACGAGGCCGATATTCCCGTGATTCTTTTCGACAGGAAGACTGATTCGCCACATTACACCGCCTTTATCGGGGCCGACAACTACGAGATGGGGCGGGCACTCGGAAACTATATTGCCACACAACTCGACGGGAAAGGCAACATCATTGAAATAGAAGGATTAAAAGGCTCGTCGCCAGCCATTGAAAGACACAACGGCTTTCTTCACGCTATCAGCCAATATCCACGACTGAACATCGTCGCTTCGCTCGAGGGTGACTGGACTGAAGAGAGTGGAAAAAGGGCCATGGAGACCTTCATTGACGCGCAGAAGACGGGGCAGCAGGCCGGACATCACGAAGCAGAAAGGAAGATTGACTTTGTGTTTGGACAGAACGACCGCATGGCAATAGGAGCCAGAAAGGCACTCATCGACAAGCAAATGCTCACGAGCGACATCCGATTTGCAGGCATTGACGGCCTTGCATCCAAAGGAGGCGGTCTCGAACTCGTCAGCGAAGGTGTGCTGACGGCATCCTATATCTATCCTACTGCGGGAGACCGTGTCATCGAACTGGCTATGGACATCCTCCAAAACCAACCTTTCGAAAAGGACAATTACCTGCAATCGGCACTCGTCACACGCGACAATGCTTCGGTACTTCTGATGCAGGCAAAGGAAATAAACCGGCAGGCCAAGAACCTGAGAGCTATCCACGAACAGGCTGCACACTATCTTTCTACCTACACCTTGCAGCGCATTGTCATGATACTTTTGGGCACAACCGTCCTGTTACTCGCAGGGTCGGCCTACTTCCTCATACGTGTCAACAGGTCAAAGACGCGCCTTAACCGACAACTCACACAGAGGAACGAAGAGTTCAGACAGCAGCAGGAAGAACTTGAAAAGAACCTGGAGCAGAAGAGGAAACTGGCCAATGAGATCAAGCTCATCAGCAAAACACAGACGCCTCTCGTTGCCAAACTGCGCAAAATCATCAGCGAACATCTCGAAGACCCGGCCTTCAACGTCAACGAACTGGCAAGCGAAATGGCCATGAGCCGAGTGCAACTCTATCGAAAAATCAAAGCGCAGACAGGCCTGACCATCATCGAGCTTATCAGGAATGTACGCCTCGAAAAGGCGAGAGACTTGTTTGAAAACACCGACTATAACGTTTCCCAAGTGGCAGGAATGACAGGGTTTACCACCTTGCAGTACTTCATTAAATGCTTCAAGGACGAATATGGCGTCACTCCTTACGAATATATCAAGACGACAGAAAAATAAAATTACCGCCATATCAAGCAACATCCAACTCTTCTGAAGCCCTGCTAAGTGTGTTTTACGACACCCTGCATGCAAGAGATTCTTCCTCCCTCCCAAAGAACAAATGTTACATTCTACGTAATAAATGTTACATTTGAACGAAATGTTACATAAAATGAACGATTTGTTTGTATTATTGCTTGAAGTTTTACCTTATCTTTGCAGCCAAGAACAACTGTCTTGGGAATCTAAGAACAAAAGGTATTTTTCAAAAAAGCAATGATGAAAACGCACCTGCTAACTATTCTGACGATGATTGGAGGGACCTCTTTTGCCCAGAAAATTTCGGCAAAGACCTTCAAACAGCCTGCTATTGTCATCGAAAAAAGAGAAGGCACCAACACTTCAGACCCAGAAGTGTCATTCGCAACACTGCTGAAAGAGATGGTCAACCCGGCAAACAACGTGGAATTCCCCACACCGTTCTACCGGTCATCTCAGGTAAGCAGCTACGATCGTTCGTCAGTTGTTCCAGGGAAAACAGGATGGTTTGCCGACGACGACGGTTTCGGTTATGTAAGGCTTGAAATAGGAAAGAGCCGTTGTGAGAAGGTGCTTTTCGACGAAGAGGGACCCGGAGCTGTCACACGCATCTGGCTAACTACGAGCGACAAGCGTGGCACCCTGCGCTTCTACTTTGACCATTCGCGCGAACCACAAATATTAATTCCAGCCTATGACATGAGCCGTTTCCCGCTTTCGGCAGGAGCATCTCTGTCGTATAACCACACTCACTACAAGAATACTCTTGAACATACGGGAGGCAACACGTTCTATTTGCCGATACCTTATGCACGACATTTGAAAATAACGCTTGAGGAACACGACCCTTCCGTGCGCGTACCTCATTATTATCAAATAGGCTATCGCACGTATATTCAAGGTACAAAGGTCAAAAGTTTTTCTCTTGACGAGATGCGCCAAAGCCAGTCTTTGCTGCAAAAGGTGAACAACGACCTGCAAGACCCTCCGGCTCCAGTCTGTAAAAACGAGATATCGAAAGAGGTCAAGAGCAACAGCATCATACATATTGACGGCAAAGATCAAGCGGTCAACAAACTAAGCATCAGACTAAAAGAAATGAATGACGAGCAGTATCGGCGCGTCGTCAATGGAACACGCTTGCAGATATCGTTCGACGGAACGTCCTGCGTGGAGAGTACTCTGGCTCATTTCTTCGGAGGAGGAGACGACAGCCCGCAGACAAAATGCTGGTATTTCGAGAACAACGGGAAGGGATGGATGGAATGCTGGTGGGTGATGCCGTTCAAGAAACAAGCCGAGATACGGTTCATCTGCGAAGAAGACGTTCCGTTTGAAGCCATGGCAACAGTAGGAACGGCAGACTACACGTGGACAAGCAACACTCTTTACTTCCACGCGACAAGCAAAACAGAGAAAGACATTAAAGTCAGCAAAGAATACAACACGCTCAATCCCATCGACTGGAACTTCATTACCATCGACGGACGCGGCGTTTATGTGGGTGACATGTTGGCTGTCAACAACAAACTTCCCAACTGGTTTGGCGAAGGCGACGAACGTATCTACGTTGACAGCGAGCCATTTCCTTCGTTCATGGGAACAGGTCTCGAAGACTATTATAACTGTTCTTGGGCACCGGTAGTCCCTTTCCTGACGCCTTTCGGTGGCGTTCCCCGGGCACACGACAAGACTTCTCACGGAAAAAGCACATGGCTGCGCACCCGTAACACCGACGCTATCCCCTTCAACCACCGCTTGCATTTCGATTTTGAGATGGAAGGCTGGTCGAACGGAACGGTAGATTACTCCACCGTCTCTTTCTAGTATGGAGACCTGACTGCTCGTCTTTACAATCCTTAGATTATATTTAACACACACAATATGATACAGAAAAAATTAGTAAACCTGCTAATGGCCGGCTTATCACTACTGGCTATTGGCTGCAGCGACGAAGTTGAAGACATCGTCATCAAGCCAGATGCACTCACTCTTTCCAACTTTTCTATCGGGTATGTCAGCGCCGAAGAGAAAGACTTGGGGGTTGCATGGTCATGGTCTATGCTTCCTAAGGGGATGCAAATGGACATTACCGTACTGCGTGAGGGACAACCCTACACACATGAACTGACAAGAGCTACCAGCATCGTTCAAAAGAATCTGGAAGCTAATGTGCGCTTTGATTATCTTTTCCGTCTCTTCGACGGCACCAACTACAGCGATGCCATTCTTAAAACCTATACCCGGCAAGGTGCTTCCACCCTAAGTGGGCTTACCGTAAGTCAACAAGAAGGTGCCCAAGAATATGAGGCTTTGCTCGCATGGAACGCTTCACTCGATGCTACAGAGATAGTCATTGAGGGCAGTAATGGCACAAAAACCATCAACGAAACCATTGACGGAAAAGCCGTAGAACATGCCGTTGCTGGTGTGAATGACGGTGAAACATGGACATTTACCTTAACAGCCTGCAACGAAAAAGGCGATGCATTGCCTGTGTCGACAACCCTAAGAGCCGGAAAACAGAAGGTTGCCTTCCTAAGCAACTATGCCACTCCCGAGGAACTTGTTGAGAAAGGCGACGACGACGAGGCCTCTGCATGGCTATGGTTCCATGAGAATTATCCCAACAGCCGTTATCTCTATGCTGGTGACATCAAATCAAAAGAGACGCTTGATGAATTCCGCGTACTCTTCTATATCCGTGATCTCGACTCGGGAACCGAAAGCAGTGTGTGGGCACAACCACGCGTTTTACAACAGGCTACACCATACATCACAGAGTGGTATCGTGAGGGTGGCAACCTGCTTTTGTGGCAACACGCCGTGACTTTCATTACTGATCTCGGTCGTATTGATCAAGGCTTGCTCCGCTCAAATGACCGCCGTATCACCATTGGCCGTGGCTCATGGAACCAAGGACAATGGTACATGGCTGTACAAATCAATCCCGGTAGTTACTTTGTTAGGGACTTTTCTGGGCATCCTATATATAAAGATGTTGACGTAAGAACTGACGGACGTTCGAAATATATCACAGTAAAGGGACCGGCTTGGACGGAAGATCACAACTGTTGTTTCTTCAATATCCCCAACCGTCTGACAGGTATCAGCGACCAAGATCCACGCTGTTACGAAAAACTGACAAATACTTATGGCATCTATCCGCTTGCTGTATGGGATTCACAGATAGACTGGGTGAGCCAACTCAATGTTTGGGAAGCCCGACAAGGCAATACCGACTTCAAGGGAACTGTGCTCTGCGTAGGTAATGGAGGCTTGGAGTTTTCTTATAAAAACGCAGACGGAACACCCGACAAGAGTGCCTATCCAAAGAACTCTCCTTTCCAAGCTACCGTATTAAAAATAGCAAAGAACGCAATTGAATATCTAAAAACCATATGATATGAAAAGACATCTCGCAATATTTGCCATGGCTATGCTGGCAGTAGGCTGTGGCGACAAAGAATACAACCTCATCTTTGAGGAAGCTGAACATAAAGAAGGTGAGAGTATCGAGATAGGGAAAACCGGCGGTAATGACAGTAATTGGTATCGTGAACCTATGCGACCTCAGATTCACTTCACACCTGCCAAGAACTGGATCAACGACCCTAACGGCATGGTTTACGCCGATGGTGTCTGGCACCTCTATTATCAGTACAATCCCTACGGCAACAATTGGGGCAACATGTCTTGGGGACATGCCACATCAACAGATCTTTTCCACTGGAAAGAACAGCCTGTTGCCATCGAACCAGATGCACTGGGATACATCTATTCCGGCTCAGCTGTGCTTGACAAAGACAACACTTCTGGGTTCGGAAAGAATGCCATCGTGGCCATGTATACTGCTCATGGAGCCCATGAACAGCAATGTATCGCCTACAGTACTGATGGAGGTATGACCTTTACTAAGTATGAAGGCAACCCTGTTATCAAGAACACAACCCACGGCGACTATCGCGATCCTAAGGTTGTTTGGGATGAAGACACCCATATGTGGTATTGCATTTTCGCCCTCGGAGATGAGCATACTGCCCAAATATGGAAGTCTTCCGACCTGAAATCGTGGACTCTTTGTTCTACGTTCTCTGCCGGCTCTTATGCAGGATGCAACCGCGGAGTGTGGGAATGTACCGACCTTTTTCCTGTTACTTACAAAGGAGAGCGCAAGTGGATTCTCACGGTTAACGTCAGCGACGGGGGCCCTGTTGTCGGATCTGGCACCATGTACTTTGTAGGAAATTTCAACGGGCAGCGTTTCACCGCAGACCGTTATGACTATCCTCTATGGGAAGATCACGGCATGGATGATTATGCTTCTGTCACTTGGAGCAACACTGGTTCCCGGTTAATATGCATTGGTTGGATGAACAATCAAGCCTATTCAGGCAATTATCCAGTGTCGCCTTGGCGGTCATGCATGACCCTTCCCCGGGAAATGGTACTTGAAGAATACAATGGACAACCTTTATTGAAAACCACTATCGTGAAGGAAATCGAAAGTATTGCAGACGCTTGGCAGCCTGTTTCGGCTCGTCAGCTTGACGTAAAAGACGCCTACCAACTCAACGTTACCGTCAACATGACTGCAGACTGCTCCATCACTTTGGCCAACAGGCAAGGGCAAGAATACGGGATTCGTGTGGATGCTGCCCGTCGCGACCTTGTCATCAACCGTGGAGCCAAGACGGGAATCACCAGTTTCTCCGGCAACTTCCCCATCACATCCATGCGGTCTTCACTCTATACTGACAAAGAGCAGGTAACGCTATGTATCTATGTTGACCAGTCAAACGTAGAAGTGACAACCGAAGACGGGTCTGTCATCATGTCGACGCTTGTCTTCCCTGAAAGTCTATACGACCAAGTTATCATTACGGGGCAGGAAGCCAAGGCTCAGGTTCGCAATCTCCGACGCGTATGGGACTAAGACTTATGCCTTACACACAAGCAAAAACAGTAATATTTTAATAAACTTACAATATGAAAAAAGTTCTGATTCTGGTTCTTGTAGCAATGGTATCCATTGCTGCAAATGCACAACTCATTGACAAACAAAATCCATATCTGACTACATGGATGCACAACCAAGACCCATATACCGTAAAAGCCATGGTCTTCAATGACGGTGTTTTTTGGGCCGACTATGCCAACAATGGCGGACAATCGGGTGTCTTGCTTGGCACACCTCCCACTGATAGCAATGGAAAAGAATGGTATGAGGCCGGCTATACCCTGACCAATTACAGTGAGGATATAGCCTGGGAAGACCGGGTTGCCCCCTTCGGAACGGGAACTTGGGCTGGCGATAATATTCTGGCCGACCTCTATTTCCGCCGTTCTTTTACACTTGACAGTCCTATAGAGGGTCCCGTTGTTCTGGCTGGAGCTATTGACGACGGTCCGGCTGAAGTCTATCTTAATGGCGTTCTTCTTGCAAAAGTCGAAGATGCCAACCCCGACTGGAGTGAAAGTGCCATGTGGATCCTCACCGAAGAGCAGAAAACTGCCATAAAGACCGACGGCACAGAAAACATTCTTGCCATGCATGTCCACAACGACTGGGGCGGTTCTAATGCCGACGCAGGTCTCTATCCCGGCAACAAACCCCTGCCAATCCTCATCACCCACAACTGGGCTTCTCAGTTGAACAACATCACGTCCATCGATCTTTTCAATGACGGAAAGCGGGAATTGTTCCTTGCCGGCCGTGACGATAACTTTGGAAATCGCCACATGTGGCTGCTTCGCAACATCGAAGGAGAATGGAATGAGATCGAGAATCCTCTCAATTGTGCCGACCATCCTGCCTATAACGTCTGCGACTTCAATGGCGATGGCAATATGGATCTCGTACTATTCGAAGACAATCTTCCCAATAGCGACGATATTGCCAACAACTCTTACTACAACAGCAAAGGCGTTTATCTCGGCAATGGCGACGGAACTTTCACCCAATTGCCCGTTGTTGTCGTTGACGAATATCAGTATCTGCCAGCCAATTTTGGCGAGCCTTTCACCAATGTCTACATGCTTCGTTCCGGAGCTGTGGCCGACTTCAACAACGATGGTCTGCCAGATATCGTCGGCATTGGCCGAGACCAAAACAACGTAGTCTTGCTTAACCAGGGTATTGAAGACGGTGTTGTCAAGATGCTTCCCGTCTATTTCGACGACGGAATCAATGAAGGTTACAGCGAGGAGCGTCGCGGACGTTCCTTTGACGGAGGCTTTGTCATGACTGCAGACTTCGACGGTGACGGCTACGATGACTTCATCATCTCGGCCAACAACTGGGACTATCGTCAGAACATCTATGAACTTGGTGACATGGAACGCTTCACAGAAGTCTACCTGAATCGTGAGAAAGGAACCAAATGGAAACGCACATATTGGGGCAAAAACAATCCGTCTGTCTACAATGGAGGATTGGCCATTGCCGACTTTAACAATGACGGTGTGCCCGACGTCTATGCTTCTGGTGACGGAGGTTTCTTCCCCGGCACGCCCAAAGCCATCGAGTTCACTGGCAATGAAAACGACGGCTATTGGGAAAGAGCCATCATGTGTATCAACAACAACGACCAGACAGGAACCTTTACTCCAATGTCTCCGACCGGTTTTGAGCCCCTTCATATCCGCGGATTAAACTCCGTTTCCAATGTAGCCCATGGCTATGACTGGAACGGAGACGGCCTTATCGACGTCACCCACCAAGGCTGGTGTCCTGATCTTGGTGTACAGACGGGATTCATCTGGCTTGCCAAAGAAGACGGAACATTTGACAAATCCATCCAATATTCGGGCGGATCCGAGTCGTCAACCACCTTTACTGACTGGGACGGAGACGGCATAAAAGACCTTATTACGATTGGCTATTGCGGCGATCGCAACTACGTCAGCCACACTTATAACGACGGGCGCAACTTCATTGTCATACAGGGCGAGACCGCCATTCCTGACGTTGATGCCCCTGTAGGCATCTCTGTCGAGCAGGCAACTGCCGCTGACAACGCCAAGAACGAGATTGTTGCTTCTTGGGAACGTGCAGAAAATGCTCCGAAAAACACCACCTTCGAGCTCTATATCCAAAAAGAAGACGGCACCCTTTTGGGCAACTGTCGCGCCTACATCAACGGAGAGAACGAAGGACTTCGCAAGTGTGAAGAGCCAGGAAACCAAGGAACTTCTACCAAGAAGACGTTCCTGCTTCCCGACGGAACCTATACCATTGGCGTACAAGCTGTCAATGGTCAATACTATGGTTCTAAATTTGCTACCGCAACCTTCAGTCTTGAGAACGGCACTCTCACCGGCATCAAGGGTGTGAAAGACGGCGATTCCGTTGACAACGGCAATGCCAAGAGCGCTAAAGGCGGCAAGGTATACAACCTCTTTGGCCAGCGCGTCAACGAAACTTTGTCAAACACCATCTATATCATTGACGGCAAGAAAGTCATCATAAAATAAAAATCTTGAAATAAGCCGACGGCGAGGCAATAAAAAAGCCTCGCCGTTCGTTATCACAACAGAGGTTTTTCCGGACATATATCCAAGGCCCTTACCTGCTAAAAGCCTATGCGGCGTCCTGTCACGGGATATTTGAGCCGACAGCCATGAGCGGACTTCCCGACAAAAAATCACGCTTATCCTTATCATAATAGAAGATAACAAAACAACAACACTTTTCAGTCATCACTTCCTTTATGAAGAAACTACTGCTTTTCTGCCTGCTCTGTCTGTTTTCAACCAACCTGTCGGCTGTCGAAACGACCGTCAAAATGAAAATCATTCATCAGTATCTCAACTTTCCTGTCTCCCACAAAGCAGACCGAAAGGCCATGCGTATTGTTGCCGACGGCAAGGAATACTGCAGGTTTGTCGTTCGGCTTACGGCAGAAGAGCCCGACTATTGGGTGTTTCAAGACGTGTCGGAATTCAAGGGAAAGACCATCGAGCTCTCGTTTGACGGCCCGCAGGCAGCCCTTGAACGCATCTGTCAGGACGACACTTTCCCTGGCGAAGAATCGCTCTATCAGGAGGCTTTCCGCCCGCAATACCACTTTACCACGCGCAGAGGATGGATCAACGACCCCAACGGACTGGTCTATGACCGTTCAAGAGGCGAATATCACTTGTTCTATCAGCACAATCCTTACGAGCGCGAATGGGAGAACATGCACTGGGGACACGCCGTCTCTACCGACTTGATCCACTGGAAAGAGCTGCCCGACGCGCTCCATCCTGACACGATAGGCACGATGTTTTCGGGCTCAGCCCTCTTCGACTACGACAATGCTGCTGGCTTCAACCGGCCGGCAAAGGTAAACAAGCGGGGCAAAGTCGTAGAGCCTGAGCAGGTGGCCATGATCGTATATTACACGGCCGACCATCCTAAATACCAGCGACAGTGCATGGCTTACAGCCTTGACGGAGGGCGTACTTTCACTAAATACGAAGGCAACCCCGTCATCGACTCCCACGAACGCTGGCAGAGCCACGACACGCGCGACCCTAAGATCTTCAAGATGCCCGGCGGAAAGGACGCCAAGGCGAAGTATGTGCTTGTGCTCAACGAGCGCGACGGCCACACCATCTACAATTCAACCGACCTGAAAAACTGGTATCCCGTGAGCCATATCACCGGTTTTTGGGAATGTCCGGAGCTGTTCGAAGTACCCTCTGCCGATGCCGGCGCTACTCCTTGCTGGGTGCTTTGGGGCGCTTCGGGCACCTATATGCTGGGGCAGTTCGACGGCAACACGTTCGTTCCTTCCGGACCGAAGCTCATGAACTTCAACGGATCGGCCTATGCAGCCCAGTGCTTCAACCAGCTTCCCGAACCAGAAGGCTCAGGCAAGAGCCTGCCTGTCAAGATGGCTTGGGGCCGCATTGCTTTCCCCGACATGCCATTCAACGGCTGCATGCTGTTGCCACAAACCCAGGAAGTGCGTCCGACGGCTCAGGGACCATGTCTCTACAGCTATCCCATCGCCGAGACAGAGCAGCTCTTTACCAAGGTGATTGACAAGGAAAACCTGTCGCAACGCGAGGCCAACGACCTTCTGAAACCGTTCAACGGCAACGATGTTCTGCGCATCCGCACCACCATCCGCCTTACCTATGCCACCGACGCCTCGCTGCGCTATCGCGGGCAAAGGCTCTTCGACTACGACATGAACGGCAACCGTCTGCAGGGCGAGTTCTATGTCAATCCGCAACAACCCGGATGCATGGACCTGACGCTCGACCTCTATATCGACCGCGCCATTGTCGAAGCTTACGTCGACGGAGGAGCCTTCTCCTACTCTTTCCAGCGCGACGTGCACCGCAACGATGCCGAAGGCTACGCATTCTACGGCAACCAATTACAGATAAAACGCCTCGAAGTCTTCACGGCCAAAAGCATTTGGCTGTAAGAGAACAGGGCATGCACGCCCGTACATCTCATATGTACGAAGCATACACCATAGATGTACGGAGCATACCAGCCACATGTATGAAGCATACCAACAGCATGTATGCAGACGGTACGACGGGCGTCAGCCCCTGAAAGCCGTCCCGACAGCAACGAAACTACCAAACAACAAATCGACTTATGCAAAAGAAAACACCATCACTGGCCTTCACTGCCGTCGTCATGGCCTGCCTCTTTGGCGGTCTTTCCACGGCAAAGGCACAGACATTCCTCTATCCGGAGTTCTGCCAATATGCCGACTGGGCCGGATACTACGGAGCAGCAACGGCCGCAGACTTTAACAACGACGGCTACTGCGACCTCATCATCAGCGGATTCGGACGCTCGGTCACCAACCCTTCTGCCACCAACGACAACGACCGCAAGCGCATGTCGCACGTGCTTCTCATCGATCCTACGGCCGACATGCTGAGATGGACGGCCGTCAACGACGCCAAAATAGGGTTTAATGTCACGGACCGCCCGAGCCTGACTCCTTGCGATATCAACCGAGACGGACTGATGGACTTGGTTACTTTCGAGACCGTTGGCCACAACGCCACTGACCAACCATACACGTCGGGCTTCTCCAAGCAGGGCATCTTCCTTGGCAACGGCGACGGAACTTTCACAGCCTTCCAGCCCACAATCCTCGACGAAGAGGGACTTCCCACTGACTTTGATCTCCGAAAATTCGTCTCAGGCACGGTCTGCGACGTCAACAACGACGGACTGTTAGACATCGTAGGCATCGGATATCAGATACGTTCAGGCGTCGCCGCACGCGACTATGAAACATGTAACTACATCCTTGTCAACCTCGGAAACGACACCTTTCAGCAGCAGAACATCTTCGCCGACGGCGATGTCTACCACTTCGAGATGGCGTGGATACAGCACTATGACCTCAACAACGACGGACTGCAAGACCTCATCATCAGCGGACAATCGAACGACAACGCTGCCCTTGGACGCACAGTAAGATGCCTGGAGCCCGACCAATGTGTCGAGACTCATTTCTTTGATGTCTTCCTCAACAGCCCGGCATCGCCCGGCACTTTCACCCGCCAATACCTGCAAGACCGCTCTAAATGGGGCTCAAGCACGGTGTGGGCCATCGGTGAAACAGGATGTTCAATAGGAGATGTCGACTCGGACGGGGTGCCCGATCTCTACCTCGTAGGTTATTGTGGCGACGGTCGCAAGCACGACATCTGGGGGCTCTTCCGTGCCACTCTTCAAGACGATGGCTCAGTGAAGTACGACGTAGACTATAGCTGTCCCATCCTTCACGCTCGACCATTGAACACCACATCACAGATGTGTGGTTTCATCGACTGGGACGGTGACGGCAATCTTGACTACTATGCGCCGGGCTGGTATGGCACCTATAACACCCAGACTGCCATCATCTATACCAACGAACAGGGCGACGGCACGTTCTCAATGGCCTACAGAACAGGGTCTGGATCGGAACTTTCGTCGTGCTTTGTCGACTGGAATGCCGACGGCATTGCTGACCTTTTAGAGATGGGACAGTCGTGGGATGGCAACTTCTTTCTTACCGGAGGCACTCATTTCCAGGCCACACTCAACCCCAACAAGGCCCCCGTTCGTCCCGAGAAACCTCAGCTCGGCCAGGCTGAAACCGGTGCAGGAAGCGTGACGCTGGCATGGGAAAAGCCCGAGTCGGCCAAGGGAAACGTAACGTTTGAATACTGGGTGAAGGATGCCAACGGCCGGCTTGTGACCAGCTGCAATGCCCATATCGGCGGAGCACTCGACGGAAAGCGCAAGACTGTCGGCCCGGGCAACGCCTGCCAGGCACGCAAAACCACACTTCATCTGCCCAAAGGCAGCTACACTTACGGCATACAGACCGTCGACGGAGCTTACCAAGGCTCTGAATTTGCCACAGGTTCGTTTGAGATTCTGACCGACGGAATAGCCGCAGCCGAAGCACCTTCAAGCACGAAGAACAGTATCTACAACACCGGCGGGCAGCGCCTTTCCGCACCACAAACCGGCGTCAACATCATCAACCGGAAGAAATATGTCATCAAGAAATAGAGCTGCTATGAAACGAATCATCATCCTTTCCCTGACAGCCATGATGCTGTTGCCCCTCACAACGAGGGCACAGGTGGTCAGCCTCGACAACCCTGTAGAGCGACTTTACAAGACTTTCTCGGTAATCGGCGACTCCTATTCGACCTTTGTAGGCAAGACCGAACCCACGACCAACGCCCAATACTACCCGAGAGAGGGCCTCGACGTCTACGAGCCGGCACAGACTTGGTGGATGCTTTTCCAGAGGGAAGCAGGCGTGAAGCTTGAGCAGAACAACTCGTATTCGGGCGGAACCATCTGCAACACCTGGTGGAATGGCGATGACGCATCGGCCGTATCGTTCGTCTATCGCGAGCAAAACCTGCGCGAAGCCGACCTCATCATCATCGAGGGAGGCACCAATGACAGCAATGCCAACTCGCCCATCGGCAGCTATAAGTACAGCGATTGGACGGAGCAAGACCTCAAGTCGTTCCGTCCGGCATTGGCAAAGACCATCGACTACCTGCAGAACAAGTATCCGAACTCGAAGCTTCTCTTCATGCTTAACAACGGACTGAAGAGCGAAATCAACACGTCGGTCAACGATATCTGTGCCCACTATGGGGTGCCGGTGATGACGCTTTCGGGCGTAAGCAAGGCGCTCGAACATCCTACATTCGCAGGCATGCAGGCCATCAGCCGGCAACTTGTCAGCACGTTGATTGCCGACAGCGACTATCTGATCTACGACGAATCGTCGAGCAACACCATTCGGCGTGCCGTAGAGAACGCCAAGATATTCTTCCAGATGCCCCTCTACACAGGCCAATGGACCACCGTTTGCCTGCCCTTTGCCCTCAATGAAGAGCAGCTTCAGCAAGTGTTCGGCCAAGGATGTGTCGTGGCAGAATATGCAGGACAGGCCGAAATCAGCTCCGAAGATCCCACGGAAGCCACGATGACCTTTACCAAAGTAAGCCGGACCGAGGCAGCAAAGCCCTACATCGTAAAGCCTACCCTCAGCCGGCAGAAGGGCATAACCGTAGAAGAATTCACACTGACCACCCAGAACGGGGGCACGACTACGGGCGACAACTTCCGCCTGACAGGCTCATTCAGACCGACCAATCTGAGCAGCTCGCTGAAGACTTCATTCGTTGTCAACAAAGACGGAACGGCCTCAAACGTAGAGAAGAACACCACCCTCGGAGCCATGCATGCCTATATAACCGCACCGTCGGGCATCAAAAAGGTCAGCATCAACATCGAGGATTAGCACCATCCTGCAGCAGAACGCAGGCCATTCGTCAAGCAAAACATCATCTATTGCCGGGCAAAACATCATCTATTGGCCGGCAATAGATGATGTTTCGCTTTCTGAACCCACAGCCTTCATCCCCGGAACAGGCAGGGAAACAGACCATCAGGAAGTCCTTTCCCGCCGAAAGGCATCAAAGAAGGCGGTCGCTACGATTGTAGTCGACCGCCTGTTGCCTGTGATAAATTCTTTACAAAGAGAAGAACTTATTTGACAGCCTCAGCGAGTTCAGCACCAGCCTTGAACTTGGCAACCTTCTTGGCAGCAATCTTAATCTTCTTGCCAGTTGCAGGATTTACGCCTTCACGGGCAGGCTGCTCCTTCACTGCGAATGTTCCGAAGCCGATGAGCTGTACCTTGTCACCTGCTACGAGAGCGTCCTTCACGGCTGCCGTTGCAGCTTCCAATGCCTTCTTGGCAGCAACTTTGCTGATACCAGCACCTGCTGCGATCTTCTCAACTAATTGTGTTTTGTTCATAACTTAGCTTGTATTAAAATGATTAATAATAGAGTTTATCCGTAAAATCATGGCAAATATAAGAGAAACATTTCATAAAAACAATAAAAATCAAGAAAAAGTGTTGTTTTTTTTGTTTTTTTTTCTCAAAACCGCTCCTCTGACATCTTTTCACGGATATTTTTCGTAATTTTGCACCCTGACAGTAATTCACGGAGAAACAACGTAAGAAACACACTGAAAGCAACATACACTATGCGCAACATCCCACAAGTAACAAAGGCTCTGCTCATCGTCAACATCGCCGCATTCCTCGTCTGCGTGGCCGTTGGCGGACCGCAAGTATCCTACGGAGGAGCAACCTATACCGACTACATCCTCAACGAAAGACTGGGACTTTACTTCTTCAAGGCGCCCGGATTCGAGCCCTATCAGCTCGTCACCTACATGTTCATGCACGGAGGATGGGACCACTTGTTCTTCAACATGTTTGCCCTTTGGATGTTCGGACGTGTGGTAGAACACGTGTGGGGACCAAAGAAATTCCTTTTTTATTACATTTTATGCGGCATCGGAGCTGGTCTTGCCCAGGAAGCAGCACAATACTTGGCCTACATAGGAGCCTTCGGTCAGCCCATACTCAATACGGGAACTACCGTAGGAGCGTCAGGAGCCATCTATGCCATCCTGCTGGCTTTCGGCATGATCTTCCCCAACGAACGCATATTCATCTTCCCCTTGCCGGTGCCAATCAAGGCAAAATGGTTCGTCATCGGATATGCTGCCATCGAACTGTTCATGGCCTTCCACTCCTCAGGCGACGGCGTTGCCCATACGGCACACCTCGGTGGCATGCTGTTTGGCTTCTTCCTCATACGCTATTGGCAGAAACATCCCAGCGCCAACTACGGACGGTCAAACGGACAACAGTTCTTCGACAAGCTCAGAAACTCGTGGGAACAGCAGTCGAACCGAAAGGCTCCCGCCCCGGACAGCCCGTCAAAGAAGAGCAGCAACCGGGACATCGCCGACAGCAATGCGTCACGACAGCGCGAAGAAGAGATAGACCGCATCCTCGACAAGATAAGGAAGAGCGGCTATGACAGCCTCTCGCGAGAAGAAAAACAACGGCTGTTCGACCAGAACCAGAACTCCAAGCAATAACAGGACGACAGCACATCAGATGAAGCTCAAAAGCATAAAAGAACAATTCCTGAAAACAATCGCCAGCGCCAACGTGGCAACTGTCGTCCTGATGGCTGCCACGGGATTCTCAGGATGGCTAAGCCCAATGGCATTTCCCCTGCTCACCCATGCCAACCTTACGTTTCCTTTCTTCCTCGTCATCAACATCTTTTTCCTGCTGTTCTGGCTGCTTATACAACCGCGTCGGATACTCATCCCGCTCGCAGGACTCGTCATTTGCTACCATCCCGTTCGGCAAACATGCCCCATCAACATACCAGAAGCCGTGCCCGAAGGCGCCCTGAAAGTGATGTCTTTCAACGTGATGATGTACGCATTCACCACCCTTTCCACCGACGAAGAACTCAGTGAGCTGCCAGCATACATTGCCAGGCAAGACGCAGACATCGTCTGTCTGCAGGAGGCTGACTGCAATCCCACCACACAAAACATCGTAGACAAGTACCTCAACCCTGTCTATAGCTATTCAGATACTGCATGGTCGCGCAACCACGGGGACAAACTTGTCATCTACAGCAAATACCCTATCTTGAAGAAAGAGCATATCTTTTTCGATTCGACAACCAACAAATCCGTGGCATTCCACCTTGACATCAACGGCGATACCGTCATCGTTGTCAACAACCACCTGCAGAGTCTTCGCCTGTCTGCAGAAGAGAAAAAGGGGTTTGAGTCAATGGTTGAAGGCAAGATGAAAGGCGACTCTGCCAAACAAAACTCGCAGAAACTCGTCGACAAACTGACCGAAGCCGCACGAAAAAGAGCACCACAGGCCGAGACAGTGGCCAAGTATGTCGCCGACAACCGCGACAGAAGCATCATCCTCTGCGGCGACTTCAACGACGGACCCCTGTCATACACCAACCACACCATTGGCAAAAATCTCATAAACTGCTATACACAAACCGCCAACGGACCTGGCATATCATACCATAGAAACGGATTTCTCGTCAGAATAGACAACATCTTCTGTACCGACGACTGGCAGCCTTTTGCATGTAAAGTTGATGACGAAATCGACATATCAGACCACTATCCCATCTGCTGTTGGCTCAAAAAACGTCCGAAAACAGTAAAAAAAGACTAATAAACAACCATAAATTTCGCCCATCAAAAAAAAATCCTTATCTTTGTACGCTAATTCCGAAAGAATATTTAAAATATTAAAAAACATAAACAAAATGCAAAACAAAGGAATTGTAATTGTAACAGCCATCCTGCTGACTCTGGCAAGCATCTTCTATTTGTCGTTCTCAGCAGCAACAAGCTATTATGACAAGCAGGCTGCAAAACTTAATGATCCCATCGCAGAACAAGACTACAAAGACTCTGTAAAGTATCTGGGAATCTACTCTTATCAAAAATGTCTTGAGACACAAATCGGTCTCGGACTTGACCTTAAGGGAGGTATGAACGTCATCCTCGAAGTATCTGTGCCCGACGTTGTCGACATGCTTGCCGACCATAAGACAGATCCAGACTTCGTAAAGGCTATGGAAGAAGCCAAGAAAGAAGAGGAAACCAGTCAGGCCGACTTTATATCGCTCTTCGTAAAAGCTTGGAAAAAGAACGTTCCCGAGCGACAACTCGCCGAAATATTCGCCACACAGCAGCTTCAGGGACAAGTGTCTCCTCAGAGTTCCGACTCAGAAGTTGAAAAAGCTTTGAGAGCCTCTGTGCAGGAAGCTATCGACAATTCATTCCGAGTAGTACGCGCCCGTATCGACAAATTCGGCGTCGTTCAGCCTAACATCCAAAAGCTTGAAGGCCAACAAGGACGCATCATGGTGGAGATGCCGGGCGTCCGTGAACCGGAACGTATGCGCAAACTCTTGCAGGGTTCTGCCAACCTTGAATTCTGGGAAACATACAATGCTGAAGAAATAGTCCCATATTTCTCACAACTTGACCAACGATTTGCTCAAGACAACGAGACCGAAGAAACTGCAGAAGCAACGGCCGATGTCAAGGAGAATGAGACCGCTGATGCAACAGAAACCGAAGAAAATACAGAAGCAACAGAAGCCACTGCTCCCGAGTTCAAACTGAATAGCGACCAGAAAATCGAAGCAAACGATCTCGAAGCTGCCCACAAGCGCAACCCGCTTCTCTCGCGCCTCTATCCGACAGGAGCCGGATCTCTCGCCCTCGTCGGCTATGCTAATATACGTGATACTGCAGAGATCAACAATATCATCTATTCGGAAATCGGCCAGCAAATACTCCCTTCTGACTGTAAACTCATGTGGGGTGCCAAGCCCGAAGACCACATTTCTGTAAAAAATACCTACGGACTCTATGCCATAAAGGTTACCAGTTCCACTGGCCGGGCACCGTTAGAAGGTGATGTTGTCACGGAAGCTAAGGACGAGTTTAGCCACATTACTGGCCGTCCTATCGTAACAATGGCAATGAATACCGACGGTGCTCGTCGCTGGGCAGACATGACAAAGGCCAACATTAACAAGGCCGTTGCCGTGACACTTGACGGTGTTGTTTACTCTGCTCCGCGAGTAAACGGTGAGATTTCCGGTGGCAATACCGAGATCTCCGGTAACTTTACTGTAGAAGAAACCAAAGACCTTGCCAACACGTTGAAGTCTGGTCGTATGCCAGCTCCGGCACGAATCGTCCAAGAAGAGGTTGTCGGTCCGACCCTTGGTGCACAATCAATCCAGCAGGGAATCATATCCTTTATAGTGGCATTTGTGTTGCTGATGATCTACATGGTGCTGATGTATGACTTTATTCCGGGTATGATGGCCAACTGTGCTTTGATAGTAAACCTGTTTTTCACCCTCGGTATTTTAACGTCGTTCCAGGCAGCCTTGACGATGTCAGGTATTGCCGGTATGGTACTATCTTTGGGAACTGCGGTGGATGCAAACGTGCTTATTTACGAGCGCATCAAGGAGGAAATGCGTGCAGGAAAGAACATCAAGCAGGCTTTGAAGGCTGGTTATGAGAATGCTTTCTCTGCCATTTTCGACTCTAACTTGACATCTATCATCACGGGTGTTATACTCTATGTGTTCGGAACAGGTCCTATTCGTGGCTTTGCTACGACGTGGATTATCGGTATCATCTGTTCGTTCTTCACGGCTGTATTCCTGACACGTCTGGTCTACGAGAACCGTCTTAGCAAGGATAAGTGGCTAAACCAGACCTTCACGACCCGTTTCTCTCGCAACTTGATGCAGGGCACTCATTTCAAGTTTATGTCGATGTATAAGAAGAGCTTTACTGTTGCCGGTGTTGCATTAGTGGTATTCATCATCAGCTTCTTCACTCAGGGTCTGAGCCAGAGCATTGACTTTACTGGTGGTCGCAACTATGTATTACAGTTCGAGAATGCTGTCGAACCTGAGCAAGTTCGCGAGGTATTGGCCGAGATATTCCCTGAGAGCAATACAGGAGCTTTGGCTCTTGGAACGGACAACAAGACCATCCGCGTCTCTACGAACTATAAGATTGAATCGAATAATCCGACGGTAGACGACGAGTGTGAGGAGATGCTTTATGAAGGACTTAAGAAAGCGGGCTTGGTGAGCCAGCCTGACGTTCAGTCGTTCAAGAATCCCGATGTTCGCGAAGGAGGCTCAATCATCAGCTCGTCGAAGGTTGGTCCTGCTGTGGCTAAGGACATCACATACGGGGCCATCTACAGTGTGATCATCGCTCTGATTGCTATCTTCCTTTACATTCTTTTGCGCTTCCGCAAGGTTGCCTTCTCTATCGGTTCTATCGCAGCTTTGACGTTTGACGCCGTGACTGTGATCGGTCTTTTCTCCCTCTTGCAGCATGTGATGCCGTTCTCTTTGGAGGTCGACCAGACGTTCATTGGTGCCGTATTGACGGTGATTGGCTATTCGATCAACGACAAGGTGGTGGTCTTCGACCGTATCCGTGAGAACCTTCGCCTGCATCCGAAGCAGGACATTCAGGTGTTGTTCAACAACTCTATCAACCAGACTTTGGCTCGTACCATCAATACTTCGATATCAACGCTCATCGTGTTGCTCTGCATCCTGTTCATTGGTGGTAGCAGTATCAAGGGATTTGCCTTTGCAATGACGCTGGGTGTCATCCTTGGTACTTGTTCTTCTATCTTCATTGCGTCGCCCATTGCCTACTTGTGGATGGGCCGCAAGATTAAGGAAGACGTAGCTGAGGAGTAAGCTTTCGCAGCGAGAATCGCTTCCCCTATACCTTATTATATATATAGGGGAGGCGATGAAAGGATAAAAAGGAAGTCCGCATTGGTGACGGGTGTCGCCGGATGCGGACTTCTTTTTTGTGTATTTGCTGTAGTGTTTGGGGGCTTGTGCGGTGGTGTTTCTGTGCTGTTGTTGATGGGTTGTTCTTGCCGAAGGCTGGTGGAGAGGGTGTTCAGATGGTGGTTTCAATCTTTGAATAGAACTGGCTGAGCACGGCGAGCATGTCTTTCGGCAGGTAGGCGAAGGCGCTTTCTGCCAGTTCGACGGGCACTTCGTAGTAGGCTTCGGCTATTGCTCCCGTGATGGCTGCTTTGGTATCTGTGTCACCTTGTGCGAGCACTGCGATGCGGATGGCGTCTTCAAAGCTGTTGCTTTCGAGGAAACACCGGATGGCCCAGGGCACTGTTTCCTGGCAGGTTGAGTCGAAGTGTCCCAGCCTGCCGATTCGGTTGATGTCTTTCAGCGGTGGTATTTCGTATCCGAAGTTTCTCATGACAGCTCCTTCCACCTCGTCGCGTGTGATGCGACAGGTGCGCAGCCAGTAGACGAGTGCTGCCACACACTGTGCTCCTTTCACTCCTTCGCTGTGGCAATGGCTGCATTCGGCGCTACGCTTTGCCTGGTCGAGCACGTCGTGATAGTTGTTGAAGAGCCATCCTACGGGGCTTACTCTCATGGCCGACCCGTTGCCGAACGATGCTTGCGGCAGGGGGTTCCTGGAGTCTATCCATTGAGAGAACATCGTGCCGTAGCCTCCCATTGGCTCGGGATAGCGACGGCACCAGTCGAGCAGGCTGTCCTTGTAGCTTCGCCCATGCAGTATGGCATCGGCTATAGCCATCGTACAGATGGTGTCGTCAGTATAGTTGCTCTCTTCGCTGAAGAGTTCAAATCCCTCTGACGGCTTCTGTTCGAACTCGAAACGCGAGCCCGCTATATCGCCGATGATTGCTCCAAGCATGTGTGTAAGGTGAATGGTTTGACGTGTAGTCCCATCGAGAATCGAACTCGAATCTAATCTTTAGGAGAGACTTGTTCTATCCATTGAACTATGGGACCGCCCTTTCCGGGAGTTGTCTGCGACTCTTTCCGGCAAGCTTTCCTGAGGGATGTTTTCCTTAAGGCTTGCCGTCGCGCAGCACTTCGGACTGCAAAGTTACGAATAAGCGAGCACAAAACCAAGAAAATCGAGAACTTGTTTTCGTTTTTATTGGGATTGTCGAGCGGAAGTAACTTCTGCAAAGTTACGAATAAGCGAGGGCGGAGCAAAGGAAATGGCTAAGTTTTTTTCGTTTTCATTGCCGAGACACCGCATCTTCTGCACCGGGTAAAACTGCAAAAAGCGGAGTATAATGCCCATGAAGGCAGAACCCGTTCTTTTGCATGTCAGTGCAGAATCGTTTCGACCTTCAGGAGAATGGCGGTTCAGAAAGCTTAGCATTCTGCCCGAGAAGCCTTAGACTTCTTGGTGACAACTCATAGCTTTCTCGGGCAGAATCCTTAGACTTCTCGACCTGAATGCTAAGCTTTCTCGGTAACGGACATACAGATTGCTCCGCTGTTTTCTTTGTATTGCCCTCGGCAACGAAAAGAAAATTCAGGGATTTTCCTTTGTATTGCGCTCGCTTATTTGCAACTTTGCAGAAGTTACTCCCGCTCGGAAATACAAAAAGAATTTTGTGTTTTGCTCGCTTATTTGCAACTTTGCAGAAGTTACTCCCGCTCGACAAACTCAAAGAAATCGAAAACATGTTTTCGATTTCTTTGGTTTTGTGCTCGCTTATTCGTAACTTTGCAGCCTGTTATCATCAAAAAGTAGAAACAGCCATGCCATACCTTTTTTCATCAGAATCAGTGTCGGAAGGCCATCCCGACAAAGTGGCCGACCAGATAAGTGACGCCCTTCTCGACCAGTTCCTGGCCTATGACGACCATGCCCGCACAGCCATTGAGACCTTTGTCACCACGGGTCAGGTGGTGATCATGGGCGAAGTACGCTCAGAAGCCTATATCGACCTGCAGACCATTGCCCGCCGTACGATCAACAAAATCGGCTATACGAAGTCGGAATACATGTTCGACGGCAACTCATGCGGCATCCTCACGGCCATCCATGAGCAGAGCGGCGACATCAACAGGGGCGTCGATCGCGACAACGAAGACGAGCAAGGTGCCGGCGATCAGGGCATGATGTTCGGTTATGCCAGCAACGAGACCGAAGACTACATGCCCGTGTCGCTCGAGCTTTCCCACCTGCTCGTCAAGACACTTGCCGACATCCGTCGCGAAGGAAAGTCAATGACCTACCTCAGACCCGACTCGAAAAGCCAGGTGACTGTTGAGTATGGCGACGACGACATGCCACGCCGCATCCACACCATCGTCGTCTCTACGCAGCACGACGAGTTCGACAGCGACGACGAACGCATGCTCGCCAAGATCAAAGACGACGTCGTCAACATCCTCATTCCTCGAGTCAAGCAACAGTGTGGAGAGAAGGTTCTCGCCCTCTTCAACGACGATATCATCTATCATGTCAACCCAACGGGCAAGTTTGTCATCGGCGGTCCTCACGGAGATACCGGCCTTACGGGCCGCAAAATCATCGTCGACACCTACGGCGGAAAGGGCGCTCATGGCGGAGGAGCCTTCTCGGGCAAGGACTCATCGAAGGTCGATCGTTCGGCCGCATATGCCGCCCGACACATAGCAAAGAACATGGTTGCGGCGGGAGTAAGCGACGAAATGCTCGTACAGGTAAGCTATGCCATCGGAGTAGCACGCCCCGTCAACATCTACGTCAACACCTACGGCAAGAAGCACGTAGCCCTCTCTGACGGCGAGATCGCACAGAAAATCGGCGAACTCTTCGACCTTCGGCCAAAGGCCATCGAGAGAAGCCTCAAACTGAGGCAGCCCATGTACCTCGAAACAGCTGCCTACGGACACATGGGACGCAAGAACCAAGTCGTCAAAAAGACCTTCACCAGCCACTATCATCCCACCCGGGAGATAGAGGTGGAACTCTTTACCTGGGAAAAACTCGACCGCATCGACGACATCCGGCAGGCCTTCGGCATCAGCAAATAAGCCCAAGACACACGGAAAGAAATGACCCTCCAGAGCGACACCATCATCCAAAACACCCTGGCCGCGACCGACACTGCCCAGCAAGTCAGACCACACAAGCTGACACCTGCCGACGTGGCCAAGTGGATGCCTCAGGATGCCACGCCAGCACAGCTCGACTCAGCCATACAACGCCACATCAAACCCGCAGAGATTCACTGGAGCGAACAACCCGAAACACTGCACCTGCCCGGACAACCCATCGGGAAAAGCGCCTACGAAGTGACCCTCTCCGACGATTTCCGCGAAACATACTACTCGAAAACCCAATTCACCCACGCACAACTCACAGCCGACAGGTCAGGAGTAGCAGGCGATCCGATACCCTACACCATCGCCGGCGACAACCTTATTACCTCACTCCTCATCGCCTGTATCATCATCGCACTGCTCGCCTTTCAAAAGACAAAACGAGTTGTCATACAACAAGCCAAACACTTCTTCCGCACCCAGCGCGACGACAAGTCGAACATCAGCGAGACAACCGAAGAAGCCCGGTTCCAGTTCTTCCTCGCCTTCCAGACCTGCCTCCTCTGCGCACTCATCTACTTTTTCTACATACAAACCGACATCACCGACACCTTCATCATCGAACAATACCAGGTAATCGGAGTGTTCACCGCAGAAATAGGCCTCTACTACATCCTCAAATCCATCCTCTACTGGACCACCCACCAGACATTTTTCGATGGTAAAAAAAATGAACAATGGACCAAAGCCGTCCTTTTCCTTATATCCATGCAGGGGATAACCCTCTTCCCCATCGTGATGATACAAACCTACTTCGGCATATCTGTCAAAACCACATGGATATACACCCTTTCCGTTGTCATTCTTTTTAAATTCTTTACACTCTACAAGGCACATCTCATCTTTTTCAGAAAAAAAGCCGATTTTCTGCAAATAATTTTGTACTTTTGTGCGCTCGAAGCAGTACCCTTATCCTTATTATGGACCTGTCTACAGGTAACAAGCAATTATTTGAAGGTAAATTTTTAATACAAAATAATGATAAAGAAGATCCTGGTATCCCAGCCCAAGCCCACCAGCGACAAATCTCCATACTATGACCTGGAGAGAGAGTTCCGCGTTCAGTGCGTCTTCCGACCCTTCGTAAAGGTTGAAGGACTCAGTGCCAAGGAGTTTCGACAGCAGAAAGTCAGCATCCTCGACTACACTGCCATTGTATTTACATCGAGACATGCCATCGACAACTTCTTCAAACTTGCAGCAGCTCTGCGAATCACCATACCCGAAGAAATGAAATATTTCTGCATCACAGAGACCATCTCCCTCTATATTCAGAAATATGTGCAATACAGAAAGCGCAAGGTATTCTTCGGCACAACAGGCAAAATACAAGACCTTATACCAGTCATGGCCAAGCACAAGAACGAGAAATATCTTGTGCCAATGAGCAGCGTTCACAACGATGATCTTAAGACTGCTCTTGACGAAAAGAAACTCAAGCACACCGAATGCGTGATGTATCGCACCGTGAGCAACGACCTCACAGAGGAAGAAGCCAAGTCGTTCGACTACGACATGCTCGTCTTCTTCAGTCCGTCAGGCATAGCTTCCCTGAAGAAAAACCTGCCCGACTTCAGTCAGGGAGACATCGCTATTGCCGCATTCGGACCCGCAACCTGCAAGGCAGTGACCGATGCCGGTCTCAGGATCGACGTCGAAGCTCCCTCAGAAGAATTCCCCTCCATGACCAGCGCCATCAGGGATTTCCTCAAGAAACAAAAGAAACAAAAGAAATAAATGGCAGCTACACATGCGCTCACACTAAGAAAAGAAGAGCGGATATGCAGCCAAAAACTCATTGAACAGCTCTTTCACGACAGCAACAGCCATAGCCTTGCCGCCTTTCCACTTCGAGCAGTCTACCTGTCAGTCGTGAGAGTTCAGCCCGAGGAACCTTCCGTCAAAATCCTTGTAAGCGTGCCTAAGAGACTCTTCAAAAGAGCCGTCAAGCGCAACCGCATCAAGAGACAAGTCAGAGAAGCCTACCGATTGCAGAAAAGCATCCTGACCGACATGATGGAAAAACAGCCCGGAAGACAGCTGCTAATAGCATTTCTCTGGATCGATAACCAGATGTATGACTCGGAGTATGTTGCCAGAAAAACAAAGAAAATCCTGCAACAGATAGCCGAAAAGGCAACACTACAGACCAATGACGCATAAGATGAAGAAACTTCTGGCTGCCATTTGCCAAGGTGCAACGAAAGCATTGTCGTGGATGTTGCTGCTACCCATCAGGTTCTATCAGCACTTTATCACCCCCTATACACCGCCATCCTGCCGCTTCACACCCACCTGTTCGGAGTATGCACGGCAGGCAATTGTCAAACATGGGCCCTTCAAAGGCCTCGGTTTGGCCGTCTGGCGAATACTGAGATGCAACCCTTGGGGTGGTTCGGGCTACGACCCCGTACCGTAAGTTTCCTCCATTATCGAGGGCCCCACAAACCTTTTAAACAAACACTTTCATTACAAAGGACAATGAGAAAAAACTTTGTTGAAGAACTTAAATGGCGCGGCATGCTCGCGCAGATGATGCCTGGAACCGAAGATCTCCTGCAAAAAGAAATGGTTACGGCCTATCTTGGCACCGACCCCACGGCAGATTCCCTGCACATTGGTCACCTATGTGGCATTATGATGTTACGACACTTGCAGCGTTGTGGGCATAAGCCCATCATACTTGTCGGAGGTGCGACCGGAATGATTGGCGATCCTTCCGGTAAATCGCAAGAAAGAAACCTTTTGAACGATGCAACTCTGCGCCACAATCAGGAATGCATCAAGGCCCAAGTTGCCAAGTTTCTCGACTTTGACTCTAATGAAGCCAACGCTGCAGAGATGGTGAACAACTACGACTGGATGAAGGATTTCACTTTCCTCGACTTCGCTCGTGAGGTAGGAAAGCACATTACGGTCAACTACATGATGGCGAAAGAGAGCGTCCAGCAGCGCCTGAATGGCACAGCACGCGACGGTTTGTCGTTCACGGAGTTCACCTATCAGCTGCTCCAAGGCTACGATTTCCTCTATCTTTACCAGCATAAGGGTGTCAAGCTTCAGCTCGGCGGTAACGACCAGTGGGGCAACATGACCACTGGAACGGAGCTCATCCGCCGCACCCTTGGTAATGAAGTTGAGACATATGCCTTAACTTGTCCGCTCATCACCAAGGCCGATGGCAAGAAGTTTGGTAAGACAGAAAGCGGTAATGTGTGGCTAGATCGTCACCGCACCACTCCTTATGCTTTCTATCAATTCTGGTTAAACGTGAGTGACGACGATGCCGAACGCTACATTAAAATCTTCACATCGCTGGACAAAGAGACTATAGATGGTCTCGTAGAGGAGCACCGTCAAGACCCGGGAAGGCGCGTCTTGCAGCGCAAGTTGGCTGAAGAAGTCACCGTGATGGTTCACTCGAAAGAGGACCTCGAGATGGCCCAGGAAGCCTCTAACATTCTCTTCGGCAAGTCGACTAAGGAAAGCCTTCTGAAGCTTGACGAGCAGACATTGCTCGATGTTTTCGAAGGAGTGCCCCACTTCACGCTCGACCGTTCTGAGCTTGGACAGCCAGCCATCGAGCTCTTCACCCGCGACGATGTGAAGGTGTTTCCTTCCAAAGGTGAAATGCGTAAGATGGTGCAAGGCGGTGGCGTCTCTCTGAATAAAGAGAAACTTGACGACCAGAACCGCCCCGTTACGGCCGGCGATCTGATCGACGACAAGTATCTTCTTGTGCAGCGCGGCAAGAAGAACTACTTCCTCATCACCGTGAAATAAGTGCTAAAAGGCTGGCGCTGTCCTTGTCGGCAGCGTCGGTCTTTTTTCTTTTTCCCGGCGTTTCTGTGTGGTTTTTCCGGCCATACATTTCGCCAGAGCTGACCGTTCCTACCCGTCAACAGAAAGGAAACGAACTATATATAGCAGCTTCCTTGCAAAGGAGGCAAGCGGGGCACGGGCTCTTTCGAGAGCTTTGTGCCCCTCTTTTTTTGCCTATGCAGGAAATGTTCCTCGTCCTTCTCCCGCAAATGTCCGCCGTTTCTGCCTGTCATGTTTTGCCCTTCGTTCTGAGAAAGCTGCCCTTTATGGGTCAGAAGTCATAGCTTTCTGGGCGAGAAAGCTATCCTTTCTGGGCAATAACGCTATGGGTTCTCGGGCATAACTCTTAGCTTTCTCGGGATGAAGGAGGGCGGGCGCAGATGAAAAATCTGCCTCCCGACAGAGATTTCCCTCTGAAAACCTTGCTTGTATGGGATTTTATCCGTATCTTTGTGGAAGATAAACAGCCCGCGAAATGACGCCGGCGAGTCCATTTTTCACAAGCCGTCTACGTCTTTACGCTTACCAATGAATGTCAATATATGATGCAAAAGACTCCGCACCTCAGAATAGTTTCGGTCGCCATGCTGGCTTTTCTCGTGGCCGCCACGGCCAAGAGCCAGATACGCCAGGTGCCCATGACGAGTGCTCCCTGCACCGTTGCAGCCGGCCTTGACGGCACTGTCGTGGAAGCAGACAGCTTCTTGCTCGACAAAGCGGCCTACGACATGCACGTCGACGAACAGGGAACTGAGGCTTGCCTGCGCTTTCGCTCCCTCACGAAGAAGGGCAAATGGGGCAAGCAGACATGGCTTCGCGCGGTAGACCTGACGACCATGACCCCGCGATGGGAATGGCCTGTCGAGGGCACCGACTACGATATCGACATGACCCGGCAAGGAGTCATGCTCACCTATGCCGACAAAGTGGCCATGATGCAGCTCTCAGACGGCTATACATGCTGGCAGAAAAGCCTCTTGCCCGTCTACTGGAACGACTCGCTTGACATCGTGTTGGGCTACACAAACATCACCTCTAACAAGGTGCATGCCTACCGAATGAGCACAGGAGAAGAGCTGTGGACGGCCAAGATTGCCCACGAAACACGATGGGGATGGAACGATGTCATGCCCGTCGGTGACGACCATTTACTCGTAGTAGCCGACGGCATCTGCCTCATCAGCCTCACTTCGGGCGACCTTAAAAAGGCAGACGCCAAGACGGGAGTAGTCGATGTGAAGCGCGCCATTCTGCAGGGATTGGCAGCAGTAGGCGGAGCAGTGGTCGGCACAGTCATCAGCGGAGGCTCCTACGTGCCCTACGTCTACGGCGTGTCGCCCAACGTCATCTCGGGCCTGACCTCCAACATCCTCTTCCACGACTCGCTCCTCTACGTCTCTGACCGCACCCGACTCAGATGCTTCGATCTCGAGCTGAATGAGCAATGGAGCTATGAGTGGCCGGCCAAAACCGCCTCGGCAGCCAACCTCTTTGTTCGAGACCAACAGCTCTGTATGGTCAACTATGGCTTCGGCATCCGCAGCGGTTCAGGCCTTACAAAAAGCGGGAAACCCTTCATCGCATCATTCGATTTACCGACAGGAACACTACACAACTTCAACCAACTCAGCACCAAGAACAACATGATCCTTGGAGCCGTCACCACCGAAGACCACGCCCTTCTGCTCTTCAACGACGGCATGGCATGCCAGCATTTCGAAGACTCGCTGGTCAACATCAACACCTGGGACGTCGGCCAATATGGCAAACTCTACGAATTTCTGCCCGACACGCTCTACGCCTACCATGACAACGACCGCGCCATGCGTCCCCTTGCCTTCGACGGATTCTCGTGTCCCGTCTACGCCTATAACGACAAAACACACCAGGCTTCCATCTTCGTCATCGACGAAAAGCTAAGCATCATCGACCAGTTTCCCTACGAAAACACCTATCGTCCCTTGGCCCGGCACAACGGATACCTGTTCGTTGCCGACCAGCATGGCGACGCATGGGTGATACATGAGTTCGGGCTGCCCGTGGCACATGCCACCCGAAACGACATCAAGTCGGTGGGAATGTTCAACGACTACATCTACATGCTGGCCCAGAACGCGCTCCTCCGCGTCGAGACCGACCGCCTGTTAAGGTAGGAATCACGGCCCCTCCACCCCAGAACCCTGACAACACCATAACACAAACCTATAAAACCAACTCATTATGGATGCAGCAACAATAGCACTTATCTCAATGGCAGCCGTAGCACTGCTGGCCATTTTCGTGTTCATCTCCTACGTCAAGGCACCGCCTTCGTTTGCCTACATCATCTCGGGCCTTTCGAAAGAGCCCCGCGTACTTATCGGTTCCGGCGGATTCCGCGTGCCGTTCTTCGAACGACTCGACAAGGTATATCTCGGACAAATCACCGTAGACATCAAGACAGAGGAGAGCGTTCCCACTAACGACTTTATCAATGTCGACGTAGATGCCGTGGCAAAAATACGCGTCACTCCTAACCCGGAAGGCACGCGTCTGGCAGCAAAGAACTTCCTGAACATGACTCCTGCGGAGATAGCCTACCAGCTTCAAGACTCGCTTCAGGGCAACATGCGCGAGATCATCGGCACGCTCGACCTGCGCTCTCTTAACACTGATCGCGATGGTTTCTCGGACGAAGTGATGTCGAAAGCTCAGCCCGACATGGCTAAGCTGGGCATCGAGATCATCTCATGCAACATCCAGAACGTGACCGACCGCGAGGGTCTCATCCACGACTTGGGAGCCGACAACACCGCAAAGATCAAGAAAGACGCCAGCATCAACCGCGCCAATGCCGAGCGCGACGTAAAAATCCAGGTGGCACATGCCGACAAAGACGCCAATGACGCCCGCGTGGATGCCGACACTGCCATTGCCATCAAGAACAACGACCTGGCACTTAAGCGCGCAGCTCTTAAGAGAGAAGCCGATACTGCACAAGCTGACGCCGACGCAGCCTATGCCATTCAGCAGCAGGAACAGCAGAAAACCATCAATATCAAGACCGTAGAGGCCGAGATCGAGAAGACAAAACGCGAGCAGATCCTGTCGCGCGAACAGATTGAAATCAAGCAGAACCTGCTCTCTGCCGAGATAGAAAAGAAGGCCGACGCCGAGAAATATCAGGTGGAAATCAATGCACAGGCCGACTTGGAGCAGCGCAAACGCGTGGCCGAGGCTCAGAAGTATGAGGCTGAACAGCGCGCACTGGCCCAGAATGCAGAGTCGGATGCTGCCCGCTATCGGCTCGAACAAGAGGCAATAGGCATAAAGGCCAAGGGCGAAGCCGAGGCCTATGCCATCCAGAAGAAGGGCGAAGCTGAGGCATTAGCCATGGACAAGAAGGCCGAGGCTTACAAGAAATATAACTCAGCTGCCGTAGCTCAGATGATGATAGAGGTGCTGCCTCAAATCGTTGAAAACGTAGCCAAGCCGATCTCAGCTATCAAGGATGTGAACATATATAGTGGTGATGGCAACGGTATTTCGGCCATGAGCGGCAACGTGCCTGTGGCCATCAAACAGGCATTTGACGTACTGAAGTCGGCCACAGGGGTCGACATGGCCGACATCATGCGGGCCGGATCAATCGAAGCAAAGACCACCCGCAACATCAATCTGAACGCCGAAGCGCAAGACGTCGTCGACGGATTGAAAGACTGATCCTTGGACTTGCCGACGAGAAGAGCCTGCCTTTCCAACCGCGAAGGGCAGGCTCTTTCGCATGAACATCAGGGAATCAACGGGCAAAAGATCATCTATTGCCGGGCAAAAGATCTTGTTTTGCCGGGCAATACATCATGTTTTGCCGGATAAAACTTCATCTTTTACTTCCAGAACCTGCCGGATTCTTCCACACGACCGAAAGACTTCGCGGTGACGGCCCTGCGCTTTCTCGCCGGCAGGGAGAGGACATCTTGCAGGGAAAGGATGTGTGGCGGGGAGTCAAACGGTGGTCTCGCGACGCGAAACCCACATCAAAAGGAAGTAGAACAGCGTGCCTGTTATGAGACCTGCGATGGCATCTACGGCGTAATGGGCCTGAATATAGACCGTGGCAAAGCAAAGCAACACATAGAACGGAAGCAGCACTGTGAAGAGCTTCCGGGCCCTTCCATGCACTGAAAGCAGCATGCAGACGGTGGCAACTCCCACGTGTGACGAGGGGAAGGCTGCCGTAGGACGCTCGCCTGCAAGGTGGGCAATCTCTACCATCCAATAGCCTATACCGTCAGAAAAGCCAGGAAGCTGCATGCATTCGCGATGGGTGTCGAAGTAGTTTCCTATCGCAGGAAAGTGGCCTTGCATGGCGTTTTCGAGGCCAATGGCCTGGAAATAGAACGTCGGACCTGCCACTGGCAGCAGGTCGAAGATGACGTAATAGAGGAAAAAGGAGGTCAGGACGACGAACGAACAGCGGGCAAACTCCTCATAGCGGTAGAAGAAAAAGAGCAGCATTACGGCAACCATCATCGGATAGTAGGACACATAGCCCACGTCAAGCAGCTCGCTCAGCACGGGCCAGGGCATGCGGGCCGAGAACTCCAGGGAGGGTTGACAGCCGAAAATCCACTGTTCGGCCTGCGCAAAGAGGTGGTCGAGGTTGTTCAAAGAGCGGTTAAGCTCATAGGTATCGGGGTACCACCAGCCAAGCATGGCCAGCTGTATGAACACGCGCAGCGCCATTGTAAAACGGCAAGGCACAAGCCTGTAGACCGCCCACATGCCGATGATGACGGCCAACATGCGCATTCGTCCCCAGAACATGTCGTAAGGATGGGCAAGAGCACTGCCGATATGCCACATCTGCAGCAGCGAAAAAACGATATAAGCCACTACGGTCCACTCCAGTAAAAGCAGCCCGCGACGCGGTGTTTCCTCTATTTTGAACAGTCTTTTCACGATGGTTCTGCCTCTGTTTGCTAAACCCAGTGATGGTCTTTATACCACTGGATGGTCGCCTTGACACCCTCTTTCAGGCGATACTGCGGGCGATAGCCCAGCTCTTCCACGGCCGGAGTGATGTCACATCGCCAGTTTCGCTGGCTCAAGATGTGATACTTGTCGTTGTTCAAGGCCGACATTCTGCCCGTAAGCCGGCCTGCATGCTCGCCGAAGAAGGTGACGACGCGCAGCACCCAAAGCGGTGCTTTTATGCGTATCCACCAAGGCTTGCCGAGTTCTTCGTGTATATATCTGCTGAAGGTCGACGACTGATAAACCTCACCGTCGGTAATAAAATAGCCATGACCTGTCGAGCCTTTTTCCAAAGCAAGGAACACAGCCTGCACCAGATCGAGCACGTAGACGAACGTGATGTCTTGCCGACGATAGCCTACCGAGAAGTCTACGTGGCCCTTGATGCTCTTGACCATGAGGAAGTAGTCGCGTTCGCGCGGACCATAGACGCCCGTCGGACGCAGGATGACATAAGGCAGCTTGAAGCGCTTCAGCACCTGTTCAGCCTCGAGTTTGCTCTTTCCGTAGAAGGTATTGGGCTGCGGTGTGTCGGTGTCGCGAATGTCTTCATAGGGCTGTTGCTCATGAATGGCTCCGAAAGCACTTAGCGAACTCATGAACACAAGGCGCTTGACAGGCATTTGAAGATTGGTCAAAGCCGTGAGCAAATGGGCCGTTCCTTCGGCATTCACCTTGAAGAAGTCGGCTTTGTCGATGCACTTTGTCACGCCTGCAGCATGCACAACATAGTCAAACACATGGCCCTGAAGCTGCTCCGTAAGCACCTGTGCCGACGAGAAGTCGAGCTCAATAAAGTGGATTCGCTCGTCTTGCAGATACTCTTTCGAGCTGCTTCTGCGCACGGCAGCCCATGTCTCCATGCCACGACGCAACGCCTCTTCGACCAGAAAACTGCCGATGAAGCCGCTTGCACCAGTGATAAGAATCTTCATCATGTTGTCCTATTTGTCTGCAAAGGTACGATTAAGTGGGGAGAAACACAAATTTATTACAAAATAATCGAAATAATTCATTGTTTTGTGGGATTTATTTCGTTAATTTGCAGACAAAATAAATCAGCAAGCCCGACATTCTATTAACAACCAAACAAATTCTGATCATGGGAAAAAAAGTTAGAAAACGACTGACAAAAAAGCAGATAAGCGAGATGCTTGAGAGGCTCTTCACCTCGCAACCCGACAGGAAACTCAGCTTCAAAGACATCTTCAGACTGCTGAATCTCGATACACATCCCACGAGAATGCTGGCCATCGACACCATGAAAGAGATGGCTTGGGACGACTTTCTGACGCCAGTTGGCGACAATGCCTACCGTCTTAATACCAAGGGACAGGTGCAAGAAGGGACGTTTATACGCAAGTCTAACGGCAAGAACTCTTTCATTCCTGACGGAGGAGGCCTGCCCATCTTCGTCTCAGAGCGCAACTCTATGTCGGCGTTGACGGGCGATCGTGTGCGAGTTTCGTTCATGGCGCGCCGGCCAAACCATATCAAAGAGGCCCAGGTCATTGCCATTATCGAACGGGCTAAGGACACCTTCGTGGGACGATTGCATATCGATCACGACGTAGCTTTCCTCATAACGCAGGAAGATTTCGTGAGCGATGTGCTCATTCCGAAGAAGAAACTTAAGGGTGGAAAGGAAAACGACAAGGCCGTGGTTCGTATCATTCAATGGCCAGATGAGCACCATAGGAACATCGTAGGCGAGGTTGTTGACATCCTTGGAAAGACCGGAAACAACGATGCCGAGATGCATACCATCCTGGCAAAGTACGGACTTCCCTACAAGTATCCGAAGGCTGTCGAGGATGCAGCAAAAAAAATCTCGGGCGACATCACCGAGAAAGACGTTGAGGAGCGTGAGGACTTCCGCGGAGTTTGGACCTGTACCATCGATCCTCACGATGCCAAAGACTTCGACGATGCTCTCTCTATCCGCCCGCTGAAGGGAGGGTTGTGGGAGGTAGGCGTCCACATTGCCGACGTCTCTCATTACGTTTCTGAGGGTTCTGTCATTGACAAAGAGGCCCAGAAACGTGCCACAAGCGTCTATCTTGTCGACCGTACGATTCCGATGTTGCCCGAGCATCTCTGCAACTTCGTGTGCTCTTTGCGTCCTGACGAAGACAAGTTGTGCTACAGCGTAGTGTTCCATCTTGACGAGGATGCCTATGTGCGCGACTATCGTATCGTGCATACCATCATACGTTCTAACCGCCGTTATGCCTACGAAGAGGCTCAGGCTCTGCTTGAACTGAACGGAGTGGTCGACGGAACGGGGCAGCCTGCGCCCAAGCCGAAGGACGGAAAATACCGGGGAGAGTATGCCGAGCAGATCGTAACCCTTGACCGGCTGGCCAAGAAGCTGCGCGAACGCCGGTTTAAGGACGGCGCCATGAAGTTCGAATCGGAGGAGCTTCATTTCGACGTCGACGAGAAAGGCCGGCCTACACGCTGCTATTTCAAGGTGTCAAAGGATGCCAACAAGCTGATTGAAGAGTTCATGTTGCTGGCCAACAAGACGGTGGCCGAGCATGTGGGCAAGCCCGGAAAAGGCAAGAAGGCCAAGACTTTGCCCTACAGAGTGCATGACAATCCCGACCCGCAGAAGCTCGAAACACTGCGTGAATACGTGACGAAATTCGGCTACAGGGTGAAGACCGAGGGCACGAATGCCGCTCTTTCGCGCTCGCTCAACAAGCTGATGGACGAGACGGAGGGCCGTGCTGAGCAGAAGCTCATCCAGCATATTGCCCTGCGTGCGATGATGAAGGCGAAGTATTCGGTCCACAACATCGGCCACTTCGGGCTGGCTTTCCCCTACTACACCCACTTCACGTCGCCCATCCGGCGCTATCCTGACACGATGGTTCATCGTCTTCTTACCCGATATGAGCAAGGCGGACGCTCGGCTAACGAGCGCTATTACGAGGAGCTTTGCCAGCATTCGAGCGACATGGAGCAGGTGGCTGCGACCGCCGAACGTGAGTCTGTCAAGTATAAGATGGTAGAGTTCATGGGCGAACACGTGGGTGAAGAGTACGACGCTCACATCTCGGGCATCCAGTCTTACGGCCTATACTGCGAGATAGACGACAACCATTGCGAGGGACTTGTGCCCATTCGCGACCTTGATGACGACTACTATGAGTTCGACGAGAAGCGCTTCTGTCTGGTAGGAAGGCGCTCTGGCAAGGCCTATAACCTTGGCGACGCCATCCGCATCCGTGTGGCAGCTGCCAATCTTGAGAAGCGTCAGATCGACTTTTCCCTGGCATAACGCGGGCCGACTCCCTACCGTTCACCTTGAGAAAGCTATCCTTTCAGCCCGAGAAGTCTATGGGTTCTGGGCCAGAAAGGATAGCTTTCTTGCTGACAACTCTATGACTTCTCGGGCTGAAGTCTTAGCTTTCTCGGCTGCAACCCTGCGGGCTTACGGAAAGAAGGGCGACCCTCCTCGCTGGGAGAGGTCGCCCTTCTGTATTGTAAGAGCCTGATTTGCAGGTCTATCCGATCTGCTTCAAGAGGTATTCGCACTTCTCCTTGTTGCCAAGAGTCTTGCCCTTGTCGCACGAAAGCTTCACGCAGTCGTGCCACTCTCGGCGCTCAGTAATGCGTCCACGGGTAAGCTTGACGACGATGTTCATCGGCTCGCAGCCCGTGACATCGCAGGTAAGAAAGGTTCCCATGCCATAAGAATCCTGCACTCGCCCGCCGACATAGCGGTGGATCTCTATGGCCCGCTCGATGTTCAGGCCGTTGCTGTAGACCACTTGCTTGGTCTCCGGATTGATGCCGAGGCTCCTGTATTTTCCGATAATCTTCTCTGTCTGCTCTTCTTCGTTACCGCTGTCGACGCGCAACCCGCTGAACATCATGGCCATTCGCTTCGACAGGTTGTTGAAGAACACCTTGTCTCCGAAGCAGTCGTAGAGGTAAATACCATTGTCACCGTCGTAGACGTCGCTGAACTTCTTCATCACATTGAAGTTGCACTCAAAGAGTCCACTGACGTTTTCCTCAAACGAGATGAGCTGATGGCTCATGGTTCCGATGGGCGTCAGGTCGTATTTCATGGCAAACCAAACGTTGGAAGTGCCCGTGAAACGGCCCGGTGCAACCTCTTCCGAGGCCACCTTCTTCATCGTCTCGATGACCATATCCTGGTGCGCATACGACAATCGACGGCGAGTTCCCATGTCGCCGAGCACCAGACCTCCCTGCAGAATTTGCCGTGTTTTCTGAGCTGCGCGCTCACGTTCCCTCCCGATGTCGTAGCGCAACAGGTCGCCACGCAGCTCATGCATCAGCTCGCTGACCGTCGAGAGGATGGGCATTTCCCACATGATGGCCGAATACCACTTGCCGCGAACGGTGATGTCGAGGCGGCCTTCTGCATCCTGAGCCACCGTCACCTCTGCCGGATTAAACCGATAGCCACGCAGGAAAGTGAAGTACCACAAGGGCAGATAATACATTCGACGCTCCATAAACTCGATCTCTTCGTCGGTGATTCTGACCCCTGACATGCCGTCGATCTGCTCTTGAAGCAGGCGGTCGAAGCCCTTTGGATAGCACGTTCCGTTGCGGTCGAAGAAAGTATACTCCACCTCAGCGCGCGGATATGTCTGCAGCACATAGTATTGACACGAGAAGGTATAGGCGTCGTTGTCGGTCAGATGGGTGATGATTTGTCGCATGATGTCTGATTCTTATTGGTTGGAAAAGGCAGGTGTCGAAGGGTGAACGGCCAGGGAAATGCCTCCCGAAGGCCACACTTCGCCCTCGCTATACATACTCACTAAAGTCAGTAAGGCGCATGTCGCCCTTGCGAAGGAACGTGTCGTGGAAGGCGAGAGCTGCCCTCATATGCTGAGGTTCGTGCCCCATCGGGGCGATATGTTTCAGATAGTCGCGCAAGAGTGGCCGGTAGTCAGGGTGTGCACAGTTCTCAATCACCTCGAGAGCCCTCCTGTATGGTCCCTTTCCACGCAGGTCGGCAATGCCTTGTTCGGTAGCGATGATGTCGACGTCGTGCTCGGTTGAGTCGACGTGACAGCACATAGGAACGATAGCAGAGATCTTTCCGCCCTTCGCAGTCGACGGTGTTGTGAAGATGGAGATGTAGCCGTTTCGCTCATAGTCGCACGATCCGCCGATGCCATTCATGAGGGCTGAGCCGCAGACATGGCTGGAGTTTTCGTTGCCATAGAGGTCGCACTCGAGGGGAGTGTTGATGGCTATGACGCCCAACCGGCGTATCACTTCTGGTGAATTGGCTATTTCGCTCTGGCGGATGGTAAGGTGTCTGGAGAAGTGGTCCATGTTGTCGTAGACTTTTTTCAGCGCTTCGTTGGTGACGGTCATGGCTGTTGCCGAGGCAAAGCGTATGCGTCCTTCGAGCATATAGTCAATGGCGGCGTCCTGAACGACTTCCGAATAGACGTTGAAGTCTGGTATGAGCGGACTTGTTCCGAGAGCTTTCAGTACGGCATTTCCCGTTGCTCCTACTCCGCTTTGCACAGGAAGGAAGCACTTAGGTATGCGTCCGCACTTCATGTCGCCAGCCAGAAGATCGGCTACATTGTGGCCTATGCGCATGATTTCGTCGTCAGGTTCGCGGAAGGCTCTTGCCTCTTCAGGTATGCAACTCTCGATCACTCCCACGATCTTTCGGGGATCAATAGAGACATAGTCGTTGCCGATGCGGTCGTAAGGCGAATGGATATCCATCACCTCCCGGTCTTCCCATACCTCACGAGGCTCCCAAGTGTCGTGCAGAAATCTCGAGTTAGGATTGTGGAAAGTGTTGTGTTCGAGGATGACCCTCTTGGCCAGTCTGACGATGGTCGACACGATTCCTCCGGCTGAAGTGAGGTAGGCACGGCACTCACCTCCTACCTCTTCGTAGTCGCTCACTTCGACTACTGCCCAGTCTACCTCCCCATAGAAGCCGCGACGGAGGCGTTCTGCCATGTGCCCCAGGTGCATGTCTTCATAATCTACCTCGCCAAGATTGGTGTGATCGCGGAAGTCTTTGTTCGTAGAAAAGGGTGCGCGAAACTTTAAAGCCTTGGCTGCGGCCATGTCTCCTTCCACGCTTTGACAGCTGGAAGCGCCTGTAAGCACGCCCACTTGGAAGGGTATTCCCTGTTCGTGCAGACGTATAGCACGCTTTGAAAGTTCGCGGAATATTGCTTTAGGATTAGCGTTTGGTGTGAATCCGGACAACGCCATCATGTCGCCATCCTTAATCATCTCGGCAGCTTCGAGGGCTGTCAATTTTGTATATGCCATAGATTGTTTGTAATAGTGATTATCATTTTCAGGGGACAAAGTTACGAATAAGCGAGCGAAATGCAAAGAAAAACGAAAACTTGTTTTTGTTTTTACTGGCATTTCCGAGCGAGAGTAACTTCTGTAAAGTTACGAATAAGCGAGGACAAAACAAAAGAAATCGGAAACTTGTTTGCGATTTCTTGGGGTTTGCCGAGCGAGAATAACTTCTGTAAAGTTACGAAAAGAAGAGCGAAATGCAAAATATTTTTTGTATTTCCGAGCGGAAGTAACTTCTATAAAGTTACGAATAAGCGAGGACAAAACAAAAGAAATCGGAGAGAAAACATGTGGTTGCCCTGATGAGTCCACTTCTTTCATTTTGAGAAAGCTATGGGTTCAGGGTGAGAAGTCATAGAGTTCTGGGTGAGAAAGCTATGAGTTATTGGCATGAAAGCTAAGACTTCTCGGGCTAAAAGCTTAGCTTTCTCGGCAAGGAGGGTCAGAGGGGCTGTTCGCTTTGCTGACTTTTCAATGCAGGAAAGGGTTCTTCGTCCGTTGTCAACCAGCGTCGGGCAAACTCCCAAATGACAATTCCGGCGGTCACAGAGACGTTCATTGAGTGCTTCGTTCCAAACTGAGGTATCTCCAAACAGCGGTCGCAAAGGTCGATGACGCTTTGGCGGACGCCCTTGACTTCGTTGCCGAAGACGACGGCAAACCTGCCGTTTCTGCCGCTGAACAGGGGGTCTTCGGCCAGCGTCTGCAGCTTGGTGCTGCCCTCAGCCTGTTCGATAGCGAGGGTCATATATCCACGGTTCTTCAGCTCAACGACAGCCTCATCGGCCGTCTTATAGTAGCGCCATGCCACAGAATCCTCGGCTCCGAGGGCGGTCTTGTGGATCTCCGTGAGGCATTGCGAGGGCGTCGCCGTGATGCCGCAGAGGCATATCTGCTCTACGCGGAAGGCATCACACGTGCGGAACACCGACCCTACATTATATAATGAACGCACGTCGTCGAGCACGACCACCAGCGGCAACTTCCTGGCCTCTCGGAATTCATCCACCGAAAGGCGCTGCATCTCTATCGTCCGGAGCTTTCTTACCATGCTATTTCCACGTGAACGCCTTCGGGACTGTTCTCGAAAGCGAGGTGCAACACTTTGGACTGCTTGTCCCATAAGGACTCATAGCGGGCTGCTCCGACCTCGATTCGCTTCGGCTTCCGGGGCAGCAGTATGGCCATGATGTTGTCGGTATTGGCCGGACTTTTCGACGTGAATGAATAGCTTCGCCGGCCTCTCTGCTCGTCATACTGGCGCGATGCCGAGGCCAACACTTGCGCAACTCGCCTGTCGGCCACCGTGTTCACGTCGTAAAGAAACGCCTGTTCGCCCGGCTTCACGGTCTTCTGCGACACGACAGGCAGCTTCGGGTCGAACAGATCGATGAACCTTCCCTTGAGAATGAGCGGTTGGTCACTCACCATATTCTCGTCGACAACCGACGCCAACACATAGGGTCCTCGCTCAAGATAGAAGGAGTTCTTCAGCTGAAGTGGACCGTATGCCCGCTCGACAGCTGCCAGCAGCGGACCGTCGCCCAGAGCCTTCATCACAAACTCCTTGGGGTCTTGGCGGATGACTTCTACCGTTCCCATCCCATATCGGTAGACACCCTCGGCAGCATCCGCAGGCATTCCCATCAGCGAGAACAAGTGCTCAGAGGGAGCCCAATAATGGTTCTCACCCTGATTCCACCACTCCAGTACGCCTTGGAAGGCATCATTGTCACGGCCAACATAGACCAGTCTGCCTCCCTTTTTTACCCACTTGGCAATGTCTTCGTGCGACTTCTCCTCGAGAGGCTTCATGTTTGAATACGACATCAACAGCACCTTCACCCCTTTCCACGTGTCTTCATAGGCCATATTCTCCAGATGCGTGATGCTCACAGGCACCCCTCGCTTCACCAAAGGCAAAGCCAAACCGTAGAAATTGCTCAGCTGCGGATCGTCGTATCCTTCGACTGGACGGGGAGAACGCTGAAACATCAGCGAGTTGGCCATCAACACATTAATGCCATGAGAGCCACTGACGCGGTTGTCAGAGAGGGGCATTGTGCCCAGCGAATTGACCATTACCTGCATTTGAGTGGAATAGAAGCGGGGGATATGTGCCCGCTCTTCGCTGTCAGACGACACCTTGTATAGCCCTTCATAGATACGGTCGGGCCAGGGCATCACCTCATAATCGGCTATCTGAGGATAGAGAAGCTGGGCAGTAAACGTTGCCTGATAGTTGCGTTTGTAGTCCTCCCAGTCCTTGGCCCGGTCTTCAATAGGGTCGGTAAGGAAAAACATCTTGCGCTTGGTGGGCCTGGCCATCGACTCCATACATCCGTATTCAAGGTAAGAAGTCTCGAAAACTCTCTCCCTGATCTGTCCATTAAAATAGTTGGGTTCTCTGGCCGTTCCGGTCCACACTTGTGCGATATATCCGTCGCAACTCTCCATGGAAGCGAGCGATGCTTCTGGCGAAACTATCTGCCATTGGGCATAGTTCAGGAGCGAATGTGTCGGTACATAACACCTTACATCCATGCCTTTCTCCCGGCCATATTGCTTGGCATAGGCGAAGGATTCGTCCAAAGCTCGGTAGTAGAGGTGATACTTCAGCTTGTTGGAGAGGTAGGTATTCTCGGCCGACTCATGCTGTGGTCGCCATGGAAAGCCGTAATAGTCCTGCCATTCCCGTTTGAAAGCCTCGCTGTATCCTGCCCTTGCCCAAAATTCAGGCTCCTCCAAGAAGATGGCATCGATGCCGAGGTCGATGACGGGTTTGATGTGTTTTTCCTTGAAATAGCTGAGATAGTTCTCCGTAGGCACGATGTATGGCACCATCCTTCCGTGCCAGATAGTGTCTCCCCGCATAGTTTTCTGCCCTGCATCGAGGTGCATTTTCCCGTCCCATCGGCCAGTGAAATAGTCCTGATACTGGCCCCATGCGATGCCCGTCATGAAGTGAACTGCATAACCATGATCGATCCAAGACCTCACGCGGTCTGCGAATTGATAGCGTCTGTTGTCGTTGACGCCGTAGACCATTGCCACGTCTGCACGGATATCTGTTGCGGGTTTCCACTGGCCGGAGGTCTGAAACGTGGTCTTTTCGCGTTGTGCCGAGAGGCTGAGGGCTACGCATAGCAAGAGGCATGTAGAGAGGATTTTCTTCATCTGCTGATTTCTTTTGAGGCTATTTTCCTTGCCCTGTGCCTGTTCCTTCATAGGCCAGTGCGTAGGTTTTGATTTGCTTGATCATGGCAAGCAGGCCGTTTGAGCGTGTGGGCGATAGGTGTTCTCGCAGACCAATCTCGTCGATGAAGTGGAGATCGGCCGTGAGAATATCGTGCGGAGTCTGCCCCGAGAGCACGCGAATGAGCAGGGCGATGATACCTTTTACTATCAAAGCGTCGCTTTCGGCCACAAAGTTCAACCTCTGATTGCTCATCTCACAATGTATCCAAACACGGCTTTGGCAGCCGTCGATGAGGTTGTCTTCGGTCTTGAACTGTTCGCCGAGCGGCTGCAAGTCGGCAGCCATGTCGATGAGCATCTGGTACTTATCCATCCAGTCGTCAAGCTCAGAAAACTCTTCTATGATTTCGTTCTGTATTTCGTTGATTGTCTTCATTTTTCTTTTTCCTTTCCTTTTCGCGGGGGCAAAGTTACGAATAAGCGAGGACAAAACAAAAGAAATCGGAAACTTGTTTGTGATTTCTTGGGGTTTGTCGAGCGAGAGTAACTTCTATAAAGTTACGAATAAGCGAGGACAAAACAAAAGAAATCGGAGAGAAAACATGTGGTTGCCCTGGCGAGTTCGCGCCTTTCATTTTGAGAAAGCTAAAGGTTCAGGGTGAGAAGTCATAGGGTTCTGGGTGAGAAAGCTATGGGTTATTGGCATGAAAGCTAAGACTTCTCGGGCTAAAAGGATAGCTTTCTCGGGCAGAGGGCTGGCGGTGTCTGAGCACAAGGCTGCCGCATCCTTTCCGCAAGTCGGAGAAACGCGGTGCGGAAAGCGTCCGGCTGCGGGCATTAAAAAACGTGAGACACCCTTTTCACAAAGGGTGCACTCACTTACAACTAACTCTTGTCAAATATGAAAATAATTTCATTGCGGGCGATGTTTCGCTAAACACTGCCACGGTTGGGGCTCTTCCGTGTCAACGCTTTTGACCTTCTGAGCCGAGCTTGTCTATCAGTTCTTTCAAAAAACCACGTTCTACGGAAGAGGTTGTGTGTAGGTATTGATTAATAAGGAGTCTCTTTATATTGCCGGCATCCTTCTCTGAGAGCCCCTCACTGCTGAGCAGTTTCTCCATGTGCTGGCGCGTCTGTCGCTGAAGCATCTCCTTGCTGGTGGCCGAAGTGGTGTGCAAATACTGCGAGAGCGACAAGAACATCTGCTGTCGCAGCTCGTTGGTCTGGCGCATGGCCTGGTTGGTTTTGCGAATGTTGTTGCCCCATTCCTTGATTGACTTCACCGACTCTACGAGCAGATCGGCCGATCCTCCTTCACTTGAAACGGGAATGTTCAGGGCACCAAGAAAGTCGATCAAGATGCTTTCGGCTTCTTGCATATCGTTGTTTTTCTTCTCCAGGAGGATGGTTTCCACGGTTTCTCCCATTGCGACAATTGGTGCAACATTGGTGGTGTCGTGAAGAAACTTGTCGGCATAGAACCTCAGACGCCGGATGTTTTCCGACGGAACAGGCAGTGCACTCACGCTGTCTACCACCTGAGAGAAGGGCTTTTGCGCATATTTCTTGACGTCGGAATACTTAGCCGAGCCCTCTGCCACGGTCAGCATGCCATGCCACGTGGCCGAGTCGGCCTTCCATTCAGCCACATACACCATGCGTGCACGGCCCACGATCTTGCAGACTATCAGCAGCGATGCCTCGCCATCCTGACCCAAGACGATAGGAGTCTCGCTCTTGGCATAGCGTATGCTGTACTGCACTGGGCTCGACGGCTGCCCTTCTTGACCGCCTTCGCGGTAGTAAGAGAAGTCGGCTTGATGGGTCTTCTGCTCGTTGTCATAGGCACTGACCAGCATTTTCAGCAGCCGATCGGCCCGCTTTCCCCGCGGCATCGAGAAGCTGTAACGGTCATAGCTCCAAGGCTGCTCGGGCGCATTCGGCGCCTCTCCCGGCTCCTTTCCGCTGCTTCCCGTGCGACGTACGTCGACATGTTTGGCACTGACAAAGCGGTCGAAAGCCTCTTTTACATAAGAGGTCTGGGCTGCCAAAGGCAGCCATCCCGACAGCAGCAGGCTGGCCAGCAGGGTTGTTATCTTCTTCCTGTTCATCATCATGCAGTCCTTTGTTCACAAGTTTACTTTCACCACACTGTATGGCTGGGCCAACATCTCCTCGGCTTCACGCTCCAAGGCTGCCATCCTGGCCATGAATTCACGGTCTTTTTGCTGAAACTCCTCCTCGAGAAGCATCTGCTCAAAGTCGTCGTTCAGTCGGTCCAGTTGCTCGTCAATCGTCTCGTTTGCGAAGAGCAACAGGCGCGAAGCCTGCGACTTCCGTCCACCTTTCTTCCTCGTTTTTGCCTTCAACGCATGCTTCAAAGGAGCCGGTTCGGCCACTGACGGCTGTGGTGTGACGGCCGAAAGCATGGGCTCTGCGAGGCTGGATGCTGAGGAAGGTGCGACAGAAGCCTGCCCTTTGGCGCCGACAACGCTCGCCGAAGGCGGGCCAGAAGGAGCCGTCGCGAGACGGTGAAGGGTGGCCGTCGCGATGCCGCAAAGCACCAAAAGACTGGCAGCTGCAGCCCACCAGCGGTGCTTCCTGCCGGCAGTTTTGCGCTGCGACAGAATGGCATCATACTCAGCTTCGCCCATCGTCAGGTCGCCAAGCATCAGTTTTATGGCCTGCCACTCTCGAGGCAGATCGTCGGCCAGCAGCAGTGATGCCAGCCTCTTTTCTTCTTCAAGCGAGGTTTCCGCGTTCAGATAGCGGTCGATCAACCTCTGGATCTCGTCATTTTTCATAGTCTTTTCTCCTCGTCATTTCTTCAAAAAGTTTTTTTCGGGCCATCGATATCATGCTCTTCACCGAGGCCAAAGAGATGGAGGTCTGCCGGGAAATCTCGTTGAGAGAAAGGCCCTCCAGACGCCTCATCTCGAAGAGTTCGCGCTCGCGAGGCTGCAGGATGCCCAGCAGACGGGACATCTCGGTGCCCGCCTCGGCACCCTCAAGTGCCTCGTGAGGCGAAGGAGTGTGGTCTGCAAGGCGGTCGGCCGAGGCCGAGGAAAGACTGGCCAGCCGGGCAGAACGACGCCTGCGGCGGGTGCTGACACAGACGTTTTTGGCCGTCTTCACGGCCAATGCCGTGACATTTCGGTCAGGGTCTATCTGCTCACAGTATTGCCAAAGTCGTATCAACGTCTCCTGAACAGCGTCTTCAGCATCGTCTTTGGAGCCGAAAAAGTCCATGCAGATGCCGAAGATGGCAGGGCGAAGCCGGCGGGCAATGTGTTCAAAGTCAGCACTCGTCATATACTATAATACGCAGAAAGAAGAGAAAAGTTAAGTAGACTTCTGTGGAAATCTTTCCTTTTCCCATGCTTTTCTCGGTGTGAAAGATGATGTTTTGGCGGGCAATAGATAATGTTTTGCTGAGTAATAGATAATGTTTTGCCGGATGAAAGACAACGTCTTACAGAAAGAAGTCTGTGGCTTCTGTGGAAAAAGCGTATGGGGCGTGCGTGCGAATGGGCCCGTTTTCCGGCAGAAGGACGGCCGAAACTCTTCAGCCCCGACCATGAGGACGGGGCTGAAGGGATGGGTGTTACGGCAGGGAGGCTACTTGATGCGCTCCAGACGGAAGTCGGTTGCCGAGAACCATGGGGCGACACATACATCTGACTGCTTCGAGCCGTCGAAGACAACGCCATAGGTCACGAGGCTGTCTTTGCCCACTTGCAGGTCGGTTTCATAGCGGCTCCATCCGCGACCCATGCCGTTGTTGGCCTCGGCTATGCGCCTTTGCAGCTGTCCTTGGTCGGTAGAGAGCTGGGCTTCGGTGGCATTGTCGACGAACATGCGCGCTGCCTGCCAGAGTGTTCCGCCAGTGTCGCCTGCGGGAACGATGTCGAGGGTCTGCTCGCCGGAGGCCGTTTTCGCATAGACATGGGCCCCCTTGTTGTTGGCCCTGGCCACATAGGTGAGCCGGTATCGGCCCGGAGCAACGGCTTCGGAGTGCTCCACCTGATACTGAACCCTCGTTCCATATGCGTCTAAATAGCGGTCGTTGACGTCGTCAAGGTAGTAGTTTCCGCAGCTTGTATATTCGTTGAACCGCACACCAGACTCCCAATACTGGTTGTCGTTGTCGGTACATTCCACTATCTTCCATCCGTTCTGTTGCAGCCAATCCCACTCCCACTGGGTGACAAGGAAGCCCTCGTGGGTGTTCCTCTCTATGATTTCTTCCTTTATCTGGTCTTCTATCTCGTCGCTCATGCTGCCGATTTTCACACTTGAAGCTACGATTCCAGCTACCGAAAGTGTCCACAAAATGAGCCATGTAAGGCGCTGTCCTATGCCCATTGGCTGAGCTTTCCCCATCGCATTCATCACGGCATGCATGGCACAATAGGCAGGTATGAAGCAGGCCAGCAGAATGCAGATGCACAGGATCCAGAAGGGAAAACTGGCTATTTGGTAGACCATGGCTGCCTTAGAATCGAACATATTCTCCAACACAAACTCAGGATTGAACAGCAAAGCAGCCATGAAACATACCATGAACAGGATGGGAACAAACAGTGTCACGCCACAGAAGGCCAACAGAATCTTGAAGATGGTCGCACACACCGACAGGAATCCTGCCACACATCCGCGGGCTCCCCTCTGCACATGAGGCTGGCTGACGGCCTGCTCTCGCTGCATGGCTTCGGCAGAAACCTCGTCGGCCAAGGTCTGAGGCGTCACCTTTACACCCTTGACATGCAGGCGTTCTGCCGGTGTTTTGGCCACAGGGGCGACAATAGCCGTCACTATATATATAAGAGGAAGGGAAATGTTCATGAGCGGAAAACTGCGCTCAAACACGCCGTTTACCCACGTAGCATACCCGCCAAAGGCCACACACAGCACGAGAAAGCCCAGCCTCCAGATGGTCACGTCGCCTCCGAAATACTTGGAAAGGCCAGCCAACACGCCCGCCACCATCTTGTTGTCTCCGTCACGATAGTAGCGTTTCTGCAGCTTTTCTGCAAGGAAAGACCTGCCTGACGCAGCCGTTTCCGGACCGTTCCCAGCGTCTTCCTCGACCTCTTGCCCTATCTCTTCAGGCCTTCCGATGCGCTTGATAATGTCTTGCACGTGCTCTATCGTGATGGCTTCAGTGCCCTGTGCCTTCAGCTCTGACAAGAGTTCGGCTATGCGACTCTCAAGGTCGTTGGCAATCTCTGCCCCGCCTTCCTGCCTGTTGAAGTACTGATGCAGTGCTTCCTCGTAGTTTTTCAGCAACTCATAGGCGTCCTCGTCAATGTTGAAGAGTTGTCCGAAAAGGTTGATAGTGATATTTTTCTTCATTGTCTTCGTATTCGCTTAAGTTATAGTGTTTCCGTTTTCTCTCTCTTCAATATGCCGACCGTGCGGGCAATCTCTTCCCAGGCTTTGTCGAGTTCGCCCAGAAAGCCGACGCCAAGATCGGTCAGTTCGTAGTACTTGCGAGGCGGTCCCTGGGTGCTTTCCTGCCAGTTGTAGGCCAGAAGCCCGTCGTTTTTCAGCCGCGTAAGCAAGGGATAAAGCGTACCTTCCACCACCAACAACTCGGCTTTCTTCAGTTGTTGTATGATATCAGAGGCGTATGCTGGCTGTTCTTTCAGCAGCAACAAGATGCAGTATTCAAGCATTCCTTTCCGCATTTGCGATTTTGCATTGTCGATGTTCATGCCCATTTTCTGATTTTTTCGTTCTTTACGTCATGCCCTTTCGGCTCTAAACAGGCGCTCTTCTCTTGTTTTTCAAACGCTCGTTAGGCCCCGGTCAGACGTTCGTTCGTGATTAATTAAGTAATGTATACATACAGCTGCAGCCAAGAAAGGCAGGCAAGGCCGGCCATTTCCTGGCTGCAAATATAGGTAAAACCTTTGTACTTTGTATTACATAGTACCTGTTTTATCTCAAAATTTAATATTCTTTAAGTGTTGAAGTGTGGTGTTTTAACTTTTGTTTTCAATTTCTTCCAGTTTGAAAAGCTTATCGTTCGGACGCACTTTTGCCGGCACTGGTATGGAGACCCGTTGCCGTTGCAGGGCTGTTTCGACAGGTTTCATGTCGTAACGTATCTCTTCTGCTGTGAGCCAAAGGGCACCAGTCGTGGGACCAGAGATGAAGAGTTTGTCGCCCAAAGAGAAGGGAGCAGCCTCGACAGCGACTTCTGCGACGGAGAGATTGGAAAAGAATCTGATGACCTTTCCTACGAGAACTTTCCGTTCAGTGGCGTTAGATCCGTAGTTGTTGTTCCACTCTCCAAGGCGTTGTCCCTGATAATAGCCGTCCCAAAAGCCACGGTTGAAGACGCGTGAAAGTTGTCTGTCCCACTCGTCTTTGCGGTCTTCGGTGAAGAGTTTTGGTTGGGTTTCGTCGGTTTTTGACGACGCAAGAGCCTGATCATGCACTACGGCCTGGATGGCTTCCTTATAGGTTTTGACGACGGTATAGACGTATTCCGGCCCTCGTGCCCGTCCTTCTATCTTGAAAACCCTTACTCCTGCCAGCATCATCTTGTCGATAAACCGCACTGTTTTGAGGTCTTTCGGGCTCATCAGGTATTTGTTGTCTACCTCTATTTGGTTGCCTGTCTCGGCGTCGGTGAGCAGGTATGAGCGCCGGCATATTTGTATACATTCGCCCCGATTGGCACTTCTCCCGCTGTCAGCCAGGCTCATATAGCACTTTCCTGATACCGCCATACAGAGAGCTCCGTGGCAGAACATTTCGATGCGGATGAGGTTTCCGCTTGGCCCGCAGATGTGTTGCTGCTCTATCTGCCGGTGGATGTCGGCCACTTGCTGCATGTTCAACTCGCGTGCCAGCACCACTACGTCGGCAAACTGGGCGTAGAATTTCAGGGCTTCGATGTTGGAGATGTTGAGCTGTGTGGAGAGATGTACCTCTACTCCCACAGCCCTGCAGTAGGTCATCACGGCAACATCGCTCGCGATGACTGCTGAAATGCGGGCATCACGGGCAGCGTCAACGATCTGATGCATCGTGGGAATATCCTCGCCATAGATAATTGTATTGACGGTGAGGTAGGTCTTGATGCCCCGCGAGTTGCAGGTTTCAGCGATGTCGTGCAGGTCGTCGATGGTGAAATGGTTGGCCGAGTGCGACCTCATGTTGAGCTGTCCTATGCCGAAGTAGACAGAGTCGGCACCGGCTTGTATGGCTGCTGCGAGTGACTCTCGTGAGCCGACAGGCGCCATTATTTCATAGTCGTTCACGTTCATGGGTGCAAAAGTACATAAAAATCCTGACATTTTTCGATGGCGAGATGTGAATTTCTCATGGTTTTTGTGTACTTTTGCCGGCGCAAACGCGTAGTTGGAAATTTGTGATGTCGAAGAAAAGCCTCCTGCTGTTGCTTCTGTTGCCGATGTTCATGGCCACCGATGCCGTGGGACAGGATGTCGTAAGTCTGTCGAAGAAAGCGCTTTCCTTGGCCGACAGCCTGCTGAAGAAGAAGTATTACAGCAGCGATATTGACTCTAACTACATTGTAAGACCCTCGACAAGATTCACGCTTAAGGCCCGGGGAAACCTCTCTGGTGCGACAGTTGTAGCGACGGGAATGGTCGGCTCTCGGCAGTTTCGTGCTGAAGAATGGGCCGACTTCAAGCACACGATCAACTTCTCTGGTTCCTATATGGGGCTGTCTTTAGGCCTCTCAATGAACCCCGGTCTGCTGCTCGGACATTACAAAGACTATGAGCTTAACATCAATTCCTATGGCAACAAGTTCGGGTTTGACGTCGTCTATCAGCAGGCAAAGAACTTTAAGGGATGGATGGATTTCGGGGTGAACGGCGAGTGGATTCGCGACGATCGCATAGACTTGCCGCGCGACATGCTCACCCTTCGCACCTTGAACGTCAATGCCTATTATGCTTTCAACAACCGACGTTTCTCCTATCCGGCAGCCTTTTCACAGTCTTACATACAAGTGAGGTCGGCCGGAAGCTTCATGATAGCCGCGTCGTATCAGGGCCAAAGCGTGGAGACAAAGGCGCTGGAGTCGATAGGAAACCGCAGTGCTCGTCTGCAGGTGGGCAACCTTGCTGCCGGAGCAGGCTATGGATACAACTTCGTTTTGCCCCACAGTTGGCTGCTGCATATTTCGGCCTTGCCCACCATCATCTTCTTTTCTCACAACCGCTTTTACCTCGACGACGAGCGTCAAACGATGCACAACCACTTCCCGGAGGTCATCATCACGGGGCGCGGAGCGTTCGTCCATTCGTTTGACAACTACTTTCTGGGGCTCTCGATGGTCTACAATTTCTCGCGCATCGGCGACGTTGACCGCCTTGAAATCATGAACAGCAAGTGGAGGGCGCGCGCCTTTCTCGGCATCAGGTTTTAGTATTCATCCGGAAATTCCTTCGTCTTCTTCTCCGTACATCATAGGTGTATGGTTCATACATGTGCCTGGTATGGTTCATACATCTATGATGTACGAAGGAGAAAGGGCAGCTTTCTCAGCCACGTCGGGATGCAAGCCCGGCGACATGCCTGCTGCCTGCAATGGAAAAAGGTCTGGGGTCAAAGGCATCTCGCTGCCGACTTGCGGGCATCAGCGGCCGACAACAAACTTGCAGGTGGTCGTCTTCAGCCCCTTGCCCGTGGCTCTTGCCACGTAGACTCCGGCCGGAAGCCGGTCGACATCGGCATAGACGAAGTCGGAGCGCACCACGGTTGTGACGACGCTTTGTGACTGTCCGCCGACAGAGAACACCTCGATGCGTGCCTCATCGGCCGACGGTCCGGCCAAGGAAAGGCGACGTTCGCCGTAGGTAAGGGTGAGGGTTGACGATGGCGTCTCGCCCAGTTCAGCGATGCCTGTGCCCGTGGCGTCGTAGAGATACTGGGCATAAGAGTTGAGGATGTTGTGCTTGCCGATGGTGGGAAAGGTCATCGAATAGAGCTGGTTGGCTCCGTCAGGATAGCGTCCTATGCTGCTGTTCCCGTCGTGAAGGGGATACTCGAACGAGTCGCTCCAGCTGCCGTCTTGCGCCGTAAGGGTAAGGGTTGAGCCCTCGGCAGCTATCTTAAACGGGGCATGTAGCTGAGAGATTGGCTCGAGCTTGTCGCACCATATCACGAGGTATCCATGCGGTTCAATGACCGTCTGCGGACCTTCTATGGCCCACATCTCTGGCCTTTGCGGGTCGTTACTCAGGTAGCAGCCGGCCAGATCGACAGGCTCGCTGGTGGTGTTGTAGATTTCTATCCAGTCGTTTCGCTTGAAATAGTCGTTGACAAACACGTCGTTGCCGGCGCTCACTTCGTTGATGCGCACGGGAGGAATGCCCGCCGTCTGGCCCTCTTCTCTTTCGATCGGCTCGAAGCAGGCCGTCAGTTGCAGCCCTTCTTCACGGGCAGCCTCGATCTCTTCGTCGGCAGAATACAGCTCTTCTCCGCTGCCTTGTGCATAATGAACCATCTTGGCCGAGAATTCTTTCGAACCGTCGGTGGCCGACATGTCGTCGAAAGCTACGGCAAAAACGTTCCGGCCCAGGCGGATAAGGCTGTAGTCGAACACCAGCTTGTGGGTCTCCACTTCGGAACTTTCGGCCACATAGTGCAGCTGACTGATGCCGTTGACGTAGAGCGTGAACGAGCGGTTTGTCTGGAAAATGAAGTGATACTCGTCGGTCTGCTTAGGCCTTGGATAGACGACTGACGCCTGACGTATGGCAGTAGCGTCGCCAAAGAAGGCGCCAACCATCGTGGGCCACGACGAGCTGTCATAGTCAAGCGTCGTCCATTGGCCTTCGGCATCGGGCTCGTCGGTGGTGTACGACCACTTGACTCCTTTGCCAAACACCTGTGAAGGCTCGTCAAACCCCTTCTTCCACCCCACGAAACGATAGCCCGCAGGAGCCACTGCACGCAGACGAGCGGGAGCAAACACCTTGCCGTTGAACATGCCGTAAGGTATCTCAAGGCCGTTAAGCAGCAGAGAAGAGCCGGGAGTCGTGGTCTGAACCTTCAGCGTCCGGGCCGGCGTCGACGAGAGTTGCATGGGATCATACTTTCCGATGGTGCCCATCATGCTGCTCATACGGTTCTCCAACTGGCTGCGAAGCGAGGCTACCATGCTGCTTGCCGTCGAACCTTCAAGCTGCAATGACGGCTCGATACGGCAGTAGAGACTGTCGATAATGCCGCAGCAGCGGGTGTAGTCAAACACGCTTCCGCCCATCAACGAAAAGGTATCGATGAAGCGTTTGCGGAATCCGTCGTGCTGAAGCAGGTTCTGGAAGATGGTGACCAGTTCTATTTCTGCCTTGACTTGGGGCTTGCCGTTGAACAAAGGGTTAAAGGTATGGATGCGCTCTCCTTCGAAATATTTGAAAGGATTCGCCTGTTCGAAGGCCGCGTCAATGTCGAAAGCCACCAGCCTGAGGCGCCCTCCGTCGTGTTTCCGGTAGCCCTTCAAGTTGTTATGTGGCCAGTCTCCACGGCCAAGATACAGGCTCATTGCCATGTAATTGACATACTCGTCGATGTCAAGCCATTGCTTCAGTTCGTCATAAACACCAGCCTGATTGACCTTAGAGGCCAGACTATAGACCCGCTCAAAGCCCTCTCGTGTGCCGCATTGCTGCAGATAGGCGCTGTCACAGTTGATCTCAAAGGCATCGATATCGTCCGACCCCCATCCGAAGTTGGCATAGACGAAATGCTTGTTGGAGGGCTCTCTCATGTTGATAAGGCCCATATACTGCCCATTGATGAAATGATGTACGGGCCAATAGCTCTGCACATCGAGGTCAATGCCTGAGCATTGAATGATAGAAGCCAAGGCAGGATCCTTCAAACGGGCCTTCTCATCGTTGCCTCCATTACGCATATGTAAGGTACGACTGCGAAGAAACGGCTTGGCTTTGAAGAACTGATAGTGGTAGTTCCGGTCGCCTCCATATTCTTTATTGCCCTTGAGCTTGAACGATTTCATCTTTGCTCCGCGGCTCCATCCTCCCACTATCTTCATGTCAACATCCTTGTTCTCGGCCATTTCGCCGTCCTGTGTGATGTACGACATGTTGACAGGACGGTCCCAATCCATGTTCCAATTGGTCTTTACATATTGGCCTATGCCGGGCTTTCCGTTCACACCACGCACGTAAATGCCGATGGAATCGTCGTAAAGAAACCTCGGATCACTCACGACTGACACTATTGGCAACTGGTAATCCCTGTCCTTCAACAGGTAGGAACGTGTGGTAACAGGGCTTGGAAGGAAACCGTCCTTGAACAGACGGAAGCGCAAAGTCGACGTCTTGTTGATGATAATATACTTTGTTGTCACACGCTTGCCGTTGTCTTTTGTCGGCAGACTACCGTCAGTTGTGTAGTACATCTCGCAGCCATCGGGTATGTCTGGCGTGATGCGCAAGCCCTTTTCAAAGAGACAAGAACCGGGAGAAATGTCCGGCATAGCCAGCTGTCCATAGGCAAAAACCGAAGCAGTATTGGTCGAACCTGGCGTCGGAATGGCCGTGAAAGCCCAGTCTTCTGCCCCATCAGAAAGGCGGGCATACGACGTTCTTTCTATCGATTCTGGATAAGAAGCACGGCTTAAGATGCGACCATTCCTGTCGCTTATGTAGATGATGCCTCCTTCCGGTTCGAGTTTAAAGGATACATTCGTGGCGAGAATGTCGTTGTTGTCAAACCATATCAGTTTGTATCCTCGCGGAGCAATCGTTCCAATATTGTCGGGAGCACGCCACTTTCTGAGGTTGGAAATGTCGTCACTAACATAAAGACCGGCAAGGTCATACTCCTCATCGGTTTGGTTATACAGTTCCATCCATGCGTCAAAATTCCATGTCGGGCCCATCAACTGCTCGACATTGGCCACCATGATTTCGTTGATCAGGCAGGGATTTTCCTGTGAAAGGGCAGGCAAACCCTTGAAGATCAGCATCATGGCCAGTATTGAATAGTGGAGAAATTGCTTCATTTCCTTGTCTTTTACCTTCAGAAAGACATGCCTTCTGGAGAACTTCTTTTGCGGCTATTGGCAAGAGTTCCTTCTTTTCTGTTTTTCTTTCAATCTCTTTTTAAAGACGAACTCTCAGGCGGGTAACCCTAAAAAAGCTTGTTTAAAATATTGTAAAAAGTGTTTCATTTGTTGCAACAATGCCACTTGCCGGCTATCTTTGCAAGAGAAAAGCCGAGGAGGAACCATGAACAAGAAGCATTTTTTCAGCCATACCGAGGAAGTTTGGAACTCCTGGTCGCACGCTGCGGGCATCCTGATGGGGGTGATTGTCGGCATTATCTTCCTTGTTTGGTGCTCAAGGCACGACAATGCGTGGGCCACTGCGGGCGTGATTCTTTACCTTTTCGGCATGTTGATGTCGTATGTTGCGTCGACGATCTATCACGCTTCCAACCCTGAAAGCTCGTGGAAGAGGCGGTTAAGGAAATGGGATCATGCCGCCATTTACTGGCACATCGCGGGCTCATATTCCCCGATTACGCTCGTTGCACTTCGTGAAGCTGGCCTTTGGGGATGGGCACTTTTCGGTTTCATTTGGCTGGCTGCTGTAGCAGGAACGATAGCTTCGTTCCGCAGACTGAGCGACCACAGCCACCTTGAGACGGTGTGTTTCTGCCTGATGGGACTAAGCGTTCTGGTGGCGTTCAAGCCTCTTATCGACCATGTCAGCACGGCCGCAGTGGCCTGGATTGTTGCCGAAGGAGCGTGTTATCTGACAGGAGCGGTGTTCTATAGTCTGAACCGTCGCCGGTTCATGCATACGGTGTTCCACTTTTTTGTCTTAGCGGGCAGCGTGTGCCACATCGTGGCTGTGTGGGATGTTCTGCTGCAGTATCTGTGAGAAGGGGCTGGAGGCCGGAGTCAGACCCATGGCTTTCGTGGGGTGAAGGCATAGTGTTTGGCGGGAGAAGTTCCTGCAAGGCCCCTCAAAGAAAAGAGCGACGACCCTCGGTTTCGGGGTTGTCGCTCGTCGGTTTTGTTAGTTGTTGTTGGGGCGGAAGGCAGTTGTCTTCCGCACGTTTCAGGCTCTTTCCCAAGAGTCTATTTGTTAAGCTTCCACACGGCTCCGTCTTTTGTGTCTTTTACCTCAAAGCCTGCTTCTGCTAAAGCGTCACGTATCTGGTCGCTGGTTGCCCAGTCTTTGTTGGCTTTTGCCTTAGCCCTGAGGTTGAGAACCATATCGACTACCTTGCCGAAAGCTTCTTCTCGCTGGTCGTTGTTGGCCCCATGATCGTTGCGAAGTCCAAGGATATCAAAGGCAAAGAGGTGCATGACCGAGCGCAGTTCGTCGAGACATTCGGGGCAAATGGATGCCTTATGGTCGACCAGTTTGTTGACGGTTGTGCAGGCTTCAAACAAGGCTGCTATGACGAGTTGCGTAGCAAGGTCGTCGTTCATGGCGTCGTAGCAGCGCTGGCGCAGGGCTTTTACTGTGCGTTCTGTCTCAGGGTCGCAGTGGTCAGAGGGTTGTATTCTCTCGAGGTCGGCTATGCCGTTCAGCAGTTTTTCGAGTCCTTTCTGCGATGCAACGAGCGCTTCGTCTGAGAAGTCTACCGTAGACCTGTAGTGTGCAGAGAGGATGAAGAAGCGGATGGTCATGGGGGTGAAAGGCTGTGAGAGGCTGTCGTGCTGTCCGGTAAAGAACTGCTCAAGGGTGATGAAGTTGCCCAGTGACTTGCCCATTTTCTGCCCGTTGATGGTGATCATGTTGTTGTGCATCCAGTATTTCACCATCTGTTCGCCCTGTGAAGCCACAGCCTGCGCGATCTCACATTCATGGTGTGGGAACACCAAGTCCATGCCTCCTCCGTGGATGTCGAACTTCTTGCCGAGGTATTTCCTGCCCATTGCGGTGCATTCACAGTGCCATCCCGGGAAACCTTCGCTCCACGGACTGGGCCATCGCATGATGTGTTCAGGCTGTGCTTTCTTCCAAAGGGCGAAGTCGGCCTGGCTCTTTTTCTCGCCCACTCCTGCCAGAGCACGGCTTTCATCCTTGATATTCTCGAGCGAACGTCCCGAGAGTATGCCGTACTTGTACCGTTTGTTATAGGCTTCGATGTCGAAATAGATGGATCCGTTTGACTCGTAAGCAAAGCCGTTTTCGAGGATTTCGCTGACGAGTTGTTCCTGCTCTATGATGTGTCCTGTTGCGTGAGGTTCGATACTTGGGGGAAGAACGTTGAGTGCTTCCATCGCCTGATGATAGCGATTTGTGTAGTGTTGTGCTATCTCCATCGGCTCGAGTTGCTCCAGCCTTGCTTTCTTTTCAATCTTGTCGTCGCCCTCATCGGCATCGTGTTCCAGATGGCCTACGTCGGTGATGTTGCGCACATATCTCACTTTATACCCCAGATGCTTCAGGTAACGGAACAGCACATCGAAGGTGATGGCTGGCCGTGCATGTCCGAGATGGGGGTCTCCGTAGACCGTAGGTCCGCACACATACATGCCGACATTTGGCGAATGCAGTGGTTCGAAGCGCTCTTTCTGTCGCGTGAGCGTGTTGTATACCAATAGTGTCTGTTTCATTTCTTTCTCTGTTTTCGGTTTTCTTTCCGCCGACAAAGTTACGAATAAGTGAGGACAAAACAAAAGAAATCGGAAACTTGTTTGTGATTTCTTGTGGTTTGTCGAGCGAGAGTAACTTCTGAAAAGTTACGAAAAGAAGGGCGAAATGCAAAGAAAAACGAAAACTTGTTTTTGTTTTTACTGCCATTTCCGAGCGAGAGTAACTTATCTAAAGTTACGAATAAGCGAGGACAAAACAAAAGAAATCGGAGAGAAAACATGTGGTTGTCCCGGTGAGTTCACGTCTTTCGGTTTGAGAAAGCTATGGGTTTAGCCCGAGAAGTCTTAGCTTTCATGCCAATAACCCATAGCTTTCTCACCCAGAACTCTATGACTTCTCACCCTAAACCCTTAGCTTTCTCAAAATGGAAGGGTGGCCTGCTTGACGAATTGGCATAGGGAAATCCAAAAAATATTTTGCATTTCGCTCTACTTTTCGCAACTTTACAGAGGTTACTCTCGCTCGGAAATGGCAGTAAAAACAAAAACAAGTTTTCGTTTTTCTTTGCATTTCGCTCGCTTATTCGTAACTTTGCAGCAGGAAAAGAAATACTTAACTCTCATGGAACAGCAAAAGAAAGACTTCGCCAGGATGCTCCTTCGCATCAAGGCCGTAAAGCTTAGTCCCCGTCAACCCTTCACTTGGGCCAGCGGATGGAAGTCGCCTATCTACTGCGACAACCGCAAAGTCAACTCGTTTCCCGACGTGCGTTCATACGTGAAACTTGAGCTAACACACCTTGTTCTCTCCCTATACCCCGAGGCAGAAGCCATCGCCGGTGTGGCAACAGGTGCCATAGCTCAGGGTGCTCTCGTGGCCGATCAACTCAATCTTCCTTACGCTTATGTCAGACCAAAACCGAAAGATCACGGCATGGGAAACCAGATTGAAGGCGAGCTTCATCCAGGAATGAAGGTCGTAGTGGTCGAGGATCTCATCTCGACAGGCGGTTCTTCACTCAAAGCAGTGGAAGCCTTGCGAGGCGCAGGACTCGAGGTAATAGGCATGGTTGCCTCACATACCTACGGCTTCAAGGTGGCCGAAGACGCATTCAAAGAGGCCGGAGTAGCACTGCACACACTGACCGACTACGACCACATCATTGCCGAAGCTGCCTCGTCAGGCTACGTGTCGAGCGACGACCTGGACACGCTTGCTGCCTGGAGAAAAGACCCTGCAGGCTGGCAATAACCGCAAAACCATCCACCAAAAACCATCCGTCAACATGATGACAACATTCGAAAGCACCATAAGACAAATCCCCTACCCGCAGCAACAAGTCTATCAGAAACTGAGCAACCTCGAGCATCTCGGACAGTTCAAAGACCGCATACCGGCTGACAAGGCCGACTCCTTCAGCTTCGATGCCGACTCTTTAAGCATCAATGTGCCACCAGTCGGGAGCATCACCATGCGCATTGTCGACCGCGAAGAGCCCAAGACCGTCAAGTTTGAGGCAGCCGAAAGCCCCGTACCCTTCAACTTCTGGATACAGCTTGTGCCCGTCAGTGAGGATACTTGCAAAATGAAGCTCACCTTGAAAGCCGAGCTCAACATCTTCATCAAGGGCATGGTTCAGAAACCTTTGACAGAAGGTATCGAGAAAATAGCCGATGTGCTGCAGGCCATCAACTATGGAGAATAGACACAACCATACCCGCTCACACAGGAAATGGCTGCCGATGCTGGCCGCCATGCTTACCCTCATGGCCTGCGGAGACGCCGGTTTCGAGTATAGCAGCTTCCATCCTAACTTCACATTCCACAACGACACCCACCAGAACATGGCCCTTGCCACGGCAATGGACGCCATGTCGACAGGCGTATTCTGCAAGATTTCGTGCCAGCAACGGGGCGGAGCCTACTATTTTGTCTGCCAGAACAACCGCGATCTCACCTCACCTCCCGACGTGTTCAATGCCGGAGACCTGCAACTCGGCAGCCAAAACAGACTGGGAATGAACAACGGACTCATCGTAGGATACAGTGCATACGGAGAAGGATTCATGGCCTATGACGCCCAGTGTCCTGACTGTTTTGACTATAATGCACTGCCCGTCAAGAGCTATCCCCTCGAGATTTCTTTCACAGGAACGGCCACATGCAACCGGTGCCACCGCACGTTTGACATGAACACACGTGGCTGCGGACTGACAGCCTACAGAGCTTCAACCTCCGGAGCTTTCGGCATCCTGCACGTCTACTGAACCGCTTCCCAACCACAACTCTTCCCAAACAACCACAGAACATGACCCGGACACTCCTGACTCTGCTGCTCATCGTCGGCACCGTCACCGCAAAAGCACAGCAGAAATACACCTCAAGCCGACTCGAAATCATCGACATCACCAACGCCAGACGCACCATCGTGCGTGACTTCCCATACGTTATCGAGGCACCAAACTGGTCGAAAGACGGACGATGGATCGTCTACAATAGCCAAGGAAAGCTATATAAAATACGCTCAAACGGCAAAGGTGAGCCTCAGCCCATCAACACTTCATTTGCAGAAAACTGCAACAACGACCACGTCATCAGCAGCAAAGGCAGGCACATCGCTATCAGTCACCACACTAAAGAAGACTTCCAGTCGCGCATCTACATCGTGCCTTTTGCGGGAGGAACGCCACAACTCGTCACGCCTTTGGGCCCCAGTTACCTGCACGGATGGAGCCCTGACGGGCAAGAACTGGCCTACTGTGCGCAGAGAAACGGCGACTGGAACGTCTACGTCATTCCTGCTTCCGGCGGAGAAGAACGGCAGCTCACCACCGCAAAAGGACTCGACGACGGCCCCGAATACGACCCTTCCGGCAAGCACATCTGGTTCAACAGCGCCAGAACGGGCGAGATGCAGATCTGGAAAATGAAGGCCGACGGCACTGAACAGACCCAGATGACCCGCGACACGGAACGCAATGCATGGTTTCCACATGTCTCTCCTGACGGAAAAACGGTTGCCTACATCGCCTATCACCGAAGGGATATCGCGCCCGACCAGCACCTTCCTGGCTATGATGTCGACCTGATGGTCATGTCTTCCGACGGTCGGAATGCCCCGGAAGTGCTTGCTTCGCTCTTCGGAGGGCAAGGCTCTATGAACGTCAACTCTTGGGCTCCTGACAGCAAAAGGCTGTGCTTCGTGAGCTACAACAACAAATAAGAATGGGTGCTTCGTGCGAAAACCCTGCAGAAACCAATAGAAAACGCTATCAGACATGCCAACCCAAAAAACTTCGTTCCTGCCGTTTGCGGCCCTTGCATCATTGCCTTCCCTGGCACAAGGACAACAACCTAACGTGATCATCATCCTTGCTGACGACCTTGGATATGGAGATGTCAGCGCCTATGGGCAGACCTCTGTCAGCACGCCTAACATCGATCGTCTGGCAGAAGGGGGCGTAAGCTTCACCGACGGGCATGCCACTTCGGCCACGTCGACGCCCTCTCGCTATGGTCTTTTCACGGGAATGTATCCGTGGAAGAACGAAGATGCGAAGATATTGCCTGGCGATGCTCCCCTGCTTATCTCGCCAAGTCAGTTCACGATGCCCAAGATGTTTCAGCGGGCAGGCTACCGAACGGCAGCCATCGGGAAGTGGCATCTCGGCATGGGATATGGCAAAATAGACTGGAACAAGCCCATCGAGCCGGCGGGAAACGCCATCGGTTTCGACTATACATGCCTCATTGCTGCCACAGTTGACAGGGTACCTACGGTGTATGTTGAGAACGGTTGCGTGGTAGGACTCGACCCTTCCGACCCCATCTATGTCGACTATGAGCACAATTTTCCTGGTGAACCAACCGCGCTTACGCATCCAGAGCTGGTGAGAATGCAATGGTGTCACGGCCATCAGAACACCATTGTCAACGGTATTCCGCGCATCGGATACATGAAGGGAGGGCACGCCGCACGGTGGAAAGACGAAGAGATGGCGCAGTATTTCCTTGACCGTGTGGAGCATTTCCTTGACACAACTGCCACAGACCGGCCGTTCTTTCTCTACTACGGGCTGCACGAACCTCACGTACCTCGCACGCCTGACACGCGCTTCCGGGGCGCCACTCAGCTCGGCCCGCGTGGCGATGTAGTGGCAGAAGCCGACTGGTGCGTGGGACAACTCGTGAAGAAGCTCGAGGAGAAAGGGCTCATGGACAACACGCTTATCATCTTTTCAAGCGACAACGGGCCCGTGCTTGACGACGGCTATGACGACGGTTCTCGCGAATCACGACCGGCACATGACCCCAACGGAGGGCTGCGAGGAGGCAAGTACAGCTTGTTCGACGCGGGCACGCGCGTACCTTTCTTTATATATTGGCAGGGACATATACAGCCCGCTGTCAACCGAAACCTCGTCTCTCAGCAAGACCTTCTCGCCTCGTTAGCCAAGCTAATAGGCCAGCATGTGCCCGACAACCTCGACTCAGAGGAGATGCTTGGCGTCTTCATGGGTAAGCAAAATGGGGGCAGAAAGAGCATGATTGTGGAGGCGAGCGGACGACTGGCCTACCGCAAAGGGCAGTATGCTCTCGTGCCCCCATACCACGGTCCTGCCACCAATGAGACTGACAACGAGCTGGGAGTGGTCAGCGACTTCACGCTGTATGACCTCGAAGCCGACCCTTCACAGACCCGCGACATCACCAAGGAACGGCCCGAACTGGTGGAAAAGCTGAAGCAGGAATTCCTTGAAACCACCCAGGGCTACTACAGTCCGGACACCGAACAAGAGACGTTGAAATAGACATAGCGCGCTGACCGCAAACCGATTAGCGTCTGAGGGACTGCCCTTCTCCGAGACCGTCATGAGCATTGCCGGCGAGAGGGGCAGCCCTTCTTTCTGAGAAAGCTAAGATTTATGCCCGAGAAGTCTTAGCTTTCATGCCAATAACCCATAGACTTCTCACCCATAAAGCTATGACTTCTGACCCTGAAACCTTAGCTTTCTCCGCCACTGGGGAAAGACTTCTCTGGAAGCTTCGGAAGGAAGCACGGCGAGGCTGACGAAAAATTTCTGAGCGAGAACAGCCGTTAATTCAAAAAAATGTTGTAAGTTTGCAGGTTATGAAAGACTTTCTCCAAGTGTTAAGGCGTTTTGTGCCTCCCTACAAGAAGTATCTCGTACTGTCTGTTGTGTTCAACATCCTCTCGGCAGTGCTCAACATATTCTCGTTTGCCACGCTCATTCCCATGCTGAACATCTTGTTCAAGACGGGCGAAGGCGAAAGCGCTACCGAGCTCATGGCTTGGGATTGGGGCCATATTGAGGACGTGCTGATGAACAACATGAACTACTACGTCAACCGCCTCATCGAGAGTACAGGGCCTACGACCACGCTGCTCATCATCGGACTCGTGCTCGCCTTCATGACCTTTCTGAAGACAGGCGCCTATTTTCTCTCGTCAGCCACCATCATTCCCATCCGTACAGGCGTGGTACGTGACATACGAAACCAACTCTATCAGAAGATTACTTCGCTCTCGCTCGGGTTCTTTTCTGAAGAACGGAAGGGCGACATCATCGCCCGTATGAGCGGCGACGTGCAGGAGGTTGAGAACTCAATCATGTCAAGTCTCGACATGCTCTTCAAGAACCCCATCCTCATCCTGGCCTACTTCTCGATGCTCTTGTTCATATCATGGGAACTGACGCTCTTCACCATCGTCTTCGTTCCGCTCTTCGGATGGTTCATGGGCTTCGTAGGAAGGAAGCTAAAGGCAAAGAGCATCAAGGCACAAGCCCTCTGGAGCGACACCATGAGCCAGGTAGAAGAGACGCTCGGCGGACTGAGAATCATCAAGGCTTTCTCGGCCGAAGAGAAGATGAACCGCCGGTTTGACCGCATCAACTCGGGCTATCGCAACCTCATCATGCGCGTCAACATACGCCAACAGCTGGCCCATCCCATGTCGGAATTCCTCGGAACGGTGATGATCGTCATCGTGATGTGGTTCGGAGGCGTCCTTGTATTGAACCACCAGACCCTCTCAGGACCCGTCTTCATCTACTACATGGTCATCCTCTACAGCATCATACAGCCACTGAAAGACTTCTCGAAAGCCAGCTACAACATCCCGAAAGGCATGGCTTCGATGGAACGTATCGACAAAATATTGAAGGCAGAAATCGACATAAAAGAGCGGGAAAACCCACGCCACATCAGCGAGTTTGCCCACCAGATAGAGTTTAAGAACGTATCGTTCCGCTACGCAGACCTATGGGTTCTGCGCGACATCAACCTCACAGTCCCGAAAGGAAAGACCATTGCCTTGGTCGGACAAAGCGGAAGCGGCAAGTCGACTCTTGTCGATCTCATACCAAGATACTACGACGTGCAGGAGGGAGAAGTGCTCATCGACGGCATCAACGTCAAGGATCTCGGCGTGCATGACTTGCGGCAGCTCATCGGAAACGTCAACCAAGAGGCCATCCTCTTCAACGATACATTCTTCAACAACATCACATTCGGCGTCGACACAGCCACACAAGAAGAGGTCGAACAGGCCGCACGCATCGCCAATGCACACGACTTCATCGTCGCAAGCGAACAAGGCTACGACACCAATATAGGCGATCGCGGAGGACGACTCTCAGGCGGACAGCGGCAAAGGGTATCCATCGCACGCGCCATCCTGAAGAATCCTCCCATACTTATACTTGACGAGGCCACCTCAGCACTTGACACTGAGAGCGAAAGACTGGTGCAAGACGCCCTCGAACGACTCATGAAGACCCGAACCACGGTGGCCATTGCCCACCGCCTCTCTACCATTCGCAACGCTGACGAGATATATGTCCTGCACGAAGGACGCATCGTTGAGCAAGGCACTCATGAACAACTCATAGCCAAAGACGGCTACTATAAGAAGCTTCACGACATGCAACAAATATGAAAAAAAAGTTCAATATCCTCCATACTCCTCTAGGACCCGTCACGGCTCTCGTGGCCAATCTCGTGCTGGCTTTTGCCCTTTACCTCGCAGCACGCATAGAGTTCTTGCTCGAAAACAGAAGCCTCTTCGCCGACAGCAACCTCTCTCTTGACCGGCTTCTGACGATGTTTCAGGGCGGATTCATGTTCGATCGTTCGGCTATTCTCTATACAAACATGCTGTGGTTGGTACTGATGCTCCTGCCCTGGCATGGCAAAGAAACCCGAGCCTACCACCTGTTCTGCAAGTGGTTGTTCGTCGTTGTCAACGGCATTGCACTGATAATAAACCTTTGCGACTCGGTCTATTTCCCCTTCACTTTGCGCCGAACTACGACAAGTGTCTTCCAAGAGTTCGCCGAAGAGAGCAACCTTTCAGGCATCTTTCTCACCGAACTGCTGAAGCATTGGTATCTTGTCGTGCTCGCCATCCTGCTCATTTGGCTCATGTGGAGGCTCTATCTAACACCACAAACCGAACGGAAATTCTACAGAACCCTGTCCCAACAGCTGCGCTTTGACGCCCTTCAACTGCTGTTTCTATTGATCTCTGTCCCGGTTGTCATTGGCGGTTGTCGAGGAGGATTGGGCACAGGCATCCGGCCAATCACCATCAATAACGCCAACCAATACGTGCAACGTCCGTCAGAATGCGCCATTGTGTTGAACACGCCCTTTGCCCTTCTGCGTACGATCGGCAAGAGTGTCTTCCAAGTTCCCACCTATTATAATAATATAGAGAAGGCCGAACAGGTGTTCTCGCCTGTGCATCATCCGAAAGACAGCATAGCCTTCTCGGCAGAAATGGACAGCCTTGCCCGCATCAACAGCCTGCCATCGCCTGAAAAACCAGACCCGATGCTGCCTGCTATCAATGCCAAACAGCCCGTCATCTCTTCAGAATCATCACCCAGGAACGTCGTCATTCTCATCGTCGAAAGTTTCGGAAGAGAGTACATTGGAGCACTTAACAAAGACCTTGAGGGCGGACATTACAAGGGCTATACGCCCCATGTCGACCAGCTTGTCAGCCAAAGCCTCACCTTCCGCCATTCGTTTGCCAACGGGAAAAAGTCGATTGACGGCATGCCTTCGGTGCTTTCAAGCATACCAATGTTTGTCGAACCGTTCGTGCTCACGCCCGCTTCAATGAATGACTACACCGGCATCGCAGGCATCCTGGCCAAAGAAGGCTATCATACAGCATTCTTCCACGGGGCTAACAGGGGCTCCATGGGCTTCTTGGCCTTTGCCAACAAGACCGGCTTCGCAGAATATTTCGGCCGGCAAGACTATGAGAGCGACCCGCGTTTCGGCGGACCTAAGGACTTTGACACTAACTGGGGCATCTGGGATGAGCCGTTCTTGCAATACTATTGTACGAAGATGTCGGAGATGAAAGAGCCTTTTATGACGGCTCTTTTCACCGTTTCCTCACACCATCCCTTCGTGGTTCCCGAGAAATACAAGGAGGTATATCAGGAAGAAGAACTGCCCATCCACAAGTGCATACGCTATACTGACATGGCCATCGGGCGCTTTTTTGAGGAAGCAAAACGACAATCATGGTATGAAAACACGATATTCGTGCTTACAAGCGACCACACCAATCAGACAAACCACGATGAGTTCCGCTCCGACATCGGCACCTTTGCGGCCCCAATCCTGTTCTTTGATCCGTCAGGAAGATTACCTCGGGGCATGAGCAATGCCATGGCTCAGCAGATAGACATCATGCCTACTCTCCTTGGAGTCTTAGGCTACGACAAGCCTTACCTGGCCTTTGGCATCGACCTTTTGCAGACTCCTACGGAAGAAACCTTTGCCGTGAACTATCTCAACGGAACCTATCAGTATGTGAAGTATGGCTATGTCCTGCAATTTGACGGAGAAAAGACCAAGGCCATCTATGCCATTGACGACCAGACCATGCGACAAAACCTCTTGGGAAAAGTACCCCTTCAGGAGCAGATGGAGCAGGAACTCAAGGCTATTATCTATCAGTATATGTACAGAATGGTGAACGACCAGCTGCACATTTAGCCCTACTTGACACCGAAACCGCCACCCTTCACTGCCAGCAACGCACGTTTTCAAGCCCGCAACCACATGGAACCGACCCATACAACCATCCTATGAAACTGCTCTATCCTGTCATCTATGCCCTTTGGTGCGCACTGTCGCTCTTGCCTTTGCGCCTGCTTTACGTGTTCTCCGATGCCGTTTCATGGCTGATGTTCCGCGTCATCAAGTACCGTCATAAGACCATTTTAAAGAACCTTTCCTCGTCGTTCCCCGAGAAAAACGAAAGGGAAATCCGCCTGCTTGAGCGCAATTTCTACCGTTATCTCTGCGACTACTTCGTCGAAACCGTCAAACTTATGACCATGAGCGAGCGCCAGTTATGCCGAAGAATGACCTTCACTGGTATGGAAGAACTCAACCGGGTGCTCGACAAAGGCCAGTCGTGTGCCATCTATTTGGGCCACTATGGCAACTGGGAATGGATTGTTTCTCTGCCGTTATGGACATCCGATCACGTGCAGTGCGGGCAGATTTATCATCCACTCGAGAATGCTTCCTTCGACAGACTGTTCCTGAAAGTGCGCGAGAGATTTGGTGCACGATGCATTCCCATGAAAGACACGTTGCGCAGCATCCTGCAGTATCGCCAGCAGAAAAAGGTCGTATGCATCGGATATATCTCCGACCAGGCACCACATTGGTCGAACATTCACCACTGGATAGACTTCCTTCATCACGACACTCCGGTACTAACCGGAGCCGAAAGAATCGTGAAAAGCGTCGACCATGCCGTGTTCTATGGCGATGTTACACGCCCCCGACGCGGCTACTACAACTGCGAGATGCGCCTGATCAGCGAGCATCCGAAGGGACAGAGTGACTGGAACATCACCGACATCTACTTCAAAGAACTGGAGAACACCATCCTCCGCGCCCCGGAACTCTACCTCTGGAGCCACAAAAGATGGAAGCGGACGCGTGAGGAGTTTAACCGCCGTTACACTTATCGCGACGGAAAGGTCATCAAACGGAGCGAGGAACTGATCGTAACCACCAAGTAAACGCACATGAAAATAGGGTTTGACGCCAAACGAATCGTAAGAAACAGCACCGGCCTTGGCAGCTATAGCCGCACGCTTGTCAATGCTCTCTCGGCCATCAACACCGAGCATCAGCTGCTGCTCTATGCCCCCGACGAGGGAGAACCGCACCTGCGACAGCAGATAGAGCTGCGTCCCGGTGTTGAGTTTGCCTACCCTTCACGTCCGCTTCCCTTGAAAGGAAAGCTCGGCTTTGCTGCCTACTGGCGCAGCAAAGGCATCGTGAACGACCTGAGAAACGACCGCGTCGACCTCTACCACGGGCTGTCGGGCGAGCTGCCGAAAGGCCTGAAGAAGGCGGGCATCCGCAGCATCGTCACCATCCACGACCTCATTTTCCTGCGCCATCCCGAGTATTACCACTGGTGGGACGTGATGCTTTACAAGAAGAAGTTCTACCAGACCCTGCGTGAAGCCGACCACATCATTGCCATCAGCGAATGCACCAAGCGCGACATTCTCTACTATGCCCGCCGGAAAGGCATCGACATTCCCGACAAACAGATCAGCATCGTCTACCAGAGTTGTGGCACTCGCTTCGCACATCGAGTGGACGAAAACCGCCTGCAGTCTGTCCATGCCGAATATGATCTGCCACGCCGCTACCTGTTAAGCGTGGGAACTATCGAGGAGCGCAAGAACATTTTACTGGCCGTCAAAGCCCTGAAACACCTGCCCGACGACCTCTCTTTAGTGGTTGTCGGACGGTCTACCAAGTATGCAACCATGGTCCGGCGCTATGCGAAAGAGCACGGTCTCGATGCCAGATTGCGCTTCTTGCACGGCGTACCCAACGACGATCTTCCCGCCATCTACCAGATGGGCGAGGCATTTGTCTATCCCTCGCGCTACGAAGGCTTCGGCATTCCCATCATCGAAGCCATCCAGAGCGGACTGCCAGTCATAGCTGCCACCGGCTCATGCCTTGAGGAAGCCGGCGGTCCGGCCAGCCTTTATGTCGGGCCAGACGACGAAAAGTCGATGGCAAAGGCCGTCATTCAAGCCGTCAGCGAACGGCAGATGCGCGTCAAAGAGAGCCGCGACTACGTGCGCAGGTTTGAGAACAGCGACGTGGCACGGCAAGTGATGTCGCTCTATCAGCAAACCGTTTCCGCCCGTTCCTAACCCTTTTCAGCCTGCGAAAGCTGCCGCTCAACGACCTGAACGGCCCCACTTCTCGGCATGAAGCGTCATGATTTTTCATGCAAAACATCATCTTTTGCTCGGCAATACATCATCTTTTGCCGAGGAAAACATCATCTTTTGCTCCGCCATCTCTTAGGGAAGACGACAAGAAAAACAGTCAGAAAGGCTGGAAAAGGCCACCGCTCTGCCAATGTTTCCAATCGGAAACGCCGGCGAGAGGAGGGCGGAGCGGGGCAGTATTAGACGTCTTCCCCTGCCGAAAGGATGTCAAGATAGTAGGCCATGTAGGCGTCTGCGGCCTTGTCCCATGAGAAAAGCGAGGCTTGACGTTCGAGCGTTCTCACCCGTTCTTCTTTGTTTTCAGCATAGTCGGCGATGCCTTTCCGATAGACTTCGGCCATGCTTTCGGCCGAGAGTTCGTCGAAATAGCAGGCTGCGCGGCCCCCTACCTCGGGCAGGGAGGTGAGCCTTGAGATGAACACCGGCTTGCCATAGCTCATAGCTTCCACAACAGGCAGGCCGAAACCCTCGCTCAATGACGGGAAGAAGAAGGCCTTGCAGTGGGCATAGAGCCATGTCTTCTCGCCCTCACTGACCACGCCCAAGAGCCTGACATTCGTGAGATGGTGGCGGTCTGTCAGCCTCTCCAGCGTCTCGATGCTGCCCTTCTCGCCCTTCCCGGCTATGTAGAGCCGTTCGTCGGGCAGGTATCTCATCATCTCTACCAGCAGGTGTGCGTTCTTCTTCCGGCCCAGCCCTGACATGTGAAACAGGAAGTTCTCCTCGCCTTCCCATTCGCTTCTGCACGACTCTTGTACGTTGTTGTCGCCGCGTTTGGTCACTCCGTTGACAATCACCCTTGAGGGTTGACCTACTGAGAAGTAGGCTTTCACGTCGTCGGCCGTGAACTGTGAGATGAACGAAAGGTGGGTAGCTGTGTCTAAAGAGTGCTGCATCCGGCGCATCCGCTTCAGGAAAGCCTGCTTCGAAAGGCCGTTATGCACGAAATTGATGTCGTGGATGGTCACCAGAGTGGCCGGTGAAAGCCGGTAGGAAAGCTTTGGCAACTGCTGCATCCAGTGGGTCAAAGCAGCCTCGGGAAGGAAGGTTTTCGAGAGTGCTTTCAGCCACTTGTGGCGCAGGACGAACAGTCGGAAGCGGGTCAAGGCCACGTATTCCACCTCGCCTCCGTAGCGTCCTACGTGCTGCGGAGGCACCATCATCCAGAGCTTCACACCGTGTTCTTCGCGCAACAGCCGAGCCTTCCCGGCCATCCGCGTGGCCAATTGGTGCTGAAACTCTCCCAAACCCACATAAGGTTTGCGTATGTCGTAGAGATAGACGAGCAGGTTCTTCACGCTTGATAGTCGGCAAAAGGGTGGTCGAAGTCTAAGTAGTAAAAGTTGTGAACGTGACGTTTCTCCTCCGGAGGCAGCTGCATATACGTGCTGCCGAAGCAGTATTTCAGGTAGTCATCGGCCTGTTCTGGCCCCCAGAACAAGTGCCCTTCAAATGCTACTTCCTTAGGCTTACCCATCACTTCTCTCGGTATGACAATGTGGGTATGGTCGCCAAAGAGGCACACGTGGGTGCAGTCTTTCCCCCTGTATCGGGTGAGGGTCTTGCGTATATGCTGCTGAACGCTCTTGAGCGACGTACACTTTCTGGCCAACAACGGCAGCCATGACGAGGGGCCATGGCCGTGTCGATAGGGGTCGCGGTGTACAAGATAGAGCATCCTGGACCAGAATCTGTATCTTAAGATCTGCCACTTCTGACGCAGATGTCCGGCAGGTATGCCGTCGATGGGCATCACATCGCAGTATATTCCGCCCAGATAGCGATAGTGTTTGCGCTCGATAAGCGTCGTCGTTCGGTCTTGTATCTTGGCAAAAGCCACGGGATAATGCTCGTCGTTTTCGGCACAAACCATCTGCAGATGTCCGGGAAGCCACTCTGCGGCATGAGCCATCAGCGTCTCATACTCGTCGCGAGGCATGCCGATGTCGATGTCATCGTCCCAGGGAATGAACCCCTTGTGGCGCACGGCGCCGAGCATCGTGCCGTACATCAGGTAGTAGCGCAGGCCGTGTTCGCGACAGACACGGTCGATTTCGATAAGGATGTCGAGCAGCCTGAGCTGCAAACGACGCAGGTCGTAATTAGCCATTTCTGTTTGTTTCCTTCCTTTAAAGTGGGTGTAAAGTTACGAATAAGCGAGGACAATGCAAAGAAAATCGGCAACTTGTTGCCATTTTTTTTGAAATTGTCGAGCGGAAGTAACTTATTCAAAGTTACGAATAAGTGAGGACAATGCAAAACTTCTGGTCGGTTTTCTCGCGTTTTCCTGCCAACTTTCCTTTCCGTCAAGCTGTCAAGAGAAGTCTTTCCAAGCCGTTACTTTTATGTTTTTTAATAGTTTGCCGTGCGGTTTCTCGGAAAAACTCCGTACATTTGCCGTCGTTATGCGTCAGTTGTTCTTCGTGCTTTTCATACTGATGATGCCCGTGATCTGTGCCCATGGCCAGACAGAAGGATATGCTCCGACCGTCAAAGTGGCCAAGACTTTGGTGGACGGAGACAGCATACAATACGTCGAGCTGGCCGATCTTTACATCTATCCCGAGCCCATCTTCAAGTCGCAGAAGCAGCGAAAAGCCTACGACAGGCTGGTGTGGAACGTCAAGAAGACGCTGCCTATAGCCAAGGAGGTCAACCACATCATCATCGAGACCTATGAATATCTGCAGACGTTGCCTGACCAAAAAGCCCGTTCTGAGCACCTTAAGCTGGTCGAACAGGATATCAAACGCACCTACACCCCTCGAATGAAGAAGCTCACTTTCCAGCAGGGAAAGCTGCTCATCAAGCTCGTACATCGCGAATGCAACTCGTCGTCCTACCAGCTCATACAGGCTTTTCTCGGGCCTGTGAAGGCCGGATTCTATCAGGCTTTCGCATGGACCTACGGCGCAAGCCTCACCAAGAAGTATGACGCCGAGGGCATCGACCGGCTTACAGAGCAAGTGGTGCAGCAGGTAGAGGCCGGCCAACTGTAGGCGGATGCTGACCGTTCAGAGCGTTGTCCGTGAGGATGCAAGTGGGCAGCCCAAACAAAAAAACAAAGAAAAAATTTGGTGGATGCCGGAAAAACCACTACCTTTGCAGGCGCAAAGCCGAAAACCATGGCTGAAAAGCCTGTCGGCTGACAGCGATTGTCCAATGGTGTAATGGTAGCACAACAGGTTTTGGTTCTGTTTGTGGTGGTTCGAATCCGCCTTGGACAACATTTTCTTATCATACAGAAAATATATTTAATAGTTAGGAAGTCCGTCGCCGATGACGGGCTTTTTTTGTTTTTCAGGGGTAGAGCCGGCCGTCTTCAGCGCGACGTACAGAAGCATGCAAACCCTTGTCACTCTGATATTTAGCCGTAACCTTCCGCTCTTCTTCCACAAACTTCAGCCCCCTCTCGCCGAGAAAGCTAAGGGTTTAGGGTGAGAAGTCTATCGTTTCTTGCCAATAACTCTATCCTTTCTCGGCAATAACTCTATGACTTCTCACCCTAAACCCTAAGCTTTCTGGGCGGCATCCCTGAGGAAGGTCGGAAAGAAGAATTACCGGCAATATCTTAAAATGTGTAAATTCCTTTGGCCGTTCAAAGAATAAGACGTAACTTTGCATGGCTTTTCCAAAGCTACAAAGGCTCCTTTTAAGGGCGCAGTCCTTCATCTCTCGCGAGAGACACGGGACAAAGATGCTCAAGAGCCGCGATGGTGGAATGGTAGACACGAGGGACTTAAAATCCCTTGGCCAGGAATGGCTGTGCGGGTTCGAGTCCCGCTCGCGGCACAAAAGGAAAGCCTTTACCCCGGCCTGCACCGGCAAAGCAGGCGACAAGAACATGCAGACAGCGCGAAAAGCCCGCCCCCTTGCCACGGCAAAGCAGCCGCAGAAATGGAAAACAAACATTTTTTATAGAGAGAAAACATAACAAGTGAAGCCTTATGCGTAGAAATCAGATTCTTATTTCACTGGCAGCAGCAACGATGATTCTTTCATCGTGCTCCAGCAAACTGGGAGCCCTGTCGGCCGACAACTTCTCAGTAATCCCCAATCCACTTGAGACACAAGCAGGTGAAGTGCCTTCAACCGTCAACGGAATGTTCCCCGAAAAATACCTGAAGAAGAAGGCCGTAGTGACTGTTACGCCACAACTGCGCTCGAAAATCACTTCCAACGTGGTCGACGGAGAGGGCGCAACGTTCCAGGGAGAGAAAGTGTTGGGCAACGACCAGACCATCTCTTACCGCCTTGGCGGACGCTATAACATGAAGACAAGCTTTGCCTATACGCCCGACATGCAGAGCAGTGACATGTATCTGACTTTTCAGGCCCGCATAGGAAAGAAAACTGTCAAGGTGCCCGACGTGAAGGTTGCCACCGGCGTCATTGCCACATCAGAACTGTATAAGCAAATACTCGCCAACGGAGGCGGATGCATTGCGCCCGACTCTTTCCAGCGCGTAAGGCAGCAAAAGCAAGAAGCCAACATCAAGTTCCTCGTCAATCAGGCCAACATCCGCAAGAGCGAACTGGCAAGCAACTCAATATCTGAGTTCGTCAACATGCTCAAAAAGATCAACGCCGACCGCGAAGGACTCAACGTTCAGAACGTAGAAGTGGCCGCATATGCATCGCCTGAGGGCGGCTTTGACTTCAATGACCGCCTTGCCAACAAACGTCAGAACGTCTCAGAGGACTACGTTCGCCAGCAGCTCAAGCAGACAAACGTGGAAGCAGGCATAGATGCGCACTACACAGCACAGGACTGGGAGGGCTTCAAACAGCTCGTTGCTGCATCAAACATCCAAGACAAAGACGTCATCATCCGCGTGCTTGACATGTACAAAGACCCGCAAGAGCGCGAGCAACAGATACGCAACATGAGCGCAGGCTTCCGCGAACTGGCCGACGGAGTGCTGCCAGAACTGCGTCGTGCACGCCTGACCATCAACTATGAGGTTATCGGTCGCAGCGACGATCAGATCCAACAACAGTATAAAGACGATGCTTCGAAGCTTAGTGCCGACGAACTTCTCTATGCCGCAACGCTCGAAGACGACCTGCAAAAGCAAGAAGACATCTACAAGACCACGGCCAAGCTCTATCCGAACGACTACCGTCCTCTGAACAATCTGGCAGTGATCGAGATGGCAAAGGGCAACGAAGCTGCTGCGAAGGAGTACATTAGCCGTGCACTCGGAGCAGACAACAAGGCTGCAGAGGCCTATGCAAATCGCGGACTTATCAGCCTGAAGAACGGCATTATTGCCGACGCTGAGACCGACATTGCACGTGCAAGCGGGGCTAACAGCATCGGCGAGGCACTCGGAAACCTCAACATCGCGAAGGGCAACTATGCCCAGGCTGAGGCTGACTTCGGCGGTATCAAGAGCAACAGTGCTGCCCTTGCCCAGCTGCTTAACAAGAATTATGGGCAGGCTATCGAGACACTTGACGCCGTAGATCATCCCGATGCCATGACAAGTTACTTGCATGCCATCGTCGCAGCCCGCAAGGGTAACAAGTTCGCTGCCAAGTCTTATCTCGAGGAAGCCTTGCAGAAAGACCCCTCGCTGAAGACCTATGCCGACAACGACCTTGAGCTGAACAGCATCAAATAAGCAGCCTTACGGGGCAGAAAGAGTGTGAAAGGGCTTAAAAAGACACCGGCATTGCCTGCATCGGGCAGAGAAAGCCTCTCGCAAAAGGGCACGAAAGCCAGCTGGACGGCTTTGCCCGGAGGGGTATGCAGAAGGCATGTGCGCGGTCTTTTCAAGCCTTTTCTTTGTTTTTTCTGGTCGGTTTCCGTGGAAAGGGTCTTTGCCTGGCCGACGGCAATGCTCCTCCTGGTGCTGACGTTGGCTGCCTGCGGCAGCGAATCGCAACGCTTCAAGATGGAGGGAAAGTTTGCCCAGCTCAACCAGGGAGAGTTCTATCTATATAGTCCTGACGGAGCCATCGAGGGCATCGACACCATCCACCTGCAGAACGGACGTTTCTCTTATTCGGTGAACTGCAGCCGAAACTCGATACTTGTCATCGTCTTTCCCAACTATTCTGAGCAGCCTGTCTTTGCCGAACCGGGCAAGACCGTGAGCGTGAAGGGAGAGGCCTCCCACCTGAAAGAGATGCGCGTCACGGGTTCGAAGCTGAACAAGCAGATGAACAACCTGCGCGAACAACTCGCAAATGCGTCGCCCATTGAGAGCAGAACGTATGCCCGGCAGTTCATAGAAGACCATCCCGACTCCTACGTAGGAGCCTATCTCGTGGGCAGATATTTCCTGCAAGGCGACCCTGTTGACCCTGAAGAAGCCTTCAGACTGGTGTCGATCATGCACGAGAAGCAGCCCGACAACGCCTACGTGTCGCGCCTTTTCAAGCAGCTTGAGCATGTGGCGTCGAGCACGAAGGGGGCAAGGCTGCCCGACTTCACGGCCACCGATGTCAATGGAAAGACCGTCAGCAGCCGTTTTTTGGCGTCAGAGCAGATGGTCATCGTCAACGTATGGGCCTCATGGAACATTGAGAGCTGCACCATACAACGCGAGCTGAAGGCGCTCGAGAAGGCCCATTCTGGGGCATTCCGACTGGTCGGCATCTCGCTCGACGGAAGCCCATCAGCATGTCAACAGCGCATGGAGCGCGACACCATCACGTGGACTACCGTCTGCGAAAGCGAGCTATTCGACGGTAAGCTGGCACAGACGCTCGGCATAGGCAGCGTGCCTGACAACTTCATCGTGCAGCAAGGACGCATTGTCGAGCGCTCGTTGGGCCGCGAAAAGCTCTTGAAGCGCATCAAGGAACTGCTGCAACAATGACCCTTTTCACAACCTTTCCACCTCCCAACGGAAAGGTTTTTCTTTTTTCCACACCACTTTTCTCAAGGTAACAAGCGACTGAAAACCAGCTGATTGACGTAGAAACAGTGTCTCATGCCACATCTAAGACCGCCAGAACGCCATCCCTCTTCGCCCATCTCCCAGACCTGCTTCGGCGAGAAAGCTATCCTTTCAGGGCGAGAAGTCTATGGTTTCTCGGCCATAACTCTATCCTTTCTCGACAATAACTCTATGACTTCTCGGGCATAAACCTAAGCTTTCTCGGCGACATCGCTCAGAAAGCCCGCCGGGAAGGCTGCTTTTCGCGCATTTCTTCGGCCGTTTTCATGGTTGGTTAAGAGATTTTGCGTAACTTTAAATAAGTTACTCACACTCGGAAATGCAAAAAATATTTTGCCCTGCTCTCGACTTTTCGTAACTTTAAATAAGTTACTCACGCTCGGAAATGCAAAAAATATTTTGCCCTGCTCTCGACTTTTCGTAACTTTAA
>JAFUFJ010000018.1 GCA_017469955.1 Prevotella sp.
GCAAGGGTAAGCATCGATATAATCGAAATAACATTGCGCTTCGATGTGTCGCGACGAAGCTGGTAAGCACCATAGGCCTGATTGCGGCCGGCAAATACAATGTCCGACCATTCATTTGAAACAATATCAATTTTTGCCATAGTCTTGTTTCTTTAAATCATTATACAATCACATTGGACCTATTTCTTTTCATACTTGACGTTGCGAGCCTCCAACAACTTGGTGTCTTTCTCGTCAAGAGGAGCAATCATATATTTACCAATGCAACAAATTTGCATCTCGTCAAGAGCTTTCACCAGATACTGATAGGCAGAGGCATCTGTGGGTTTAATAAGCACAGTCATGGTCTGAATCTTCTGACCATTGATCTCACCTGCCTTGATCTTGGAAAGAGAACGCTGATAGACAGTGTCTTCCTTGAACTTATCCGGATTCTCTTCTTTCTCCTTGTCAAGCTCTGCTTTGGCACGCATCACATCCTGAACTGGACGAGTGCCGTCTTCTGTAACGTGGTTGATGAGCACCTTACGGAGACCATCGGCACCCCAGGAAGTCTCTTGGAGGCACTCTGGTTCCTCTGGTTTTACTGAACCTGCTACATAATAGACGCTCTTGTCCTCAGCAATATAGACGGTAATCGTGTAGGAAGCCTTTGTCTTAGACTTGGTTTCTTCCTGCTGGTTCTCGTCATTGCTGGGCATGGTCAACTCCAAAGTCTGGGGTTTAGCCAGCGTCGTACAGAGCATGAAGAAGGTGATAAGAAGCATCATCATGTCGACCATTGGCGTAAAGTCTACGCGAGTGGTCATTTTCTTCTGCTTGCTTGCTTTCTGTTTAGCCATTAGTCATCTCCTCCCTGTTTGTATTGCGTTTTCAGAAAGTAACGGTTCTCTGACATGTCCTGCAATTCAGACATAATCTTCTTGATAATGGGATACGATGTATCAAAGCGGGCATCGATGGCAAGTTTGATCTCCTTATTGACCTCACGCACGCTCTTTACCCATGTCTGGAACTCACTCATGGTCTTCGTACCATCGGCATTGACTACGCTGTCGGTAGGAATACCTTGTGCTACAAAGACTTCATTACGCTTGTCATCGGCCATATTCAAATAGTCTTCAAGCGAAACTTTGCCAGCGATGTTCCTGTCAGGATTGACAGCTACGCCCCATTGCGGGTCATTCTTGAAGGCATTCTCCATTTTCGAATTGAGCGTAATGCCATAGCGATCAGAGAAATTCCTCAGAGCCTGAACCGCCTCGTTACGGTTTTCCATACTCATGAACACGTTGCCGATACTGTCAACAACAATGTTCAGCACGCCTGTCTCGGGCACCTTGATCTCGGAGATGGACTGCGGTGCTACAACCTTCACGGGCTCATTGCTAACGAATGTAGCCGTCATCATGAAGAATGTCAGCAGGAGCACCATCACGTCTGACATAGGCGTCATGTCGATCCAGACATCTTGTTTCTTAATTTTTACTTTACCCATAATGATAAGTGTTTTAAAGGGTTAGCAAAAATTAAGCCTCGTCCGTATGGTTTGCTTCGTAAGTCTGGGCAATTGAATAACCAACCTCGTCGAGGGCGTATGTCAACTTATCAATCTTGTTGGTGTAATAGTTGTAAGCAACAACAGCACCCCAAGACGTCAAGATACCAGATGCGGTATTGATAAGAGCCTCAGAAATACCTTGTGACAGAGCGATAGAGTCACCACCACCACCGGCAGCAAGAGCGGCGAATGAACGAATCATACCAACCACAGTTCCGAACAAAGCGGTCAGCGTACCAAGAGTAACGATAGTTGCCAGGATTGGCATGTTCATTTGCAGAGTCGGCATCTCGAGTTGAGTTGCTTCTTCGTGAGCCTGCTGGATCTTTGCTACCTTCTGAGCTTTTTTCAAGCCAGAAGCAGCTTCCATTTCTTTATATGCCTTCAGAGAAGCACCTACAACATTTGCAACCGTACCGCGCTGGTCGTCACAAAGCTTTTGTGCCTTGGCGAAGTCGCCATCCTTCAGAGCTTGTTTGATGTTTGCTACGAACTTAGGAAGTTTACCCTTACCGAACGCTGTACGAAGGGCAAGTCCACGCTCTACGCTCAGTGCGATAACTGTGAACAGCAAAGTAATAATCACAGGAACGACGACACCACCTTTATAGATAAGGCCGAATCCGTTAAGTGCCTGACCTTCTGGGTCGCCACCTGCAAAGTTGGCTGAATTACCAAGAACGAAGATGTAGAACAATACAGCTGCGATAGCACATGCTACGATGATCCAAATCGCTGCCTGAACTCCCTGGAAGCCCTGTTTCTTTGGGCTGTTTGTTTTTGTTGCCATAATTTTTTGTTTTAATTTTTTAGTTATTGATTAATTTAGGAATTAAAATTGCACTTTTTGTTTCTATTTTTCCACAATATTTAACAATGCGGTCTTGCATATTCAGAACGCAAAGTTATATAATTTATGCAGAACAACAGCGAATATTAAGAAGTTTTAACGAGATATTTGTTCAAAACGGGCATTTTTCTCTTCTTAAACCCCATTCCTGACTTTCTCATTTCAATTTTCCCAACGCGTCCTTTATTCTACCTATAGCCTCTATTATATTCTCATCACTGGTGGCATAGCTCATCCTGAAGCATTCCGGATCTCCGAACGCATCCCCTCCTACTGTAGCCACATGTGCCTGTTCTAAAAGGTATAAAGCCAAGTCGGCACTACCTTCTATGGTTTTACCATCTTCTGTCTTCTTGCCATAGAAACTGCTGCATTTGGGGAACAAATAGAATGCTCCTTGAGGAGTGTTCACTTCCAATCCCGGAATATTCTTTGCAAGGCTCACGATGAGATTGCGACGACGTTCAAAAGCCTGCCTCATTGTCTCTACACATTGCTGGTCGAGTGTATAAGCAGCCAGGGCTGTACGCTGGCTGAGCGAGCAAGGACCGCTGGTATACTGCCCTTGCAGTTTGTTACATCCCTTAACTATCCACTCAGGAGCTGCCATATACCCTATTCTCCATCCTGTCATTGCATACGCTTTGCTGACGCCGTTCACCACGATTGTCCGCTCCTTCATGCCGGGAAACTGAGCTATCGACTCGTGATGCCCGACATAATTAATGTGTTCGTATATTTCATCAGCCAGCACATACAGGTCTTCATGACGCAGAATTACCTCTGCCAAAGCCTGCAGTTCCTCCTTATTATATACGCTTCCCGTCGGATTGCTTGGCGAGCATAATATCAGCAATTTTGTCTTTGACGTGATGGCAGCCTCCAATTGGGATGGCGTTATTTTAAAGTTTTGTTCGAATCCTGCTCTCACAACAACGGGAACGCCACCTGCCAGCTTTACCATTTGCGGATAGCTCACCCAATATGGGGCGGGAATAACGACTTCCTCTCCCTCGTCAATCAATGCCATCACGGCATTGCAGACGCATTGTTTTGCCCCGTTTGACACGCAGATTTCCTCTTTGCCATACGCGAGCCCATTTTCTTTTTTCAGCTTCTCTACGATAGCTTCTCTCAAGTCTGCATACCCAGAAACAGGAGAATAGCGAGAATAGTTCTCGTCTATCGCCCGATGAGCTGCCTCCTTAATGTGATCAGGAGTATTAAAGTCTGGCTCACCCACGCTAAGGTTTATCACGTCGATGCCCCGTGCTTTCATCTCTGCACTCCTTTGCGACATGACAAGAGTTGCCGAAGGAGCCAGTCTGTTTAACCTTTCTGACAATTTTCCCATAGATTGATGTTTATGTTGATATGCATGCAAAATTACAGAAATTCTTCTGATTTGCGAAACAATTTGCCCACTATTTTGTAACTATTTCAAATGAAGCGTGTGCCCCATTTTGTCTTGCTTTGTCTTTAAGTATTTGTAGTCATACTGGTTAGGCGAAATTTCGATGGGAACATTCTCCACTATTTCCAGCCCATAGGCTTCCAGTCCCACTCGCTTTGTAGGATTGTTGGTCATCAACCGCATCTTATGCACGCCCAAGTGTCGCAGCATCTGTGCTCCACAGCCATAGTCGCGCTCGTCAGGCTTGAATCCGAGATGCAGGTTTGCATCTACCGTATCATAGCCTTGTTCCTGCAGTTTATAGGCTTTTATCTTGTTCATCAGGCCAATTCCTCGTCCTTCCTGCTGCATATAGACAACGACGCCCTTGCCTTCCCTCTCTATCATCTGCATGGCTTTGTGCAGTTGTTCCCCACAATCGCAGCGCTGGCTGCCCAGGATGTCACCTGTTGCACACGACGAATGCACCCTGACCAAGACAGGTTCGTCAGCTTTCCACTCGCCTTTTACCAGAGCCATGTGTTCCATTCCGTTGGCGTTTTGCCTGAAGGGAATCAGCCGGAAATGACCGTATGCCGTAGGCATATCCACCTCGTCGCCTACCTCGATGATCGATTCCTTTTGCAAACGATAGGCTATCATGTCCTTGATCGAGATGATTTTCATGTCCCATTCTTCTGCCATCTCCATCAGTTCCGGCAGGCGAGCCATCGTGCCGTCCTCGTTCATGATTTCCATCAACGCTCCTGCAGGATAGAGTCCTGCCATGCGACAGAGGTCAATGGCAGCCTCCGTATGCCCGCTTCTGCGCAGCACACCATTGTCTTGTGCATAAAGAGGATTGATGTGTCCGGGACGTCCGAATGTCTGTGGTGTAGAAGAAGGGTCGGCCAAGGCCCTGATCGTTGCTGCGCGGTCATGGGCGGAAACGCCTGTTGTGCAGCCTTCCAGTTTGTCGACAGTGACCGTGAAAGGTGTTCCTAACACAGAGGTGTTGTCAGCTACTTGGTGCGGAAGGTCCAACTCCTCGCACCGGCTGAGCGTGATTGGCGCGCAGAGAACGCCCCTTGCATGCTTCAACATGAAGTTGACGTCGTCAGGAGTGATTTTCTCTGCAGCGATGATCAGGTCGCCTTCATTTTCCCGGTCCTCGTCGTCAACGACTATTACGAATTTTCCTTCTTTGAAGTCAGCAATGGCTTCTTCCACGCTATTTAATTTTCCATTCATCATATTTTCAATATTTTTTGAGATGATGCACTGTCGTTTATCTTGTCTCTCCGTTCTGTTCGTCCGCCGAATCGGCCTGCAACAGGTCTTCTATTCTCTTCACTACGACATTGTTGACCTGCCTGATGATTCTCAGGTCATGTTCCAGTCGCAGACGGAACATCCACATCCTTCCGTAAAAGACGAGCCCCACCGGAACGAGAACAGCCACTGCAACATTCATCCAGCGATGGTCAAACGGTCGGGTATGTGCCTTTTCCGAAAGCACGGGATAGTTGTTCAACTCGCTGATGATCAGCTTGTCGCGAGTATTGCCCAAGTCCTCGACCACCTGTTCCAGTTCTTGACTGATGCGTTCTATCTCATGGTCGGGCTCATAGGTGAAGAAGACCTTCACGATATTGGGTGCCGACGCCAGGCGATGTTCTGCCGAATAGGCCTTGGCCTTCTCGCTGATGCTCTTGAGACGGACTGCATCGGCAGCATAGTCGGGATCGTTGATGATCACTTCCTTGCCGACGATGTTTCTCTTCAGGCGCAATCCCAGCAGACGCCGCAGCATGTCTCTCAGCACGTCGGCATTGAAAAGCACCGAGTCGTTGTTGGCTTTATACGTCACAAAAGCAGCAAAGGGTATCAGCACCACGGGCGCCAACCCTTGCCCGAAGGCAATAGTCCAGAGTCCTTTCTGTGCCATTCTATAGCCGGTGTTGTCGAGAATGTAGAAGATGATGAACACCAATACCGAAATGATGACAGGAACGCCCAGTCCGCCCTTTCTGATGATGGCCCCCAAAGGTGCTCCGATAAAGAAGAAGATGATGCATGAAAGTGCGAGAGTGAACTTTCTGATGGCCTCAATCTGGTGTTCTCTTATCTGCTTGTCGCCATCCGTCGTGACGATACTTCTGAATTCCAGCTCCATGCTTTGGCTCTGCACCCGGTTCAAAGCGTTGTTGACTGCCTGCAGTTTCTTCTCCGCTGTCACCTTGGCAAACACCGAGTCAATGCTATATGTCTTTGCCATGGCCTTTTCGACAGCCCTTGCCGAGTCTTCCTTTGCCACGTAGGGACGGTCATAGAAGCTGCGGTTAGCCTCTTCAAGGATGTTTCTTCCGATGCTGTCATACAGGTGAACCAGCGAGTCTCTGCCATGGGCGAGCTGTATCAGGCTCTTGCCTCTGGCCTTGTTTGACAGTCCGGCAGCATCTGCCATGTTAAAGTCGCCGTCATAATTGATGACGATTTCCTTTGAGACAAAGGTCTCTCGACGGTAAGGCACGCTGGCACTTCCCGCCAGTTCTTGTGCCTGCATGTTTTCAAACCACTCTCCGCTCCATAGCGTCAGCACCAGGTGTTTCTTGTCGGCTGTTGACTGAAGCATGCCCGAGTCGGCCAGAATGATGGCCTGATCTTCATACGAACCCGTCATGCGATAGATCATAATGCCGTATAGCTTGCCTGTATCCATGTCCTTCTTCTGGACATACAGGTTGCTGTTGGGTATGCCGTCATAGAACACGCCCTCCGGAATTTCCAGCTCAGGGCTTTTCTGTCTCATTGACACCAGCAGCTGGGCTATCTTGATATTGGCGTTCGGCCCGACGTTGTTCTGGAAATAGAAGGAGCCCATTGCTACGATAATACTGATGGCAATGAGCGACCTGAAAGTCTGCATCAGGGATATTCCGGCCGACTTGATGGCCGTCAGTTCCGAACTTTCGCCAAGATTGCCGAACGTAATGAGCGACGAGAGCAGGATGGCTAAGGGCAAAGCCTGGGGCACAAGCATCAGCCCCATGTACCAGAAGAACTGTGCAAGCACCTCCATTGAGAGTCCTTTCCCGATCAGGTCGTCGACGTATCTCCACAAGAACTGCATCATCAGCACGAATTGGCAGATGAAGAATGTTCCCACGAAAAGCAGTCCGAACTGACGTGCTACGAATATGTCGAGCTTCTTGATTCTGAGCATATTTATATAATAATGTACGCATACATGCGCCATATCGTGTGCAAAGGTAGTATAAATTTGTCAGAATCTGCTATGTCTGTCCTTTTTCTTACACTCTTTTAACCTCCCGTTGCCTAAAGCCCCGTTGAGCGATGAAGCTGATCCAGATTGTCGTCCCATAGGTCGTAGAGGCTTTCCACGTCGTCTTCGGCTGCGAAATCAACAATGTGCAGCATGTAGTCGCCGGTCAGGTCGCTGCGGTCCACGCGCAGCTCCAGATAGGCTTCGGGGTCTTCGTCGTTGTGCCACCTGAGCCGTATATACCTGTTTCTCACTACGTCAGTGATTTCGGCCCGCTTGATTTCGTGGTGGCCGTAGGTGTGTCCCCACGTGAAGACGAAGGTGTCGCCTTCCCTGTCTACTTCGTCAGCCAGCCATTTGGCCATTCCTTCCGGCGTGCTGATCAGGCTCCAGATGATGCTTTCCGAACTTGATTTGAGCGGATGATCAATGTTGATGCGTTTCTTTGCCATGACAACTGCATTTAAAGGTTAGAAGTCAGGTTTGTGGCTACAAATGTAATAAAATTCCATGAAACGAAAAGAAAATCATCGAAAAAATTTTGTATTTCAAAAACTTTGTTTACCTTTGCATCCGCTTTCAAACGCGTATGGAAGCCGATGGCGGGATAGCTCAGTTGGTTAGAGCGTCGGATTCATAATCCGGAGGTCGAGGGTTCGGGTCCCTCTCCCGCTACAGAGCCTTGCAAACGCAAGGCTTTTTTTGTGACTCTTCCCGCATTTCCTTCAGGCTTCCCGCCCGGCAGGCGTCCGCCTTTGCGAATGCCGTGCCACGGTTCTGCACAGGAAAATTGGCAGATGAGCAGACGAACCGGGAACCCTCATGCCGAGAAAGCTATCCTTTCAGCCCCAGAAGTCTATGGATTCTGCCCGATAACTCTATCCTTTCTCACCCAGAACGCTATGGGTTCTGGGGCTGAAAGCTAAGCTTTCTTGAAACCCTTCCCCACCCTTCCCCGTGAAAAGGGCGAGGATTGCCTCCTAATCCACTACGGTGAGCCGCCGGGATTGGTGGGTCCTGCTGTCGGGACCTATCATGATATCGAAGTCGCCTGGTTCGAGAACATACTGCAAGTCGTAGTCATAGAACTTGAGTTTGTCTGCCGTGATGCGGAACGTCACGGTGCGTGTCTCGCCGGCTTTCAGGCGGATGCGCTGGAAATCCTTCAGCTCGACGAGCGGCCGGGTGATGCTTGCTTCCAGATCATGGATGTAGAGCTGCACCACTTCGTCGGCTTCCCGGTCGCCGTTGTTGGTCACTTCAACGCTGGCTTCCACACTGCCGTCGGCCGTCATCGTGCTGCTGCTCAGTCGCATCTGTCCATAACTGAAGTCCACATAGCTAAGCCCGAACCCGAACGGATAGAGCGCTCCATTGCGGAAATCGAGATAGTTGCTCTGGAATTTATAATACTGTGGTGCGCCGTCAGCTACGGGTCGCCCGGTTGGAAGCACGTTGTAGTAAAGCGGTTCCTGGCCCGTCGTGCGAGGCATGCTCACCGAAAGACGACCGCTCGGAGCGACCTTTCCGAAGAGCACATCACAGATAGCATCACCTGCTTCCGACCCTCCAAACCACACATTCATAATCGCATCGACGTGCTCTGACTCCCATGTAAGCACTGTCGGACGGCCCGAGAAGTTGAGAAGCACGACGGGTTTGCCCAGCTCTTTTAGCTTGGCAAGCAGTTCTCTCTGAACTTCCGGCATCTCCAAGTCGGCACGGCTCGAACTCTCACCGTTCATTTCAGAGCATTCTCCCATGGCGCACACCACCACATCGGCTTCGCGGGCAATGCGCAAGGCTTCCTCCTGTGCCTTGCGGTCGTCCACTCTCTGGATGGTTCTTCCAAACTCTGCAGCGACCTGAAGAGCCTCATCACGCGAGATATTACACCCCTGCGCATAGAGCAGGCGGGCCTTTCTGCCCAAAGCCTGCTGCATGGCTTCGCGCAAAGTGAGATATTTCTCGGGCGCATAGCACACGCTCCACGAGCCTGAAAGGTTGTTTCTCGTGTCGGCAAGCGGGCCAATCAAGGCAATGGTGCCCTGCTTCTTCAGGGGCAACACGTGGTCGTTGTTCTTAAGCAACACGAACGTTTCGGCCGCGATGCGGCGTGCAGCTTCGCGATGTTGCTTCGAATAGACGTCGGTTTTTACGCGCTTGAGGTCGTTGTAGCGATAGGGATCAGCAAAAAGACCGAGCCGATACTTGGCCTCCAACACCCTTCGGCAGGCCGTGTCTATATCCCCTTGCGTCACTTTTCCCTCGGCAAGACTCTCGGCCAATGTGCCCTCAAATCCCTTGGCACACATATCCATGTCGGTACCGGCACGCAGGGCTTTGGCAGAGGCTGGCTTCAAAGCTCCGCAGCCATGGTTCTGCATCTCGGTGATAGAGCTGTAGTCGGTCACCACAAACCCTTTGAATCCCCACTCGCTTCTCAGGAGATCTGTGAGCAGCCAACGGTTGGCTGTTGCGGGTATTCCGTCAACGATGTTGAATGAAGACATCACCGATCCTGCCCCAGCCTCTACGGCCGCACGGTAAGGAGGCAGGTATTGGTTGTACATTCTCAGCCGGCTCATGTCCACCGTGTTATAGTCGCGGCCGCCTTCGGCAGCACCATAAAGGGCAAAATGCTTCACGCAGGCCATGATGTTCTCTTTGCCCGACAGGTCGCCCTGATAGCCTCTCACTTGGGCTGCGGCCATCAACGAGCCGAGATAGGGATCCTCTCCTGCCCCTTCGGCAATACGTCCCCAGCGGGCATCAAGGGCAATGTCGACCATGGGCGAGTAGGTCCAATTGATACCACTCGCACTGGCCTCCTTCGCAGCAATGCGGGTGCTCTCTTCGACAGCTGCCAGATCCCAGCTGCAAGCGAGAGCCAACGGAATGGGAAAGACGGTCTCATAGCCGTGAATGACGTCCATTCCTACGATGAGAGGGATGCCCAAGCGGGTCTCTTCCACGGCAATCCGCTGCAGCTCGGCAATCTGTTCAGGGCCTTTGAGATTGAAAATTCCGCCCAGCTTTCCTGAGCGTATATCACTGGCAATGGGGTTGTTCTGCACCGCACCTGTGGTGATATCGCCTGCCGGAAGCAGGTTGAGCTGGCCTAATTTCTCCTCCAGGGTCATCTTTGCCATCAGCTCACTGACAAACTGATCCATCGTCTGCTGGGCTGAAACGGTTGTGTTCGTTACTGTCAACGTCATTACTATCAATAACAGGGAATAGCCTGTACGGCTGCAAAGGTACGGCATCCGCACCCCTTCCCATTTGCTTTTCTTGCCCATTGTTAACACTTTTTCGGGTTAAACGATTCTGTTGATACAAATAAAGGAAAGATTTTTTCCAAATAAACGGATGACTACTGCCTGAAAGGTTGCGGGCAATAGTCATACAACACGGTCTCACCGCTTGCCAAAGAGGACTTCACGTCGATGAGCCTCTGGTTGCTGCTGCCTCTGAAGAGGAGTTCCTCATCGCGCAACCGGGCCACATAGGGGCCGTCGACCAGCACGTCGATGAGTTCCAGCAGTGCCCGTTGAGGAGGATTCTTCAAAAGGTTCTCGAACAGGAACCCCGTGTAGCACCAGATGGTTTTCTCCGATTGCCGGCGTATTTCGCGTGCCAACTCGGCGAAACCTTCGGCCTGGAACATCGGGTCTCCTCCGCTAAATGTCACGTCGGCATAAGGATCGCCCATCACAACGCTCATGATGTCTTCGGTTGACATCTCATGTCCGTTGGCGATATCCCACGACTGCGGATTGTGGCATCCCTCGCAATGATTGGGGCATCCCGCACAATAAATGGTGGTACGGAAGCCAGGTCCGTCCACCATTGTGTCTTCAACAATGTCTAAGATGGAGATCATTGTCAGAAAGTCTTGTCTACATGTGTCACACGATCGTTCAGCTCGCAGAGCTTGCCATGGTTCCATCTGTCGGTGGTTCCTACGAGATAGCCCGTGATGCGCTGCAGCTTGTCGATGTGAGTGCTTCCGCATTTCGGGCACACGTCTAACTTTGCATCTGCATTTTCATAGCCGCACGACATGCACCTGTTACGGTTATGGTTCACTGAACCGTAGCCCATGTCCAAGGCATCCATCATGTCGACCACTCCCTTTATTACGTCAGGGTTGTGGGTTGCGTCGCCGTCGATCTCCACGTAGAAGATGTGTCCGCCGCGCGTCAGGTTGTGATAAGGGGCTTCTATCTCAGCCTTGTGGCGTGCCGAGCATTTGTAATAGACCGGGACATGGTTGGAGTTGGTGTAATAGTCGCGGTCGGTGATGCCGGGGATGGCACCGAACTCTTTGCGGTCGACCTTCGTAAACTTGCCCGAAAGGCCCTCGGCCGGTGTGGCGAGTACAGAGTAGTTATGCTGGTAGCGCTCTGAGAACTCGGTGACACGGTCGCGCATGTAGGTGACGATTTTCAGTCCGAGTTCCTGCGATTCGGCACTCTCGCCATGGTGTTTTCCCGTGAGGGCGACGAGACATTCTGCCAGTCCTATGAAACCGATGCCCAGAGTGCCCTGGTTGATGACGCTGTCGATCGTGTCGGTGGGTTTCAGTTTGTCTGCACCAATCCACAGGGCGCTCATCAGCAGCGGGAACTGTTTGGCGAAGGCTGTCTTCTGGAATTGGAAGCGCTCGTCCAGTTGCTGGGCTGCCAGTTCGAGCATTCTGTCAAGCTTGGCAAAGAATGCAGCGATGCGCTCTTCCTTGTTTTTGATCTCCATGCATTCGATGGCGAGCTTGACAATATTGATGGTTGTGAACGAAAGGTTGCCTCTCGCCACCGAAGTCTTCGGTCCGAAGCGGTTTTCAAACACGCGAGTACGGCATCCCATCGTAGCCACCTCGTGCAGATAGCGTTTGGGGTCGTCGGCCTTCCAGTCGTCTGTTTTGTTGAAAGAGGCGTCGAGGTTGAGGAAATTGGGGAAGAACCTGCGCGCCGTCACTTTGCATGCCAGCTCGTAGAGGTCGTAGTTGCGGTCTTCAGGCAGATAGTTCACGCCTCGTTTCTTTTTCCAAATCTGGATGGGGAAGATGGCGGTCTCGCCGTTACCCACGCCGTCGTAGGTCGATTTCAGCAGTTCACGCATCACACAACGGCCCTCTGGCGAGGTGTCTGTTCCATAGTTGATGCTCGAGAACACTACCTGATTACCTCCGCGCGAGTGGATGGTATTCATGTTGTGGATGAAGGCTTCCATGGCTTGATGCACCCTGCTGACGGTCTGATTGACGGCATGCTGCACGATGCGCTCGTCGCCTTCAAGCCAGTCGAGGGGCTTCTTGACGTAGTCGTCCAGCTCGATGTCATAGAGGTAGGCATAGTCTTTTCCCGTGAGCTTGCCCAGGTTTTTGAGCTCTTCTATGAAGCTCATGCGCACGTAGGGAGCCAGATAGAAGTCGAAAGCGGGAATGGCCTGTCCGCCGTGCATCTCGTTTTGCGCGCACTCCAGCGAGATACATGCCAGCACCGAGGCCGTCTCGATGCGCTTAGCCGGGCGCGATGAGCCGTGGCCGGCTGTGAATCCATGCTCAAGAATGTTGTCAAGCGGGTGCTGACAGCAGGTCAGCGACTTCGTGGGATAGTAGTCTTTGTCATGGATATGCAGATAGTTGTGCTGCACGGCCTCGCGCACTTCCTCCGACAACAGATAGTCGTCGACGAAAGGCTTGGTAGTCTCCGAGGCGAACTTCATCATCATGCCGGCCGGCGTGTCGGCATTCATGTTGGCATTTTCGCGCGTCACGTCGTTGTTCTTGATGTTCACAATGTCGAGAAACACTTCGCGAGTCTTCGCCTTACGGGCAATGGAGCGCTGGTTGCGATAGGCAATATAGCGCTGCGCCACGTCCTTTCGACTCGATTTCATCAGCTCAACCTCGACCATGTCCTGAATGTCTTCCACGGTCATCTGTGACTTTCCACGGAACGAAATGTGGTCGGTGATCTGCTGCAACAGCTGTTCATCCTCACCTTTGTCGGTGTGAAGCATGGCCTTGCGGATGGCAGCCATGATCTTTTGCTCATTGAAGCCTACGATGCGTCCATCGCGCTTCTGTACGGTTTGTATCATTGTTTGAATTGACGGGTTTAAGTATAAAAATGAAATTGCAGATGCAAAGATAATACAAATAAACGTAAGTCTTCCATTTTGGAAAACTTTTCTTGTGTTAAATATTGTTGCGTCGTTGATTATCAATTAGTTGTAAAATGTTTTGGAAAACTTTCATTCTCCGGAAGTTTCCAAATCTTTCATTTTCCGACAACTCACGGTTCAAACCAGCCTTCATGGCTTTCCAAAACGGGCAACCTGAGCCGTCGTCGGAGGAAGGAAAACCTTTCACTTCCGCTCCTCTTTGCATTGAGCATCGAAAGGCTGGCCATCCTTGCGTCCAGACATGCCTGGCGAGAGGGGCAAGCCTGCCCCTTCCCTCCCTGATCTGCCACCAAGGCGCAGGAGAAAGCTAAGCATTCAAGGTGAGAAGTCTAAGGGTTATCACCGAGAAAGCTATGGGTTATTGACAAGAACTCATAGACTTCTCACCCTGAACCCTTAGCTTTCTCGCCGAAATGGTTTTGTGTTGTGACAAAGTTTTTCCTATAAATAATAATTATTCGCAAAAAAATGTGTACTTTTGCACTCGCGAACCCATGCCAAGCCGATTCCTTGCAAGAGGGACTGAGTGGCTGCAGGAGGGAGCACTACATATTGAGAAGTGTTTGCTGAAGCAACGTTGTTGGTCATATTGAATGTAGGAAACTCAATAACCAAAGACAAGAGCAATGCAGAAGTAGACACTGCGGGTAGGTATATTCACCGTCCCGTCAGCGTGCGGAGGATTACATATCCTCAAGCACGCTTTAAGGGGCGTAAAATATATACCAACGGCGCGGGTGTCAGAGTCTGTTTGTTTCTTTTGAGGTATCCTACAACCTAATATGACAAGCGAACAGAAGCAAGACGCCCCGCTTTCTTTTTGTGTAGTAACAAACTTTATAATTGACAAAGTCTGCCCTTGGGTGTCAGCAGGCATTTAGACTTTTCCAACAGTAAGATGAAAAAAAATTTGCTAATGGCAGCTCTGCTGCTCATGACAGTACCTACATGCTTTGTGGCTTGCAGCAGTGATAATGGCGAGGAAAACACGACCCTTGAAACGCCTCAGTTTGAGACAGTCAGTGCCCTTTACGACGTAACGTCGACGGATAGCGATATCAAGTCGATAGAGCTCACAGCAAGTGGAAACTACATCATCGTCAAGAACAGCAGTTCTTATCTGGCACCGAAGAAAACAACCAACAAGAAAACGCGCCTCGTAGTCCGTACCGTGAGCAAAGCAAAGCGTGCAGGCGGAGTTGAAAACATTATTTACGGCAAGTTCACTAAGATTAGCAACTCAGAATTTATGCTGAAAGGTTATGGAAAGATTGTAATTGAGGGCAGTTCCGACAATGCCCTTTCAATAACGGTCACTCCCGATGGTGGCCAGACCTACACAGTTCCTGTTGCCAAGCACACGCAGAACTTCTCAAGCACGCTTACCAGTAAGATTTGCCGCACTTGGAGCATCGCCAGTGTGCGCTATGCCATCACCTTTGGCGGAAAGAAAATCTTCGACAAGGAGTATAGTATGAACGACCTCAGCAAGTTGAATGCAGACTTAAAAGACCTGTCAAAGGAAGACCCGATCGACGTTGATGAGTTTTACGATGACGACGAAGAAATACCCACACAAGTGATATTTACAAAATCCGGCACTTTCATGGTTACATACACAGACGGAACGGTGGAAATGTCGACTTGGACTTGGGAAAATGAAGCAGAGGGACTTCTGCATTACAAGTACTATGACAACAACGATGAGTTGGAATCATACGTCAATGTCGCTTTCCGAGACAATCAGCTGGCTCTCACCGAATCTATTGTTTCAGACGTATCATATCCTGACATTGTTTCCAAGTCCGAAAGTGAGGGCGACATTGTTACCGAATCTGAAAGTGAGTATGCAGCCATCACATGGTATATGAACGAGGTCAAATAGCAAACACCCTTGACAACATCCTCCTATAGTGGAAATAGCCACCCGGCATGGTGGCTATTTTTTCTCCTCTTTAGAAAATCACCAGACATCTTATAGAAAGTTGTCTGATTTTCATAAGATTTTAGGCAAGGCTCGTTATGCTTTATGACTGATTTTATCTATTAGTCTGCGACTCATAGAACTCGTCGAGTGGCGTCACATTCAACTGTGATAAGGGAATATGCTTGAGGCGGTCGAAGTGGCTGTTCCTCGGTGATGATGTAGTTGTATCCAGTTGTGATGGCGCAATCCACGAACTTGTCATCGCCCTTGTCAACGTCGGAAAGTAGATGGAAACGGAAACAGAAATCACGGTAAACGACCTCTGGGTGGCGGGAAATGGCAGGCTAACGTCGGGCTACGAAGGCAACTCTCTCCACTATCTTTTCAGCGATGGAGCAGATTTTATCTACCGGTGTCAGCCATATCCTTACTTTGTCTATGGCAATACACAGGGCGAACAGCACAAGAAGCCCCGCCAGAACGGCAAGAACGCCGGCTGTTCCTCCAAAGGTATGGTACAGAAGGCGCACAGTTTCCTGAAATCTCTGCCACAGGAAGGGATTCATATGAATCAAATAGACCGACAATGCCGAGGAAGAACAATAGTTGACGGCAGGACTCTTGAAGTCCAGTTTGCTGAAGTCCAAGAACAGAAAAGTACCGACTTCCGAGATCACCTTTGAAAATCAGCGCTTTACACCGCTTTTGTCCCATTCGTGTCAGATGAATGTTAAACTATTTGGTGTTGCTCTTAACGTATGCCTTCCTGTCTTTGACAATGCCACTGAGGTTTTCAGCAGCCCATCTCACCAATTGGTTAATGAGTGGTGTGAGCGTCCTTGCCCTGTCAGTCAGTCCGTATTCAACACGTGGCGGTACTTCAGCGTAGGCATGACGAATGACCAGCCCATCGGCTTCAAGGTCTCGTAAGGTGCGAGTGAGCATCTTCTGCGAGATGTCAGGTATAGCCTGTTCTATCTCCTTGAAGCGCATTGGATGTTTTGCAGGCTCCAGCGTCAGCAATATAAGTATGCTCCAACGGTCACCGATACGGGCAATCACGTTTCGTATCGGACAATCAGGGAAATGGGCATCTACAATTTTATCTGCTATATCCATTTCTCTGTCTTATTGAATTTTCAAGATAATTTTTCCACCGGCACCACCTTTCTCCAAGAGCATGTGGGCCTCTATAATGTCGTCCAACGCAAATACCTTGCTATAGAGCGGCTTGATGTCGGCATCGGCTATCAGATGGAAAAGGCTGCCAATGATTTCCTGTGTGGGAAAATTGGAGAAGAAGCCCGTGAGGAACACGCCGTTGGGGATGTATTTGATGGGGTCGAACTGCTGAACGGTAAAGACATTGCCGAGTACGCCCGTATTACAGACATAGCCGGGGCGACTGACGGTGAGCAGTGAGTCGCGCAAAGTCTTGGGGCCGATGAGTTCAAGCACCTTGTTGGGGCGGATGGGCAACGGCTGGTTACTGATGCGTTCGTCGTCGATGATGCAACAGTCGGCACCGATGGCCTTCAACTTCTCGAACGACGACTCACGGCGGGCAGCGGCAATGACGGTGGCTCCGATGGCCTTGCCCAGTTGGATGGCAGCCTGCCCAACGGTGCTGGTGGCTCCGCGGACGAGCAGGGTGTCATTTTCATTCAGCAGCAAGCATTCTTTCAGCGAACCGTAGGCCGTGTAGTAGGTCTCGGGGATGGCGGCAAGCGAAAGCCAGTCAGCCTCACCCCCGTCCCCTCTCCGAAAGGCGAGGGGTGGAACCTTGAATACATTTTTCGCTGGCAGCAGGGCATACTCGGCATAACTGCCGTTGAACGAGCGTCCCATGCCACCCATGAGGGCAATCACCCTGTCGCCCTTCGCGAGTGCGGAGTCGGAAGGGTCGGCCACCTCACCGACACACTCAATGCCTGGCACGATGGGGGTATTGATATAGTCGTTGTCGGCCTCGAACATTCTCAGCAGGGCTTCCGAATGGTTAAGCCCGGCGGCGTGTACCTTCACCAGCA
>JAFUFJ010000005.1 GCA_017469955.1 Prevotella sp.
ATGAAGATTCCGGTTCCCGGCGTCGGCCACGGCGGTTGTTCCGGCGAACCGAAGGGAATTCCGGCCGTACACCTAAGGAATATGCCCCATACACCTATGATGTACGGGGCATACATGTGCCTGGTATTAAGCATACCAACGGCATGTACAGGCAGGTACGCCAAGCGATGCCGGCGGGAAGGCTTCGGGATGGGAATGAGAAAGGTGGGAGGTGTGGCTGAGAAAGAGTGCCGGCGAGGGGCGGAAGGCTTGGGAAAAAGGGTGTGAGATGTGGAGAGAAAGGGAAAGGCACGTTAAACTTTATATAATTTCACGTGTGCTTGGCAGGTATATCAGAAAAAGTTCGTAATTTTGCAGGCTATATGAGATCGAAGACGCTGAGTGCCTTGCTGCTCGTGACTGCCATGCTTATCATGGCAGGCTGCTTTCCTTTGCCCATCGTGAAGGGCACGCGAACGGCCGTGAACGCAGCCGGCGGTCTTGCTGACGGACAGGCTGTCACGACGGCTACGGGCACATCGGCCACAGGCATTCCTGCCCTGTCGCTTCCTGATGGTTTGCCGGTTTTACCCGCCAACCAAGCCGATTCCATCCATCCAGACCCGTCGGCCGTGACACTTCTGCCTGTCGACTCGGCTGCAACCGACACGCTTGCCAACGGCTTTTCTGCAGGAAGCCCCGGCGAAGAGGCGCTCGACTCGCTGACACGCGCCATCATCGAGCACAACAAGCTTATAGACGACTCGATACGTTTAGACTCCCTCAACCGCGCGAAGTCTAACGGAATAGACGCACCTGTGGAGTATGCGTCGGAGGACTCGATGGTCTATGACGCGCTCAACCGCAAGGCTTATCTCTATGGAGAGGTGAAGGTGAAGTATGAGAACATGAACCTTGAAAGCGAACAAATGGCGTTCGACCTGGAGAGAAACGTGGTGCATGCGATGGGCGTTGCCGACACTACCGGCACAAAAGAGAACGGACTCACGGGCACACCGGTGTTCAAGATGGGTGAAGACACTTATGAGAACGACACGATCACGTTCAACTTCAAGTCGAAGAAGGGCCTCATACGCAACGTCGTCACCCAGCAGGAAGACGGCTATCTGACAGGACAGATCGGCAAACGCAATGCCAACGGCGACATCTATCTGGCCAAAGGCACCTATACTACCTGCGACAAGCCCCATCCAGACTTCTACATTTCCATCTCGAGAGTGAAGGTACGCCCGGGAAAAGACGCCGTGTTCGGACCGGCCTACATGGTGGTGGCCGACGTACCTCTTCCCCTTGCCATCCCTTATGGCTTCTTCCCCTTCACGAAAAGCTATTCGAGCGGATTCATCATGCCTTCCTATGGCGACGAGAGTGCGCGCGGATTCTACCTGCGCGACGGTGGCTATTATTTCGCCATCAGCGACCAGATGGACCTGAAACTCTTGGGCGAGATCTACACAAAGGGCTCGTGGGGCGTAAGCGCAGCTTCCAACTATCGCAAGCGATACAAATACAACGGCTCGTTCCTGTTCAGCTATCAGGACACGAAAAACGGCGACAAAGGCATGCCTGACTTCCAAGAGCAGACCTCATTCAAGGTGCAATGGAGTCACAGACAGGACGCAAAAGCCAATCCTTACAGCTCGCTTTCGGCCAGTGTCAACTTCGCTACGTCGAGCTATGAGCGAAACAACCTCACGTCAATGTATAATCCTCAGGCCATGACTCAGTCGACACGCACGTCATCTGTGTCGTGGAGCACGACCTTGTCGAGCATCGGCATGTCGATAAGTTCATCGGCAAACCTGGCTCAGAACATGCGCGACACCACCATCGCCATGACCCTTCCCGACCTGAACATCTCGATCTCAAGGTTCTATCCCTTCAAAAGAAAGAAGGCTGCAGGCAATGAACGCTGGTATGAAAAGCTGTCACTCAGCTACACAGGAACATTCTCTAACTCGATCAACACCAAAGAAAGCCAGCTTGCTCACTCAAACATCATCAAGGACTGGCGCAACGGTATGCAGCACTCCATACCCCTCAGCGGGTCATTTACATTGCTGAACTACATCAATGTCAACCCCTCTTTCAACTTCATCGACCGCATGTACACCTCAAGAATCAGCCGGTCGTGGGACGAAACGGCCATGAAAGAGGTGGCCGACACTACCTATGGATTCCACAATGTCTACAACTGGAACATGAGCATGGGCGTCTCGACGAAGCTCTATGGCATGTGGCGACCCTATAAAAAGCTGCTCGGCGACAAGATCAACGCCATCCGACACGTGCTGACTCCTAACGTAAGCTTCAGTTTTGCACCCGACTTCAGCACGTCGCGGTACGGCTATTGGGACAGCTATCAGAAGACCAATGCCGACGGATCGGTGTCCATCGTGCAGTATTCGCCCTACTCCAACGGCCTCTATGGCGTGCCGGGACGCGGGCGAACGGGAAGCATCTCGCTCGGACTGGAAAACAACCTCGAGATGAAGGTAAAGACCGATCAGGATTCTCTCAAAAAAGTCAGCCTCATCGACAACTTCGGTCTCAACATGTCTTATAACCTTGCTGCCAAAGAAAAGCCATGGAGCGACCTGTCAATGGACATCCGTCTGAAGCTGACAAAGCGCTATACATTCAATATGCGGGCCGTATTTGCCACATATGCCTATGAACTTGACGCCAACGGACGGCCCTACGTGGGCAACCACACTGAGTGGGGATACGGACGCTTCGGACGGTTCCAGGGCATGTCGCAGAACATTTCCTACACGTTGACACCCGAAAAACTCAAGAAACTCTTCGGGAAGGGCGAAGACAACGACAGCGAACGGCTGCGCAACCAGCCCGACGACGACGGACCTGACACCGACATCGAGAGCAACATCGACGACGAAATGATCGAGGCTCAGCGCGGAGCACGCAAGAAAGGAGAAGGAGGCAAGGCCGAAACCGACTACGACGGCTACATGACTTTCAAGATGCCTTGGGCACTTACCTTTGGCTACGGCATCACCATGCGTGAGAATACCGACCCGAACAAGTTCAATACCAAGCGAATGCGCTATCCATACAAATTCACGCAGACGCTCAACATGAGCGGCAACCTGCGCCTGAGCGACGGATGGAACATCGCCTTCTCGAGCGGATATGACTTTGAAAACAAGAAGATGTCGATGACTACTGCCTCGCTGCAGCGCGACCTGCATTGCTTCAGCATGTCGTGTTCGGTGGTGTTGGCGCCCTATACCAGCTATAACTTCTCGTTCCGCGCCAACGCTTCGACGCTGACTGACGCCCTGAAATACGACAAACGCTCCGGATATTCGAATGCCGTGCAGTGGTATTGAGCCCCTTAACTCCCTCTCACAAGACCCTTTTGCGCAGGAAAGGAATGCTGCGTAAGGCCGACGATGCTGCGTATGACAGGGCAAAAGTTGCCGATACAACGATGAGCACATTGCCCAAAGGGCCGGCGTTCAGGAAGTTCTCGACATGTAACACCTTGAAAAAGGCGTTGAGAAAGACGGCATGGATGATGTAAATGCAGAAACAATGCCTTGACATGTTTTCAAGCAGGTCGCTCTTCTTCATAGTGAAGAAGCTGCCCAAGTGGAAGACTGCTGCAGCTGCCAAGACCGTCGGAATGTCATAACCCCTGAACTCAAAGCCCGTCTTGATGCAATAATAGACATGGAAAGCGTAGAAAACCAGCACCGCCAACGAGACGATACAGCTCGTTCTGCCTTTCCTAAGATACACACTAATATAGTAGCCGAAGGGATAGAGGAAGAGGAAAACCGGCAGCATGATATAGCCTTCAAACGGAACCAGCTGAGTGATTTTCAGATAAGGCATGACCACACACATGACAGCCAGCACCCCTATCAGGCAATGCAGGTCACGCGGACTGCTCTGATTGACAAAGGCTTTGTAGAGGGGTGTTAGCGCATAAAGCCCGAGAAGCATATAGAGATACCACATGTGGGCCCAGCTTCTGCCGGTAAGAAGGTTGACTGCCGACCTGAACAGTATCGCCAAAAAGCCCTCATCGGCCGTCCTTGTCGTGTAGGCTTCTGCCAGACACATGAGAGAACCGAATATGATCAAGGCAAGAACTATGCGGGGGGTATATTTTCTAAAAACCTTTTGATAGGATATTTCCTTTGCCGGATCCAGGAGAAGCGACCCGCTGATGAGCACGAATACGGGCACGGCAAAGGAAAAGAACTGATGGCACCACTCGTAAAACATGAAATCTGGGCTTTGCCTCTCTAACCCCTGAGAGGATATCAACAACGATCCGACATGTATGAATATGACGGAAACGGTAGCGAGCAAGCGCAATAGGTTGATATACTGCAGTCTGTTTTCCATTTTTCTCATTATTTTTCCTTTCACATATTTTTCTCCAAGTCGTTCTTACTGCACTGCTTTCCGCACTATTCCCTGGGGATTTACCCACTGCCCTACATAGCTTTGCGGATTAGGTTGCCTATACGTACATATCTCATTATTATAAATCACACGTCTTCCATTAAACAATTGCGTGTCAGGAAGTATGCCCACCGTCATGTCTTGCAGGTCATGCAAGGCCGGCCTTCGGTATCTAACTCCTTGCGACATGGAACTTGTCGAGGCCGACATGAACTTAAATGGATACATAGAAGGTCGTCCCCCACAGATAAACTCACCCGAATGTACCTCCATGTCTCCCTGAAACGCGAGGCTGTGTTCTGCGCCAAAAGTATAATCTTCTGCATTAAAGTTGCCTGTTGTTCCAACCTTCCTTGCCTTATCTCTTGCAAAAACAAAGCTATTAGTCTCATCAATAAACGAATTTATTTGGAATGACGAATTGTGAATCACTTTGCCAAGAATGCTATATATCTCATATTTCTCGACCCCTCCTTCATCTATGAACGAGTCTCTCACTGCCACATTATCCTTTATAGAAGCCACTGTCTGATCCAAAAGGAACTTGTCTGTCGACTTAACATGCGATGTCGGAAAATTATTACAATTCCTAAAGGTATCGCCATTGGAAATAATAACAGTGCCCCTTGAGGCTGATTTATCAACTATTACGCCTGCCACCCAATACTTACACCATGCAAAATATTTAAACACGTTAAAGATGTTTCCATGAGTCAGGATACAATCATCCCAAGTATGCCCCATCACAAACACGGTATAGAAGTAGTTAATAAAGTTATTTGAGATGACTGTTGCCGTTAGAGATCCCATCTGAGAACTCGTTCCACACATAACTGAATTCATATAGAAGACAGGTTCTTTTTCAAGTTTCTTCCTCAGTCCCACGAAATGACAATTCTCTACTTTCGAATCAACCATATAACCGCCGAACACACATTCCCACACTTCGACGAAGCAATTCGCAATTAATGTTGTAACTGTGATACCACCGCGGAAGAAATACTGGCAGTTACACACAGCCACTCCATCTATTTTACTGCGAGTAATAACTCCCTCGAAAAAGACTCCTCCACTTAAATCATTCTGGAAACGGAAGTTCAGATTCGATAAATAGACACATGGCCAAGCCGTTCCATGGAAACTAAAGGTGCTTCCACTTCCCGGAACTTCATAACAATAGAATGCCACTGTACTCTTAATGAGAACCGTATAATTTGTATAGTGCGAGCCTTCTCCTAAAACAGGAGTGTTGATTTCGCCGCGTATACATACGTTCCAAGCCTTTCTTTCATTAGGTTGTGCATTGGTGTCATATAGATTGACTGCAGTATTCCAATAATATAACCTTCCCTCACTATTGTCTATAACAAAACTGAAGTTCCCACTATCAAGAGCATTTTGGATGGGTGCGGAGATATCATACGAATTATCAGTGAAATTTAAAGTCCTTGCCCCGTACATTTCCGGTCTTACTTCTGCATTCGCCAGTTTCCCTTCACACTCGCAATTAACAATGTCGCCATCGCCTGTAACAAGCGTATTGTTGTATTTTATGCGTGCATTCAGAATGCATCCCCCGTGAAACTCCAGCGTAGAATCTTCGGGAACGTCTAATACACCACCTCCAAAATCATATGCTTCATCGACAACATACACTTGATTTGGCAAGTTTGCATCCCGATCAAGAACTACAATCTCCCGGCTTTCTTCTACAACTTCTATATCAACTGCCATGCCTGTTGACGCACCTTCAAACGAAACTTTCTGTGCCCGATCAGCAAAGATGTTGACGATATTGATCGTACCACCGAGCATGCTAACCCAATAGTTCCTGTCCAAATTCCGTTTTAAAGCCTCACAAAGCGTATTTGTTATTTCTCTTGAAATCCCTCCTTTAGGAATTTCGATATCATAACACGCCGAGTCGACGATAAGTCGGACAGTTCCTGGGCGCTCAGCTGGCTGCCTTACCTGCAGCCTTATTGTCTGATAGGGCAGTGTCTCGCTGTGCACCTGCAAGTGGGCTGTGCGTTTGCGACCCTGTTCAAAAATAGTGATTCTTTCCATACCCCACGTATTGATGTGCTACATACGACTTGGCGCGTCTGCTGTATGCCGGCCGATTGGTGTTCATCGTCTGCAGATGCTTCTGCTTTCCACACCGCGAAGGCACCACTGGCGAAGATGCACGGCGGAGATTCACGACGTCTTCCCACACCTTGCTCTTTCTCCGACAAAAATACAATTATTTTCTTCTCAATGCAAGCAAATCTTCAAGAAAATGACTTTTTGACGACAAATGGGACACACGTCCCGGCGAGACGGGCCTTTTCACGAAGAGACAGCCAATGAAAGAACGCAGCGGAAATGTTAAAAAACACAGAAAAAAGCGGACAAACATGGAGAATGCGGGAGCAAAAGCCAAGCGGATGCCTGAAATTTCCGGAAAACGAGAGGGATTTTTAAGTGAGAATATAGCATATTGTATATCATACAGTTACGAGGACCATCCACAAAATTCCCCGCCATTCGTCCTTGATTCCGCATGCATCATTACCGAGAAAGCTAAGCCTTCAGGGGCAGAAAGCTAAGGGTTTACATCGAGAAGCCATGCCTTTCCCGGCACGAACGAGTAGCCTTGCGGGCGAGAAAGGGCAGGTTTCTCGCCGGGAACGGGCAGGATGGTCGCCGAGGAGTGTTCTGATTCTCCACGAAAACCGCCGGTTTTTCATTGTTTTCAGCTTCTTTTTCTCGTCGTGAAGTGTTAAAATCAGGCAAAAGTTTTTACACCTTCGCGCCCTGCAAACCAGCCACTGATGCGCCGGAAACAGGATTCTTCTGCATCATAGGGCTGACAGATGAATTCGGGAAGGTGCAGCCTTGAAAAGAGGCTTTCTTTCCATCTGACCGCAGAAATATGCCGAAAACTGTCGCTTTTCTCGCCGATTCTTCGTAACTTTGCCCTCGTATTGCTCCCTGCTTCGCCGCACATCACAGCGAGACTGCCCGTGAGGCTTGGCGGGGAAAGGAAGTCTTTTTATTGTCACCGACCAGAAAAGGCGAAGCGAAAACAAGGTAGAAAAGTCAACAAAACAACGAGGATAATGAAAAAATCGACACAAGCAATCCACTTACCCTACAAGCGTCGCGACGCCTACGACGCACTTTCACTGCCAGTATACAATGCCGTGGCCTATGAATTCGACAATGCTCAGACGATGGCCGACGCCTTTTGCAACCGTATAGAGGCCCCCGACTACTCGAGAGTGGAGAACCCGACGGTCATCAATTTTGAGGAACGCGTGCGGGCACTCACAGGAGCAAGCCACGTGATGGCCTTCAACTCGGGCATGGCCGCTATCAGTAATGCCATGATGGCCTTGGCTGCTCAGGGGAAGAACATTGTCACTTCACGCCACCTTTTCGGCAACACGTTCTCGTTGCTCACGGCCACTCTCGGCCGCTTTGGCGTGGAAACCCGCTGTGAAGACCTGACGAATGTCGACGAGACGGCTAAGGCCATCGACGGACAGACTTGCTGCATCTTCCTCGAGATCGTCACCAATCCGCAGCTCGAAGTGGCCGACCTGCGGGCGCTTTCGGCCCTGGCCCACCGCCACAACATACCCCTTGTGGCCGACACGACAGCCATTCCGTTCACACAGTTCTCGGCCAAAGAGCTCGGCGTTGACATCGAAATCGTGTCGAGTACGAAATATATCAGCGGAGGAGGAACGTCGTTAGGCGGGCTGATCATCGACTATGGCACGACAGAAGGCTTCAGCGACCGCGTGAGATTCGAGCTGGTGTTCAACCTCGGAGCCTACATGACTCCGCAAGTAGCCTATATGCAGACGCTCGGCCTGGAGACCCTCGAAGCCCGATATCAGGTACAAAGCTCGAACGCTTTGCTGCTCGCTCAGCGCATGAATGAGCTGCAGGGAATCAGAAAAGTCAACTATGTAGGACTCACAGACAACCCCTATCACGAGCTGGCAGCAAGCCAGTTCGGCCCGACAGCAGGAGCCATGATCACCATCGACCTCAGCAACGAGCAGGCCTGTTTTGACTTTATCAACCGGCTAAAGCTCATCCACAGGGCCACAAACCTGTTCGACAACCGCTCGCTGGCTATCCATCCCTACAGTACCATCTTCGGAAACTTCACCCGAGAGGAAAGGGCTGAGATGGACGTCCTTGACACTACCATCCGGCTAAGCATCGGGTTGGAAAGCGTCGACGACCTCTTCGACGACATCAAACAGGCCCTGGGCGAATAACTGACAATAAGCAACTGACAGAGATGAACTACGATTTCGACCGGATTATCACACGAAAGGGACACGGAGACCTGAAATATGACGTCGTGGAAGAGCGCTGGGGACGCGACGACCTGCTGCCACTCTGGGTGGCCGACATGGACTTTGAAACCCCAGACTTCATACTGAATGCACTGAGAAAGCAGCTCGAACATCCCGTGCTGGGCTACTCAAAAGTGCCTGACAAGCTATGGCCAACGGTCATCCAGTGGGTGAAAGACCACCACCAGTGGGACATCCGGCGGGAATGGCTCTGCTACATCCCGGGCATAGTGAAAGGCATTGGCTTCGTGCTGAACTGCTTTACACAGCCTGGAGACAAAGTGATCATCCAACCTCCCGTATACCATCCCTTCCGGCTTGTGCCCGAATGCAACCGACGAGAGGTAGTGTTCAACCCGCTCATCAGGCACGAAGACGGACACTACGAGATGGATTTCGACCAATTAGAACAAGCATGCGACAGCCAATGCAAGGTGCTCATCCTCAGCAATCCGCACAATCCTGCAGGCATTTGCTGGCCGAAAGAGACGCTGAAACGGCTGGCTCATTTCTGCCATAGCAGAGGCATCCTGGTCATCAGCGACGAGATTCACTGCGACATGGCACTGTTCGGCCATCAGCATATACCGTTTGCAACCGTGTCAGAGGAGGCCCGACAGTGCAGCATCACGTTCCAGGCTCCCACAAAGACATTCAACATCGCAGGCGTAGTAAGCTCGTATGCCATCGTGCCCGACGACAAATTACGCAACAAGTTCTACAGATGGATGGAGGCAAGCGAGTTTGAAGCTCCCAACATCTTTGCCCCGACAGCCACAATAGCTGCCTTCTCGCAAGGCGAAGAGTGGCGCAAACAGATGCTTCGTTATATAGAGAAGAACTACGAATTTGTCAACGACTACTGCCTGAAGCACATGCCTTCAGTGCAACCTTTGAGACCTCAGGCGTCGTTCCTCGTATGGCTTGACTGCCGCAACCTGAACCTCAGCCACGAACAACTGCTCGACCTCTTCATCGACAAAGCCCATCTGGCCCTGAACGACGGAGAGATGTTCGGCCCAGGAGGAGAAGGATTCATGCGACTGAACATCGCCTCTCCGCGCAGCATCCTTGAACAAGCCATGCGACAACTGGCCGAAGCCATCGCAAGACTGTAGGCCGATCGCGCAGAAAAAGACAGCAAGACATCCCCTTAAAAGAAACCGACATTCCGCACAATGCAAGCAATTCTTCGGCAATGGACTTAAGAAACTGCCTCAAAGAGCGCATCCTCGTGCTCGACGGAGCTATGGGAACCATGATACAATCGTTCCGCTTGCCCGACACAACCTTCGAGTGGACGGGCAAGTGTGCTTGCTGTCATGACCATCATTCGCAAAAGGGAAACAACGACATGCTTTCCCTTTTAGCCCCAGAAGTCATTGCAAAGATCCATCAAAGCTATATCGATGCGGGCGCCGATATTATCACTACCAACACATTTTCGTCGAACCGTATCTCGCAACATGAGTACGGAACAGAGCAGCATATCAGGGAAATCAACCTCGCAGGAGCAAGGATTGCGAGGCAGGTCGCCGACAAAAATACCCATAAAAAGATATGGGTGGCCGGCTCAATGGGACCCACATCAAAGACGTTGAGCCTCTCAACAGACATGAATCACCCCGAAGAGCGACCCTATTCCTTTACCGAAATGAAGGATGCCTACCGCCAACAAGCATCAGCTTTGGCAGAAGGCGGAGTCGACATCCTGCTCCTGGAGACCTGCTTCGATGCCCTAAATGCCAAAGCTGCCTTATGTGCAATCGAGGAGATGAATGAGGAAAAAGGAGGAGTATTCCCCGTGATGGTCTCGGCAACCATCAACGATCGCAGCGGAAGAACACTCACAGGACAGACACTTGAGGCCTTCTTCACCAGCATAAGCCACTATCCTATCCTCTCGTTTGGCCTCAATTGCTCGTTTGGAGTCAAAGACCTTTACCCCTTCATCAAGCAGCTTTCTGAAGCACTTCCCTGCCCCATCAGCCTGCATCCCAATGCCGGTCTGCCCAACGAAATGGGCCAATATGACGAAGAACCCTCAGCCATGGCCCGCCAATTGCGCCATATTGCCGAGGAGGGTCTGGTCAATATCGTAGGAGGATGCTGCGGAACAACCCCCGAACATATCCGTGCCATTGCCGAGGCTGTGAAGGATATTGCTCCGAGAAAGCCACAAAAGACTGAGAGACTGCTCACCGTTTCCGGCCTTGAGACAATCGTCATTGACAAGCAAACACGCAACTTCACCAACATAGGAGAGCGGACTAACGTCGCCGGATCACGCAAATTTGCCCGGCTTATCGCAGAAAAGAAGTACGAAGAGGCTGCCTCTGTGGCCCGCCAACAGATTGATAATGGAGCATCTGTCATAGACATCAACATGGATGATGCCATGCTTAACGGGCGGGAAGAGATGCAAAACTTCGTGAGATACATCTCCAATGACCCCGGCATTGCTCGTGCAGCTTTGATGGTTGACTCCTCAGACTGGCCGACAATCCTTGCCGGACTGCAGAATGCACAAGGCAAATGCATCGTTAACAGCATCAGTCTGAAGAACGGAGAGGCCGACTTTCTGGCCAAGGCACACGAGCTTCGCCGCTATGGAGCAGCAGTGGTCGTGATGGCTTTCGACGAGAATGGCCAGGCGACGACTTACCAGCGCAAGACAGAAATAGCAGCGAGGGCCTGCCGATTGCTTACCGAACACGGGTTTCCGCCTCAGGATATCATCTTTGATGTCAACATTCTTTCGGTGGGAACGGGCATCGAAGAGCACCGCAACTATGGCATAGACTTCATTAAAGCCGTGGCATGGATCAAGAGAAACCTGCCATATGCCAAGACGAGCGGTGGTGTTTCCAACCTTTCTTTTGCCTTCAGAGGCAACAATTTGGTGCGCGAAGCCATGCATTCTGCTTTCCTTTTCCATGCTATTCAGGCAGGTCTTGACATGGGAATTGTCAATCCAGGCATGCTGCAAGTCTATGATGACATACCGGGAAACCTGCTCGAACGAGTCGAGGATGTGATTCTCAACCGTCGGGAAGACGCCACCGAAAGGCTCATATCCCTTGCCGAAGAGATCAAGAATAGCCAGCAATCCGGCAATCAAGCCACCCCGCTTTCCCTCAGACAAGACTGGCGCATGAAGCCCTATGACGAGCGTTTAGCCTATGCTCTCAGCAAAGGTATCTCCGACTTCCTTGAGGAAGACGTCGTCGAAGCCCTGCATGCTTGCGGAGAAAACCCTGTTGAAGTCATCGAAGGTCCGCTGATGAAGGGCATGGAACGTATCGGAAAGTTCTTTGCCGAAGGAAAGATGTTCCTGCCACAGGTGGTGAAAGCGGCCAAGGTGATGAAGCAAGCTGTCGAGATTTTGAGCCCGTACATCAGCCGAACCCAACAAAATGCTGCCGGCAAGCAGCATCCTACCGTCATACTTGCCACAGCAAAGGGCGACGTACACGACATCGGCAAGAACATCGTTGCCATCGTCTTAGCCTGCAACAACTTCCATGTGATCGACTTGGGCGTAATGGTTCCCAACGAGACCATTCTCGAAGCTACCCGTCAACACAAGCCCTTGTTTGTGGGAGTCAGCGGACTTATCACTCCCTCACTTAAGGAAATGGAGGATCTTTGCCGACTGTTCCAGCAGGAAAAGCTCACGGTTCCTATCCTTGTCGGCGGTGCAACAACCTCGCCAGTGCATACAGCTGTGAAGCTTGCTCCTCTCTATAGTCATCTTGTTGCCTATGGAGGCGACGCGTCTTATTCATCGGTTATCGCCAAGAAGCTTCTGTCTGAGCCGTTGGCTATCACCCGACAACTGCAGCAGGAACAGCAGCAGATTCGCGAACATTACGAAGCCAACCGGCAGGAAATCGTCAGCTTTGACGAAGCCAACCGGCAGGCTCCCCGCTATGAAGTCTCGCCAGAGACGCTTCCTTCCCTCGACATATTACGCTCACTTGAGTCGCTAAAGCCGACCATCGACATCGTCGAATCTCTTATTGACTGGCGCATGTTGCTCATGTTCTGGGGCTTCCGTGCCGACACGATCGAGCAGCAACTTGCCATTCCCGAAGCAGCAAAGACGCTGGAAGAGGGCAGGAAAATGCTGCACGACATCAAGCAAAACGGTCTGGTAGGGATAGAGAGTCTGCTGCAGTTTGAGCCTGCCCGACGGAATGGCAACGACCTTGTCGTTTCCAATACCCATACGATACCCATGCTGAGAAGTCAGGTAAAAGGCAGTCTTCACTTGTCGTTAGCCGACTTCCTTCCTGCCGGAAGCGATGCGCCCATAGGACTTTTCTGCATCACCGCCAAGCCCCTTCTGCCCGAGAAGCCTATGGATGAAAAGTCGTATGAGTACCTGATGCTGCATGCCTTGTGTGCCCGTCTTGCCGAAGCTACGGCCGAGTGGATGCACGGAAAGCTGCGCGAGCTGTGCCAGAAAGCTGTCCCTGATGCCCCCATCCAGATCATCCGTCCGGCCATCGGCTATCCCATTTGTCCCGACCATTCGCTCAAGAGAACCCTCTTCGATATCACCGATGCCGAGCGAAAGCTGGGCATCAGCCTCAACGAAAGCTACAGCATCACTCCGTCAACCACGGTCTGCGGGCTGTTCGTCATGCATCCGCAAGCCCGGTATTTCACCGTCGGACGCATCGGAGACGACCAGCAAGCCGACTACCAGAGGCGCAAAGACGCCCTCCGACAATAGCACATCACGACTGCCGAAGCCCCGGAAAAGGCAGCGTTCCGGCAAGAAACAGGAACGGAACGGGGAGTTTTACTATGAAGGTTATCGACATTATCAACCAGCGACAGGACCATCCGTTTGCCTCGTTCGAGATCGTTCCGCCCCTGAAGGGAACCGATGCCGAACGGCTATACTCCATCATCACGCCGTTGATGCAGTTTCATCCTCCTTTTATCAACGTCACTTGTCACCGTGACGAAGTGGAATATCACCCCAACCCCGACGGCACTTTTCAGAAGCTTACCCTCTCAAAGCGCCCGTCAACCATTGCCATTGTGGCCGCGATCATGCGACGCTTCCCCGGCGTAGAGATCGTGCCTCACGTCATCTGCGGAGGGGCTTCGCGCCATCAAGTGGAAAGCGAGCTGCTCGACTTGCGGTTTCTTGGCATCAGCAACGTGATGGCTTTAAGGGGAGACGCGCTGCCCGGACAGAAGGCGTTCAGGCCCGAACCCGACGGCTTTGCCCACACCAACGAGCTTGTTGCCTTGATCAACAACCTCAACCGGGGCCGCTATCTCGACCCGAACATGGCCGATGATGCTGCAGAGACGAGTGCGAACACTGCGGAAACCGGCAGGCATGCGTTCTGCACCGGTGTGGCAGGCTACCCTGAAAAACACTTCGAGGCAGCCAATCTCGAGACCGATATCGACCATCTACGGCGCAAAGTAGAGGCTGGAGCCGACTATATCGTCACCCAAATGTGCTTCGACAACGAGGCGTTCTACCGCTTCTGCGACGCATGCAGGAAAGCCAACATCAGCGTGCCCATCATCCCTGGCGTCAAGCCCATTTCCGCTTTACGCCAGCTTGACACCCTTCCGCGCACCTTCAACATCGACCTTCCGCAGGAGCTTGTCGAGCGTTTGTCGCGTTGCAAGGACAACAACGAGGCCTATTCCGTGGGCACTGAGTGGTGCATCCGGCAGAGTGAAGACCTGCTACGCCATGGTGTGCCGGCCATCCACTACTACACAATGGGGCGCACCGACAACATCTTACAGGTGGTCAAGGCCTGTTTCCCCGGCGCGACAGCCTCCGGTCAAGGGCTATGACCGCAGGATTCAGTCTGCCGACGGGCATCAAACTGTGAGACAAAAACCTGTCTTCGCTGCAAAAACAAAGGCAACCGCCATGACGGAGGTTGCCTTTTATTATTATCGCCAGTCAGTTGACTGACAGTTAGTTACACCTTTTTACGATCGAAAACACACTTTTTTTCTCGTAGCTTTCAAATTGCTGTCGCCGAGAAAACTTAGGGTTTAGGGTCAGAAGTCTTAGCTTTCTGCCCGATAAACCTATCCTTTCTCACCCAGAACCCATAGACTTCTCACCCTAAAAGCTAAGCTTTCTCAGGGAGAAGGGAAAGAATGGCGGGAGAGAAAGGGCAAGAACTGCGCGCTAACTGCTTCTGCCGAAGCGCAAGAGTGCTTCCTGAGGCAGGGCGAAACGCTTGTCGTCGCCCTTGACTTCGATCGACGAAAGAAAGTGGGACAGCTCACTGTCGTAGACGGCTTTCATGCGGGCAGCATCGGGGGTTTCGGCCGATTCGGCCTGACGAGCGGAATAAGTGTAGTTGGCAATGCGGTCGCAAAGCTTCACGAAGGGTGCATAGGGCGTCGAGCGAATGCCCTCATAGTAGCGCTCACCTGCCCGTTCGGCTCGTGTACGACCCTTGTCATTCGTCAGCGCGTAGACAATCTCTGCAGCCGTCAGAGCCTGCTCTTCAGTGAGCCAGAGGCGAGCCTTCTGCATCACATCGTTATAGGTCAGGCGCGCGTCTTCTATGCTGTCGTGGAAGAAAGCGCCGAACATCAGGGGCAGAACGTCGTCCTCGCAAGCACAGACGGCATGGCCGTATCGCCTCACTTCCTCGGCCACCATGTCGAGATGGAACCCATAAGGCCTGCAGCCGTCGTACCATTGGTTGACACTGGCATGCAGGTCGTGGGCAGCCTGACGGATGGTTTCTATCGTGAGGGCTTGCCCGTTCAGGGCATTTTCAAAGCCGGTTCGCTCCATGTCGGGCAGTCTTCAGCGCGTTTTGGCAAGGTTATAGTTGTAGTATTCCTTTCGTCCGGTGATGTCGTCGATAATCTCCAGACAGGGCGGAAGCTTGATTTCTTCGGCAGGACTCACGCCCTTGGTCTCGAGAATGAGCAGGGGCTCGTCGCCTTCTCCTCTGCCTGCTACGGGAGAGAGGTACTGGTCGAGCTCGAAATACTGGCCTTTCCAGATGAAGCTCCGGCGCACCTTATGGATAGTCCGGCGATAAGGATCGGCCTGCTGGAGCATGGTCTGATAGAGGTTTGAGTTGATTTGCTGCTCGGTTTCGATCTGCTCGTGCGGCGCAGTGCGCTTCTTCGAATTGAGCACATAGACGGGTTTACCGTTCCATATACGGCGTCTCAAGCGCACTTCGCTGTCGGGATCGGCCACGAGATAGGTCTGTGTAATGTCGCTTTCGGTACACTCGGGCAGCTCACCCTTCAGCCTTACGATGTATTTCCGCTCCTCTTCGATGGGCTGAGGCAAGCCAAGCACGTTGGAGATCTCCTTCAATACACGGTTGAGTTTTGCGTCGAAGTCGTCGTGATTGTTGATGACTCTCAGGTGGGGATGGCCCGTCCAAGCGGCTATTACCTTCTTGTCGAGCATACGGGCAATCTGCAGTCCTGCCTCATCAGCGGGCTCATTGCGCGACGCATTGTTGGAGGTTGTGTAGTATTGTTCGGCCCCGTCAGCCGCTGAAACGAGATGAAGCACGGCGTCATACCGCTGTCGAAGTTCGGCAGTAGAGGTACCTACGGCGCGCGTAATGTCACTCCACATCTCCGACGTCATGTAGGCAGATATGTCCATTGTGCCACGGTCGCAGACGATGATGCACGGCTCTGTGCACGACTCTGCCATGCGAAGAAACTTGTCTTCGAGAGCCAACTGCACCTCAAGGGTGGCCTTCTCGCCCTCATAGAAGAAGGATTTGTTGTCGGTAAGATAGTTCATGCCGGCTTGAGTGAACATGGTTGGCACCTCGGGCAATGTGAAAACCTTGAATCCAAGGCTTGAGAAATGTTCGATAACTTTCACCAGAGCGGTGGTCTTTCCCGCACAAGGTCCTCCTGTGAGAACGATCTTTGTAATGGAGGATCCTCGCCCTCCACCCTCACCCAAGGGAAGGGTATTGCTGACTTTGTCTACCATCATGGTGTTGTTTCTGACTCCTTATGTTGTTAATTCAGTTCTTCAGACTGTCCAATCGCTCCTCTTCACCCACAATCCACACAATGTCTCCCGGCTCAAAGGGGCGCGTGGGGTCGATCAAAGTGAGGTCTTTCTGCCCCTCTTCGATGCCCACAACCATGCATCCATAGCGGTCGCGAATGCCGCTTTCCTTCAGCGTCTTGCCCACAAGCGGGCTGTCTGGAGCGACGATAAACTGCCGAAGGTGCATTTCGCGCTTCTCAATCTCAGGATCTTCAGCCACAAGTTCGCCCCGCAAGGCATTGCCAAATGCCTGCAACTGCTCGTCGGTGCCGATGGCTTGGATGCGGTCTCCCGGGAAGATGACGGTCTTTCCGTCGGGAATATTGATGCGCTGATGCCCGCGAAGGATGCTGCTTACGTGTACGCCGAAGCGTGGTCTGAACTGCAGATGGGTAAGGGTTTGTCCCGCCCATCGGGAGTCTTCAGGCACATCAAAGTCAGAGATATGGATGTCCCTGTCCAGCAAACGTCCCTCAAACAGCGGACGCTTACGGCCGTGTACCTGAGCCTCTATCTCGCGAGAGCGCAGGTTTTGCAGGAACAAACGTTCCAACATAATGCTGCGACGCTTAAGTCCGCGCGACATAATCATCACGATGATGGCCACCAAGGCTATGCAAACAATCACAGCATTGCGGAAGCGGCTCAGGTAGTTTACTATGTAGAATATGAAAGAAGCGGCAATGATGATGCGCACGAGAACCGTGAAAATCAACGGCAACCGGTTGGAACGCCGCTCTGTCCACAGCGTCTGAAACTCCTCAGAGCGTACCTTTTTCATCACCATTGCCCGCAAAAACGGCGATATTAGCAGCACAGTCAGCAGGCCAGTGGCTGCATTTGCATACCAGTGAAACTCCCATGTAGGATGGATATTGCGTGCAAAGGGCAGCACAAAAGTGAACATCACAGTGATGATGGCTCCGGAAATAATGGAATAGACCAGCGTAAAGAGCAGCATCTGGGACAGCAATGACCGCCAGAGGTTTCGCTCGTTCTCGCTCGACTGTCGGGCAGTTCCCATGTTCAATCGCTTCATCCATCGCTTGGGAAAATGGCGTTCGAGCACGTTATAGGCAGGCTCTGCAGCCCTGATCATGTAGGGAGTAAGGAACGTTGTGACAACACTCACGGCCACAACTACCGGGTAAAGAAAGTCGCTAATGACACCTAACGACAGGCCAAGCGAGGCAATGATGAAGGCAAACTCGCCGATTTGTGCCATGGAAAAGCCACATCGCATGGCTGTCTTCAGGGGCTGTCCGCTCAACATATAGCCCAATGATCCGAAGACACTCTGCCCAAGCAGGATGGTAAGGGTCAACACTACGATGGGCAACCAGTAGTCAACCAGCACTTGAGGGTCGACCAACATGCCGACCGAGACAAAGAATACGGCTCCGAAGAGATTCTTCACTGGCTCTACTACGCGAGCTATCTTGTCGGCTTCGATGGTCTCGGCCAGGATGCTTCCCATCACAAATGCTCCGAAAGCCGAGCTGAAGCCGGCCTGAGTGGCCACGACTGCCATCAGGCAGCAGAGCCCTAATGCCACGACAACGAGTGTCTCCTCGGTCATCAGGTTACGGGTTCGGCGCAAGAACAAAGGGATAAGAAAGATGCCAACGACAAACCAAAGGATGAGAATGATGCCCAATCTGACTATTTGCATGAGCATTTGACCGCCGTCAGGGCTCTGTCCGTTGGCTATTGTCGACAGCATTACCATCATGACAATGGCCAGAACATCCTCCAGAATGAGCACGCTCATCACCAGCGAAGCAAAGCGTTGCTGGCGTAGTCCCATGTCGTCGAAGGCCTTATAGATGATGGTTGTCGACGACATGGCCAGCATTCCTCCGAGGAAAATGCAGTTCATCTGGGTCCAACCGAAGCCTTTTCCGACGCAGATGCCTAATGTCATCATCGAGAAAATGATGGTCAGGGCAGCGATGACCGGCGACATTCCCATCTTGATAATCTTCTTGAACGAGAAGTCAAGTCCAAGCGAAAAGAGCAGGAACATCACGCCTATATCGGCCCATGTCTGAATGTTTTCCTTGTCAACCACCGATGCCAAGTAGGGCATGTGGGGCGAAACGAGGAAGCCTGCCACGATATAGCCGAGCACAAGAGGCTGTCTGAGCTTCTTGAAAATCAGCGTTACTACCCCTGCGACTACCAGAATGAGGGCAAGGTCTTTAATCAATGCGTCCATGAAGGAGAATCCGTTTGTGGAACAATTGCCCGGAAGGTTCAGTCGTTATAGGCTGCTGTAAGCTCGCATATCTTGACGATGACGTCGACAGCCTTCTGCATGACTTGTATGGAGACGAACTCATATGGTCCATGAAAGTTGACTCCGCCGGCGAAGATGTTGGGACATGGCAGTCCGCGGAACGAGAGTTGTGCGCCGTCGGTGCCGCCTCTGATGGGCTCAACCTTGGGTGCTACGCCGCTTTCCTGCATGGCTTGCAAGACGATATCGATGACATGCATGTTGGGATCGATTTTCTCTTTCATGTTGAAGTATTGGTCGCGCAGCTCAACACGCACCGTTCCCTCGCCGTATTTTGCGTTCATCGTGCGGGCACAGTCTTCAAAGAATGCCTTCCTGTCGGCAAACTTCTCGCGGTCATGGTCGCGTATGATATAGGAGAGCCGTGCCTCTTCTGTACGGCTTTCGATGCCCAAGAGATGGTAGAAGCCTTCATATCCCTCGGTGGTTTCGGGAATGTCAGTCTCTGGAATCATGTTATTGAACTCGCAGGCAAGCCTGTTTGCATTGATCATTTTGCCCTTGGCGTAGCCCGTATGCACGCTCACTCCCTTGATGAACACCTTGGCTCCTGCGGCATTGAAGTTCTCATACTCGAGGTCTCCGAGGTCGCCTCCGTCGATGGTGTAGGCCCATTGACAGCCGAACTTCTCCACGTCGAAGTGGTGAGCGCCCATGCCTATCTCCTCGTCTGGGTTGAATCCTACGCGTATGTCGCCGTGTTTGATCTCGTCATGGTCGCGCAAGTAGCACATGGCCTGTATGATTTCAGCGATGCCAGCCTTGTCGTCGGCACCGAGAAGGGTGGTCCCGTCGGTCACGATCAGGTCTTCTCCCACATGGTTCAGCAGCTCAGGAAACTTTTTAGGGCTTGAGATGATGCCCGGCGACAGTTCGATGTCACCCCCGTCATAGCCCTCTACGACGCGCGCCTTGATGTCCTTTCCCGAGGCGTCGGGCGACGTGTCATAGTGAGAAATGAAACCAATGGTGGGGATATCTTTCCTTGTATTAGCCTTCAGCGTGGCATAGATGTAGCCCATCTCGTCCATCTCCACGTCGTCGAAACCTTCGCTCTCAAGCTCTTTCTTGAGGTATTCGGCAAAGACAAGCTGCTTCGGAGTGCTGGGCACGGTTTGCGAGTCTTCGGCAGACTGCGTGTCATACTTGGTGTAATTCAGAAATCTTTCTACGATATTCATGTCCTTATGCTTATGTTATGATTTGCCAACAATGGCCAGAAAAACCCTCGGGCTAACTCATTGCAAATGTAGTATTTTTATTCCGAACTGCCAAATTTCCTGCTGACAAACACGCATCATCGCCCGAAAAATCCCTCTTTCCCCGCGAGAAACCTGTCCTTTCACGGTCGTACATCATAGATGTATGAAGCATACCAGGCAGATGTATGAACCGTACATCTAAGATGTATGACCCTGAACCGCAACCCCTCACGCAGCCGACAGCCGTCCTTCACACCCTCAGACGGCCGCATGGCGAGGCTGAAAGGAGGCCATTCAGCAAAAAAAACATAAATCTTGCCGTTTTATTTTGTATTGACTGCCGTTTACACTAACTTTGCAACCATATAACAAGCACCAAGAAAATGAAAAGAAACACCATCGCTGCCCTGGCTGCCGTGGCAGCCCTGCTGACGGCATGCATCAGCAAAGAAACCAAACAAGACAATGGAAACACCGCCCCCGAGGCATGGAGGCTGGACGGCGACCGTACTGTTTACGGTCTGGCCTGTGAGGGTTGCAACGATTCCATACTGGTGTTGCTGCCCAACAACGGCGGCGATCCCATATCGTTCGACATCTTCGAAGCCACTAAGAACCGCCGAATCCTCGGCAAACCCAAGATCGGCGACGAGGTCGGAGTTGTGCCAAATGCCACAGACACACTGAAAGGCGACGTCGTGATTGACATCGACCAACTGAAAGGCATCTGGTGTTACATCGTCATGCCGAAGCTGAAAGACGCCGTCAACCTCAGCGAAAGAGCCCAGGAACGACTGATACAAGTGATGGAGGACTCTATCCGTGAAAACTATTTCATACCGAGAGAATACGGCTTTGCCATGCTGAGAAATTGGGCAGCACAGAGCGTAGGCTACGTAAGAGAGCAAAGCTCTTTGGAGGAGGAAAGCCCCGTGGTCTATCCGCAACTGGGCTACTTCACCGAGTGGCACCTGTGGAATGGCAAGCTTGTCATCACCAGCGGCACGCCTGAAGTGAAAGAAGACAACACGACCATCGTCGACGGACTCATCAACGACACATGCAACATTGACTATCTTCAGGGCGACTCGCTCGTCTTAAGCAGCGACGGAATATCGCGGGCTTACTACCGGAAGAACAGCATGACCGAAGTCAACCAGAAGGCAAACTCCATCGCTGCCCGCCTGCGACAGCAAGCATTGGAGCAGACCAAGGAATAGAACGTAAGGAACAACCCTCCCACTTTTCAGACAGAAAGCATGAAAATAGGCGTAATAGTAGCCATGGAGCGAGAGCTGCAGCAAATCAAATCGCTCTTCAACAGCAACGAAGTCATCGTCAGGAAATGCGGCATCGGCAAGGTGAATGCTGCCCTTGGCGCTGCCGAACTGATAGCCGAATGCCGTCCGGACGTCGTCATTTCTTCGGGATGTGCAGGAGGAAACGGCACCGAAATCGAGGTGGGTGACGTCGTGATCAGCACCGAAACCTGCTATCATGACGTATATTGCGGACTCGCAGAGGATGGCAGTTGTGTCTACGGACAGGTGCAAGGCATGCCTGCACGCTATGCCGGAAGCCCCATGCTGCTGGCCATAGCCGACAAGATGGCTGCCCAGGACGGGCGGTCTTCGCGCCTGCACAAGGGATTAATCGTGACGGGCGACTGGTTTGTAGACAGCAGAGAAAAGATGGAAAGCATCGTCAACTGCTTCCCAGAGGCCAAGGCCGTGGACATGGAAAGCGCCGCTATCGCACAGACTTGCTACAAGATGCAGGTGCCTTTCGTGTCGTTCAGAGTGATCAGCGACATCCCTTTGCGCGACAACAACGCAGCCCAATACCACGACTTCTGGACCATGATTGCCGACTCTTCTTTCCACACCACCCGCCAGTTCATCGAACTCTTGCTTAGAACAGGCAGCTGAACGCGCGGAAAGAACGGGCAAAGCCCGCCAGAGACATACCCCTTATCAAGCAGAAGAGGCCCTCCCCCGGCACAGGGGAGGGCCTCTTCGTTGTGTTCTGCAGGCCGGTTCTGCTACGGAAGGTTGAACCTGTAGCCCACGGTAAACATGAATGTTGAATGATGGCTGTGGGCATAGGCGTCGGCTTTCAGCACCTTTGTCAGCGATCTCACATAACGGGCGTCGACGACAACGTTCTGGTATTCGTAGGAGATGCCTACGGGAATACCGAAATAGAACTTCTGCTTCCACTCGTCAACGAAGTCGCCTTCATTCTTTATCTCAGAGCCATATACCCGATTGCCATCCTCGTCAAAGGTCCATTCCTGCAGCTCTACTCGCGTCTTTGAGTGGCGCATGTGGCCAAACTGCACGCCGAGTTTCACCGAGAAATGGTCGTCAACATAGAGGCTTCCCATGATGGGCAGCTGCAGAAAGTCCATCGTCATGCGGCTGTTGCTGAAGCCCTGGCCACCTTTCTCGTCCTCATACTTGTAGTCTTTGAAGCGGTCGCCCATGTTCATGTAGTAGAGTCCTGCCGACAAGCCCACACGGTCGTGCACGAAATACTCTACGTCGAGACCCGCCACAAGGCCGTCTTTATAGGTTGAATGGAACACTTTCGGGTCTTCTTCAGACGTCACAACGACATCGTTCTTGATGAACTTTGACAAATCAAGGCCCACTCTTGGTATCAGAGACCATTGCCCTGCACGGTGCTGTGCAGAGACTTCTCCCACGACAAGGGCCAGGATGGCCAATATCAACATCTTTTTCATACCGTTCCTTTCTTTCATATCCGTCATGCGATTCTGTTTTTTGCCAGAGGACTTCCTGTCCCGGCTTACAGAAGAATAACGCCGCAAACCTGCATTTATTGCCTGAAAATGGAGAAAAAGAGCCGTCTTCACCGCAGAGAAAAGAAAGACTTCCCGGCGCAAAAGATCAACTTTTGCCGACCAATAGATGAACTATTGCCGGGCAAAACATCATCTTTCAGTCCGTCAAACGGCAGGAAGAAAACAAAAAACGGCCTGCAATCGCAGACCGTTCTCTATGGTTTCAGTTCGGCAACGGGCTATTTCTTCGCCGGCGTGACGAGGAGATGCTGGACGAGTTTCTGCCCGCCCTCGATCTTATACTTGTCCAACGGGCCGGGCCCGCATGAGGCATTACCGATGCCACGCATAGCGGCATCGAGACAAAGAACGACCTCGCTGCGCCGCATGCGGTCGATGTCATGGTCGTATTTCACTTGCCACAGGTCGCGATCGGCATAGTGTTGTGCCGAGAAGGCAAAGTCGCCTGCTATGTTCAGACCCCATCCGTGGTCGTCAGTGAACTGCAACCAGCGCGTGTCACACCGCTCTCCCATCGATTGAGGGCGTACATAATGCTCGCGCATGGCGCTGACTGTGGTCTTGTATTTTCCGACAAATGCGCAGTCTTTGCGGTCGGGATAGTTCTCCATCGGGCCACGTCCGTACCACTCCACATGCTCCAATGCCGGAGAAAGGAGCATCTGCAGGCCGACACGTGGAAGGGAATAGCCTTTCGGGACATCGTATTCAGCCGTGACATCGACACTTCCGTCGGGCACTATCCGATAGGTCAACGCGTAGGGAACGCTCGTTTCACCGACAGCAGCCACCTTGTTGACGGTCACAACCGTCGAGCCGTCTTCGCCTGTTTCATAGCGGAAGCCTGACAGATGCTCGACGGTATTCTGCCAGTCATTGACGTCATTGCTGATAGAACGATACCAGTTGAACACCGGACCTTGCTGCATATGAAGCATCTCCTGGTCGTCGTATCGCAGAGAAACGAGCATGCCGGTCTGCTTGTTGAACGTGACTTTCAACAAGTCGTTTTCGATATTAAGCAAGCGACGCGACTCTTCGTAGACACGGAGTGGCTGTTCATTTCCCGTGAGTTCTGTAAATCGTTCACCGCTTGCCTTGAGCAAAATCTGCTCGCTGGCTACCACATGTCCGGCATCAGCCCAGCGCTCGTCTTGCTTCAGCGACAGCCCTATGTTGAGGAACACTTCGCGCGGCTCGATGGAAATGTCAGTCTTCAGGGGCAGTGTCAGCTGGACTTTCTTCCACGACTCGCAGGCGGGTGCGTCGATTTCGCCCTGTTCGGCGGTCTCTCCGTCCACCAACAACTCATATCGCAAGCGGAATTCGTTGAGATTGTAGGCTCCATAGCGATTCTCAAGCTCTATCCTGTTGAAGCCGAGAGGACGGATTTTCACGTATTGATAGACTTGCTTCACCTGAAGAAGTTTCGGCGTAATGAGCCGGTCGGCTGTGATAATTCCATTGCAACAGAAGTCGTTGTCGTTGGGAACGTCACCGAACGAGCCTCCATAGAACAGGCCTTCTCCTGCTTTTTCCACCTCGCCGTCAAGCGTCCGCCTGACCTTATAGAGTCCCTGGTCTACCCAATCCCAGATGCAAGCGCCAATCATGCGCTCCGACTTGTTCTCTATATAGTCCCAGTATTCGCTCAGATTGCCTATGGCATTGCCCATGGCGTGGGCATATTCGCAAAGGAAGAAGGGCTTGTTGCGGCCGTTGCGGTCTGTATCGGCCATGCTGCCTACCGAAGGATACATGCGCGAATCGATGTCGACAACGTCGTTCTGACCCTCATAATGAATGAGCCGGCTGCCGTCGAATTGGTGCAGATAGTCGTATTCGGCCTGAATATTCATGCCCTGACCGCTTTCGTTTCCTAACGACCAGAATATGACTGAAGGGTGATTTCTGTCGCGCCACATCATGCGAGCGGCACGGTCTACGTAGGCTTTTGTCCATTCGGGATTGTTAGAAATGGATGTGTTGCCGTGGCATTCCTGGTCGGCTTCATCCATGATATACAAGCCATAATAGTCGTAGAGGGCATACATCTTCGGGTCATTGGGATAATGAGACGTGCGAACGGTGTTGATATTATGGCGTTTCATGAGCAGGATGTCCTCGATCATCGATGCCACAGGAACAGCCTTTCCATAGAGAGGATGGGTGTCATGGCGGTCGACTCCCTTGAAATAGGTCAGCTTTCCGTTGACATATACCTTATTGTTTACGGTCTCAACCTTGCGGAATCCGTGCTTCTGGAACGTGCATTCTTGCGGACGTCCCTGCCCGTCGAAGATCTCAGTGGCGACAGTATAAAGGTAGGGACGTTCCGCACTCCACAGATGAGGGTTCTGGATATTGAGCACAGGGCCGAACATTGCACCGCCCGACCATCGGTTCTTGTGGGTCTTGATGCTGCCAAGTGTGTTGGTCTTCGACGCCACTTCACGACCTTCCTGATCGTAGATTGTTGTCTTGCACGACCAGCCTTCCTGGTCTCTTCCGCTCTCGTTAAACATGTTGACATTGACCGTACACTGCACGTTCTGAAGCGTATTAAACTCATCATTGACCACAATGCTCGTGATATGGAACTTGGGCATGGCCACAAGATATACGTCACGATGGATGCCTGAAAGGCGAAACATGTCCTGATCCTCCAGATAACTGCCGTCCGACCATCGGTATACTTCCACAGCTACGGTGTTCTTACCTCTTTTTATATAAGGAGTAATGTCAAACTCTGAGTCGTTGTTTGCCCCTTGACTGTATCCGGCCATCTTTCCGTTTACCCACACATAAAAGGCTGAATACACCCCGTCAAAGTGCAGATGGACGGTCTTGTCATTCCAGTTCTCCGGCAAAACAAAGTCACGACGATAGCTGCCGACAGGATTAGGTTCGGCCATTGCGGTGTATCCCCGTTGCGGTTGAATGAATGGAGGATTGTTCAAATAAGGATAGATGATATTGGTATAGATGGGTGTTCCAAAGCCTTGCATCTCCCAATTGGAAGGAACGTCGATGTTCTCCCACCCTGAAACATCGAAAGACGGCTTGTAGAAATCTTTAGGACGATTCTCCGGCTGTGCGGTCCAAGCGAACTTCCACTTCCCGTTAAGCAACATGTAACGAGAAGAATTGGTTCGCTCCCAAGGCTTGTCATAGGCCGGATCGCCCTTCATCTCTTCGGCTGAAGCAAAAGGAATGTAAGTAGGATGGCCGTCAAGTTTATTGATTCCGACGACCGACGGATTCTCCCAATCGTTATCACTGTGGGTCTTCGGCTCGACAATCTCGACCTTTACGTCAGTCTTCACCAGTCTCCATTGCTGTAAAGGACTGCCGTCGTCGCGCTTTACCTGGCAGACTGGCTGCCCGAACTGTTCTGCATCAGTCAGTCCAAGGTTCATGTCTGAGGCTGCACAGGTCAGTGTATAGCGCCCGTTCGGTTGCCGTTTCAGTTGCCATTGCTGATTTTTGTTCTTCGCAGATGCTTCCCATTGCAAGACGGGTTGCACCCTACGACCGTCACCATTGTCAAGAGCCAGCAGCGAAGAGGCATTCACCAACATGTATACTTCTTCGTCAACCTTGACAAATCGCCAAGCCTGGCTGGCTGCACCTTCCTCTTGTTTTGAGAGGTACATTCGCGCATCTGCGTCAGCTGACCCTTGGTTGTCAAGGGCAAAACCGCCTGTTGTCAACAACACATACGACGCTTTCGTGTCAATTCCCTGAGCCATGATGCCCAGAAAGGGCATTAACATCAACATGGCCACTGCCAAAAATTTCTTTGTCATGTTCTTTTCTATGGTATGATTTCAGGCGCAAAGATACCATTTTTCCATGAAAAAAGCAAAATAAAGGTATCCTATCTCCAGAAAAAGTGGAAAACATCTCTGCAAAATAAGCCGAGAAAGACCACCGTTTATAAAATTAATTTGTATCTTTGCAACCAAAATTACGGATATGCCAGACATCGTGTCTCTCTTTTCTGGATGTGGAGGGTTGGACTTAGGGTTTGAACAAGTCGGCTATACCACTGTTTGGGCCAATGACTTTAAGCACGAAGCCTGCGAGACTTTCGCACATCATTTCGGGAATGTCATCGTAGAAGGTGACATAGAACAGATAGACCCCTATACTGACAGAAGCATTCCTGACTGCGACATAATTCTTGGAGGTTTCCCTTGTCAGGACTTTTCTATCATATGGAAACGCCCAGGCTTGCAAGGAGAGCGGGGAAGTCTTTACAAGAGTCTTCTGCGTTTTATTGATGCCAAGCACCCTATGGCGTTCGTAGCCGAGAATGTCAAGGGACTTCTTACGGCCAATAAAGGGAAAGCTATTCGCCAAATTATTGAGGACTTTCAGTCCTTAAACCCTGGCTACCTTATAAAACCTCACCTGTACAACTTTGCAGACTACGGAGTACCTCAGTTTCGTGAACGGGTTCTGATTGTGGGTATTCGGCTTGATACGGGGTTTAACTTTGTACATCCGCAGCCGACTCATGGAAACGGTGAATGCCTTTTACCTTATTATACGGCAGGAGAGGCTCTGGAAGGTGTTGAGAACGTGCCCCTCAACAACGAGCATCTAAGGACTACAGAGCGTACGCGCCACATCATAGGGATGATACCTGAGGGGGGAAATTATACCGATATTCCTCAAGACAGTCCCTACTACGTGCATGGAATGATAAGTCATGTCTATCGGAGAATCAAACGCGATGAACCGGCAAAGACCATTATTGCCGCCGGAGGTGGTGGCACTTGGGGATATCATTACCCAGAACCTCGCCCGTTAACCAATCGCGAACGTGCCAGACTTCAGTCGTTTCCTGACGATTTTCGCTTCTTTGGCAGCACAACAGAAGTACGACGTCAGATCGGCAATGCCGTCCCTCCTGTCGGAGTACATGCCGTAGCTACGGCCTTACTCCCGCTGTTTCTGGGGAATTATGAGCATGTAAATCTATATGAAGAGCAAGAACGACTGAGCCGTATGACAATCGAAGAGCGCATCAAAATGTTCTAATCATGGAATTATTGCTAAGCAACAATAAGCTAATAAAAAAGTCTATATCGTATCGTTCAGTCTCAGACTATTTCAATAAGTTAGCAGAAAACTCCGACCAGTTTAACATTGCAACAGGATTTGTGTCAAATGCATCGTTGGTAGAACTGAACGAGTTGGTTGCCTATCGTCAGAGACAAGCACGACGGCTTTCTTTAAACCTTCTTGTCGGGATGGACTATATCGGCCATTTCACAAAACTTCAATACGAAGCACTTCGAGAGTTGGACAAACGTCTTACAAAAGATCGTTTGGGGAGTGTAATGATTTCTCGTTACATTCAATATCACGGAAAGATGTATTCTTTTCTAAAAGACGGGAAGTGCAATGATGCTTTCATCGGTTCTTCCAACTTAGGAAGTTTCATCGGAACGTCAGATGAGTTGCTTGAGAGTGACATATTACTCCATGGAGAGGATGCTGAAGCCCTGAACAATCGTATATGTCAACTCTACTCTGCCATAGGAACCAAACTGGCTGATGTGCCGAAAATAACCGAGTTTCGGCAGCCACATTTCACACAATTCAACGGAAACAGGTTTGTCAAGCGGGTTCACAAGGAGTACGTAGAGCAGCTTTCAGGTAAATGTATCTCCGAAGATATGGTAGAAATTCCTTTGAAGACTGAACCAAAGAGTAATCTCAATGCCCACTTTGGAGCAGGGAAACGGAAAGGAGTCTGGAGTCCTCGGGACTGGTACGAGGTGGAAGTCATCGTAAGCGAGAAGGATTCTTTCCGGCAATACCTTTCTTCCCGTCATTTTCCTGTCAAGGATCAGAGGTTCACCGTCGTGACTACAGACGGATACCAGTTTGACTGTATGCTCGAAGGGGGCAACAAAGGCAAGAACCTGCGGACGGTTGGCGACCTGCGTATTTTCGGCAAATGGATCAAAGGGCACATGGAAGAGAAAGGCGTATTGAAGCTTGGCGAGATAGTGACACCACAAACCTTGCAGGCTTTCGGATGTGACAAACTGGTTTTTACGCGCACAACATCAGGTGTTTGGCTATTGAAGATGGCATGATTTCTTCCTTCCTTAAGAAATACAGACAAGACATTTACAGATAACGATTGCTGCCAGCGGAAGTCTTCTGCACGAGTTGTGCTGGAGATCTGGCTGGCAGCAATCGTTGTTTCCTATCGGATTCTGCCGACAGTTATTCCTTGCTTGCCTTTTTCCTTTCCTGATGGTCGAGGATGATCTTGCGCATACGCATCGACTTAGGTGTCACTTCCACGTATTCATCGCCTTTGATATACTCAAGACATTCTTCGAGAGACATGACTACTTTGGGAATAATGCGGGCCTTATCGTCGGAACCTGAGGCGCGCACATTTGTGAGTTGCTTGGCTTTTGTGACGTTAACGACGAGGTCGTTGTCATGCACATGCTCGCCTACTACCTGTCCGAAGTAGACCTCTTCGCCCGGGTCGATGAAGAATTTTCCCCTGTCTTGCAGCTTGTCAATCGAGTATGCGAAGGCCGTACCTGTCTCCAATGCGATCATCGAGCCGTTGACCCGACGCTCTATGTCGCCCTTATAGGGCTGGTATTCCTTATACCTATGGGCCATGATGGCTTCGCCTTGCGAGGCAGTAAGCACGTTGGTGCGCAGTCCGATGATGCCTCTTGACGGGATGTCAAACTCAATGTTCACCCTTTCACCCTGGCTTTCCATCGAGGTGAGTTCTCCCTTTCGTCGGGTTACCATGTCGATCATTTTCGAAGAGAACTCTTCTGGAACATTGATAGTCAGTTCCTCAATAGGCTCGCAACGTCTGCCGTCGATTTCCTTGTATATCACCTGCGGCTGTCCTACTTGCAGCTCATAGCCTTCGCGACGCATGGTCTCGATGAGCACCGACAGGTGCAAAACTCCGCGTCCTGCCACGATCCATTTGTCGGTAGAGTCTTCGAAAGGAGATACTCTCAGGGCGAGGTTTTTCTCCAGTTCTTTCTGCAGTCGGTCGTTGATATGGCGTGAAGTGCAGTACTTTCCCTCCTTTCCGAAGAACGGAGAGTCGTTGATGGTGAAGAGCATCGACATCGTAGGCTCGTCAATAGCGATAGGAGGCAGGGGCTCGGGTGTTTCGATATCGCAGATGGTGTCGCCTATTTCAAAGTGTTCAAGGCCAATCACTGCGCAGATGTCTCCCGAGTCTACATGGTCGGTTTTCTGGTGTCCCATACCCTCAAAGGTATGCAGTTCCTTGATCTTTGTTCGCTCTTGTGTGCCATCCCGATGGGCAATCGTGATGCTCATTCCGTTCTGAAGCGTGCCACGATGCACACGTCCGACGGCAATACGTCCCGTATAACTCGAGTAGTCCAGTGAAGTGATGAGCATCTGAGGGGTGCCCTCCAACTGTCTTGGAGCTGGTATAACCTCCACTATTTTGTCGAGCAAGTAGTCGATGTTGTCTGTCGGTTCTGCATAGTCTTCGCCCATCCATCCCTGCTTGGCCGAGCCGTAAACGACGGGGAAGTCGAGCTGATCCTCGGTGGCATTGAGCGAGAACATCAGGTCGAACACCATCTCATATACCTCTTCCGGGCGACAGTTGGGCTTGTCAACCTTATTCACTACCACGATTGGCTTTAGACCAATCTGCAGGGCTTTCTGCAGCACGAAGCGCGTCTGCGGCATGGGACCTTCGAAGGCATCGACCAACAACAGGCAGCCATCGGCCATGTTCAACACGCGCTCCACTTCGCCTCCAAAGTCGGCATGGCCTGGAGTGTCGATGATATTGATCTTGGTTCCTTTCCAGTTGATTGACACATTCTTCGAGAGAATGGTAATACCGCGCTCGCGTTCGAGGTCGTTTGCGTCGAGCACTTGTCCACTGTTATCCTGTCCTTCGCGGAAGAGTTTTCCCGCAAGCATCATCTTGTCGACCAGCGTTGTCTTGCCATGGTCGACATGAGCGATAATCGCAATATTTCTAATATCTTGCATATCTTGGGCTTTTTGCGGGTGCAAAATTACGACAAAAATAGCAGAACAGAGCATGTCGGAGGAAAAAAGAGGGCAGGAAAGGCGAAAAAACGAAGAAAATCAAGAAAAACTTCTTTCAAAAGTTGGCCAGTTTTCAAATTCTTATTAATTTTGCACCCGCTTAATCGGAAACTCCGATGCATTCGACGACGGGCTCCATGCTGTGATTAAGGCTTCGGCAACGTCAGAAGGATGTAATTGGCAACACTATTAATCATTTCAACAACCATGTACTTAGAAAAAGGAAAGAAGGCAGAGATTTTCGAGCAGTATGGCGGTAATGCCATAAATACGGGCTCTGCAGAAAGCCAGATTGCGCTGTTTACTTATCGTATCAAGCACCTCACAGAGCATCTGAAGAAGAACCACAAAGATCACGTTACAGCTCGTTCGCTGACTATTCTCGTCGGCAAACGCCGTGCTCTTCTGAAGTATCTCTACGAGCGCGACATCAATCGCTACCGTGCTATCATCAAGGCTCTCGGCCTGCGTAAGTAGCAGATGTAAGGCCGTTCCTGCCGTAAAGAACCAAGCGGACCAACCGTACTGATGACGATTGGTCCGCTTTTCTTTTTGCCTTCCGGGGCTGAACCGTGACGTTTCGGCACGGCAGCTGTAAGCGTTCGTCGTCAGAAAGCTAAGGTTTCTGGGTGAGAAGTCTTAGCTTTGTTGCTGAGAAGTCATAGCTTTCTTGCCCAGAAGTCTATGGGTTCTGGGGATGAAAGCTAAGGTTTCTCGGGCTAAGGGAAGCGCACTGCCTGTCTGAGAAGGCATCAGCACTGTCTCCGCACATGGCTTTTCATGTCCGGAGACGGTGGTTTTCAGGCCGGCAAAGAGGGGGCGGGCGCCTATTTGTTCATCACTACTTTCCAGTCGCCATTGATGTCTTTGCGCAGCTTCACGTCGGTTGTATCGGTCTTATTGGCCCCGTCGGTGATGGCCATGCGCACGGTTGCCTCATCTTCATTGACCTCTTCTGACACGAAAGCATAGTCGGTCACCATCTTGTCGGCTTCGCCTTTTTGGGCTGAAGCGTCAGCCTTCTCGGTCAGCAGCTGGGTCAGTTGCTCCTTGTTCTGGGCCAGTTTTTCGGGATCGGCCTGATCGGCCTCGTCGAAATAAAGCAGGTCGACATAGCCTTTATAGTCTTTGTCCTGCAGGCACTTGACGGATTTCTCGGCCAGTTTCTGCGTCTCACTCTTGCTGGCGGACGTTGCTCCGCCACAGCTTCCCAGCACGATGACGGCTGCGAGCACTACGATTGTCGCTACGATCTTTTTCATGTCTGTTACGTTTTAAGGGTTAGTAAACAATTAAAGCAAATCACTATCGGTTGAACTTCCTGACCGACTGCAGCTGGCTGCAGTCGTAAACGTCGGAAGGAAAATAGCAGTCGACGTGCAGTCCGGGCAGGCTGATGCGGCGGGGAGGGGCTTCTGTCAGCCTGCATCCGGCACGCTCATAGGCATGAACGACGAGCTCTGTGCAATACATCCGTGTGGTGTCAGCGGCATCATAGTCATGGTCGAACAGGATGTTGCGCCTGTAGACGCGCCATGCTTCACGAGCTGCCTGACGGGCAACGAGGGTGTCTGCGTGCCGGCATACTTCGCCTACCACGGCATTTTCCGAAGAGAAGAACCGCTCGGGCGTGTCCATCTTCACGCGGTCGACGTCGCCTCCATAGTCGGGTTCGCCAGGAACGGCATGCACGACCATCGGGCATCCTGCCGAGTCGACGACGATTCCTACGTGTGAATACTGCCCGTGGGCGTCAAGGGCCACTACCGAACGGCTCATCATGCTGCCTCCACGACGGAACACTATGTCGCCCTCATGCAGCTGACAGTCGGCCGGCATGATGCAGAAGTGCTGCTCTGACGGGCTGCAAGCCACTGCTGTCAGAATCAGAAAAACGATTGTCTTACAACACGTTGTCCATCTCATGACGCTACAAAGATAAGGAGTTTTCGGCATGTCTGCAATTTTTCCGGAGGAAATCTTTCAGCGATGCCGGCAATGCGCTGCCGTCTTCCGGCCGAGAAAGCTATCCTTTCAACCCGAGAAGTCTATGGGTTCTGGCCGAGAAAGGATAGAGTTATTGGCATGAAGGCTATGAGTTCTCAGGCTGAAGTCTTAGCTTTCTCGGCGGAAAGGCTCAGGCCTGTCTGCTGCTTTGCTGGTTTTTCAACTCTGGAAGAGGCTGCTCCGGCGGACTGCAGGGGCTGCCTTGCCTGCTTCACAACTGCCCGTCTGGCATGATTTCCCGAAGGGGTTGCATGACGAAGTCTCGCTCGAACATCCGGGGATGGGGTATCTTCAAGTCGGGCTCGTCAATGGAAACATCGTCATAGAGCAGGATGTCTATGTCGATGATGCGGTCTCTATAGACCCCGTTCTGTGTCTTGTGCCGGCGTCCCATCTGGCGTTCGATGAGCTGAGTGGCCCTGAGTATGGCTCTCGGCGACATCTCGGTTGCCACACGTACACAGGCATTCAGGTAGTGACGGCTCGACTGGTATCCCCATGGTTCGGTGTCCATGAAGGCCGACTGGGCCACGACTGCCCCGACCTTCCCGTTGATTCTCCGGATGGCTTCCTGCAGGTTTTCCTCGCGATGGCCGAGGTTGGTGCCCAGGCTTAGGTATACTTCATGCATAAAGGAGGTGCGGTTGAGGTGGCTATAAAAGGGAAGAGCATAAAGGGAAACTGCCGGAAGAAAGACTGACCTGCGGTCTTGCAATGCGTCCTTCCCCTCTTTTCCCTTTATGCTCCCTGCCTGTTAGTCGTTCAATATCAGAAGCGAGTCGCCGAAACAGCCGAACATATAGCCGTGCTTCACGGCCAGATTGTAGGCTTTCATCACCAGGTCGTAGCCTCCGAAGGCTGCCGTCTCCATGAGAAGAGTTGAGAGAGGATGGTAGAAGTTGGCCATCATCGAGTCGGCAAGTCCGAAGTCATACGGGGGGAAGATGAACTTGTTCGTCCATCCTTCGTACTCCTTCAGCAGTCCGTCGGTGCCCACTGCGCTCTCCGTAGCTTTGACAACACTCGTACCGACGGCGCAGATGTGGTGGCCTTCCTGCTTGGCTCTGTTGACAATCGTGCAGGCTTCGGCCGTAATCTTCATCTGTTCGGAGTCCATCTTGTGCTTGGTCAAGTCCTCAACCTCTATGTCATGGAAGTTGCCCAGACCGCAATGCAGGGTGACGAATGCCGACTCTACTCCCTTTATTTCCATACGCTTCAGCATCTCTCTCGAGAAGTGTAAGCCCGTGGCAGGTGCCGTTACAGCCCCTTCGTTCTTGGCAAAGATGCACTGGAAGTCTTCCATGTCCTGGGCTGTGGCGTGGTGTTCGTCGCGCTTGTCGACGATATATCGGGGCAGCGGAGACTCGCCCAGTGCGAAAAGTTCGCGCTTGAACTCGTCGTGAGGACAGTCGTAAAGGAAGCGCAACGTGCGTCCGCGACTGGTAGTATTGTCGATCACTTCGGCCACCATTGTCGACGTATCGTCAAAAAACAGCTTGTTGCCGATGCGTATCTTGCGTGCCGGTTCGACCAAGACATCCCACAGTCGCATCTCTTCATTGAGCTCGCGAAGGAGGAAAACCTCTATCTTTGCGTCGGTCTTCTCTTTCGTTCCATAAAGACGTGCAGGAAAAACCTTGGTGTCATTGAACACGAAGACGTCGCCTTCGCCAAAGTATCCAAGGGCATCCTTGAACTGCAGATACTCGCCTTCGACGGGATTTCCGTCGGAGTCTTTTCGATACATCTCGATGACTTCCGACTTCTTATGCAGCACCATCAGACGGCTTTCGTCGCGACGTGTCATGCGAAAGACCTCCTTTTCACCGCTCTCATTCTCAAACTCATGCACCACATGGTGAGGATAGAGAGCCACCTGATTCTCAGGCAGTTTGAACTTAAATTGCGATAACTTCATATTTCATCTTGAGAAGTCGGGAAACTTCAACGGCTCCTTTGCGCTGCAAGACGCGCGCCTTGCATTCCGTTCTGCCGGTCAGTTCCTCTTCTTCTGTTCTTATAAATTAATTGTTTTCACATAACAACGGGACTATTCACCCCGGGTTTCCTGTCCTCTGCGCAGGTCATCGACACCCATGTTGTCCAGCCATTCATCGAGATGGTCGAACGTGATGCAGTCTTCCACCCTCACCTCGCCCACCCTTGTGCGGCGCAAGGCTGTGAGATATGCTCCGCTACCGAGGGCTTCGCCGACGTCACGGGCCAACGAACGTATGTATGTTCCCTTACCGCAGACGACACGAATGCTAAGCGTCATGGCCCGCTCATCAAAGCTTTGCAGCTCTATTTCATCGATGTGTATGGTCTTTGCTGCAAGCTCAACTTCGTGACCTTTGCGCTTCAACTCGTAGGCTCTCTTGCCGTTTACCATACAGGCACTATAGGCAGGAGGCACTTGTCGGATGTCACCTACGAAGCGTTTCAGCGTCTCTTCGACGAGCTCCCGGGAGATATGAGCCACGGGATAGGTAGCGTCCACGGCGTGTTCCATGTCGAAACTCGGCGTCGTAGCTCCGAGTTGCAGTGTAGCTGTGTATTCCTTCGTGTGCAGTTGCAGCTCCTCTATGCGCTTTGTCATCTTGCCTGTACAGAGAATCAGCACACCTGTCGCGAGCGGATCAAGCGTCCCTGCATGGCCCATCTTTACCCTTTTCACGCCAAGACGCTTCGACAACACGTGGCGAACGTGGGCCAAAGCTCCGAAGCTTGACATGCGATAAGGCTTGTCAATGCCAATGATTGCTCCTTCAAGAAAGTCCATCACAGCCAGTTTGTCAACAGTATCACGGTTCCGACGATGCCGCAATAGACGGCAAAGTAGATGAGTTTTCCCTTTTTGACGATATTGATCATCCACTTGCAGGCAAAGCATCCGGCAATGAATGCTGCAGCAAACCCGATTGAAAGGGCAGAAAGCGACAGGTCGCCCACGGCTGCTTCGGCTCCGCCTCTTATGGCTTTAAGCACGTCAAGGAGTGCTTCGCCGAGTATAGGGGGTATGACCATGAGGAAAGAGAACTGTGCAAGCGACTCTTTCTTGTTGCCAAGCAGCAGACCGGTAGCTATGGTTGAGCCCGATCTTGACAAACCTGGCATCACAGCTGCAGCCTGAGCAAGGCCGATGATGAAGGCGTCTCTCATCGAGATGTTTTCCTTCTGACGCGGGCGTGCATAATAGGAGAAGGCCAAAAGGATGGCCGTCACGAGCAGCATCGTGCCCACTATTGCCAGTCCTGAGCCAAACACCTGTTCGACAGTGTCCTTGAAAAACACGCCGACTATGCCTATTGGTATCATCGAAATGAGGATGTTCACGGCATAACGGGCTTCGTCGTTCCACTGGCATCGGCAGAGTCCTTTCACGAGCCAGGCCACTTCCTTCCACAGAACGACCAGTGTCGAGAGCACCGTAGCTACGTGTACGGCAACGGTAAAGGTAAGGTTTTCTTCGCCGTCGACGCCGAACAAGGCCGAGCCGATGGCCAGGTGACCGCTGCTTGACACAGGCAGATACTCGGTGAGTCCCTGCACGATGCCCAGCAGCAGGGCTTGCAGATCATTCATATTGTGTGCTTCGTGTTTGAGATTTCTATTGCTTGTCCTGCTCTGAGCTGTCGCTTGGCTTGCGCATGATGGCATAAATCATCGAGACAAAGCCTGCAAAGCATACCAGCGGGGCCACCTTGATGCGGCGCACACTGAAGATGTCTGGATTGAAAGAGGCTTCTGTCGAGCCCGGACCGCTCATGAGGATGAACCCGATGATTACCACTGCCATGCCTATAGCCAGCAGGATGTAGTTGGTTTTGTCGAAGGCGAAATCTCTTTTCGCACTGCGGTTTGACGCATTCTTTTCCATATTTTTTCTGTATTCTCTTATTCTGGTCGGTCGTCATGCGCCTCTTTCCGAGGCTCTTTCGTCCTTGTTCGGCCCGTGGTGGGGGCCATGGCTGAGTGTTATATCTTATAGAGCTCGCCGGCTTTCATGCGGAGGAACTTGTTGACTGATATGCCTGAACAGAAAGCTGTGATGGCAATGCCGAAGAGAAACACCACGCCTGCCGTGATCAAGAGTACCTGAAGGTTGACGACAGTGGTGATCTCCGGCTGGTGGAGATGCCACAGATAGACCACGCCACCCAGCACAATGCAGGCCAGAACCGATGCCATCAAGCCGATGAACACAGCCTGTCGCACGAACGGACCGCGTATGAACGACCACGACGCCCCTACGAGTTTCATCGTATGGATGTCAAATCGGCGGGCATAAATGCCGAGGCGTACGGTGTTGTTGATGAGCGAAAACGACACAAAAGTGAGCAAGACGGCCAGCACAAGAAGCACCAGGCTCACCTTTGCAAGGTTGCGGTTCACCTGTTCGATGAGGTCTTGCTGATAGCGAACCTCGGCCACTTTCGGGTAGGCCTTCAACTCTTTGGCTATCCATTGCAGAGAGTCGTTGACGGCATAGTCGGCCTTCATGGTCGCCTCTATTAAGGAAGGAAAGGGATTTACACCGTCGGTGAACTCCGTCGGATCGGTGCCAAGAGCGGCAGTACCCTCCTTCAAGGCCTGCTCTTTACTGACGAACGTCAGCTCGTTGATGTAGGGACGCCCCTCCAACTTCTTGCAGAACTGGGCTGCCTCGCTGTCGGTCATGTCGTCTTCAAGCATCATAGTAACGACAAGATGCTCGCGGAAATAGTCGGAAAGGTTGCGCGCAGCCATCACCGAAAACACCACCAGTCCAAGTAATATCAGCACCATCGCCGTGCTGATGCAGAGCGTCACGGCCTGCAAGCCCTGCCGTCCCGACTTCGTTTTCTTCCTTTTCTTCATCTGCAGTCTGTGTGTCTAAGCCATCCCCTGCCTGCTCTCAACAGGGCATAGCATGCCAATTTCGCCTGCAAAGATAATACAAACTGCAAGCAAATCAAAGAAAAACGCCTCAATCTTATGTTTTTTTATAATTTCTGGAAGCACCGTTCTGCCACACGAACGCCACCTGCGACGGCAACGCTCCACAGGCATGCCGCCGAGAAAGCTAAGACTTTAGCCCGAGAACCCATAGAGTTATCACCGAGAAAGGATAGAGTTATTGGGCAGAAAGCTAAGACTTCTGGGGCTGAAAGCTAAGCTTTCTCAAAGTAAGCCCCCACCCTTCCGCAGTGCGTCCGGCACATTTCACCTCCAAATTTTGGCCGTTTTGCTTTTTCTTCTTACTTTTGCACGACCCAACATGCTCCCCACTTCAGGCGGGCAGAGCAACGACATAGGAAAAGAAAGGATTGACATGAGCACGATCATATACCCCTCGCCCGTGTTCGGGCCTGTGAGAAGCCGTCGGTTAGGCTTGTCGTTGGGCATCAACCTGATGCCTGGCGACGGCAAGATATGTACATTCGACTGCATCTATTGTGAATGCGGTCTGAACGGCGAACGCCGTCCAAAAGAACGGCGACCCTCACGAAAGGCTGTGGCCGAAGCACTGGAAGAGAAGCTGAAGGCCATGGATGCTGCCGGTGAAAGACCCGACGTGCTGACCTTTGCAGGCAACGGAGAACCGACAGCTCACCCAGACTTCTCGGGCATTATCGACGACACTATCGCCCTGAGAGACCGATACTGCCCGTCGGCAAAGGTAAGCGTTCTGAGCAACGCCACACAGCTTCACCGGCCTGATGTGTTTGAGGCGCTGAAGCGAGTAGACAACAACATCCAGAAGCTTGACACCGTCGATGAGGGATTCATCACGACGGTTGACCGCCCGAAAGGCCACTATGATGTGAAAGAAGTCATTGAGGGACTCCGCCGTTTCGGGGGACACGTGATCATACAGACCATGTTTCTGCGCTCTGACACCATCGACAACACGACCGACAAGTATGTCGTTCCATGGCTGGAGGCCGTCAAATCCATCGCGCCCGAACAGGTGATGATCTACACCATCGACCGCGAAACGCCCGACCCCACACTCAGAAAAGCGCCACGCGAAGTGCTTGACGCCATCAGAGACCGCGTGAAAGCCGAGGGCATCGACTGTTCGGCTTCCTATTGACAACGGCACATGCGGGGCAAGCCCATCCCGCTTCCACACAAGAAAGGGTGTCTTCCGAAAAGCGAAAGGCACCCTTTCTTCGGGTAAAAAATCATCTATCAGCGGGCAAAAGATGATCTTTTCCCGCAAGAAACACTATCTTTCCACGCAAAAAACGTTATCTTTCCCCGCGAAAAACGGCAGGATTGCGGTCGTAAAAAAACGTCAGAGCCAACGACTTGGATGCCGTTGGCCCTGACGATTGCACAGCTGTCGGCTGGCGACAGGTCAGATCTTGCTGATGATTCCCTTCCGGGTTTGCCGGATGAAGCTGACGATGTTGCCGATCTCTGGGCTGTCGGGCACCTGTTCTTTGATTTGCAACGCAGCGTCTTGCACCGAGTTTTGACCGTTGAACACCAAGCGATAGGCATTTGCTATGTGCTTCTGCACCTTGGCTTCGATGCCGTAGGCGGTCATCATGGTGGTGTTAGGACCATGGTATCCCACTGGCGAACCGCCGGCAATGACATAGGGTGGTACGTCTTTTGAGAAAGTGGTTCCGGCCTGAATCATCGAACCTTCACCGACACGTGTGCCGGCATTCTCGACAACAGAGCTTGAGAAGATGACACCGTTGCCTATCTCACAATCGCCTGCTATCTTCGTTCCGTAGCCGAAAACGCAATTGTCGCCCACCTTGGTATCGTGGCTGATGTGGGCTCCTTCCATGAGGAAGTTGCCGTTGCCGATGACGGTTTGACCGCCAGTATGGGTGGCTCTGTTGATGACAACGTTTTCACGAATGACGTTGTTGTCGCCTATCACACACTCTGAACGCTCGCCCCTGAAGTCGAAATCCTGAGGCAAAGCGCCGATGACCGAGCCTTGATGTACCTTGTTATGGCTGCCCATGCGGGTGCCGTTGAGTATGCTCACGAAGGGGAATATGATGCAACCGTCGCCTATCACGACGTTGTCTTCAATGTAGACGAATGGGAAAATCTTGCAGCCTTCGCCGATTTTCGCCTTTGGAGAAACCTCTGCGCGAGGTGAAATTTCACTTGCCATAATGATGATTGTTTGAACTTTGAATGTTGAACTCCATCCATTGAACATCGCACGGACGTCGGCACTTGCCAGCACTTGGCAGCATGGACGGCGGACAATGCCCAATGGACGGCGGATTATTTTGCCCCTCCGCCCAGAGCTTGGTAGAGATTGACCACGGCTTGCATCTTGCTAAAGTCGTCGGAAATCTTCGATATCCGGGCATTGAGCAGGCTCGACTGCGACTGAATCATCTCCAGATAGGTGCCTCCACGTAAGTGGAACAGCTCGGTTGTGGCTGTGAGATTCGACTCAAGTGCCTTGATCTGCAGGTCTTCGATGGAGCTCTTCTCGGCAGAAGAGTTGTAGAGTACGAGGGCGTTGCTCACCTCGCTGCCTGCTGAAAGCACCGAAGCTTGCCACGTGTTGTAGGCCTGCTCATACTGAGCCTTGGCCACTTTGAGGCCCGCAACAAGCTGTCCTCGCATGAAAATGGGCTGAACGAGCGAGCCAACTGCCGAAAGCATCCACTTGCCTGGATTGACTACCATCGTACCTGCACTATTTGTAAAGGTGCCGCTGGGCGTAATAGTGATGCTTGGATAGAAGCGGCTACGGGCGGTTTCTACCCCATAAAAGCACTGTGCGAGCTGCATTTCTGCTGCATGAACGTCAGCTCTGTTACTGAGAAGCTGCAGGGAAACGCCCGTAGAAAACTCTTCAGGAAGCGATTGTTCGTCAAGACGACCGCGCTGAATGGTCTGTGCCGGCTGGCCCAAGACTAACGAAAGTGAGTTTTCCACCTCGCGGATCTGGCGCAACAGGTCAACCTTCTGAGCCCGTACCGACAGGTAGTTTGCCTCAGCACTGGTAACAGCGGCCTCGGTATATCCGGCCTTCGTGCCCTTAAGATCGAGCATGAGCTGCCATGTCTTCTGCATCAGTTCTTCCATGCCCGTGATGACTTCGACCTGTGCATCAAGCATCATCAGCGTGTAATACATATTGGCCACGCCCGAGATGATGTTGGCTTGCACGACTGTCTGATAGTCTTTCGTCGCGAGAAGAGCCACCTGAGCACCGCGCTTCTGCGAAAGAAGATTGCCGAAAAGGTCGACATTCCACGACGCAGCGACGGGCATCTGGTAGGTCTTTGAAGGCTTGTTGCCATCCCAAGAGGCAATGGTTCCCTGCGGAGTGAACGTCAATTGAGGCAGGAAAGCCAGCTTGGACGCCATGAGTTGAGCCTCGGCCATCTTCACGTTGAGTGCTGCATTAAGCAGGTCTGGATTATTGTCAAGGGCCTGTTGTATCAGTGATTGTAACTGAGAATCGGTAAAAACCTGACGCCAAGGGAGACGGCCGAAGCTGGTCGTATCTGACACAACAAGAGTATCAGTCAGCGACAACGGGTCGCGAACCAGCCCCTGAGTGTTCACCTCCGGGCGCTCGTACTTATTATATAAGCCGCAACTGGTCATCAGCAATGCTGCGACTGAAAACAAGAATATCTTTTTCATAATCGTCATTTTACTCCTCTACTTTATATTCAACAGGAACAACTCCGTGGGCATACTGGGCCAGTTCTGCAGCAATTTCCTCGTTCTCCTCGTCCTCAAAGTGCATCGGTCTGAACTTCTCTTGTAGAGCCTGGAAGATGACAAACAGGGCAGGTACGACGAACAACTGGCAGATTGTACCTATTAACATGCCACCTACGGCAGCTGCTCCAAGCGTCTGGTTGCCATTCTTTCCTACTCCACTTGCAAACATCATGGGCAACAAACCAATGACCATTGCAAGAGACGTCATCAAGATGGGACGCAGACGAGCTGCAGCACCCAGCACAGCTGACCACGAGATTGCCATGCCAAGCTGGCGGCGTTCAAGGGCAAACTGCACGATAAGGATGGCATTCTTGGCCAACAATCCAATCAACATGATCAGAGAAATCTGCATATAGATGTCGTTGGCGTGGCCGAACAACTGGGTGAACAGGAAGCAACCTGCCAGACCAAACGGCACAGAGAGCACCACAGACAAGGGCAAAATGTAGCTCTCATACTGAGCAGAAAGAATCAGATAGATGAACAGGAAGCAGAGCACAAAGATGAGCCATGTACTATTACTTGCCTTAGCCTCCTCACGAGTCAGACCTGAGAATTCATAAGTATAGCCCGTTGGCAGATAGTCTTTGGCCACTTCTTCCACGGCTTTGATGGCCTCTCCCGTCGAGTAACCCGTATTGACTGTAGCTGTTACATTAATAGAGGTAAAGAGGTTGAAGCGGTTGATGTTTGACGGGCCATAGACTCGTTCCAAAGTCATGAACTCACTGACAGGCGACATCCCTGCAGGAGTGCGCACATAAATGCTGTTAAGTGACTCAGGAGTCATACGAGTCTCCGGAGCACCCTGCACCATCACACGATAAAGTTTACCGTAAGCATTGAAGTTTGATGCATACAGACCACCATAATAGCCCTGCAACGTAGCAAGTACGATTGAGGGAGAAATGCCGGACTGCTTGCATTTAGCGACATCCATATGAATCATATACTGCGGATAGTTAGGATTATAGGACGTCATGGCTGACTGGAATTCGGGACGTTTGTTCAGTTCCTTCAGATAATCCTGCACGATATCGAAGAACTTTGTCAAGTCACCACCCGTACGATCCTGCATAATCAATGACACACCGCTATTGGCTGAGAAGCCTGGAATCATCGGTGGTGCAAAAGCAAGAATCTGTGCATCCTTGATATTGGCGGTCTTCAAGTATATCTGTGCTAAGACACCATTGGCATCATAGGGATTGAGGAAGAAACGATAGATGCCGTCTCCTTGCCACAGACCGCTTAGTTTCCACCAGAAACCCTTCTGTCTTTCCTCAAAAGGTTTCAGTTTAATGATGAATGTTGCTTGGTCGGAACCGGCACCGGCAATAAAGTTGTATCCCTGAATCTGCTCGCGGCTCAGGATTGCAGGGTCGGCACCGAGGATGGAGTCCACCTGTGTAATGATCTGTTTCGTACGGGCAACCGACGTAGCTGGTGGCATGGAAACCGTACAGAAGAGCGTTCCCGTGTCCTCATCAGGCACAAGACCCGTCTTCGTCGTAGCCATTGTACCTACTAAAGCAGCAATACCGATGACAACAGCCAAACCGATTGCCATAGGCTTACGCACCAGTTTTTCTACTATATTCTTATATTTACCGGTAGTAGTGGTAAAGGCTGTATTGAAAGATGCATGGAAACGATCGAGTAAAGACATTTTCTTCTCATGTCCGTTTGCATCGTGAGGTTTCAAGAATATTGCACACAAGGCGGGAGAAAGCGTCAGGGCATTCAGCGCAGAAATAAAGATAGCTACGGCCATTGTGATACCAAACTCACGATAGAATGTTCCGCTCGTACCTCCGATAAATGAGACAGGAATGAATACAGAGGCCATGACGAGGGTCACAGAGATGATGGCTCCAGAGATTTCATTCATGGCATCAATGGAAGCACGCAAAGGAGACTGATAGCCTTGGTCAAGCTTTGCATGGACGGCCTCTACCACAATAATGGCATCGTCCACCACAATGGCGATGGCCAGAAGCAGGGCCGAGAGCACCAAAAGGTTGATAGAGAATCCGAATACCTCAAGGAAGAAGAACGTACCGATGAGCGAAACTGGCACGGCAATAAGCGGAATAAGTGTTGAACGCACATCCTGCAAGAACACATAGACCACGAGGAACACCAGCAACAGCGTCAATACGAGCGTGAAAACCACTTCTTCGATAGAGGCATAGAGGAACTCCGTCACGTCGTAGTTAATCTTATATTCCAATCCTGGAGGGAAGAGCTTAGCCTGTTCTTCGAGCTCTTTCTTCACGTTCTTGGCGATCTCATTGGCGTTAGAACCGGCAATCTGCTGAACCATACCCATCACTGACGGCAGGTTATTGTTCTTCATTGATACAGAATATTGCAGTCCGCCCAGCTCAATGTCGGCCACATCTTTCAACTTCAGGGTGTTGCCATAGGCATCACTCGACACGACGATGTCGCCAAACTCCTCGGCAGTCTTCAAGCGGCCTGTGTAACGCAGCGTATATTCATAGGCCACATCAGTCTGTTCGCCGAAAGAACCCGGAGCTGCCTCTACGTTTTGCTCGGCCAGCAAGCCAGAGATGTCGGACGGCATCAGGTTGTATTGCTTCATCACATCAGGCTTCAGCCAGATACGCATCGAGTAAGTCTTCATACCAGGGCTCTGCACATCGCCCACGCCTTGGATACGTTTCAGGGCTGGGATGATATTAATGTTCGCATAGTTGGTCAGAAACTCATCGTCATAGCGGCCGTCTTCAGAGGTCAATGTATACATGATGACCTGCGAAGTCTGTCGCTTCATCACTTGCACACCGGCGCGTGTTACCTCAGCAGGCAACAAAGCCTGGGCCTGCTGCACGCGGTTTTGCACGTTGACAGCACACATATCGGGGTTCATTCCCTGACGGAACATAACGGTGATGGAGGCAGAGCCGGCATTCGAAGCCGACGATGAAAGGTAGTCCATGCCCTCTACACCGTTGATACTCTCTTCCAATGGAGCCAATACTGAGTTCTTTACCGTCTCGGCATCGGCACCTTGGTAGTTGGCAATGACCATTACTGTCGGCGGGGCAATATTCGGATATTGCTCGATAGGCAGCGTGGCCAAGCCTATAAAGCCCAGCACAACAATGACGATAGATATCACCGTTGAGAGAACCGGACGTTTGATAAAGGTTGTAAATGTCATTTCTTTCTGTATTTGATTTTTGAACTGCGAGTCTCAAGCCGTTGTCTCCTGTAGTAGCCGGCAATCCTTTTCTTGCCAGGCGCCCCGTGTTTGAGCGGCAGACGGCCCACCCCTCTTCATTCCTTATTTCTTCATTGCGTCAACGATTTCGCCTGCTGTCATGGCTTTAGCCTGATCGGAAATCTTCTGTTGATACTGTTCTGGTGTGATGGGAACTATCTCCATACCTTCAGAAAGCTTAGTAATGCCGTTGGTAACATACTTGTCTCCTACGCTGATGCCTGTGAGCACAATATAGTTTACGCCGTCATTCTGCGGGTCAACAGTAATCTCTGTATACTTTACCTTGTTGTCTTTGTCAAGGAGATATACGAACTTTTTGTTCTGCACTTCGGAGACTGCTGCCTGCGGAATGATAATGGCGTTGGCTGCTTCATGCGGAATGATGATCATGCCCGATGCGCCGCTTTGCAAAAGACGCTCAGGATTTTCGAAACGAGCAATCAGCTGTACGGTGCCCGTAGCTGCGTCAATAACGCCACTGGCCTTAGTAACCTTTCCCGGATGATTGTAGATGCTGCCGTCTTTCAGCTGCAGTTTCACGTCGGGCATCTGCTGGATGGCGGCATTCAGGTTGCCCGAAGCCTTTGTCATTTCAAGCACTTCAGCCTCAGGAAGCGAGAAATAGACTTCCATCGTGCTTACGTTGGACACCGAGGTCAGTGGCTGAACGCTCGAAGCACTCACCAGTGCGCCCACCTTGAAGGGTATCGTTCCCACGACACCTGCTGCCGGACTTTTCACATAGCAGAATCCCAAGGCTTCCTTAGCCGTGGCCAGTCCGGCCTCTGCCTGTGCCAGTGATGCCTGTGCCGTGGCATAGTTGTTCTCTGAAGTCTGCAGTTCATACTGTCCGATTATGTTCTTTTCAAATAGTGACTTATTGTTCTCGTAGGTCAGTTGGGCGGTGCTTACGGCCGTCTTTGCAGTGTTCACCGAGGCTTGAGCCTGACGTACGGCAGCCTGTTGCGTGGCATTGTCGATTACGAACAGCAACTGTCCTGCGCTTACATTCTGGCCTTCCTTGACACAAACCTGCGTCAGGAATCCCGACGTCTTCGGACGAATCTCGACGTCCTGTACGCCTTTAATCGTTGCCGGATAGGTGGTTTGCATCGCTGCATCAACACCTTCTACGGTGCGAACGGGATACTCATTGTCGCCGAACGACGGCATTCCTCCTTTTTTTCCACCACATGACATCAATAAAGCAGCCGTTGCTGCCATCAAAAAAACTTTCTTACTTGTCATAGTTGTCATATTTAAAATGTTTTGTTCTTATATTTCCTATGCGTGCCTATTTTTAGTTTCAAGGGTGCAAAGTTACTAAATTAACGCGCACGGGCATGAAGTCGTTTGGCATAATTCGCAATTATTAACGAACGTTTGCTAACTCCTTCATCCACGATTGCTTGTGCGCGTGCCAAGGCATAGTCATGAAAATGCGGTGCAAAGGTAGTGCTTTTCTCCTTTACACGTATGTTCTATTTTTCTGGTAATAGCCACTATTGGAAAGAAAATGGGCTTTGAAAATGATTCAAAATGATGTTTTTTGGCTGATTCTTGTCCAAAAATTCGCAAACAGAGACAGCCTGTTACGACATCATTGCGGAGCTGTCCCGTCGACATGCAGGCCCATTTCCCCGGCGGTCTGCATCAGAAGTTCCATGAGAGGCTCGCGCTCGTTGGGCACCCGATTGTCCAATACGGCATCCTTCAGGGCCTTTTTCAGCAGACCAACCTCGCGACAGGGCTTCAGATGGAAGAGTTCCATGATCTCGTTCCCATCGACAACTGGCTGTAAAAGACGCTTATAGTCGCGCTCTTTCAGGTCGGAAATCTTTTCTCTTACCATCCGGAAATTCTCCAGGAAGCGTGCCTTTCTCACGTGGTTTTTGCTCGTAATGTCGGCTTCACAGAGCAACATCAGGTCGTCAATGTCGTCGCCTGCGTCGTTCAAGAGTCGTCTTACAGCACTGTCGGTGACCTCTTCGTCGGCAATTGCGATGGGTCTCATGTGCAGGTCTACGAGCTTTTGCACGTATTTCATCTTAGCGTCAAGGGGCAGTTTGAGCCTTCTGAAAAGGTCGGCAACCATCTTTGCGCCGACGTAATTATGATTGTGGAAGGTCCATCCGACGACCGGATCCCACCGTTTTGTCTTTGTCTTGCCGATGTCATGCAGCAGGGATGCCCACCGCAACCATAGTGACGGCTGCGGTCCGAGGGGGTTGTCTTCGCCGTCTTGTCCGGGTGTTCCGGCGGTGTTTTCCTGCTTTCGCGCCTCATCGGCCTTCACAACGTTCTCGAGAACTTCCAGCGTATGGTAGAAGTTGTTTTTGTGTGCTCGTCCATTACGGGTATCTACGACGTCGAGAGCAGCCAGCTCGGGCATGATGATGCGCAGCAGTCCTGACCGATGAAGGTAGTCAAAGCCGATGCTTGGGTGGGCTGACATGATGATCTTGTTGAGCTCTTCTGCGATGCGTTCGCCGCTAATGATGCGTATTCTCTCTGCCATTCGTTCGAGGCCTTCATAAGTTGTTTCCTCGATCCGGAAGTTCAATTGTGTGGCAAAACGTATGCATCGCAGCATGCGAAGGGGGTCGTCGGAGAAGGTGATGTCTGGGTCGAGCGGTGTGGCAATGATGCCGTCCTCGAGGTCAAGCAGGCCGTCAAAGGGGTCGACAAGCTGTCCGAAACGTCCGCTGTTCAGGCAGATGGCCATTGCGTTGATGGTGAAGTCGCGCCGGTTCTGGTCGTCTTCCAGCGTGCCGTTCTCAACGATCGGCTTGCGTGAATCATGGGTATAGCTTTCCTTCCGTGCCCCTACGAACTCTATTTCGCAGTCTCCGCCAGAGGCGTCCTGAAGGGTTCTGCCGGTGAAGTCGCGGATTTTCACCTGGGCCGTGCCAAAGTTGCGGAAGACGGAAAGGTGGGCTCTGCGTCCGATCATGCGCTGAAGTTCCTCAGCTACGGCAATGCCGCTGCCCACAACCACCACGTCGATGTCCTTGGAGGGGCGTCCGAGAAACAGGTCTCTCACATATCCGCCCACGACATAGCATTCCATGCCCAGCCGGTCGGCAGCTTCACTAATACGTCGGAAGATGTCTTGGTCGAGTATTTTCGCAAGTTCGGCGTCAGAGTAGAGATTCATATCGGCACGGTGTTCGTTTTCTTTTCCGCCTGCAAAGGTACGGAAAAATCGGCTGAAACGAAAACTTTTTCGCCCCATCTTTACGTCCTTCTCGGCTGAAAGCGCGCCTTCAGTCCCCTGCCGGGAGCCTGTATCTGCCGGAGAAGGGGCCTTCGCCTGCCCGCGAACCGGCTCCGATACGGCGAGGTGCTCTTTACCATTTATTAAATTAATAAATCTAAAAACCGAAGGCTGTTCGGTGTTTTCTTATTACTTTTGCCTCCGAAATGAGAAAGTTGGCTTACATATCGATTGCCATCATGGCGTTTTTCAGCTGTTCAAAGACCGAGAACCGTCAGGCAGAAGAACTGCTGTCGCAGATACAGACACTCTATGAAAAGGGCAGCTACAGCGAGGCTCTCGACTCTATTGAGTCGCTAAGGTCGCGCTTTCCGAAGGCCATTGCGTGCCGCAAAGAGGCCCTTCACATCTATCAGGAGGCGTCGCTCGTGATGGCACAGCAGGACGTGCTGCTCACCGACTCGGCCCTTCAAGCCACGATAGTGCAGATAGACCAGGCCAAGACCCTGCTCGAAGCCAACATGCTCAGGCAGAAACGCGACTCGCTGAAGGCCCGATACGAGGCCATGTGCGGTGTCGTTCGCATGATTCACATGCGTCAGGAACAGTGTTGCAAGTAAGCCTTCCCCTCCTTTTTTCCGCCCATTCTCCTCCATACACCATAGATGTACGGACCATACACCATAGATGTATGGAGCGTACACCTTAGATGTATGCCCCAGAAAGGGCAGCTTTCTCAGAAAGAAGCTTTACCGTCTCCCGCTTAAACCACTAACAGCCACGACGGGAAGGCTGCCCGACGTCGGCATCATTCCGCAGCCCTCCGTCACGGAAAAGTCCGCCTTCAGACCGTCTACCACGCGCGCGCCTTTTAATTAATGTAAAAACAACATGCTTTTCAAGTGCCTATTCTTGCTCATCTCGCAATAAATACGTAATTTTGCAGACAAATATATGGACACTAAAAAGACAGAACAGCAATTCGAAAGCGTGATGGACGAATGCCGCACGCTGTTCGAAAAAAAACTGCATGACTATGGCGCGTCATGGAGAATCCTGCGACCGGCATCGCTCACCGACCAGCTCTTCATCAAAGCAAAGCGCATACGCTCGCTGGAAATCAAGAGGGAAAGCCGCGTGGGAGAAGGCATACGACCAGAGTTCATCGCACTGATCAACTACGGCATCGTGGGACTCATACAGATCGAACGGGGCTTTGCCGACGAAGTTGACATCGACAATAGCGAGGCCATGGCCCTCTACGACCGTCACGCCAAGGAGGCTTTGCAACTGATGTTGCGCAAAAACCACGACTATGATGAGGCATGGAGAGCCATGAGAGTGAGCTCATATACCGACTTTATCCTTACCAAACTGCAGCGCATCAAGGAGATTGAAGACCTTGAAGGAGCCACGCTCGTCAGCGAAGGCATCGACGCCAACTACATGGATATCATCAACTATGCCGTCTTCGGAGCCATCAAGCTGACCGACAACGAATAGGAAACACGATGGGCGAGGAACTGAAAAACGGAGGAAAACCGAACGGGGGGTCACCGAGAAAAGGCCCTTCTGCCACGTCCTTTGCCACCTCGCTGGGGGTGAACCTCTGCCGGCTGATGCTTGCAGCGACACTCATCTTCTCAGGATTCGTCAAAGCCGTCGACCCCCTTGGCACCCAATACAAGATTGAAGACTACCTCACGGCAGCAGGCATGAGCCGCATACTGCCCGACTGGGCTACGCTTACAGCATCGGCAGGACTGGCAGCTCTGGAGTTCACATTGGGCATTTGTCTGCTGTTTGCCATACAAAGGCGCCTCGTCACAAGGCTCACACTGGTGCTCATCGGCACGATGACAGCCATTACATTGTGGCTTGCCGTCAGCAATCCCATCAGCGATTGCGGATGCTTTGGCGACGCTATACACCTGACCAACTGGCAGACATTCTGGAAAAACGCCCTGCTGCTCGCCTGCGCAGCTGTCGTAGCATGGCAGCCCTTGCGCATGATGCGCCTCATCTCGGAGACCAATCAGTGGATCGTCGTCAACTATACCGTCTTCTTTATAGCAGCGGCAAGCCTCTACAGCCTCTACGCTCTGCCCGTATTCGACTTCCGACCCTACCACGTAGGAGCCAACATCAAAGAAGGAATGGAAATACCCGAAGGAGCAGAAAGGCCACAGTTCCAGACCACGTTCATCCTCGAAAAGGACGGCCGGCAGCAGGAATTCACGCTTGAAGACTACCCCGACTCCACATGGACCTTCGTCGATTCGAAGACGATACAGACCAAGAAAGGATACGTTCCGCCCATCCACGACCTCTCTATCGTCGACGATGACGGCAACGACCTTACCGACGACGTGCTTGAACACAAAGGCTACTCGTTCATGCTCGTGGCCCCACACCTCGAAAACTCAAGCGACCGCAACTTTGGAGACATCAACATCATCTACGAATATGCCCGGCAACACGGCTATCCTTTCTTCGGTCTTACGGCAAGCGGAGCAGAAGCAAGAGACACATGGCGCGACATAACTGGTGCAGAATACCCCTTCTACACCACCGACGAGACCACCCTCAAGACCATCATCAGGAGCAATCCCGGACTGCTGCTCTTGCGAAACGGAACCATCATACAGAAGTGGAGCCACAACAAACTGCCCACCATCATCACACAACAGATGGATGCTCCGCTCGAAAAACTCAGCATAGGCAAGCTCTCAGAGAACTCCGTTCCAAAGAAAATCACCTATATCCTGCTCTGGTTTGCCCTTCCGCTCGCCCTGCTCTCTATTGCCGACCGGCTGTGGATGTGGACAAAATGGATCAGAAGGAAAAGAAACAACATCAACCCAAATATTAATTAACAAAAAGAAAAACAAAATGAGAAAAAAGATTGTAGCAGGCAATTGGAAGATGAACATGAACCTGCAAGACGGAATTGCACTCGCAAAAGAACTGAATGACAACCTTACAGCCAACAAACCCAACTGTGACGTTGTCATCTGCACACCATTTATCCATCTGGCAAGCATCGCTCAATTCCTTAATCAGGAAGTCATCGGACTCGGAGCAGAGAACTGTGCCGACAAAGAAAAAGGCGCTTTCACGGGTGAAGTGTCTGCAGAGATGGTGAAATCGACGGGCGCGCAATACGTCATTCTCGGACACTCTGAGCGTAGAGAGTACTATAAAGAGACCCCGGAGGTGCTCAAAGAGAAAGTTCTTCTTGCCCTCAAAAACGACCTGAAGGTCATCTTCTGCATCGGAGAGAGCCTGGACGAGCGCGAGGCCGGCAAGCAAAATGAGGTGGTAAAGGCAGAACTCGAGGGCTCAGTTTTCAATCTCGATGAAGCTGATTTCAGAAAGATCGTCATCGCATATGAACCTATTTGGGCCATTGGAACTGGCAAAACAGCCACAGCCGAGCAGGCAGAAGAGATCCACGCATATATCCGTTCAATCATAGAAGAGCGCTATGGCAAGGCCACAGCTGACGACACAAGTATCTTATATGGAGGCTCATGCAAGGCGTCAAATGCCCCTGAGCTGTTCGCGAAACCTGACATCGACGGCGGACTTATCGGCGGAGCATCGCTCAAAGCTGCCGACTTCCAAGGCATCGTCGACGCTTGGAAATAGTCATTTTATGAAGAAAATCCTCACTTTAACATTATGCCTGTGCGCTGCTCTGACCAGCAACGCACAGGCCTATCTTGACCATCTGCAGACCGAAGGACAAGACTTGGGAAGCATCACCGTGAGCGAAAGCAAGGAGATCGATGCCCTTGTCAATGGAAAAACGGCCGTTGTCGAGAAGGCCAAGACCGAGAAAGCTGCCGAGAAGACTGTCGCATCAAAGCCAAAAGACAAAGCCGAGAAGAATACTGCCGTTCCCGTTGCCACAAAAAAGACATCCGCAAGCGAGCCTGTTGAGACCGAGACATCGGAAAACAGGAAGAAGGTTCTGGCCAACAGCTACAAGGTAGACGGCTATCGTGTGCAGGCCTTTGCCGGAGGAAACTCCAGGGAAGACAAGAACAGGGCCCAGCAGATCGGCAATGAAATCAAAGCCCTCTATCCCAACCAGCCCGTCTATGTGCACTTCTATTCACCCCGTTGGATATGTCGTGTGGGCAACTTCCGCAACTATGACGATGCAAGTGACCTGCTCAAGGAAATGAAAAAACTGGGATATTCCGAAGCATGCATCGTGAAAGGGAAAATCACTGTGTCCTACTGAGACGCAGCAATCGCAACAGAAAGACAATGAACGACGAAACAATCTACCGTGAAGGTCTGGATGCCTTGGCCGGACACTACAAGGAAATCATCTCCTTGCTGGGCGAGAATCCTGACCGGGAAGGCCTTGAAAAGACCCCCATGCGCGTGGCAAAGGCTATGCAAGTGCTCACTCAAGGCTACTTCCAAGACCCGAGAAAGGTGCTGACTGACGCCCTGTTTGAGGAGAAATACAACCAAATGGTCATCGTCAAAGACATCGACTTCTTTTCGATGTGTGAGCATCATATGCTGCCATTCTACGGCAAAGCCCATGTGGCTTATATCCCGAACGGACGCATAACCGGCCTGTCAAAGATAGCCCGCGTGGTCGACATCTTCAGCCATAGACTGCAAGTTCAGGAACGTTTCACCCAGCAAATCAAGGACTGCATCCAAGAGACTCTTAAGCCTTTAGGGGTGATGGTGGTGGTGGAAGCCAAGCACATGTGTATGCAAATGCGAGGTGTTGAGAAGCAAAACAGCATCACAACCACCAGCGACTTTTGCGGAGCTTTCAATCAGGCCAAGACAAGAGAAGAGTTCATGAACCTGCTCAGAGGAGAGACGAAACGCATCTGAACGGCTTGATTCGGAGCGGGAAAGGGGCTGAAAGGCACCGGCTGGCCATTCAGAAGCGACCTTAAAGGGCCATCAGGCCCATCCGAAACCAACAGTGAAGAAATTGGCAACGATGGCAAAAGAAAAGCGGAAAAGCCCTGCAAGATTCCCGACTGCACATCGTTCCATATATATAATAATGTAACAAATAAAGGAAATGCATATGAGAAAACTTTGGAAACTGACGGCCATGGCCGCAGCATGCATGGCGGTCGTGGCCTGCATGACGTCGTGTTTCAACGACGATGACGACAACAACAACACAACCAGCACGAGAGAACTGACCAAGGCCGAGCAGGAAGCCGTGATGGAATGCCTTGAGGGAAGCCATCAAGCCTATCTCTATTTCAGAAACAAGGAGACCCAAAAAACCGATTCTGCAGTGATCAACATCACGGCGACGGCCAGCGACTCGGTGTTCACAGTCAGCGATTTTCCAGTGGAAATACTTGCCAACTATATCTCGAACGAGAACGCCGTGGCGCAGTTGAAGCAGTTTGGACGCCAGCCTATATCGTTCACCTATGCCACGCCGTATGCCGTTGACGAGCAGGAATACCTCAAAGGCTACTACAACTACTACCTGCTCGTGGACAAAGCCCATACCGTGTCGACCGAGATCACTGGCGAAGACGGCGAGAAGAGCACGATAGAAGCCACGCTGCAATTCAAGAACTATGTGCTTTCAACCGACTATTACGGCCGGACCATCGCCTACTATCAGATGTGCCAGCTATACCGTCCTGCCAGAACTTTGACAGGCGGGCTGATACTGACCACGGCCGAAGTGAACGGCGTCAACTACAATATCAGCAGCATTTTCACCCTTGCACCCGTGAAAAACTAAAGCAGCGCTGGACTAAAGACTCAGGAAATGAAACTTATATCGTGGAATGTCAACGGGCTGAGAGCATGCGTTGGCAAGGATTTCGCAGGCAGCTTCGAGGCACTTGACGCCGACTTCTTCTGCCTGCAGGAGACGAAAATGCAGGAGGGACAGCTCGACTTGGCCTTTGAGGGCTACCAGTCGTACTGGAACTATGCCGAAAAGAAGGGCTACAGCGGTACGGCCATATACACCCGACAGCAGCCTATCAGCGTCAGAATGGGCATCGGTGTCGACGAGCACGACCATGAAGGCCGTGTGATAACGCTTGAGATGCCGGCGTTTTTCCTCGTCACTTGCTACACACCAAACTCACAAGACGGCCTCAGAAGGCTCGACTATCGCATGCGGTGGGAAGACGACTTCAGAGCCTATCTGCTGGCACTTGACAAGCAGAAACCAGTCATCGTATGCGGTGACCTGAACGTAGCGCACGAGGAAATCGACCTGAAAAACCCGAAGACCAACCGCATGAATGCCGGATTCACCGACCAGGAGCGCGAGAAAATGACCACGCTGCTCGAGGCCGGATTCATCGATTCGTTCAGGGCTCTCTATCCCGAGCAGGTCACATACTCATGGTGGTCGTACCGCTTTCAGGCCCGACAAAAGAATGCAGGCTGGCGCATCGACTACTTCCTCGCCTCGGAACGGCTGCGCAACCGCATCACCGATGCCAAGATTCACACCGACATCTACGGCAGCGACCACTGCCCCGTGGAGCTCGACATCGACCTCTAAAGGGCAGTATCAGCAGCAACAGCTGGTATTTCCGGCACCGATTAGACACCAAGGAAATACCCTTCACGCCACGAAGGGAAACCCATATCCAGAAGAAAGGGCACCTCTCCGTCTGAGAAAGGTGCCCTTTTAAGGTGAGAAGTCTAAGGGTTATCCTCCAGAAGTCTATCCTTTCTCACCCAGAAGGCATAGACTTCTGACCCTGAACCCATAGCTTTCTCGAAGACAACACTCAGAGCTGTCCGCCACAACGACACCGAGACAGCACGGAAAGAGCATGAAAAGATTGCGCAAGAGCACAGCCAAGCTGCCCTCTTGCGCAATCTGTCATGCCCGCCACGACGGATGTTCACGTCCATTCATTCGTCCTGTACGGCAAAGAGTATCGGCAGACGCATCCTTACATTGACAGGCTTCCCGTCGATAGTGCCGGGCTTCCAGCGATGCATCATCCGCACAACCCGTACGGCTTCACGGTCAATGACGGGCGAAACGGGCGACACTACGTCGATGTCGCCAATGGTTCCGTCTTGTCCTACGACAAAAGAGACAATGGCCTTGCCCTGCACCTTGCGATAAATCTGGTCGGTAGGATAGGTAATGTTCTCGGCAAGGAAAGCCGACAAGGCCGAGCGTCCTCCCTCATATTGGGGAGCCACTTCCACCTTATTATATATAGGAGACCCTCGGAAAGCAGTCCGTCTCACAAGCGTATCGCCTGCCACATCGGGATGCTTGACCTTCCTTGCCTTCAGCAACCGCTTCATGTTACTCTTCAACCACACAGAGCTGTTGCGCTTCAACGACGGATAGTCGATCATGGAATTGAAGTCGGTCTCCGCACCTTCGTTATCGATCACGCCGCGAACCAGCAGATAGTCGTCCATCAGGCAGCAGCCTTCAAGCCTGATCGAAGAGGCGTACTCGGGCACATCGCCGACAACTCCGTCGAGCACTTGGCCGATGAATGCGTTTGAAAGGTCTCCTTCATCGTCGTAAAGGCGAGGAGCACTCACCAGGTCTTCTATCTGCAACACCTGCCTGCGCTCAATGTCATAGGTGACCAAGGCTATGAGCGTGTCGCCTACTTGTGAGGAAAGCGGGCGGGGATTGCATTGGGAATAGAGGTAGAAAGACGCATAACGACCGGGCTGATAGCCTACAAAACGGAGCAGATAGCTGGCATAACAATAGCGGTCGGCTTCGGGAAGACGCTGAAAAGGACCGCACACAGGCATGCCGAAACGTTGCTTCAACAAGTCATAGGAGGTAGAGAAATCGGTGGCAGAGACGCCGAAAAGCCTGGAGGAAAGATACTGCTGAAGGGGAGCCACGCTGCTGTAGTCCAGCATTTCCGGCCACTCAACATCGACATCTATCACATTCATCTCGTCGCCTTTGTGATAGAACAAGTGCTCCTTCTCGTAGTGAACAGAATAGCCGGAAGGAGCTTTGTCGGCCTGAGCCCTTGCCGGCAAGCCTGACAAGAGCAGCACTGCCAAGAGAAAAATCCTACAGACGATGCGCATTAGTTGACCACTACTTTCCGGCCATTGACAATATATATGCCCTTCTCCAGTCCCTTCAAGCCACTCTTTGAAGCGCCCTTACGATGGACTTTGCGCCCGTCAAGGGTGTAGATGCGCACGGGGTTGGCCTGCTCGGCAACGCCTTTGACATCAGAATAGCTGTTGTAAGAGAAGGCAACATCCTGCATATTGCCCCAGATATAGTTCTCCAGCCCCGGATAGTCGACAAAAGGATTGCGGTTGCGCTGCACCTTGTAGACGGCCTCATTGCGTGCACGTTCGACATCATCAACAGGATCCTGGGCCGCCCAGCGCATCATCATGTCGAGCGTCCACTGCTTAAGTCCCGGATATGTCTTGCCGTCGAACACCGAACTGGCCGTGGCATTCGACGATGCCCATGACGAAATCTTGTCTTCATAGCACGTGACCATGTAGAAATAGATGCGGGCAAAGTCGCCCTTCACTTCGTCATTCGGCTCGAAAACCGTACCCGAATAGCCGGAAACGGCGCTGCGCCCAAGCTTGCAATAGCCGTTGTTCGACGTATAAGTGGCCGTGCTGACCTCGCCAAAGGGATAGTTGCTGCGACGGTTGTTGACATATCCATCGGTAGGAACCACATGCATAATGTCACTATACATAGGAGACTCCTTCGAGAACCAGCTCGAAGGCACGCTGTGCTCACGGTTATAGACGTCGCCTTCCTTCTTGTAGCTGCCGGCCTTGTCGGTGATATGACGGAAATTTGTCGAATTGGAATACCAGTCTCTCACATAGCCATCTGCACGAGTATCGGTTGACTGATAGGCATTGATCAGGCCGGAATAAGACGTCACCGACGGACTCTTGATAATATTATGGAAAGCGGTCTTCAAGGCTTCGCCTTTCTTTCCGTCGGCATTACGATAGTATGTGCCGCTGTTGTTGGGGCCTTGCCCCCAGACAAACATGGCCAGCGACATCATGATGATGCAAGTAATAGTTCGTCTACCCATGGTAATAGTGATTTTAATTCTTGCGATACTTACTGTACGGCCACTTTCTTCCCGCCGACAACATAAAGCCCTCTGCCGAGACCTTGCAACGGTTCTTGGGCATTTGCATGGTCGCGCACCTTTCGACCGTCCACGGTATAGACGGTCAAAGAGTTGCCGTTATTTTTTTTTTCAGCCGTAACGTTCTGGATACCCGTCAGGTCTCCATAGTACTTGACAAGGATTCCCAATTCGGCAACACGCGACATCAGATACTGAACGTTGCATCTCTCTGTGTCATTAGAGCCCCATCCGTTCAGCAGATCGACAGGCAGGAAGCCGTGCCAGAGATAGTTGTCATAGGCATAGTCGAGCGCAGTCTGGAACGAAGAGAGATAGCTGCTGACCGTGTTATGATAGGGAGCTGCCGCAACAAAACCACGGAAAAGCACCTGATTGAACCAGGGATTGCCGTTCTTGCTGGGGTTTGTCGAACGGTTTTCCTCAACCAGCAGCGAACGATATATCGAGCCGTCAAGGCGTTTTGTGACGGTAAAGAACGAATAAGCGCGCAGCGAAGTATTCTTCAACTCATCGAGATAATACTCATCACCCGTTGCCCTGTAGAGGTCAGCAGCACCGGAAAGCATCGTCCCGGTATTGTAAGTGTGATAGGTTCCCTGAGGAGAACTGTTGGAATCCACATGCTGTCTGCACGTGACACCGTCTACTTCATAGGTTGTTATGTCGCCCGTCTTCGACCAAATGCCGTCATAATACACGCCGTTGCTTGAATTGCGCAGCACACGACGCTGCCATTCGTAGATCTTCTTGGCAAAGTCAAGATAGTATTCCGACTTCTTTTTAGTGACGGTTATGATATGCCCCTCGTCGTCAAACTCCTTATATGACTGGTTGCCGTCAGCTCTTACTGTGGTGTATATCTCATACAACCACACCAGAGGAGAAATGATTGGTGCATTGCTACATGCGTGCTTAGAGGTATAACCAGGTCCCCACGTGATACCACCATATTCGTTTCCGTCGCTGTCACGTACACAATCCCAACCGTCAAGCACATATCGGGTGAGCTCTTCGGCACGGGTCAGATAGCTGAGTGTGCCCGTAATACGATAGGCTCTGATAAGTTCCCTGATAATCCACATCTGGTCATCGTAGACATTTTCTATGCCTTGCACGTTGGCTGAGCCACGGTTGCTGCCACGATGGACACCATAAGGACTCCATGTGTTACGACCTGTATAGGACACTAACTGGTAGGTTCCTTTGTACCAGTCAAGTCCGGAAATGACACTTTTCAGACGGTTCACATTCTTTTTATAATACTCTTCGTAGAGTTCGGGCTCCGATTCTTCTACAGAAGCCAGACCTTCCAGCACCGAATTCAGGGCCTCCAAGGCCGAAGTATATTCCCATACACTCACGACATCGGAAGCCTTCTCCGTCTCCATGTTATAGTAAAATGACAAACGTTGGGAAGCTGTCGTATACATTCTGTCGAATATTGAGTCGGTCATCTCTAATGCTCTTTTGAGATTTCTCACAGCCAACTCGTTCTCACTGATGCCGTTTCCGGCCGACATCGAGATGCTGGCCATCAACGACACCATAGCAATCATTATCTTTTTCATTGTCCTTTATCCTTTTAGTGTTGAATTTAATTTTCCGTTTTTGAGAAAGATTGATAAGTAACTGAAGGCCAACCACTCTATTCATCTACACCGAAGAGGGGGTCTTCCGGCATCAGCATCACTGGCGCCTGCTCGTATTCTTTAAGTAATTGGGCAGGAACATACTCGTTATTGACTACCAACCTGAACATATATTCATTGAACCAACGGTTTGTCATCACAAGACATCCGGCGATTCCGCTTGCTGCTCCCCAGGAGTTTTCAACCTTCCATTTGGTTGGTTTACCGTCTTCCAAGTCGACAGCAGTAAGGGTCATGGCGTGGGTTGACCCGCTATCAAAGGTAGAAATGCGCTGAGCCTTGTCCATATTGAACGACGTTCCAAAGAGAGAACCATAGTCGTAGTTCTCCAGATCAAGGTATCCTCTCTTGCGGTCGAACTGTTTTCCTACGTCATAACTCGAATACAGCTTTCTGCCATCTTTCAATGAAGCGATGGCCAACTGTGCTATTTCATCCATAGGAAGGTTCAGGTATTTCCAGTTATGGCCGTCATAAGTGTGGCGGTCGAACTCCACTTCATAGGTTTTATGATACTCATGGCGCGGGTCGTTCATCACCATGATAAATGTCCCATTGAGGTCTTTACCGACTGTTTCGGTATAGAACTCCTTTGGAGTGTATTGCCTTGCCTCGCCTTTCTGCCTGCCATTTTTGTCGACATGGGCATAAGTGAAGGTTTTCACCGGTTCACCTAATGTCAATGCCAGCATGCGATATATGACGGAAAGCTGTTCTGTCTTGCGCTGTTGGATGGCCGAATCCTTCTTCTTTTCTGCTACCATTTGGCGAAGTTCGAGCCCAAACTCACGCAGTTTTGAAGAGATCAAAGAGGCCATTCTTGAGGTGTTTTCGGCAGAAAAGGTCTCCGGTTGCACCGATTTCGGCACCAGTCCGTACTTTGAAGCCAAGTCTGCTACTCCACAAAACGTACCTCCGTCGTTGATAGGATGATGGAAAAAGAACTGCACCCGTGTGTCATCAAGAGGTTTCTGAGCGGTCTCAATGGCTCCCTGCAACATCATGTTAGCCTTTTCCAGCTGGTCATAGAAGAAGAGATAGTCATGGGAGAACTCTACGGCAAGCGTGTCTTCATGCTCTTTTGCGAAATTAGAGCGCAGCACGTTCAAGCCGGAAAACATCCAGCATCGCCCGCTTGATTTCTGGTCATGGATTGACTGCTTGGGCGTTTCCACACTGAAATAGGTGTCGACAGGTCCCTGATTAGCAAAGTTTTGGGCAAGGTCATCGATTTTATTGGATGCAATTGCATTGAACAGTGCTCTACTGAGTTGTCCCTGATTCGTCTGACCTTCTGCCTGCAACTGCTGGATTTTTGAGAGCAATGTCTCAGAGATGCCGCCCGTCTTCTTCTGTGCGTATACTCCCGAGGGGCATAAAAGACATGCGGAGAGGGCTGCAAATAAGATTTCTTTTTTCATCATTTTTGGTTTCAATTACCTTTCAAGAGCCTTGCAAAGAGCCAGAAGTCCCTTCTTTCAAGCGAGGCTTCCGGCTCCTGCAGGCTATGGTTTGTTTAGAATTTTACTTTCTTTCCGTTGAGGATATAGACACCATGAGGCAGCGAGAGCACCTTGTTGTCAAGGATACTGTCGGCTACTTTCTGACCCTTCAGGTTGTATACCGCACCTGATTGCGCAGCTTCCACGGCTACTGTCTGCACGCCTGTCAGGTATTCGTCGCAGATAACAATCTGTTCAGGCTGGGCACTCTCCTCCAGTTTTGAGACGAAGTATGCACGGAAAGGTTTAACCTTTGTCTTCTTAACAGGGACAAAAGCCGTACCTTCAGAGTTGATTGTCCAAATGTTTTCGAGGGTTTCGCCCACTGTAATACCCTTGAAGTTGTAGGCAGCCGATGTTACAAGTGCATTCATTGTTGAGGAAGACTTCACATCTACGTTCTCTGCGGAGAAGACAATCTCTTGGCCTGCATAGGCGAACGGCACTGCAATAACATAAGGAACCTCTGCCTCGATCTTGTTGACAAAGGCGAATTGAGGCATGTCATCATCGGTCAGATAGGCAAATTCCTTGAGGTAGATGTCGTATTCGTTTTCCTCATTGGCCTGCCAACGCAACTCTTTTCCGTCGGCGGTGGCAACGGTCGTCGGAGCAAACGGCAGGACTACCGACTCCCAATTGTCCTTTCCTGTGCTGCCAGTAGCCAATGTACGGTGGTAGTTCACCTTGTCTGCGGTGAATGCCACTGGTGCATAGAACGGGTTGCTGTCGTCGATGTTGATTTCTTCGGAATGTCCTCCGCGCACGATGTTTTGCCCTTCAAGGCCTTCAATCTCAGCATTTTCATCCACATAGAAGAGTACTCCTGCCGTGCTACTTGGCTTCACCTTCGTTACTCCCTCAACTCCGCGCAGGTCGACTGCCGTCACTCCCGACCTTGGTACATTGTATGTGCTTGAGCCTACGGCACCTATCACGCGTCCGTCGCTATAATAAGTCACGATGCCTGGCAGCACATCATACCAGCTATACAGTCCTCTGATGCTCGCATTGGCAGTTACATTGTGGACGCTGAAGCCGTAATGACGGTTTGTCTCCAAGTTTTGAACCATGTAAGGAGCATTGACCGACCGACCGGCAGGTATGCTTAACGTCAGCACATCTTTCGCACAAGTGTTGTACCATCCGCGGTTGCCGAGCTGTTCTTTCCAGATAGTCAGCTCAACCTGCCCGTTGAAGTCTTCCTTTCCATTGTTCTTCAGCGTGATATTTCCTGCCACGAAGTTGCCTCTGAATACCGTTTCAGACGTTGTCTCAACCAGGTTCGATCCAGATATTCCCTCAAACGACAAGTTCTGTGCAATGGTAGCAGGCGTTACGCCGGCCTTTGTTATCTCGGCAATGCCTTCGCCGATGACATTATCTCCCTTGTCGTCAGTGGCAAGCCAGATGTGATAGTTGGCCTCCACGTTGGCTTCGGGCTTGAAGAAGAAGGTGATCATTTCCTCGCCGTTCTTAGGAACGCTGACGGCCGACCGGCTTACATTCGACCCCTTTTCTTCGGTTGTACTTGCAAAGAGGTAGATGGTTCCGAAGTATTCTTCGAGCGAGCTACGGAAGGTGACGTTGACATTCTGCTGTGTTCCGGCTTTCAGGTTGCCGGGGAACTCGATCTTCTCGACAGAAAGTCCGTCGATTGGCCGGATCCATTTCATGTAGATGCTGTAGTCGTCTTCCACGTGTACGTCGAACCATTCGGTCTCGATATTGAAGCATGTGCCCCACTGTGTGGCGTCTTTCTGCTTGCTGATGGGTGCCACTTTATAGGTTCCCGGCTCCAGACCGGTGACGGGATAGGTGTAGGTGCGCAGGTAGTTGGCGTTGATCGAGAAGTTGTTGGTTGTGCCGATAGGCTCAAAGTTGCCGTCTTCGCGCAGGAACCCGATGCCCGTGTCAAAGGTATGCTGGGCACCTGTCCAGTTGATGTAGTTGGCTTTGATGGCCGGATTGCCGTTTCCATCGGTCGTCTGTTCGACGCCATTGATGGTCATGTTGGCATAGAAGGTTTCCTTCACGTCGTCGGGAAGCTTGAGTCCGATGATGGCATTCTGTCCCATTGAGTAGCCGTCAGAGCTCGAACTGGCGCCGATGCCGCTGTTGTCGCCGGGATTAAGCACTGTGATGCGGAAGTAACCGTTGCTTCCTCCGCCCCATCCCCAGTTGAGATGGAAGAGACCTTCACCGTCATAGCCGTCGACAACAAAGGCATGTCCACCGCCAGTCGAATGGCCTGAGAAGCTGATGGGGCGCCCTGCTGCCAGTTCTCCGTAAAGAAGATCGGTCCAACCTTCCACGGTATAGTTGTCTCTTGATGCGCACCATGCGCTGTCATCGAATCCGAATATCTGCTTGAGGATGTCGGGTACGTTGCTGCCATGTACGGCTCCCGACGATGCTCCGTAACCCATCTTCACCGACTGGCCCACCATCAGCATCAGGTTGGCCACGGCATCTTTCTGTGCATCGGTAGCCGAGGCGTCATAGACGTCAAGCATGTTGTCCCAGTCAATGACCGTTCCACCCTTGATGCGAGGCAGGGTGACAACGATGGTGGTGTCTTTTCCCGATGCGGTCTTGGTATTATAAGTGTTTGAATGCGAAGGAATGTTTCCGCGAGTCTTGACGGGATATTTCCAGAAGTTGATCACTTGCGCGATAGCAGTGGCCACACAGCCCGTCACGGCGTGCTCTCCTCTGCCTCCCGAAGCGTTGTAGTATTCCGGACAGAAGCGGTTATAGGGGTCGCCTTGGTTCCACAAACTCTTCAAGATCGGGCTGACTGCTCGGCGTACTGGCTTGATGCGCCTGGGCGACTTGGCTTGGTTAAGCTGGTTGCCTTGGATGTTGTTGTCGTCCATCCACTTGATCTCGTCGGCATAGCCTTGCAAGAATGAACGCATGTTTTCGGGCATGTTGGCCACGTCGAAGGTGCCGTTGTCGCAATAGCCGAGCACCTGTTCAGTGCGGTCGTCGCCCGAAATGATGACGAAACCTCTGTCTTGTCCGGCATTGAACACATAGTAGAATGCCTGTTCGTCGTTTTGTGTTGTCTTGCGTGGAGCCTTGTAGGCTGCCCGGCTTTCGGTCATCACGACACCACGGGAAGCCATGAACTCCTTGGCCTGTTGCTGTGCTTGCTGACGGCTTACAGGGCCAGCCCACGCTACAACTGTAGCGAAAAAGGACATCAATAGTAATGTAGATTTTCTCATGATAGATAAATTTAATGTTTCGATATTTTCGTACAAAGGTAAGAGAAAAAGCCCGATACGCCAAATTTTTTCTCTGAAAAAAAGTTGGGAAAAACCGCATTATTAGCATTTTGTAAACATTCTTCATCACTCGAAAAACCAACTCACCATGACATCTGTCAGCCTGTCCGGCCTCCACCGCCGGCAAGAAGCAGCGCGGAGACAAGAGGTGCGCCGGAGTAGCGGAAGAGATGTTCTATCTGCCTGTAAACAAGCATGTTGAGAAAGCTACCTTTTCCGGGTCAGAACTCTTAGCTTTCTTGCCAATAAACATTAGCTTTCTCGGCAATAACCCTAAGACTTCTCGAAACAAAGTCAAAGCTTTCTCTGGCAGACCTCTCCATCCTCTCGCCGAGAAGGCTGAAAATTGCAGACAAAAGGGGGAATGTTCATGCATGAAAAACACTCCCATTCGTCAATATTTTTCATCCTGGAAAGGAAGAAAAACTTTCTGATTGTAATATTTTTTACACATCATTACGGACGTATTCCGTCAATTTTCCCACCGGAAAGGCTGCTGCCGGCAACGGTGGGCAGGCATCGAAGTCAGTCACCATCATGTTAATCTTTGCTATCAAAAAAGCAGAATACGAAAAATATTTCGTATCTTTGCGCCCGAACTTAACAACGGCAATGGGAAAACACGCTGCCGACTCTGGCCGAAAAGGCCGGCCGACAGGGCGGAAGAGCGTGCCCGACGGCCTCCAACAAAACAACCTTCAACCTGTGAAAAGGAAAGAATACAGACTTCTCAACACAATAGAAAGTCCTGACGACCTCAGGAAATTAAAGACCGAAGACTTGCCTGCGTTGTGCGACGAACTGCGCGATGACATCATCAGCGAAGTGGCTGTCAACCCAGGACACTTTGCATCGTCGCTCGGAGTGGTCGAGCTGACTGTGGCGCTTCACTACGTATTCAACACGCCATCCGACCGCCTTGTGTGGGACGTCGGCCATCAGGCTTACGGGCATAAGATACTGACGGGACGGAGAGACCGTTTCTGCACCAACCGCAAACTGGGCGGAATACGCCCGTTTCCGTCGCCTCTGGAGAGCGAATACGACTCGTTCACATGCGGGCATGCTTCCAATTCCATCTCGGCAGCATTGGGTATGGCCGTGGCAAACAGGGAAAGCAAGGTGGTGGCCATTATCGGTGACGGGGCAATGAGCGGAGGGTTGGCCTTCGAAGGGCTCAACAACGTGTCGTCGACTCCTAACGACCTGCTGATTATTCTCAACGACAACGACATGTCGATCGACCGCGCCGTGGGCGGCATGGAGAAGTACTTACTCACGCTCGACACCAACGAAACCTACAACCGCCTGCGCTTCAAAGCCTCACAATGGGCACGATCGATGGGCATGCTCAACGACGATCGTCGCAAGGCTCTCATACGATTCAACAACGCAATGAAGTCGGCTCTCTCCCACCAGCAGAACATCTTCGAGGGAATGAACATCCGATACTTCGGACCGTTCGACGGACACAACGTCGTGCAGATCGTCAGAATACTACGGCGACTCAAAGACATGAAGGGGCCGAAGCTGCTCCACCTGCACACCGTCAAGGGCAAAGGCTACAAACCTGCGGAAAAAAGTGCCACGATATGGCATGCCCCTGGAAAGTTCGACCCTGAGACTGGCGAACGGCAAGTGAGCGACTCGACTGACAGACCGCCGAAATTTCAAGACGTGTTCGGCGAGACTCTTCTCGAACTGGCCGGCCAAAACCCACGCATCGTAGGCGTCACTCCTGCCATGCCTACAGGATGTTCGATGAACATCATGATGAACAAAATGCCCGAGAGAACTTTCGATGTAGGCATTGCCGAAGGACATGCGGTGACCTTTTCTGCCGGCATGGCCAAGGAAGGACTGCAACCCTTCTGCAACATCTACTCGTCGTTTGCGCAGCGCGCCTACGACAATATCATCCACGATATGGCACTGCTCAACCTGCCAGTAGTGCTCTGTCTCGACAGGGCTGGGCTCGTAGGTGAGGACGGACCGACCCATCACGGCATGTTCGACATGGCCTATCTCAGGCCCATTCCTAACCTTACCATCGCATCACCGATGAACGAGCACGAGCTGAGACACCTGATGTTCACAGCGCAACTGGAAGGAAAGGGCTCGTTCGTGATACGCTATCCGCGCGGAACAGGGGTCTGTGCTGACTGGCGTTGCCCGATGGAAGAGGTGGAGATTGGCAAAGGCAGGAAACTGAGAAACGGCAGCGATGTGGCCGTGCTCACTATCGGTCCTGTCGGTAACACGGCACTGAAAGCAGCCGACGAGTGTGCCCGAAACGGCGTAGAATGCGCCTTGTACGATATGCGATTCCTCAAGCCTCTCGACGAGAAGATACTCGAAGAAGTGGGGAAAAACTACCAGAGCGTCGTCACAATAGAAGACGGCGTACGCATGGGAGGGTTCGGAAGCGCCGTGCTTGAGTGGCTGAACGACCACGGATATCAGCCACACGTCACCCGCATCGGACTGCCCGACGAATATGTAGAGCATGGCAGCGTGCCCGAACTGCACAAGAAGGTAGGGCTCGACACCGACAGTATTGTCGAAGCCATCATGAAATACAAATCCTGAACCAAGCATCAACATGAGAATTGTCATCATCGGCGCATACGCCATCGGAGCCCATCTCGCACGTATATTGTCACGACGCAACGAGGACATCACACTCATCGACGACGACGAGGAACGGCTGTCGCATATCGAATCTGACCTCGATCTGCTGACCATCCATGACCGTCCTAACAGCATTTCGACACTGAAGGAGGCCAGAGTGAAGGGGGCCGACCTCGTAATTGCCGTCACACCCGACGAAAACCTCAATGCAAACTGCTGCATCCTGGCCAAGAAATTAGGGGCTAAAAAGACAGTGGCGCGCATCAACAACGCGGAGGACATGAAGCCCAACAACCAGGCTTTCTTCAAGGAACTGGGAATAGACTCGCTCATCTATCCCGAGATGCTCGCTGCCGAAGACATCAACAACGGACTGAAAATGTCATGGGTCAGACAGAGATGGGACGTGCATGGAGGGGCACTTGTCATGCTTGGAATCAAATTGAGGGAGAGCTGTGAGATCCTGAACCAGCCTCTGCGAGACATTAGCGGACCGACAGATCCGTTCCACATCGTTGCCATAAAACGCAAAGGAGAAACCATCATCCCGGGAGGAAACGATGAGCTGAAACTATACGATTTGGCCTACATCATGACCACGAAGCAATTCATCCCCTACGTGAGGAAAATCGTAGGCAAGGAAAAATATGCCGACGTGAAGAACGTAATGATCATGGGTGGCGGAACGACTGCCGTGCGTGCCGTACAGACTATGCCCGAATACATGTCGGCTAAAATCATCGAGATGAACCCCGCACGATGCGAAGAACTGAACAATCTCTTTGAAAACGATGTGCTTGTCATCAATGGGGATGGACGAGACATACCACTGCTCATCGAGGAAAATATCAGCAACACACAGGCCTTTGTGGCCCTGACAGGCAATGCAGAAACAAACATCCTGGCCTGTCTGACGGCAAAACGCATGGGCGTAAGAAAGACTGTAGCCATGGTTGAGAACCTTGACTACGTCTCAATGGCCGAGAGTCTTGACATAGGAACCATAGTCAACAAAAAGGCAATCGCTGCCAGTCACATCTATCAGATGATGCTCGACGCCAACGTTATCAACGTGAGATTCCTCATGACAGCCAATGCCGACGTGGCTGAATTTATCCCCGAAGAGGGATCGCGCATCACAAAGAAGCCGGTAAAAGACCTCGGACTGCCCCGCGGAGTTACCATAGGCGGACTTGTTAGGGGGGAAGAAGGCATGCTTGTCTCTGGCGGAACTCAAATACAAGCAGGAGACTCTGTGATGGTTTTCTGCCATGAAGCCGACATGCAGAAAGTGGGAAAACTCTTCGTTAAGCCGTCACTGTTCGGATAAGAACCGGCAAATACGAGCTAAATGGACAAACGAAAATATTCATAAAGAGGGATGATCAACCTGAAAACCATCTATAAAGTACTCGGAACACTGCTCTACATCGAGGCAGCACTGATGCTTTGCTGCCTGGCTGTAACGTTCTATTATCAGGAAGACGATACGTTTACGTTCCTGACTTCGGTGTTCTTGACGGTGCTCTGTGCCATCATTCTAAAGTACAAAGGACGCGAAAGCAACAATAGTCTGTCGAGGAGAGACGCCTATCTTGTTGTCACTCTATCATGGCTTTTGTTCAGCTTTTTCGGTTCACTTCCTTTCCTCATAGGCGGATATGTCAAAAACTTCACCGATGCTTACTTTGAGTCGATGTCCGGATTTAGCACCACAGGTGCCACCATTCTCAGCCATCTTGACAAAATGCCCCATGGACTTCTCTTCTGGAGATCGCTCACTCAATGGATTGGAGGGTTGGGAATCGTCTTCTTTACCATAGCCTTACTGCCGTCGATGATTGGCGGAAGTGTGAAAGTTTTCGCAGCAGAAGCGACCGGCCCCATACGCTCTAAGCTCCATCCAAGGCTGTCAACCAACGCCAAATGGATATGGAGTGTCTACCTGTTTCTTACACTGGCTTGCGTTGGTTGCTTTATGTTGTTCGGCGCAAACTGGTTTGATGCCGTGAACTACGGCATGACTTCTACGGCAACAGGGGGCTTCTCCATCCACGACGACAGCAGCGTTTTCTTCTCTTCTGCCGGCATTGAATACACATGTACGCTGTTTTGCTTCCTTGCAGGCATCAACTTCACGCTGTTCTATGCAAGCATTGCAAAGCTGAAATTCAAAAACTTATTCAAGAGTTCGGAATTCAAACTCTATCTGACAGCTACGCTCTCCTGTACTATAGTAATAGCTATCGCGCTCTTCCTCTCAAGACAATACGACATTGAAGAGGCTTTCCGAACGAGCCTTTTCCAAGTAGTAACCTTCATCACCTCCACAGGTCTTGCCAATGACAATGTCGGCCAATGGCCACATTTCACATGGATTCTACTGGCTTTGCTGATGGTTCTCGGCGGGTGTTCTGGCAGTACAAGCGGAGGTATCAAGTGTATCCGCGGAGTAATGCTATGGAAAAACATCCGCAATGAGTTCCGGCAAATCCTTCATCCGAATGCTGTCCTCCCCATGCGCATCGACGGAATGAATGTCTCACAGCAGAAACGTGTCACTCTTCTGGCCTTTCTTACGGCCTATTCCATCATCTGCCTGCTGGCATTTTTCATACTGATCGCCACGGGAATTGACAGCACTAAGTCGGTAACCATCATCCTTAGTTGCATAGGGAACGTAGGTCCTTCACTGGACATCGGCATCGGTCAAAGCATGTCTTGGGCTATGTTACCAGCAGCCATCAAATGGATGTGCATGGCTTTGATGCTCATTGGGCGACTTGAAATCTTCTCTGTCCTCGTTATTTTCACCCCTGCTTTCTGGAAAGAGAGTTGAAACTTTCAGGAGAAAAGGAAACTATAAGATCATAAATCATATGAAACCACTTAAATTCAATGCCCTGCTCAAACAAACTATTTGGGGCGGCAACAAGATTATTCCGTTCAAACAGCTTGACGAAAAGCTGGAAAACGTGGGAGAAAGCTGGGAAATCAGCGGAGTAAAGGATAACGAAACCATTGTGAAAGACGGCCCTTATGCCGGACGATCACTGAACTCTTTGGTCGAGGAACTTAAGGGAAGACTGGTAGGACAAGACAACTACCAGCGATTCGGCAATGAATTTCCTCTGCTCATCAAGTTCATTGATGCCCGTCAAGACTTGTCAATCCAGGTGCATCCGACCGACGAAATAGCCCATCGTCAAGGCAAGACCAGGGGCAAGACCGAAATGTGGTATCTGATGAAGTCTGACGATAATGCCAAGCTTTACAGTGGACTGAAGAAACAAATCACCCCCGACCAATACAAGGAGATGGTTGAAGACGACACCATTTGCGATGCACTTGCGCAGTACAAGGTAAAGGAAGGCGATGTATTTTTCTTACCAGCCGGGCGCATTCATGCCATCGGAACGGGCTGCTTTCTTGCCGAAATCCAGCAGACCAGCGACGTTACCTACCGCATATATGACTTCAAGCGCAAGGACAAAAACGGCAACTATCGCGAACTACACACCAAAGAGGCGGCCGAAAGCATCAACTATGCCGTTGAGAAAGACTACCGTACCAACTACACTTCCGTGAAGAACCAAGGCGTAACCCTTGTGCAATGTCCCTATTTCTGCACAGCAGTCTACGACCTTGACGAGCCCATGACGCTTGACTATTCCGAGCTTGACTCCTTTGTTATCCTCATCGGAATGGAAGGAAAGGCTACCATCACCGACAACGAAGGCAACGAGTTCGCCCTGCAAGCAGGCGAAACCGTGCTCATTCCCGCCACCACAGAGGAGCTGAAAGTCGAGGGGTCCGTCAAATTTCTCGAAACCTACGTGTAGAGCAGCCTGAGAAGAATCGGATTCTTACCTTATTTATATTGTAGTTAATTAAAAGCCTGATGTTTATAAAAAAAGCATTTTGATGTGTGCCATGGCGGTAGCTTTCTATCGTTTTGCAAGATATTCCTCAATGTCTTTTCTTATCTTCAGGAAAGGCTCTGAACGGAAATAGCCGATGTTTCGGCGCAATGTAGCCTGAATATTGCCTATGCTGCTGGTGTAACACGACAGCTCGTTGCGCCGCTGAGTGCTGTGTTGGCTCTGTTGAGAGATTTCCTGCTGGCGTGCTCTGATAAGCTGGTCGCAAATCTTCTTCAGCATAGGTTCGACTACTTTGTCAAAGAGATGGTGTCCCTGTATATATAAATAGGTAGTCTCTGGTGTGACACCAAGGCGAAGAATGTCGTCCTTCACATGCAGATAGCTTTTCTTTGCGTCGGGGTGTTCGCGCTGAAGCTGTCGTATTTTCGACCCCACTTTCCTCTTCACGTTGGCAATTATGTCGGGTGCACGTTCGATTGTAAAGTGACCAGGCTCGATTACTCTGAGAAAGTCGGTTATAGAAAACTGCGAATAGTCGGGACTGCGATAGTGCCAAATGCTCCATACAAAGAGCGGGAACACAGCCACTGAATACTGCCGTAGATACTCCTCGCAGTCGAAAATCATCCTGTCGTTCAGCGTCACAGCTACGCAAACATCATGCAAAGAAGGTGCATAGCACTGCAGGTTCTCAATGGCATAGGCATAGGTATGAAAGACATAAGGGTTGCCGTTGACGGTCTTCGAGGTCTGCGTGGCGCCCTGTTCGAGATAGTCATAGTCAGCATCCACGCAGGCAATCATGTCCGATCCCACCCTTTCCGACAGCATTTTCATCAGGGCAGCCTTCTTTCCGCGCTCCAGTTTCCCCACCTTTGTGGGCAGCATCACTTCGAAATAGCGGGTGTCGTCCTCATAGTTTGTGAGCACCGACCGCCAGAAGAATATGTCGTCGTAGGCCTCTACATAGGCCACGATGCGCCGTCTTGCGGTCTTCGGACGCAACCTGTTAGCGGCTTCTACATACTTCGACGATATGTTTTCTCTTAGCTTTGTCGGCATCACACCTTGTCTGTTATGTCGCTCACCTCGGTCACACTGTCCATCCATCCGTTCATGATCACGGCCGGAGAGTGCGTGGTAAGGATGATTTGCACGTTGGGATTAAGTTCTACGATGAGGTCTATCAGCCGTTGTTGCCAGTCGATATGCAGGCTTACCTCTGGCTCATCAAGGAAAAGTACGTAAGGCTGGTTGTCCTCAACCAGCACGGTTAAGAGTATGGCCAGTATCTGTTTCTCGCCGCTTGAGAGCTGATAAGGCACCAGCGTCTCTCCTATTTGTGAGAAACGAATCTCGTTCTCTGTGCGCACGATCTTTTTCCCTGTTGTCGAGAAAAGGTCGTCGATCATATCCTGAAAGCGGGTCTTCCTGAGCGAGATGTCCTGTGCCTGGCGTGCGGCATCGGGCCCTCCCTTCTGCAGCACTTCGATGATTCGGTTGCCGATGTTCACCTGATAGTCCAGGTATTTGCGCTGCAGATGATAGAGCTGGAAGTCGAGAGCCGACGAGATGCGTGTGTCTACATGGGCCATGGTCTCAGTGTCGAGCACGGGAGAGTCAAGGGTTCTGATCAAGTCATAGCGTATCCAACGGGCGTCAGCGGGGCTCACTGTGAGGTGGACTCCTTTCAGAAGGTGGCTTGGAAACTCACCTCCGCCGGAGAGGCTCTTCACCACTTTGTTCAATATGGTGCTCTTTCCTTCTCCGTTGATGCCGCTCAGGATGTTGACTTGCCTGTTCAGTTTCCACTTCACATGCCGTTTTCCACTCCACAGAGAGTCTATCTCAATCTCCTCAATGTAATCTGCATACTTCTGCATGGCTTCAGGTTTTTGGTCGATGCAAATATAAAAGAAAAAACGTGAAGCGCCAAATTTTTCGCATTGTTTTGCTTGTTGCGAACAGAAAATCCGGCTTTTCGGAAACACCCGACGCCACTTTTCGGGCCTTCCGACAAGCAAAAAGGCAAAAATACCACAAACGTGCGATTGTGGTATCTGCCGGTTTGCCGTAACTTTGCAACCGGAAACGTATTAACAAGACAACATAACAGCATTTAAAGACAAAAGATTATGGCAAACATCGCTAAGAAATTGACCGACCTTGTCGGTCGTACTCCGCTCGTCGAACTGGGCAAGTTTTCTGTAGAAAAGGGTCTGGAGACCCCGCTGATTGCAAAAGTTGAGTATTTCAATCCCGGCGGAAGCGTGAAAGACCGCATCGCCCTGGCCATGATAGAGGCTGCCGAGCAGGCCGGAACGCTGAAGCCTGGTGCCACTATTATCGAGCCCACGAGCGGCAACACGGGTGTCGGACTGGCGCTGGTGAGCGCCGTGAAAGGCTACCATCTCATACTGACCATGCCCGAGACGATGAGTGTCGAGCGCCGCAACCTGGTGAAAGCCTACGGTGCCGAGGTACGTCTCACTCCGGGAAAGGACGGCATGCCGGGCGCCATTCGTGCCGCACAAGAGCTGAAAGAGAGCATTCCGGGCTCGATCATCCTGCAGCAATTCGAGAATCCTGCCAACCCTGCCAAGCATTATGACACAACAGGACAGGAGATTTGGGACGACACTGAGGGCGAGGTTGACATCTTTGTAGGCGGTGTTGGCACAGGAGGCACCATCTCAGGTGTGGGCCGTCGTCTGAAGGAGAAGAACCCCAATGTCAAGATTATCGCCGTCGAGCCGTTGTCATCTCCCGTGTTGAACGGCGGCCAAAGCGGTCCTCATAAGATACAAGGCATAGGAGCTGGCTTCGTTCCCAACACCTATGACGAGGCAGTTGTCGACGAAGTCGTCGACGTAGACAACGACGATGCCATCCGCACCGGCCGTCAGTTGGCCCGTGAAGAAGGCCTTCTGGTGGGCATTTCGGCCGGAGCTGCCGCCTTCGCTGCTGCCCAAGTAGCCGCACGTCCCGAAAACAAGGGCAAGAAAGTGGTGGTGCTGCTGCCCGACACCGGTGAGCGCTATCTCTCTACGGTGCTCTATGCCTTCGACGAATATCCGCTCTAAACTCTTCACCATAGCCATTATGTTATGAGGCTTCCCGCAGCCGTCCGCGCTGCAGGGAGCCTCTCTTTTTATGTCATAAGCAACTGGCGTCCAGCTGTTTGCACAAAACATCAGCCTGCATCCCTGGACATTCACCTGAAGAGGCGGGCCCTTCGCTGCCGAGAAAGCTAAGGGTTTAGCTCCAGAAGTCTTAGCTTTCTTGTCAATAAACCTTAGCTTTCTCACCCAGAATCCATAGACTTCTCGCCCTGAAAGCTAAGCTTTCTCGACGCCAACGGCCACGACTGTCCCGGAGAAGCGCCAGCCTGCCGGCCGGGAAGAGGATGAAACAAGGCTCTGAAGGACCTTTCACTAAGTCGGAAAGGCACATGAAGGTCAGAGAAAGAACATGATGATGACCTGCGCAACGACCACCCTTACGAACATGCCCAGCGGATATACCGAGGCATAACTGACCGAGGGACGGTGGCCGTCGATGGTGTCGCTGGCATAGGTCAGGGCCATCGGATTGGCCATTGAACCGCAAAGCATGCCGCAAATGGTGGCAAAATCCATGCGCTTCGTACGCAAAGCTATCCAACCAACCAGCAATACAGGCACCACCGTGAGCACAAATCCCACACCGACCCACATCAGTCCTTCCGGACGAACGACCGTCTGGAAGAAGTCATGCCCGGCATCCAAGCCCAGACAGGCTAAGTAAAGCGCCAGACCAAGCTTGCGAAGCATGAGCGAAGCCGAACGGGTTGTGTAGGAGATGAAGTGGAGCCGCGGGCCTAAAGCACCCACAAGAATACCGACGACTATGGGACCTCCCGCTATGCCAAGGCGTATAGGCGAGTGGATTCCGGGCAGACTGATGGGCACGGTGCCCACGATCAAGCCCACAATCATTCCGAGGAAAATGCTGCCGATGTTAGGCTCGCTGAGCAGTTGGACGGAGTTTCCGAAGAAGCGCTCTACCTCGTCAAGGTGGGAAGGCTCGCCCACCACCGTCACCCTGTCGCCATATTGCAGGCGCAAGTCGTCGGTAGCAAGGAGTGTGATGTCTCCCCTGTGTACACGACTGACGTTCACTCCGTAGGTATTGCGCAGCTGAAGCTGGCCCAGGCGCTTGCCGTTCAGCACGCGACGCGACAACACCAACACCCGGCTTTCCACCTTTGAGTCGATGTGGTTCCAGTCGATTCTGTCGCGGTTCCAGTCCTTCTCTACGCGCTGACCGAACAAAATCTCCATCGCGTCGGCCTCCTCTTTGTTGGTCACCACCAGCACATTATCGCCACGACGCAAAGTGGTCGTGGCCACAGGGATGATGACTCGCCGGTTGCGCCATATGCGTGAAATGATGAAATGCATGTGGGTCATCTGCGAGACAGCTGCCACTTGCTTGCCGTCCAAGGCAGGGTTCACCACCACAAACTGCACCACCGAGGTATGGTTGTCTTCGTCTGACGACCGAGGCTTCAAGTCATCCTCCGTCACAAACAGGCGCCTCATCAGCATGATGGCCAGAATCACTCCCAGCACACCCATAGGATAGGTGACGGCAGTGGCCAGTGCTGCGCGCCCCGAAGGCAAGCCCAAATGCTCTAAAGCCTGCTGAGCCGCACCAAGAGCCGGCGTGTTGGTAGTCGCCCCGCATAAGAGTCCTACCATGTCAGAGAGAGGAATGCCAAGCGGTTTGTATAGCAAAAGAGCCATCAAAGTGCCCAGAGCAACCACGCCCAGGCTCCACAAGTTGAGGGCAAGGCCTTCGTTTCTCAGCGAGCTGAAGAACGTAGGCCCCACGCTTAGGCCAAGAGTATAGACGAAAAGCACCAGTCCGAGTGTCTCAGTATAGCTAAGAATGTCACCGTCAATGGTCAATCCGAAATGCCCGGCAACGATACCTGTAAAGAACACAAAGGCAATGCCCAGCGACACGTTCCCTACTCTTAGCTTGCCTAAAGCCATGCCAAGGGCCACGATGAGCGACACGACTACCACCGTCTGTATGGCCGAATGTGTCAGGAAAAGAGTGCTGAGCCAGTCCATGAATGTCCTTTCGTTTCAGTTCTTACGATTGTCTTATGCTATTGTAGGAGAACCTTCCTGCTGCTGTAAGAAGCATCTCCAGACACTACAAGAGGTCAAGAAACTGCTCGACCAGTATGCCTTGATTCTTGTCAGGAAGGTCTTTGTTGCGTTCAATGAGCCGGTAGACCACGTCCATGGCATGCCTTGTACTTCCTTTCAGGTCGTCTCCGTCAAGCAGACGGGCCATCAAAATGGCTGCGAACAGGTCGCCCGTACCATGGAAAAGACCAGGAATCTCATCGTATTCCAGATGGAAATACTCCCCAGAAACATGGCTATAGCCGGCCACACTGTTCTGCCCTCCTATGCGGCAGCTTGTGATAAGTGCCGAACGGCAGCCAGCCTTCCTGAGCTCATCCAGCATCGCTTTCGCCTCGTCCCATGAGAGTCCTTCGTCAGAAAACGGCCGGTTCGTCAGATAACAGGCCTCGGTATAGTTCGGGAATATCACGTCGGCAACGGCAGTCATCTCACGCATTGCCTCCACTCTTTCAAGGGTCATGCCGTTGTAAAGCCTGCCTCCATCACCCATTACGGGGTCGACAAAGACCATGGCACCGCGCTTTCGCTGCTCCTTACAGTAGCTTACTACCAGACGAGCCTGCTCTTCGCTGAACATCCAGCCCGTGCAAATAGCATCACAACGGAAGCCTAACTCCTGCCAAACGGTCAGGGTTTGCCGGAGATATTCTGTCGTGTCAAGCACAGAAAAACGGCCATAGTCAAACGTATTCGATACCAAAGCCGTCGGAAGACTGAAGGTTGGATAGCCTAAATAGGAAAGAACTGGCAGCATTGCAGCCATGCCAACTTTGCTATGACCCACCATGTCGTTGACCAGCAATATCTGTTTCTTGCTCATGAATCCTTATGAAGTTTTCCGTGTGCAAAGGTAGTAGAAAATCAAATCAACCGCAAAATAATCAATGCTTTTTTGCCTTTCCCGCGAGAGTTTTTTACCTAAATCAACTTGACAGGAAAGTAAACGCTTGAAAAATCGGCAGATTTCATAACATAATGGCACAAATATACCTCAAATAGTGCCCATTTGTCACAAAAATAGAGATTATTTTTCTCGTGCAAACAAAACAGAGACACTTTTATGATGTCTACTTTTAGAAAATCTATTACCTTTGCAACTGCAAACTAACTCTCTATATTTATCAATGATGATATGATTGAAATAGGACAACTAATTAGACAAAAACTAAAGGAAAGGAAGAAGACAGTGGTGTGGTTTGCCGACCAGTTAGCATGCAGTCGCACCAACATCTACAAGATTTTCGAAAGGACTTCCATCGACACGGCTGATCTTTTACGGATTTGCACCATTCTCGACTACGACTTTTTTGCTGAGTATAGCAAGCGTTTGAAGGAGAACAAGAAGTCTGGACGAGCTGCTAATTCGTCTCGAAACGGATAATCAAACTGCCATAAGGCGTTGAAAAAGGGTATAGAAAAGGCTGTCATCCGAGTGGATGACAGCTTTTTTCATGTCCGTGTTCAGTGTTTTTCCCAGGATGGGTCGTGCCGCTTCTGAAGCTCTTTGGCAAGGTCTTCGATGCGCAGTCCTTTGCTTGTCAGCAGTACGATGAGGTGATAGATCATGTCGGAGGCTTCGTATATGAGGCGCTCATTGGTGCCATTACAGGCTTCTATGACAGCTTCAAGGGCCTCTTCTCCCACCTTTTGTGCCATTCTGTTGAGCCCATCGCGGAACAGACTGGTTGTATAGCTGCCCTCGGGCATTTGCTCATGTCGGCGTTCTATGAAGTCTTGCAGCTCGGCAAGGAAGAGCAATGGCGAGGATTCGGCGGGCTTGTTTGCCTCTCCCCAGCAAGTATCGGTGCCCTGATGGCATACCGGACCGGTCGGGGTTACGCTGACAAGCAGGGTGTCATGGTCGCAATCTTCCTTGATGTCTACGAGGTTCAAATAGTTGCCAGATGTCTCTCCTTTGATCCAAAGGCACCCTCTGCTGCGGCTCCAGAAGGTCACTTTGCGGGTGTTCACAGTCTGTTCGTAGGCTTCCCGGTTCATATAGCCGAGCATCAGCACGCTGCGTGTCTGCGCGTCTTGTATGATAGCTGGCACGAGACCGCCTTGTTTTTCGAAATCAATGTTCATGTCGTATGGTTGTTGTTGGTGTTCATTTGGCGGTGAAGGGTTCAGATTCTGATGTGGATGCCTTCGCCTTTCAGATATATTTTCAGGTCGGGAATGCTGATTTCTCCGAAGTGGAACACGCTTGCCGCTAAGGCTGCATCGGCATGTCCCTCGGCAAAAGCGTCGCGGAAGTGTTCTTTCTTACCGGCTCCCCCGCTGGCAATGACGGGGATGGAAAGCTCTTCTGAGAGGCGCAAGAGTGCCTCATTGGCAAAGCCTTGCTTAACTCCGTCGTGGTCCATGCTCGTGAATAATATCTCGCCTGCGCCACGTTCCTGGGCTTCGTATGCCCATTCGAAGAGGCGTCTTGACGTGCGTTCACGCCCGCCTTTCAGGTAGCAATACCACTCGGGGCTGCCCGTTTCCGGAGAGAAGGCTCCGTCATGGGCCTCGCCGGAGGGCCATGTCTGCTTGGCATCGATGGCACATACGCACACCTGAGAGCCGTATTTCCGGGCAATCTGCTCGATCAGTCCGGGGTGCAGGAGGGCTGCACTATTGACACTTACCTTGTCGGCGCCGGCACCAAGCAGGCGGTCTACGTCGGCGATTTCACTGATTCCTCCGCCTACGGTGAAGGGAATGTTGATCACTTCGGCCACCCGGCTGACCATCTCGGTGAAGGTTTTACGGCCTTCATGGCTTGCCGTGATGTCGAGAAAGACCAGCTCGTCGGCTCCTGCATCGCTGTAAGCCTTGCCTAATTCGACAGGGTCGCCGGCAGCGCGAAGGCCCACAAAGTTGACGCCTTTCACCGTTTGTCCGTCTCTTACGTCAAGACAGGGGATGATTCGCTTGGCTAATCCGCTCATGCTGTTGATGTATTTTTCTTTATACCTTATTAATATATAGGGCTTTGTGCACTGCCTTCCGCTACAGGGCCCGGGCTCTTGCCGGCGTGCTTTGCCGGGGTTCTCGCCATGAAGGTCTCCCCTTCTCGCCGAGAAAGCTAAGCTTTTAGCCCCAGAAGTCTTAGCTTTCATGCCAATAACTCTTAGCTTTCTCACCCAGAACCCATAGACTTCTCGCCCTAAAAGTTTAGCTTTCTCGGCGACACCCCTCAGGACACTCTCCGCGAAGGGTCAGCATCATCGGCTTTGAAGGGCCTGCAGGTCGCCGGGAGTGATGCGCCCTTCGTAGTAGGCTTTGCCGAAAACAACGGCTGGAACGCCAGCTTCTTCGAGGGCGAGTATGTCGTCTGCCGACGACACTCCTCCGCTTGCTATCAGGTAGAGGTCGGGATATGCGGCCATGACTTCTCTGTAAAGTGCCACAGCCGGACCGCCAAGCGTGCCGTCTTTCGAGATGTCTGTGCAGAGCACCTGGCGCACTCCCCGGCGTATATAGTAGTCGAGGAAGGGCAGAAGGGCCTGCCGGCTGTCCTCTTTCCATCCGTTGATACTCACGAAACCGTTGCGCACATCGGCGCCAAGTATCAGCCTTCCGGCTCCGTATCGGTCCATCCAACGCATGAAAAGCTGCGGATCGGCCACGGCTACCGAGCCCACCGTGACCATCGACGCTCCGTTGTCAAAGGCCGTTTCGATGTCGCTGTCGGTCTTGATTCCTCCCCCGAAATCGACAGTCAGACGAGTGTTCTCGGTGATGAGCCTCAGCACTCCGGTGTTGACTACATGCTTTGAACGGGCACCATCGAGGTCGACCACGTGCAGACGGCTCATGCCTGCCTGCTCAAACTGGCGCGCAACAGCCTCGGGACGGTCGTCATAGACGGTCTGAGAGGCATAGTCGCCCTTCGTCAAGCGCACGCATCGTCCGCCTATTATGTCGATGGCTGGTATCAAGTCTATCATAGGTTCAGGAAGTTTTTGAGTATCTGTTCGCCTACGCTTCCGCTCTTTTCAGGGTGAAACTGGGTGGCAAAGAAGTTGTCTTTCCACAGCGCTGCACTGTAGGGATGTATATAGTTTGCCACGGCAATCGTGGCCGAACAGCAGGGCACATAGTAGCTATGCACGAAATAGACGTAAGGATGGTCGGGCATGTTCGAGAAAAGCGGCGAAGAAAGACTGCCCAAACTGTTCCATCCCATTGCCGGAACTTTGTCTGAATGGTGCTCCGGGCTGAACTTCTTCACGTCGATATCGAAGATGCCCAGGCACGTCGTATCGCCTTCTTCGCTATGTCTGCACATCAGTTGCTGGCCGATACAGATGCCAAGAACAGGCTGACGCAGCGAAGGAATCACCCGGTCGAGCCCCTTCTCGCGCAGACAAGCCATCACACTTGAGGCCTCTCCCTGCCCGGGAAAGACCACCTTGTCGGCCGACATCAGCAGGCGTTCGTCGTCAGTTACGACAGGGTTCACCCCCTGACGCCTCAGCGCATTCACCACCGAACAGATGTTTCCTGCGTTATATTTCACTACGGCTACGTTCATGGGCAATAGGTTCTGAGGGCACTTATCAGCGCCGTGTTTTCCTCTTTCGTGCCGATCGTGATGCGCAAACAGTTGTCGCACAGGGCCACACGGCTGCGGTTTCTCACGATGATTCCCTGCCCGACAAGGTAATCATACAGCCCTTGGGCGTCGTCAAAACGGGCCAGAAAGAAGTTGGAGTCGGTGGGATATACCTGACGACAGCACGGCAACTGTTGCACGGCACGCATCACTACGCCCCGCTCGAGCAGCAGAAGATTGACCCAGCGGTCAATATCCTCCATGTTGTTCAAGGCCTCAATGGCGTGCCTCTGTGTCAGAACGTTGACGTTATAGGGATACTTCACCTTGTTGAACACCTCAATAATCTCCTTGCTTGCATAGGCCATACCCAGACGAATGCCTGCACATCCCCACGCTTTGCTGAAGGTATTCAACACAATAAGATTAGGAAAATGGCCCAAAACAAGCCTGAACGACGGCCGCTTTGAGAAGTCGGCATAGGCTTCATCGACCACCACAATGCCGTCGAAGGCCTCGAGCGTCTTCACGATTTCTTCCCCAAGCAGGTGGTTGCCCGTAGGATTGTTGGGACTACAAAGCCATATCACCTTCGTGTTTCCATCGCATGCCGACAGAAGACGCTCAGCAGAAAGCTGGTAACAGTCGTCCAACATGACGGGCCTGTAGGCCACATCGTTCACGTCGGCACACACTTTATACATGCCATAGGTGGGCTCGATGGCCACGACATTGTCGACTCCCGGACGGGTAAAGCAACGATAGACAAGGTCAATGGCCTCGTCACTGCCGTTGCCAAGGAAGATGTTTTCGGCAGGAACGCCCTTCTTCTGGCTGAGAACTGCCTTCAGTTCCGCCTGCAAAGGGTCGGGATAACGGTTATAAGGATGGTTATAGGGATTCTCGTTCGCATCGAGAAACACGCTGGCTGCTTTTCCGTTATACTCGTTTCTGGCACTGCTGTAGGGCTGCAGGCTCCAGATATTCGGTCTGACAAGTTCTGATAATGGTCTCATTCTGTTATGATTGTCTGACGGTTGGATTGCTGTTCTTGCCCTCAACGGCTTCTCTTCTGAACGTCATGGCTTGCCGGTGTGCATGCAATTGCTCAGCTTCGGCCATCAGTTCGACGGCCTTTCCGATGCTGACGATGCCCTCTTCAGAGAGATGTTGGAACGTGATCTTCCTGCAAAAGCTGTCGAGATTGACCCCGCTATAGGCCGTTGCATAGCCATGAGTGGGAAGAGTGTGGTTGGTTCCGCTGGCATAATCGCCCGCACTTTCACAGGCATATGGCCCGAGAAAGACACCTCCGGCATTGACAACCTGATGCTGCAAGGACAGGAAGTCTTCGGTCTGAAGGATTAAATGCTCCGGAGCATAGCGGTTGACAAGTGCCATTGCCTCCGTCATGTCATGCACTAATACCAGACGACTGTTAGCCAACGAGGCCTCGGCGAAATCCTTTCTGGGCAAGAGCTGCAACTGTTCATCCACTTCACGCTGCACTTTCTGGAGCAGATCTGCCGATGTAGTGACCAGCAACACTTGCGAGTCTGGACCGTGTTCAGCCTGAGACAGCAGGTCGGCAGCCACAAATCTCGGGTTTGCACCTGCGTCGGCTACCACACAAACCTCAGAAGGGCCGGCCGGCATATCAATGGCTGTGCCCCGCATGCTTACCGCTTGTTTGGCAGCCATGACATATCGATTGCCCGGACCGAATATCTTACTGACCTTCGGCACTGACGATGTTCCATAAGACATGGCTGCAATCGCTTGCACACCACCTATCTTGAACACCCGCGAAACGCCTGCAATACGGGCAGCAACGAGAATGGCATGGTTGACTTTGCCCGTACTTGACGGCGGTGTACATAAGACAATATCCTTGCAACCCGCAATGCGGGCAGGCGTTGCCAGCATCAGAACAGTGCTGAAAAGGGGAGCTGTCCCGCCGGGAACATAAAGGCCTACCGACTCGATGGGTACGCTTCGCTGCCAGCAAGTCACACCAGGACAGGTCTCTACTCTTTGCTCTTCGAAGCGCTGAGCAGCATGAAACGTGGCAATATTCTGATGGGCCAACTCAAGAGCGTGCCTCAATTCAGGAGTGACTGCTGCCTCGGCTTCTTCAAATTCGGCCTCGCTGACGGTGAGAGAGGACAGGTCGGCGTGGTCGAACTGCCGTTCATATTCCCGAATAGCCTCGTCGCCGTCGCGCTCTACCCGTGCCAGTATCTCGCTGACAACTGCCTCAAGTGCCGACAAATCGACCTCCGGCCGGCGCACGATGGCATCGTATTCGCTCTGATCAGGATACCTTATTATGTTCATAGTATCATCTTTTCGATGGGTGTGACAAGTATTCCTTGTGCTCCAAGCTCCTTCAAGCGACCGATAATCTCCCAGAATCGCTGCTGGTCGAGCACGGTATGTACCGAACACCAGTCGTCATCGGCCAGGGGAATGATGGTGGGACTCTTCAATCCCGGCAACACATCAATGATATCAGCCAGCTTTTCACGAGGCACATTCATCCGTACATATTTCTTGTCTTCGGCCTGTCTTACGGCTTCAAAGCGGAAGAGCATCTGGTTGAGTATGGAGCGTTTCTCGTCTGAGAGCTGCCTGTTGGCAATGAGAAGGGCCTCGCTTCTCATGACGATCTCTACCTCACGAAGGTTGTTGCTCACGAGCGTTGACCCGCTGCTCACTATGTCGAATATGCCATCGGCCAGCCCGATGCCGGGCGAAATCTCCACACTTCCGGCTATCTGATGTATCTCTGCCTTGATGCCATGGGCGTCAAGATAGCGCTGAAGGATATTGGGATAGGACGTAGCTATTTTCCTTCCGTTGAACCATGCGATGCCCTTATAGTCGACATCCTTGGGTATTGCCAGCGACAAACGGCACCTGCTGAACCCGAGACGCTCGACGATTTCGGCCTGCTCGCCACGCTCTTCATACTCGTTTTCGCCAACGATGCCGATGTCGGCCACGCCGGTTGCAACGCTCTGCGGTATGTCATCATCGCGCAGATAGAGCACTTCGATGGGGAAATTGGTTGACTGTACGAGCAAGGTTCGCTTGCTTGAACTCACTTTGATGTCAGCTTCGGCCAGCAGGTTCATCGTGTCTTCGAACAGGCGGCCTTTCGATTGTATGGCTATTCTAAGCATTTCTTTCCTACGTTGATTGATGTCAGTCGGCGGGTTTCCTAAAGAGAGCCTTTCGTAGAGGGCAGGGTGTCGCTGGAGATGTCGCGTCTTACTGCCATTCTAAGGCTGCGGGCAAAGGCCTTGAAGACACCCTCTATCTTGTGGTGTTCGTTCTGTCCTTCGGCCTTTATGTTGAGGTTGATGCGTGCAGAGTCGCTCAGACTCTTGAAGAAGTGGAAGAACATTTCGGTGGGAACGTCGCCGATATACTCGCGAGTGAACGGCACATCCCACACTAACCAGGGACGTCCGCCGAAGTCAATGGCCACGGTGGCGAGGCAGTCGTCCATGGGAAGCGAGAAGCCATAGCGTCCGATGCCGCGCTTGTCGCCCAGCGCTTTGTTCAGGCATTCGCCCAAAGCCAATGCCGTATCCTCAATGGTGTGGTGCTCGTCGACATGCAAGTCGCCCTTCGCATGTATCGTAAGGTCGATGCCTCCGTGACGTCCGATCTGCTCAAGCATGTGGTCGAAGAAGCCCAACCCCGTCGAAATGTCGCAACGCCCCTGCCCGTCAAGGTCGGCCTGCACAAGGATGTCCGTCTCAGATGTTGTCCGCCGCACCTCAGCCTTGCGCTCTCCGCCGACCAGTTTGCAGGCAATAGCGTCCCACGTCAGTCCGTCCTTACCCAGTATAAGTGCCTTGCAGCCGATGTTCCGGGCCAGTTCTTCGTCAGTCTTTCTGTCACCTATCACGTAGGAACCCGCCATGTCATAGCCGCTGTTCTCCATGTAATGGCGCACCATTCCCGTACCAGGCTTGCGCGTAGGAGCATTGTCTTCGGGGAAATGCCGGTCGATCAGTTGCTCTGAAAAGGTGACACCCTCGCCCTGAAGCGTCTGCATCACGAAGTTGTGGACAGGCCAAAACGTCTCTTCAGGGAAAGACTCCGTGCCCAGACCGTCCTGATTGCTCACCAAGACAAGCTCGAAGTCAGTCCGTTCGCGGATAAGCCTGAGAGCGTGCATCACGCCCTCTACGAACCTCAGTTTTGAAAAATCGTCGACTTGCTCGTCGTGAGGTTCCACGATAAGCGTACCGTCACGGTCAATGAATAGAACTCTCTTTTTACCCATTCTGACAATATTCTATTGAGCCCCTGCCATCTACGACGGAGCCTTATCGCTGCAAAGTTACGAATAAGTGAGGACAATGCAAAGAAAAACGGGAACTTGTTTTCGTTTTTCTTGATATTGTCGAGCGGGAGTAACTTATCCAAAGTTACGAATAAGTGAGCGAAATACAAAATATTTTTTGCATTTCCGAACGGAAGTAACTTATGCAAAGTTACAAACAAACTACAAGGAAGACAGCCACGACAAGTACGAAACAGCAGGCAAAACATCATCTATTGCCGACCAAAACATTAACTATTGCTCACCAATACATCATCTTTTGCCCCGAGAAACGCAAAAGTTCTGCCAAACGACAAAAAGTTTTCCCGAGAATGAAGGCACTCTTTCCACGGGAAAAAACTTTGATTATTTCGCCATCGATTTGCCATATTTCAGATTTTTTACATTATCTTTGCACACGGAAAAAACACACAGGAGCCCCTCCTGTTACAATTCCATGACATTGAGACACAACTTTTATCATTGACAACCATATGGATATTTGGGTAGTTTTCAAACTCCTCGGCTCGCTCGCCCTGCTGATGTTCGGCATGAAATCGATGAGCGAAGCCCTACAGAAAATGGCAGGTCCACAGCTCAGACATGTGCTTGGTGCCATGACAACCAATCGTTTCACCGGCATGTTAACCGGTATGTTCGTCACCGCAGCTGTGCAAAGCTCGACAGCAACCACCCTGATGACGGTCTCATTCGTCAACGCCGGACTGCTCACTCTTGTGCAAGCCATCTCAGTTATCATGGGAGCTCACATCGGAACTACAGTCACAGCATGGATTATGTCCTTAGGGTTCTCATTCAACATTACCGACTTTGTTTACCCAGCTTTCTTCGTTGGAATCATCTTAATCTATATGAAGAAACACCGTATTATGGGAGACTTCTTGTTCGGCATCGCCTTCCTTTTCCTCGGCTTAGGTACGCTGAAAGCCACAGGATCCGACGTTGTCATGAACGACCAAAGCGGTGTTATTTCAGCATTCTTCGCACAGTTCAACGACGCAAACATCTGGACATCGCTGCTCTTCCTGCTCATGGGTACGATACTAACCTTATGCGTACAGTCGTCAGCAGCCATCATGGCCATCACGATGACCCTCTGTTCAACCGGTGTTCTGCACATCGACCAAGGCATCATGCTCGTACTTGGCGAGAACATCGGCACCACTATCACCTCGAACATCGTAGCAATGGGAGCCAACACCCAAGCCCGTCGCGCCGCCTTTGCCCACCTGAGCATCAACTGTCTGGGCGTCCTCTGGGTCATCATCCTGCTCAAACCGTTCTTTGGAGCAGTATGTCAGCTCGTGGGATTCGATACCAATATGCCGTCGACCGACCCCAGTTTCCCCGTTAAAGCCTCCATGGTGCTCGCAGCATTCCACTCTGCTTTCAACGTCTCCAACACGCTTCTTCTCATTTGGTTCGTACCCTACATCGAGAAATTCGTATGCTGGGCCATCAAGCCCAAGAAGGTTGACGAGGAAGAAGACTTCCGCCTGCACTTCATTACTTCAGGCATCATGAAGACGCCAGAGCTCTCTGTTCTCGAAGCACAGAAAGAGATTCGCGACTTCGCCGAACGCATTCAGCGCATGTTCGGCATGGTTCGTGAACTGCTTAACACGAAAGATGACACCGCCTTTGCCAAGCTTTTCTCACGTATAGAGAAATATGAAAGCATCTCAGACAATATGGAAATCGAGATCGCCAAATACCTTGACCAGGTCAGCAACTCACATCTCTCTGACGAAACCAAGGCAAAAATCAGGGCGATGCTTCGCGAAATATCCGAACTTGAATCGATAGGAGACTCCTGCTATAACATGGCTCGTACCATTAATCGCAAAGTACAGAACAAACAAGACCACTTCACTCAGCCCCAGTATGAGCACCTACATCAGATGATGGCCTTAACAGATGAGGCCTTGACTCAGATGAATTCTCTCATGAAAGGCAGAAAAGAGTCGTTCGATGTCAATAGGTCTTTCAACATTGAAAACGAGATAAATAACTTCCGACAGCAACTGAAGTCGCAGAACATCAACGATGTGAACAACCATGAATACACCTATGCCGTGGGCACAATCTACATGGATCTCATCAACGAATGCGAGAAACTCGGCGATTATGTAGTAAATGTCGTGGAAGCCCGCATGGGAACTCGTCAGAAGGAAGCATAGCATACATAACAAGAAAGGCCGGGGCTCAACCTGAATTCCGGCCTTTTTCTTTCCAAATACTGGCAGAAAACTATATAACATCAGGCAGGCTATGAAGAAGAAACTGGTATTCCTTACCGGCGCAGGCATGTCGGTTGAGAGCGGGTTCAAGACCTTTCGTGGGCAAGATGGATTGTGGGAAGACTTCCCCGTTGAGCAGGTTGCAAGCCATGAAGGATGGGAAACGGACCCCACTTTGGTCAACAATTTCTACAACAATCTTCGACGAAAGCTGTACGCAGCCCAGCCGAACGAGGGGCATCGCATCATTGCTTCGTTGGAAGATCGCTATGACGTGACGGTCGTGACCCAGAATGTTGACAACCTGCATGAGAAGGCTGGTTCGACACGAGTGATACACTTGCACGGCGAACTGACCAAGGTTTGCTCAAGCAGAGACCAGTTTGACGAGCGATATATTAAAGAGCTGACCGAGGAAAACGCAGACGTTCAGCCCGGCGAAAAGGCCGGAGACGGGTCGCTTTTGCGTCCCTTTATCGTGTTTTTCGGCGAGAGTGTGCCGATGATCAGTGTCGCTGCCAGCTATGCCGAAGCAGCAGACGTCTTCATTATCGTGGGCACAAGCCTGAACGTATATCCTGCTGCCGGCCTTGTTCGCTATGCAAAGCCCGGCACGCCCATCTACCTTGTCGACCCTGACGATGTGAGAACCGACCGTATTCCCAACCTGACGCACCTGAAAATGGGCGCCTCTGAAGGGATGAAGGCATTGCAAGACCTGATTGATTCCAACCATTGCAGGCTATGAACCCATTTCCCTTACTCCGATGATGAACCTGAAGATGACCATAAGAAGAGCCTCTACCGACGATATTCACTTGATCAACCGGCTGGCAAGGGACATTTTTCCTGCCACCTATCGCCACATTATCAGCGACGAACAGATTGAATACATGATGGAATGGATGTACTCTGAAGAGAGCCTTCGTCGACAGATGAGCGAGGAAGGCCATGTCTATCTCATCGGCGAAAGTACCGCTGGCGAAGGAGAATTGCAAGAAAAGAGGCCCTTCGGATACGTCTCCATTGAGCAACAAGGGGCAGACCTCTTCCACTTGCAGAAGATTTATGTCCTTCCCAACTGTCAGGGAAGCGGGGCCGGACGCTACCTGTTCCAGTCGGCCATCGGCTTCATCAAGACCGTCCACCCCACCCCTTGCGTGATGGAACTCAACGTGAACCGCTACAATCCTGCCCTTGGTTTCTATCAGCACATGGGCATGAAAGTGGCCCGACAGGGAGACTTCGACATCGGCAACGGCTATTTCATGAACGACTATATCATGTCAATACAATTGTAGGAGACAGGATATAGCCTCGCTTTACACCTCTTCGCCGAACAGCGTGGCACTGGTCGAGCCCGTGATGCGCACCCTTACAAACTCGCCCACATGGTGGTTGCCCTTGTCAAAGACCACCATTTTGCCCTGTTCGGTGCGTCCGCAAAGCTGCTGACGGCTGCGCTTGCTGAATCCCTCTACCAGCACTTCAAACTCTTTTCCCTCGTCTCTCTTGTTGGCAATGGCCGACTGTTCGGTCTGCAACTGTATGAGTTCGTTGAGTCTTCTGATCTTCACCTGTTCGTCAACGTTGTCGGGCAAGTGCTTCGAGGCATAGGTACCAGGGCGTTCCGAGTATTTGAACATGAAGGCAGAGTCGTAGTTTACCTCCTTCATGAGCGACAAAGACAGTTGATGATCCTCCTCCGTCTCGTCGTGATAGCCCACGAAGATGTCAGTAGAAAGGCCGCAATCAGGTATGATACGGCGGATGGCTTCGACCCTTCCCATGTACCATTCGCGGGTATACTTTCGGTTCATCAGCCGGAGGATCTTGTCAGAGCCCGACTGCACCGGCAAGTGAATCTGCCGGCATACGTTAGGTTCCTCGGCAATCACGTGCAGTGTTTCATCGCTCATGTCCTTAGGGTGGCTCGTCGTGAAGCGCACCCTCATCTGCGGCACTTCGCGTGCTACACGCCTTAAAAGTTCCGGAAAAGAGATGTCGTTGAAGCGGTAGGAGTTGACGTTCTGTCCCAACAGCGTCACTTCCTTGTATCCTCTCTGCTGCAGGTCGGCAGCCTCTCTGAGGATGCTTTCCAAGTCACGACTGCGTTCGCGCCCCCGAGTATAGGGCACAATGCAGTAGTGGCAGAAGTTGTTGCAGCCCCTCATAATGCTTACATAGCCACTGATGCGGTTGCCGGCGATGCGCTGTGGCACGATGTCCCGGTAGGTTTCCGTGGTTGAGAGCTCGATGTTGATGGCCTTTTGTCCGGCCTCTACCTGCGCGATGAGGTCGGGAAGGTTGAGATAAGCGTCAGGTCCGGCCACCAGATCGGCATGATGTTCCTCGATAAGCTGTTCCTTTACCCGCTCAGCCATACAACCCAGCACGCCCACTATCAGCCTTCCTCCCTTCTTTTTTCTTAAGGCATTCAGCTCAGCCAGGCGGTGATAGATCTTGTTTTCGGCATTTTCTCTCACCGAGCAAGTATTCAGAAATACGGCATCAGCCTCGTCTGCAGTCGTGCAGCTTTCATAGCCAGCCATCTGCATTACCGATGCAACGACCTCAGAGTCAGCCACGTTCATCTGGCATCCATAGGTCTCAATATACAGTCTTTTCTCCATATCCTTTTCCTTTTCGGGATGCAAAGTTACGATTAAGTGAGGACAATGCAAAGAAAAACGGGAACTTGTTTTCGTTTTTCTTGATATTGTCGAACGGGAGTAACTTATTCAAAGTTACGATTAAGTGAGGACAATGCAAAGAAAAACGGGAACTTGTTTTCGTTTTTCTTGATATTGTCGAACGGGAGTAACTTATTCAAAGTTACGATGAAGTGAGCGAAATACAAAATATTTTTTGGATTTCCGAGCGTGAGTAACTTCGATAAAGTTACGATGAAGCGGTCGAAGCAAATAAGACAAAGGCCGTTTTTCTCTACCAGTTTGCCATGCTGCAATTCTCAGAACCGGCATCCATGTTGCTGCAAAAGATGATGTTTTGGTGAGCAATAGATGATGTATTGGAGGGCAAAAGATGATCTATTGCCGGCAGAACCATGCGGATTCTTGCCAAGAGACCTGTCGGAAAAGCGGATTAAAGAGGGGCTTTCATCCTGACAAGGCATAAAAAAAGGGGCTCCGCTGAGTCCCAATCTTGTTAACCTTAAATCTAATACCATGAAAAACATGGTGCAAAGTTAGCGGTTTTTGGCTGTTCTTCCAACTGTTTGCGCAAACAGTTCTCGTTTTGATGTCATTTATTGATTTACATCAACACACTGGAATGGCTGTGAGTTAAAAAAGACATCAGGTTAATAAACATTAACTAAACAGGTTTCTCAGGTTCTGAATGATTGGCTATCTTTGCAGGAAATAAGAGCCCTCGGGCCGTCAAAAGCAACTATTCAACAAAACTATCATGAACAGAAAACTCCTCATTCTGACCCTTGCCTGCCTGGCATCGCCGGCACTTTCTGTGGCCCAAAACGCCCGGAAGGCTGATGCACAAAAGGCATCGGCAGACCAGCCAACCGAGAAAACGATGAAGGCTTACATGGTAGCCGACGCCCATCTTGACACACAATGGAACTGGGACGTGCAGGCAACCATCGGGAAACATATCAAGAAAACCCTCGATCAGAACCTTTTTCTGCTGAAGAGATACCCCAACTATGTCTTCAACTTTGAGGGCGCCGTGAAGTATTCATGGATGAAAGAGTACTATCCGATGCAGTTCGAACAGGTGAAAAACTACGTAAGACAAGGGCGATGGAACATAGCAGGGTCGTCATGGGACGCCAACGAGACTGTCATTTGTTCGCCAGAATCGTGGATACGCAACATCCTGCTTGGGCAGACTTTCTACCGCGAAGAGTTTGGAAAGGAGGGCAACGACGTGTTCCTTCCCGACTGCTTCGGCTTCGGTTACGACCTGCCGACGTTAGCTGCCCACTGCGGACTGGTGGGGTTTTCATCGCAGAAGCTGCAGTGGCGCGCCCATCCTTTCTACGAGGGCAAGAAGTATCCCTATACCATTGGCCTGTGGAAAGGCATCGACGGTTCGCAAATAATGATGGTTCACGGCTTCGACTATGCCCAACGTTACCGCGACGTCGACCTGTCTAACGACCCTCGACTGATACGCGAGATCGAGGCAAGCCCGCTCAACATGGTCTACAGATACTACGGAACAGGCGATACAGGAGGGTCTCCCGACCTGCCATCAGTAAGGTCGGTGATGAAGGGAATGAAGGGTGACGGCCCAGTAAAGATATACAGCGCGCGCAGCAACCAGATATACAACCACTTCCTTCCTTTCAGCAGCCATCCTGAACTGCCCGTGTTCGACGGCGAACTGACCATGGACGTACACGGCAACGGATGCTATACCTCTCAGGCTGCCATGAAACTCTACAACCGACAGAACGAACATCTCGGCGACGCCGCTGAGCGTTCTGCCGTTATTGCCGACTGGATTGGGGCCATCAGCTACCCGCTTCAAGAGATGACTGACAACTGGAGAAGGGTCATCTGGCACCAGTTTCACGACGACGTCACTGGCACTTGTATTCCGCGAGCCTATGAGTTTTCGTGGAATGACGAGCTGATTTCTATGGGACGTTTCTCAGAGATCATCCGCACATCGGTCGGTGCTTTAGCCCGTGAAATGGACACTAACGTCAGCGGAACACCTATTATTATATATAACAACGAGACCTTCCAAGGCCGTGGAGTGGCAGACATCACACTGGCCGACATGACGAAGAACTACGTCGTCAGCAACCAATATGGCAGGAAAGTGGCGTCGCAAGTGGTGGAAGACAGCCACGGTCGCCGGCATCTTCTCTTTGATGCATCGGTGCCATCCACGGGAGTTGCCATCTACAGTGTGAAGCCTTCAGGCAAGGCTATACTGCCAAAGCCCTCCACATCGACGTCGATAGAGAACTCTGTCTATCGAGTGTCGTTGGACGCAAAGGGCAACATTGCCTCGATCTTCGACAAGCGAAACCAGAAAGAACTCGTAGACAACGGCCAGGCTATCGGCCTGGTGGTCTTCGAAGACTGCGAGTCATATGAGTGGCCTGCATGGGAGATCCTGAAGAAAAACCTCGACAAAGAGCCCGTCGTGCCTGACCAGGATGTCAGGATAAGCTTAGTGGAGAACGGGAGCTTGCGCAAGTCTCTGCGCATAGAGAAGCGCTATGGCGACTCGGAGTTCGTACAGTTTGTCCGCTTATATGAAGGCTCTCAGGCCGACCGCATCGACATTTGCAACGAAGTGGAGTGGCGTTCGCCGGACGCTTTGCTGAAGATGAACTTCCCCCTTGGCGTGAGTAATGGGCAAGCTACCTATGACTTGGGCCTGGGAAGTATCGAGAGAGGCAACAACGTTGAGACAGCCTTCGAGGTGTATTCTCATGAGTGGACCGACCTGACCGACCGTTCGGGCGACTATGGAGTGACGATATTGAACGACTCAAAGTATGGGTGGGACAAGCCGAACGACAACACTTTACGCCTGTCTTTGCTCTATTCGCCGAAGGTAAGCCGCAACTATACCTACCAGGCTCGGCAGGACTACGGCCATCATGAGTTTACCATCAGCCTCATAGGCCACAAGGGAGCGCTCGACAAGGCTGAGGCCGTAGAGCGTTCGACGATGCTGAACAGCCCGTTGAAGGTGTTCGTCAGCGACAAGCACAAGGGCAGTCGCGGGCGTGAGTTCTCCTTCGTTGCGTGCGACAATGCCAATGTTACGGTCCGCGCCCTTAAGAAAGCTGAGGACGGAGGCGACGAGTTCATCCTGAGAGTCTACGAGAATTCTGGTCGTGATCAGCATGCCAAGCTGACCTTTGCCGGCGACATTTCACTGATTGAAGAGGTTGACGGTACGGAGAAACCGCGCACCCGTCTTCACCAGATCGGCAAGGAAATCGAGATTGACATCAACGGGTTCGGTGTGAGAAGCTATCGCCTGATGATGCCCCGCAAGCATCCTGATATACCAGAAGTCTATCAGTTCGACCTGCCTTTCAACCGCCGTTGCTTCTCTTATAACGGCTTCCGCAACGCAGCAAACTTTGAAGGTGGCTACAGCTATGCTGCCGAACTCGTGCCGGCAGTCGGAGGATTGAGGGTTGACAACGTAGGGTTCAAGTTCGGAGAGATGGACGGATTGAACGGTGTTGCCTGCCAAGGACAGACCATCAGCCTGCCCCAAGGCAGCTACAACCGGCTCTATCTGCTCGCAGCATCGGCAAAAGACGACCGCGAAGCCACGTTCACTGTGGGCGGGAAGTCTGTGGAACTCGGCGTGCCTTACTACACGGGATTCATCGGACAGTGGGGACATGACGGCCAGACTACGGGCTATCTGAAGCAGGCCGAGGTAGCCTACGTGGGCACACACCGCCACTCTGCCACGCAGGACGAGCCCTATGAATTCACGTATATGTTCAAGTTGGGCCTCGACATCCCGCAGGGTGCCACTGAGGTTACGCTGCCCGACGACGAAAACATCGTCGTCTTCGCAGCCACGGCCATCGCCGAAGCGCCGCTGCTCGAGCCCGTATCACAATTCTATCGCACCAACAACCGCGACGACAACCCGAAGAAAACGGCCGAGAACCGCCAGAACCTGCTCGGCGAAGCCCGCGTCATCGGCTGCTCGGGCGAGGTGAACGAGCGCGAGAAGGCACAGAACCTCATCGACGGAAACGCAGAGACCAAGTGGTGCGACGCCGGAGATGCGCCCTACTTCGTAGACCTTGATCTGGGCGAAGTGAAGGCCGTCAGCGGATGGAAGCTGCTGAATGCCGGCGTCGAGTCGGCCGATATGATCACACGCACATGCCTGTTGCAGGTCAAAGAGACCGCCGAAGGCGAGTGGCAGACGGCAGACATGGTTGACGGCAACCGCAGCAACGAGTTCACGAGAACCTTCGAAAGCCGGAAGGCACGCTACGTGAGGCTCTTCATCGTGAGCCCCGTCCAGGGCAACAGCCACGACGCTGCACGCGTCTATGAGATGGAACTCTACTGAGCCTTCACAGCCAGTCTCGCCCTAAGCGGCAAGAAGCAAGGAGCCGACAGAAGGCCGTCGCGCCGGTGAATGCCCCTATCGCTTCAAGGCTGTCGGGCCGACTCTCAGGCGCAACGGCAACCGCTTTGGCCCGCAGGTCAAAGAATTGCGTAACATACTGAAATCAAAAGACTTACAGAAAGGGCAGCTTTCCGCTTGAGAAAGCTGCCCTTTCTTGGTGAGAAGTCATAGCTTTCTTGTCAATAAACCTAAGCTTTCTCACCCAGAACCCATAGACTTCTCACCCAGAAAGCTAAGCTTTCTCGCCGACATCCCAGACAAGCCCGCGAGAGAAGCCCCTGCCATCACGCCGGCAATAGCCAGCCTTCCGGCAACCATCGGGCCGTCTCCTGCGCCTCATTCCTGCCCATGGAGAGCAGGAAAAGATACTCAAAAATGTAATATTTATAAGAAATTGTTTGCGTATTCCGAATATTTTTGCGAACTTTGCAGCGTTTTTCTGCATAAAATTTCAAAAACATACATATCAAAACAACGCATCAACTGCACGGAAAAAGATAAAGAGACTATGGCAACAGAGAAGAAAAGCGACATTGTTGTGCGCTATGCCGACGAGGCAGACGTGAAGTATGCCGAGCGCATCTGCCAACTGATTTTCGAATCAGCCAAGGCACGTAACACGGGAATCGCCAAGCGCGAACCCTCATATATCGCCCAGAAGATGACCGGAGGAAAGGCCGTCGTGGCCGTCGACGGCGACCGTTTAGTGGGATTCAGCTACATCGAATGCTGGGAACACGGCGACTTTGTGGCCACAAGCGGACTGATTGTCGACCCGGAATACCGGCGCATGGGACTGGCTGCACGCATCAAGGAGAAGACGTTTCAGCTGGCCCGCGAACGGTTCCCCTATGCCAAGCTGTTCAGCATCACCACCTCGCTGGCCGTGATGAAGCTCAACACACGCATGGGATACCAGCCTGTCACGCTCGACAAGCTCACCCAGGACGACGAGTTCTGGAAGGGCTGCGAGGGTTGTGTCAACTACGACATCCTCTGCAGGAACAACCGTCGTGTGTGTCTTTGCTATGGAATGCTCTACGATCCGAAGAGCGATTCAAAGAAGAAACCCTCACGCTTCTCGCCTTATGTGATGTCGGTCAAGAACGCGTTTAACAAGATATTCAGAATAAAATAGGAGACCATCAGATGGAAAAGAAGAAAATAGTAGTGGCCTTTTCGGGCGGACTCGACACGTCATACACCGTGATGCGGCTGGCCAACGAGGGGCATGAAGTGCATGCAGTGTGTGCAAACACAGGCGGATTCAGCGCCGAACAGCTGAAGACCAACGAGGAAAATGCCTACAAACTGGGAGCCAAGACCTATGCAACGCTCGACGTCACGCAGGAATACTACGAGCGTTCGCTCCGATATATGATCTACGGCAACGTCATGCGCAACAACTGTTACCCCATATCTGTTTCCTCAGAACGCATATTCCAGGCCGTAGCCATTGCCCGATATGCCAACGAAGTGAAGGCCGACGCCATCGCACATGGGTCGACAGGAGCAGGAAACGACCAGATAAGGTTCGACATGACATTCCTTGTTCTCTCACCAGGCATCGAGATCATCACGCTCACTCGCGACGAGTCTCTTTCGCGTCAAGAGGAAATTGACTACCTGAACAGCCACGGATTCTATGCCGACTTCACCAAGCTGAAGTACTCATACAACGTTGGTATCTGGGGAACAAGCATCTGCGGAGGCGAGCTGCTTGACCCTTCAAAGGGCCTTCCTGAGGAAGCATTCCTTAAACATGTCACGGCCAAAGAGCCCGAAAGCGAACTGCGAATCACATTCAAAAAGGGCGAGATTGCTGCCGTCAACGGAGAAGAATTCGAAGACAAGGTGAAGGCTATCCAGCGCATTGAAGAGCTCGGAGCAGCCTATGCCATCGGACGTGACTGCAATGTGGGCGACACCATCATCGGCATCAAAGGGCGTGTAGGCTTTGAGGCTGCCGCGCCAAAGCTCATCATTGAGGCCCACAGACTGCTCGAAAAATCGACGCTTTCCAAATGGCAGCAATACTGGAAAGACCAGGTTGCACAGTGGTATGGCATGTTCTTACACGAAAGTCAGTTCCTTGAACCGGTCATGCCCGATATCGAAGCCATGCTCATCAGCAGCCAACGCAACGTCAACGGAACGGCCATTCTGAAGCTTCGCCCATACGGTTTTGAGACAGTAGGAGTAGACTCCGACGACGACTTGCAGAAGTCCAAGCTCGGCGAATATGGCGAAATGCAGCATGGATGGACAGCCGACGACGCCAAAGGATTCATCAAAATACTCTCAACTCCCTTACGTGTCTACTACGGAATCCATCCCGACGAGAAACGATAGGCATACCCATCACACACTACATCGACAAGCACCTGATGCAAATGGTAAAAGTTGGCATCGTTGGAGCAGCAGGATACACAGGGGGAGAACTCATCCGGCTGCTCGTCAATCACCCCCAGGCCGAGATTGTTTTCGCCCATAGCGAGAGCAATGCCGGCAACCTCGTGGCCGACGTCCACGAGGGTCTCTACGGCGATTGCAGCCTGCGGTTCACAGAAGAGCTCCCATTCTCGGCCATAGACGTGCTGTTTCTCTGCTTCGGACACGGCAAAAGCCGGCAGTTTCTGCAAGAAAACACTGTGCCCGAGAGCGTGAAAATCATCGACCTTGCACAAGACTTCCGACTCGCAGACGGCACACATGACTTTGTCTATGGGCTGCCGGAACACCAGCGAAAGGCCATCATCAGCGCCCGACACATCGCCAATCCTGGCTGTTTTGCCACATGTATCCAGCTGGCTTTGCTGCCCTTGGCACGCCACAAACTGCTGAAGAGCGACATCGTTGTCAATGGCATCACCGGTGCAACAGGGGCCGGACAGAAGCCCGCAGCTACCACTCACTACGCATGGAGGGCCGACAACCTAAGCGTCTACAAGCCCTTCACCCACCAGCACCTGCACGAAATACGGCAGACTCTACGGCAAGAACAGGGCACAGACGTGCCTGTCATCAGCTTCATCCCTATGCGAGGCGACTTTGCACGGGGCATCTTCATCACGGCTATGGTCGAGTGCGAACTGGAAGAAAAGCAAGTCATCAGCCTCTATAAGGAGAGCTATGCCGACGAGCCTTTTACGCATTATTGCGACAGACCCATCGACTTGAAGCAGGTAGTGAACACCAACAAGTGCCTCGTACACTGCGATGTTCATGAAGGACGCCTGCTTGTCACCGCAGCCATCGACAATCTTCTGAAGGGCGCGAGCGGTCAGGCTGTAGAGAACATGAACCTTATCTTCGGCATAAACGAGCAGCATGGCCTGCGCTTGAAGCCGATAGCTTTTTAATTTTCGAATTGCAGACTATGAATCTATTCAACGTTTATCCGCTCTTCGACGTCAACATCGTCAAAGGAAAAGGCTGCCGGGTGTGGGACGACCATGGCCAGGAATACCTTGATCTCTATGGAGGGCATGCCGTTATCTCCATCGGTCACGCGCACGCGCATTATATAAATAAGGTATCAGAACAGCTTTCCAAACTCGCATTCTACTCCAATTCCGTTGTCAACACACTGCAAAGCGAACTGGCTACACGGCTTGGAAAGGCCTGCGGATATGACGATTATCAATTGTTTCTCATCAACTCAGGAGCTGAGGCCAATGAAAACGCCTTGAAACTGGCATCCTTCAAGACAGGGAAATCTCGAGTGCTCTCGGCCCAAAAAGCTTTCCATGGTCGCACATCTTTGGCAGTGGAAATCACCGACAACCCTAAGATTATTGCCCCGGTTAATGCAAACGGACACGTCACATACCTGCCCTTGAACGACCTCAAGGCATGGGAAACAGAACTTGAAAAGGGCGACGTCGCAGCCGTCATCATCGAGTGTATTCAAGGAGTTGGAGGCATCAGATTGGCAACAGAAACCTTTACCAAGGGACTGGAAGCTGCCTGTCGAAAGCATGGAGCGGTGCTTATCTGCGACGAAATCCAATGCGGTTACGGACGCACTGGGCGCTTTTTTGCCCATCAATGGTTAGGCATCAAGCCCGACATCATCACCGTTGCCAAAGGAATCGGCAACGGATTTCCCATGGGAGCAGTGCTTATCTCACCTTGGTTCGAGGCCGTTTTCGGACAACTGGGCACTACTTTCGGTGGCAATCACTTAGCCTGTAGTGCCGCACTTGCCGTGCTTGACGTCATTGAAAGCGAGCAACTCATCGAAAATGCCGAAGCTGTAGGCACCTATCTTCTCAGGAGACTGCAGAAGATGCATTACCTTCATGACGTAAGAGGGCGTGGACTGATGATCGGATTCGACGTCGAAAGTCCTGCATCTGAACTACGAAAGAGACTCATTCTTGACGAGCATATCTTCACAGGAGGAGCAGGTATCAACACCGTAAGGCTGCTTCCTCCGCTCTGCTTGTCTCGTGAAGATGCCGACCAATTCCTGTCTTCGCTTGAAAAACTGCTCGCCAATCCTGCCAAGTAATCATGTCCATTTCAAGGAGAAAGCATTGCCTTCTCCGACAACAAACACAGGAAACTGCATATGAACCAATTCCTTTTCCATACAGACTTAGGTGGCTTACAGCCAGCTTTGGGCGAAGCTCTGTCCGTGAAGCGCGACCGCTTTGCCTATCAGCACTTAGGAAAGAACAAGACTCTGCTGATGGTTTTCTTCAACAATAGCCTGCGAACCCGCCTATCAACACAAAAAGCAGCCATGAACCTGGGCATGAACGTCATCGTGCTTGACGTCAACCAAGGAGCATGGAAGTTAGAAACTGAGCGCGGAGTCATCATGGACGGCGACAAGAGCGAGCATCTCTTAGAGGCAATACCCGTCATCGGATGCTACTGTGACATCATTGGTATTCGCTCGTTTGCCGGCCTTTCCGACCGAGAATACGACTATGCAGAGACCATAGTCCGCCAGTTTATCCAGTATAGTGGGCGTCCTGTCATGGCAATGGAGACAGCAACCGTGCATCCTTTGCAGGCCTTTGCCGACCTCATCACGATTGAAGAACACAAAGAATGCAAACGTCCGAAAGTCGTTTTGACATGGGCTCCTCATCCGAAAGCACTCCCTCAAGCCGTACCAAACTCATTTGCGGAGTGGATGTCGGAAGCCGATGTCGACCTTGTTGTCACCCATCCCGAGGGATATGAGTTAGACAAGCAGTTTGTCGGCAATGCAAAAATAGAGTACGACCAGCAGAAAGCACTTGAGGGAGCCGACTTCGTCTATGCCAAAAACTGGAGCTGTCCGGGAGTGACACGCCCCGAAGATTACGGTAAAGTGTTGTCAAAAGACATGTCATGGACCATTGATGCCGAGCATATGTCGTGGACAAACAATGCCCGTTTCATGCACTGTCTGCCCGTAAGGCGTGGCATGATTGTGACAGATGACGTTATAGAGAGCCCCAGATCGCTGGTCATTCCCGAGGCTGCCAATCGAGAGATCTCGGCCACTGTTGTATTGAAACGCATGCTGGAAAGCCTCTGAAGAAGGGGTAAAAGCCCGGAAAAGTATCGGAGAAATCTGTGCATGCCCAGCAAACAGGGGCAGAAAAGCTGAACACAAGAAAGACATTTCTGAAGCTATATAAGGTGAAAATTGAGATTATAAAAATAGGCGGAAACGTCATCGATGCGCCCGAAGCACTTGACAAGTTCCTGCGTTCTTTCACAGAAGTGGACGGAGCCAAGGTGTTAGTGCATGGAGGTGGCAAGCTGGCCACGCGTCTTTCTGAGCGGTTAGGCATAGAGACCAAGATGATAGACGGCCGTCGTGTGACCGACGATGATACGATAAATGTGGTGACAATGGTATATGGAGGACTGACGAACAAGCACATCGTAGCCCGCCTTCAGTCACTCAACTGCCCGTCAATAGGCCTCTCCGGTGCCGACGGCGACCTCATTCCTGCCCGTCTCAGGCCAAAAGTGCCCGTCGACTTCGGCTGGGTTGGCGATCCCGACAGTGCCGATATCAACGTGCCGTTGCTGCAGAACTTGCTTTCTATGGGCATCACTCCAGTCGTCTGTGCGTTGACTCACGACCGTGAAGGGCACCTGCTCAACACCAATGCCGACACGATTGCCAGCAGCATAGCCGTGGCTTTGGCAGGGGAAAACGAAGTAAACTTGACATTCTGCTTTGAGCAGAAAGGCGTGCTTCGCGACATCAGCGACCCGGAAAGCATCATTCCAACCATCACTCCCGAAACCTATGCCGGCCTCATAGCCGACGGAACCGTGTCTAAAGGCATGCTTCCAAAGTTGAAAAATGCCTTCGACGCCATTGAGAAAGGAGTCAAAAGCGTCATCATCAAGCATGCCAACGACATCAACAAGCAGGCAGGCACCACGATAAAAGCGTTGCCTTGTCCCGACAAGCACGTCGAGATGCCGGCTGCTCCGGCCTGCTTTTCGCCAGGCAAAGACGAGGTTGGGAAGGCTGTAGAGCTGCTTTCCTGCCTCATCTCCACGCCCTCCCTTTCGCGCGAAGAAGACAAAACAGCCACTATCATCTTCGACTTCCTGAAGGCCAACGGCATCCTTGACGTGCATCGCCATAAGAACAATGTCTGGGCAAAGGCTGCCACATGGGACGAAAACAAGCCTACTCTGCTGCTGAATTCTCATCACGACACGGTAAAACCATGGACCAACGGCGCTTTCGATCCTTTCGTTCCTACCCGACAAGACGGACGTATCTACGGACGAGGCAGCAACGATGCAGGCGCCTCAGTAGTGAGTCTTGCCACTGCTTTCATAGCACTCTACCGGGAAGTCCTGCCCTTCAACCTCCTGCTTTCCATCACTTCTGAGGAAGAAATCACGGGACCTATGGGCATCAGATGCCTGCTTCCTGAACTGCCACCCATCGACATGGCCATCGTAGGCGAGCCCACTCTGATGCAGGCTGCTATCGCTGAACGCGGACTTATGGTGCTTGACGGCACGTCAAAGGGCATCGCCGGACACGCCGCACGTAACGAAGGCGTGAATGCTCTCTACCGGGCCATCGACGACATCAACATCCTTCGCGCGTTCAAGCCAGAGAAGACATCCTCCGTATTGGGCCCCATCAAAGTGAGTGTGACGCAGATTGAGGCCGGCACCCAGCACAATGTAGTGCCAGACAGCTGCCATTTCGTGGCCGACATCCGTACCACTGACGCCTATTCCAACGAAGAGACGCTGGCCATGTTGCAGTCGCTTGTCGAAAGCAATCTCAAGGCTCGTTCGACACACATACGAGCCTCGGTGCTCGCCGAAGACCATCCCCTGGCCGTGACTGCACGCGAAATGGGATGCCGGCTCTATGTTTCGCCCACGACAAGCGACATGTCGCAGATGCCGTTTCCTTCCATAAAAATGGGACCAGGCGACTCTGCACGCTCACATACCGTCGACGAATACGTCGGCGAAGACGAGATAGCCCAGGCCATTCCGCAATACATCCGCTTCGTCAAGAGCCTCGGGAAGCACCTGTAAGCCCAGTCTTGCGAAGGCCATCCACTGCCAAAGAAACCAACAGACCATATGCAAAACAACGAGAACAACAACCGTCCTGCCGCGTCCGCACCCCATAAGAGCGGAGAAGGTGCCCTGAAACTCTGGAACAAGGGATACGACATCGACAACATGATCGAACGGTTCACCGTGGGAAACGACCGCGAGCTGGACCTGAAGCTTGCCCGATACGACGTAGAAGGCACGCTGGCTCACATCGAGATGCTTGAGACTATCGGCCTGCTTCAGACCGACGAACTGGTCGTCTTGAAGGCCGAGCTGCAGAAGATTGCTGCCGAAATAGAGCATGGAGCGTTCACGATCGAGGAGGGCATCGAGGATGTCCACTCCGAGGTGGAGCACCTGCTCACGCAGCGACTGGGCAGCATTGGCAAGAAGATTCATTCGGGTCGCTCGCGCAACGACCAAGTGTTGGTCGACCTGAAGCTGTTCTATCGCGACGAAATGCGCCAGCTGGCTCGCGGCGTACGCAGCCTGTTCGACCGCTTGCTGGCGCTCAGCGAGCAGCACAAAGACGTGCTCATGCCGGGATATACCCACCTGCAGGTAGCCATGCCCAGCAGCTTCGGCCTCTTCTTCGGTGCCTATGCCGAGACGCTTGCCGACGACATGCAGCTCATTGCCACGGCCTATCACATTGCCAACCAGAACCCTCTTGGCTCAGCAGCGGGCTACGGCTCGAGCTTTCCCCTGAACAGAGAGATGACGACAAGGCTGCTTGGCTTTGAAGACCTGCACTGGAACGTCGTGGCAGCCCAGATGAGTCGGGGCAAGACTGAGCGTGCAGTAAGCTATGCCATCAATGCAGTGGCGTCGACCATCGGCCGTCTGGCGATGGACATCTGTCTGTTTAATAGCCAGAACTTCGGCTTCACCACCTTCCCCCAACACCTCACAACAGGGTCGTCAATCATGCCACACAAGAAGAATCCCGATGCCTTTGAGATCATACGCGGGAAGGCAAACCGCCTGCAAAGCATCGTGGGCGAGGTGTCAATGCTCACCACCAACCTGCCCCTGGGCTACCATCGCGACCTGCAACTCTTGAAAGACATCACCTTCCCGGCCCTTGACGAGCTGAAGAACTGTCTCGATGTAGCCGAATATATGTTGAGGCACGTCGAGGTGAACACTAAGATTCTCGACAACGATATCTATGACTACCTCTTCACCGTTGAGGACGTCAACCGGCTGACTCTCTCAGGAATGCCCTTCAGAGAGGCCTACCAGACCGTCGGCCAGCAGGTGCAACAACACCAATACAAGCCCTCGCGCACGGTCAGACACACCCACGAAGGCTCCATCGGAAACCTCTGTAACGACCGTATTCTGGCCAAGATGCAGCGCGCCATGAGCGCCTTTGCGGACAGCGAGTGACACCTTTCCCGGCAGGTTCCGGCAGCATGGCCGGCATGAACGGCCGGCATACCGGCTGAGACATCTTGCCGGTATGCTCCATACCAGGCACATGTATGAAGCATATACATGCCATGTATGAACCATACACCATAGATGTATGAACGGGGAAACCGTCCGTTTACGGGACTAACCCATGAGACTCAGCGCCTAAGAATTGCAAAAACATGCTCTTTTTATTTGGCCGTCTCGAATAAAACAGCTATATTTGCATCGGATAACGAATAAAAATTCAACTATGAAAGCTAAAAACGACAGGCTGGAAGCCATCAAGATGCTGGCCTCAAGCAAGGAAATAGGCTCGCAGGAAGAGATGCTTCAACTGCTCAGAAAAGAAGGCATCAACGTCACCCAGGCCACCCTCAGCCGCGACATGAAGCAGCTAAAGATGGCCAAAGCGGCATCGATGAACGGGAAATACGTCTACGTGCTGCCCAACGAGACCATGTATAAACGCGTACATAAGCCGATGACTGCCCTCGAGATGATACAGACTCCGGGATTTCTTTCCATACACTTCTCGGGCAACATGGTCGTCGTAAGAACCCGGCCAGGCTATGCAAGCTCCATCGCCTACAATATCGACAACAGCAACACTCCTGAGATTCTCGGCACAATAGCGGGCGACGACACCATCTTCATGGTGGTGCGCGAAGGCACCACCTATGAGCAAGTAAAGGAAAGTCTCTCCCACCTGCTGACAGGCATCAGCTGAACTCACGCAGAAAAAAAGTCACACGGCACGCAACCTTTGCAGGGTTTCCGACGTCAAACATTCAGTAATAACCCTTAAAACAACACTGACATGTACAAAAAGATAGTACGTTCTGACGACAGAATCATTGCCGGCGTATGCGGCGGAATAGCCAACTATTTCGACTTCGACCCAACCATCGTGCGCTTGCTCTACCTGCTGCTCACGTTCTTCACGGCCTTCAGCGGCGTGCTGCTCTACCCCATCCTGTGGATCATCATACCCGAACGATAAACCATTGCCCATGGACGAATCAATACATCAGATCGGACAACGGCTTAAAGGCCTGCGCGACGTGCTCGACATTCCCGCCGAAGAGGTGGCCGAGCTGTGCGAAATACCGTTGGAACACTACCTGAAGATAGAAGCCGGCGAGGCCGATCCGTCGGTCTACCGCCTCTCTCGCATCTCCAAACGCTACGGCATCGCCCTCGATGTGCTGCTCTTCGGAGAGGAACCCCGCATGGGTTCCTACTTCCTTACACGCAAAGGAAAGGGCTTAAGCCAGCAGCGTCCCAACGCCTACAAATACCAAAGCCTCGCAGCAAGCTTCCGAGGAAGGCAGACTGATCCCTTCTATGTAGAGATCGACCCGCTGCCCGAAGGCAAGACTTTCAAGCAGAACTCACACGGAGGACAGGAGTTTGACTACGTGCTTGAGGGCCGGCTTGAAGTTACAATAGGAGAAAAGACCCTCACACTCGACGAGGGCGACAGCGTCTATCTCGACGCCTCTCATCCACATTCCATGCGCGCCCTCGGCGGAAAGCGCGTCAAGTTTTTGTGCATCGTCATATAATATATACATAGGAGAACGGGCATCATCAAGAAGACCGGGACGGCAGAAACCATTTAGCGGCCCCGTTGCCGGCTTCTTTGCAAAACACTCCGGACAAGCATTCCCCGGATGCTCCCGAACTTCTCTAAACACTCAAGAACTATGGTAGAAAGATTCTTAGTGCAGACCAGCTTCTCTTCAGAGGAAGACTTTCGCAAGCATCTGCAATTCAGGATACCCGAGAACTTCAATTTCGCCTACGACGTCATGGACCAGTGGGGCGAAGAACAGCCAGACAAGACAGCCATCATCTGGACAAACGACGAAGGAACCGAACGGAAAACTACCTTCGCCCAGCTTAAACACGAGACAAACCAGACCGCATCCTATCTCCAACAGCTCGGCATCGGACGCGGAGACATGGTGATGCTCATACTGAAGAGACGCTACGAGTGGTGGCTTGCCATGCTGGCCCTGCACAAACTCGGAGCAGTAGTCATACCAGCCACCCACATGCTCACGAAGAAAGACATCGTCTATCGCAACAACCGCGCCTCGGTGAAAGCCATCATCTGCGTCGGAGAAGACTATGTCTTGCAGCAGATCAAGGAGGCTCAGCCCGAAAGTCCCACCGTGAAGACGCTCATCAGCATCGGCCCTTCGGTGCCCGAAGGTTTCCATAGCTGGCAGGAAGAGTGGCCAAAGGCACCGCCATTCGAAAGACCTGACTTCGTCAACACCAACGACGACACCATGCTGATGTACTTCACCAGCGGCACATCGGGCGAACCTAAGATGGTGGCACACGACTATCTATATGCACTTGGCCACTTGACTACGGGCGTCTATTGGCACAATCTCCACGAAAACTCCATCCATCTCACCGTAGCAGACACAGGATGGGGCAAGGCAGTTTGGGGGAAATTCTACGGACAATGGTTCGCTGGTGCAGCAGTTTTCGTGTTCGACCATGAGAAATTCACTGCCGACAAGATCCTGAAACAAATCGAACGCTACCGGATAACCTCCTTCTGCGCACCGCCAACCATCTATCGTTTTCTCATCAGGGAAGACCTTTCCCGCTATGACCTCTCGTCACTGCGCTACTGTTGTACGGCCGGTGAGGCGCTGAACGCTGCCGTCTACGACCGGTTTTTCAAACTGACGGGCATCAGACTCATGGAAGGTTTCGGACAGACCGAGACCACTCTCACCCTTGGAACCATGCCCTGGATGACGCCAAAGCCCGGTTCTATGGGCAAGCCCAACCCCCAATACGACATTGATCTCATCAAACCCGACGGTACATCATGCGAAGATGGCGAGAAGGGAGAAATCGTTATCCGCACTGACTGCACACGCAACACGACCGGAAAAGCACCGGCTGACAGCGGGAAAGACCACGAAACATCCGTGCCTTCGTCCGAAGTCGTGCAGGCATCGGCAAGGAAGCCCATCGGCCTCTTCAAGGAGTATTACCGGGATGAGGAACTCACGCGCCAGGCTTGGCATGACGGTCTCTACCATACTGGCGACGTAGCATGGCGCGATGAAGACGGATACTACTGGTTTGTGGGCCGTACTGACGACGTCATCAAGTCGTCAGGCTACCGTATTGGGCCGTTCGAGGTGGAGAGTGCGCTGATGACTCATCCCGCCGTAGTTGAGTGTGCCATCACAGGAGTGCCCGACGAAATCAGGGGAATGGTGGTGAAAGCCACCGTAGTGCTGGGCATTGAATGGCGTGAAAAGGCAGGAGACGACCTCGTCAAGGAACTGCAACAGCACGTCAAGCGAGTCACAGCTCCCTATAAGTATCCGCGCATCATCGAGTTTGTCGACGAACTTCCCAAGACCATCTCCGGTAAAATCCGCCGTGTAGAGATAAGAGAAAGAGACAAGAAATAGACATCAACGGGAGTTTCTCCCGTGACATCATCAAAAAACAGTCATCCTATGCTATCCTTTGAATGCGACTATAACAACGGTGCCCACGACTTAGTATTGCGGCATCTCGTAGAGACCAACGGCGAGAGCAGCCTCACCTACGGCTTCGACCGATGGAGCAATGAGGCACGAGAGAAGATAAAGACGGCCTGCGGGCTGCCCGAAGCCGAGGTGTTCTTCCTGCAAGGAGGCACACAAGCCAATGCCGTCGTCATCGATTCGCTGCTCCGAAGCTACGAGGGAGTGGTGTGTGCTGACTCAGGACACATCAATGTGCACGAGGCTGGAGCCATAGAAGCCACCGGCCATCGGGTCATTGCTCTGCCTGCAGACAATGGAAAGCTGAGCACGAAAGTCCTCGAGCACTACCTGAGAGACTACCATCACGACGAAAGTCGGGAACATGTCGCCCAGCCAGGCATGGTCTATATCACCTTTCCCACTGAGATGGGAACCCTTTATTCGTCGGAAGAAATCGCCGCGCTCTACGACCTTTGCCTGCAACATCGGCTGCCACTCTTCATCGACGGAGCCCGGCTTGCCTACGGCTTGGCTGCCCTTTCCGAGGCTGAAGGCATGGCCATGGGCGACGCACTGGCATGGATAGCCCGCCATTGCGACGCGTTTTACATAGGAGGAACCAAGTGTGGAGCGCTCTCGGGCGAGGCCGTTGTCTTCACCAGTCACCACGTTGCTGCCCCGCGAGGGTTCTTCTCCAACGTGAAACGCCATGGAGCTCTCTCGGCAAAAGGCCGTCTGGCCGGTGTACAGTTTGATGCTCTCTTCAGCAGTCTGCCTTCCGGCGAAGACAGCCGGGAGCCTCTTTATTTCCAACTCGGACGCCATGCCGTCGGCATGGCCATGAAGGTCAAGGAGGTATTGCGTGAGGCAGGTTGCCGGTTTTTCATCGAGTCGCCGACCAATCAGCAGTTCGTCGTCATGCCGAACAAGCGTGTCGGCGAGCTGAAACCGCAAGTAGACTTCACCGTATGGGGGCCCTATGACGCCGACAACATGCTCTGTCGCTTCGTCACTTCATGGTCGACCTCAGACGAAGACATTGCAAGACTCCGGGACATTCTGTCCGTATAAGCAACTGCCGTCACAGGAAAGCCTGCACCATTCCAAACGGATGATGCAGGCTTTTCTTATGTACAACGGTTTTATGCGATACGCTTTCCAAGGAGAATCGCAAGCTTTCTGAGGGCAAGAGATGATCTATTGGCGGGCAAAACATCATCTTTTGCTCGGCAAAAGATGATGTTTTACTCCGAGAAAGGGCTGCCTTCCCGGTCATACCGGTAACGGATGTGTGAGATTTCCGCAAGCCTTCAGCCCTTTCAGCCGGTCAATGCCGCACGGCAAGTGGCGTGCGCTTGTCGGAGAATATTTCCCGGGCTGCCCTGCGCATGTCAAGACTGACGGGCTTCAAGGTGAAGTCGGGCGTGTTGTAAGACCATGGCGACGCGTCATAGAAGTGCAGGGGATCGCGCTGAGGCAGCAGGAAAGGCTTGCTGACACGTCCCTCGTCGTCGACGGAAGCGAGATAGAGCAGGGAGTTAAGGCCGTTGTCTCGCCGGCTCGTAAACACGAACCACCGGGAATTGAGCGACCAGTTATGATAGCTGTCTGCCCTCGAGCTGTTGGCCTCATCTATCGGTCGCGACTCACCTGTCTGCAGGTTCAAGAGCCATTGGTCGCTCTCATTGTGCCAGATGGGGAAGCATCCATAGTCGCATACCGTATACATCAGGTACTTACCATCATAGGAAGGACGCGGATGTACGGCACTCTTCCCGTCGGCAACGGCATTGACAATGGTGTCGACTTGCTCGCCGAAAGTCCCTGTTCCGGCATCAAAGCTAATACGGCAGATGTTGTATTTGATCTTCTTATAGTTGTTGGGGATGTCGTCATACTGGCGTGACGTGCAGAAATAGAGCATCGTTCCATCAGGAGAAAACACCGGATAGCTCTCCATCCAGTCGGGCTGTTTCAGCAGCGGAGACAAGAGAAGCTCGTGAGTTTCGACGTCATAGACCTGCAGATCGCTGGCATGGTCGAACACCTCTATGCGCTGATCATTGACAGCATGGAAGGCTTGTGCGGTGCGATTGGTCGAGAAAGCGATGTAGCGCCCTGACGGATGCCAATAGGGATAGACGCAAGTGCCGAGGGTTTCTTCGGTCTTGGTGTTCAGCCATTCTCGCTTTCCTTCGCGTTGAACGAGCGTTGCGCCATGCTCACCACGCACATGGAAGGTGAACTGATCGGGCGAAGTACGAAGGCTTGTGTGGCAGTTGAAGCACGCACCCGGCACGGCCGTGTTCTCAATGATGGCTTTTTCTGTGAAATCAGCAAGGCTGCGCTGATAGAGACCCATCTTGCTATAGCTCACGTATGAGGGCAGAATACGCCGATAGGTGATGCCCCACTCGCCCAGTTCATAGGGACTAACCTGAATAAAGAAGTCTCGATACTGGGTCCATTGGCCGCCGGTTCTGGCACAGACCGACACCGAAAGCCGGGCACCTTGGTTCTGCCTCAGGAGCTCATGCCACTGGTCGACGTCAAAGTCGGCATACCTTCCGTTGGCATGGACCTCGCCTCCCTGCTCGCCTTTCACGACGACATCGACCCTGTCGGCACCGACAACATTGAAATCAAGGGGAGCGATCTCGACCGGAACCGTCACCCCGATATAGTCTGGATAGATGGTTGGCAGGGCTTCTGCCTTGACAACGTTCTTCGGCTTGGTGCTGCATGCCGCCGTCAACAGAATCGTGCAAACGGCCAAACCGTAAAAAATACTGCGTTGAATCTTTCTCATTGCGTTCTGCACTTGTTTCTATTTTCAGCGGGACGGACCGGCCATCATCATGACTGCCTGCATGTATTCGGCAGCCATTCGGTTGTCATGATTGTGGCGATAGAGCTTTTGCAGGGTCTCCATCATGAGGGCTGGCTGGAACAAACTGTTCTCTTCAAGCCGGCATTTCCGCAAAAAGCCATAGACAGGATGGCTGTTGATGGCCTGCTCGTCGCCCAGAAGAGCCAGTCTATCTTCAGCCCAATGGCGATAGAAAAGGGTCTTCTGCAAGAGGTGCAGGTACTTTCTTGCCACATCGTACTGCCCGTTCACAAGCTCAATTTCAGCCATTCTGGCCGTCAGCCGTGCACTCTTGTTGTAAGTAGGAATCGTCTCCTGGGCATCATAGAAGAAACGTAGCGACTCGTTGACTAAGCCAAGCCGATAGAATATTTCGCCAACGGTGATGGCCGACAGCATGTCGGTCTCCATTGAGAGGAACAGTCCTTTCGGACCAATCTGCCGATAGGCACCCAGATGAGTCAGCAACATGCCCTGATTGTAGAGCGCAAGATCGGCACAAGCCACCGACATCTCGGTAGGATGTGAATCGGTTTGCGCCTTCTCAAGAATGGCTTTCCATCGTTCTGCACGAACCAAGGCGTCGTATTCCATGACGTCCATGCTCTCTTTCTGATACTGCCCTGCCACGCATTTGTATCCTATGGCAGCCACAGCCAATGCCAAAGCCGCGATGAAGGAACCCTTCAACTGCCGTCTTGGCAGCCAGCTCAGCACAAAAGGAGTGAGTGCCGTCAGCAACATCACAGACAATACTGCCCAGGAAACAACGGTCTGGAAAGCATAGTATGGCAAACCGGAAAGGAGACGATAGAAAGGAAAGACCGTGACAAACAACGACATCCACACCGTCAAAAGCGTCCATGCAAGGAGAGAAATGCCTGCTGTCATACCTTTCCAACACGGCCTTGCGTGTCTCGTCCAGCAGATTGCCACATATAAAGCTACGATATAGACGACCGTTCCAAACAGCCAATATACGACAGGAACGGCAATGAACAGAGCGGGAACCGCCAGTTTTCCAAACGACTTTCCTTGTCTCAGCAGAAGGCAAAGAGCCAAGACGACGGCCAGTGAAAGGGGGAATGACAACAAAACTGCTTCGTCGGCCATGCAACACCATACCGCCAACACAGGGACGAAGCTCAGCGGATAATAGCCGTCAGAAGCTCCCTCACGGCGAGCAAGCTGCCATGTGAGCCGTTGAATGGCCACATAGATGAGTGACAAAAGCAAGGCTCCAATCCAAGGAAGAAAATAGAATTGGGTCAGGAACTCACCCACCCAGCAGGACAATCCTCCCGGGGCTGCCAGACGTGCGACCAGATAATCCCACGTCAGGAGCAGCATTTGCGACTGTTCTTGATAGGAAAGTACAAAAAAATAGCGTGCTCCCCAAAAGAGAAACACCATCCATGCAAAGGCAAAGGAAAGCAAACCTTTCCAATGTGCCTTTGCATAGCCAGCGATTTTTCTGTTCATCTTAGACCTGATGCTATTTCAATACGCCAAGTTCTCTGCCCACTTTTACGAAGGCTTCGATGCACTTGTCAAGCTGTTCGCGAGTGTGTCCGGCCGACAACTGTACGCGTATACGGGCTTCGCCCTTTGGTACGACAGGATAATAGAAGCCTGTCACGTAGATGCCTTCTTCCTGCATTTTGGCTGCATAGACCTGAGAGAGCTTCGCGTCGTAGAGCATCACGGCACAGATGGCACTCTGCGTAGGCTTGATATCGAAACCTTCGGCCATCATCTTGTCACGGAAATAGTTGACGTTCTCTACCAGTTTGCCGTGCAGTTCGTTGCTCTCCTTGAGCATCTTGAACACCTCCAATGATGCGCCGATGATGCATGGTGCCAGAGAATTGGAGAAAAGATAGGGACGAGAGCGCTGGCGCAAGAGCTCGATTATTTCCTTTCGACCAGTGGTAAAGCCACCCAACGCACCGCCAAAAGCCTTGCCCAAGGTGCCGGTATAGATGTCAACACGGCCGTAAGTGTTGTAGAATTCGCTCACACCATGGCCAGTCTTGCCCACGACACCTGCCGAATGGCTCTCATCTACCATCACAAGGGCGTCGTACTTCTCAGCCAAGTCGCATATCTTGTCGATCGGAGCAACATTGCCGTCCATTGAGAATACGCCATCGGTGACTATAATACGGAAGCGCTGTTCCTGTGCTTCTTGCAGGCATTTCTCAAGCTCCTCCATATTGGCATTGGCATAACGATAGCGCTTTGCTTTGCAAAGGCGCACACCATCGATGATCGATGCGTGGTTCAAGGCATCCGAAATAATGGCATCGTCAGCTGTCAACAAGGGTTCAAACACACCGCCATTGGCATCGAAACAGGCTGCATAGAGGATGGTGTCCTCAGTCTTGAAGTAGTCAGAGATGGCTTCTTCGAGCTGCTTGTGTATGTCTTGCGTGCCACAAATGAAGCGAACTGACGACATACCGAATCCTCTCTCGTCCATCATCTTCTTCGATGCCTCGATGAGACGTGGATTGTCTGACAGACCCAGATAGTTGTTCGCACAGAAATTCAACACTTCCTTACCCGCAACATCAATGGCTGCTCGCTGTGGACTCTCAATGAGGCGCTCTTCTTTGTAAAGCCCTGCCTCGCGAATCTCCGCAATTGTCTGCTGGAGATGTTCTTTCATTTTCCCGTACATAGATTATCTTGTTATCAGATTGTTTATATAGTAAGTGCAAAATAACAGAATTATTTCCATATATGAAGCATCTCATCTGTTATTTTTGTTTAAAAGAATATGTTTAGAAGGCAGTTTTTTTCTTTTTTGTCCTGCCGTTAATGAAAAATTTATTTATTTTGCATCTCATAAAAGAAATTCAACAAACCATTTGAAAAAACATGAAAAATATCTTGGTTATCGGTTCAACTGGCCAGATCGGTTCTGAACTTACCATGGAATTAAGGAAACGCTACGGAGGCGGACATGTCGTAGCAGGTTATATCACAGGTGCCGAACCTAAGGGCGAACTACTTGAAAGCGGGCCGTCAGCAGTGGCCGACGTGACCAACGGCGAACAGATTGCAGCCATTGTAAAGCAATACAACATCGACACGATCTACAACCTTGCAGCCCTGCTTTCTGTCGTTGCCGAGCACAAACCCTTGCTGGCATGGAATATCGGCATCAACGGTCTGCTCAACATTCTTGAGGTAGCTCGCGAAAACCACTGCGCAGTCTTCACCCCGAGTTCTATCGGTTCTTTCGGACCGGAGACACCACACGTGATGACTCCACAGGACACTGTACAACGCCCACGTACCATTTACGGCGTATCAAAGGTGACAACCGAACTGCTTTCCGACTACTATCACCACAAGTATGGTGTCGACACACGCTCAGTGCGCTTCCCCGGCATCATCTCTTACGTGACCCCTCCGGGCGGAGGCACTACCGACTATGCTGTAGACATCTACTACTACGCCGTGAGAGGCGAGAAGTTTACGTGTCCCATTCCTGAGGGAACACTGATGGACATGATGTATATGCCCGACGCCTTGAATGCTGCTATCAAATTGATGGAAGCTGACCCCACACGGCTTATCCATCACAACGGCTTCAATGTTGCAGCCATGAGTTTCGCGCCAGAGACTATTTATGCCGAGATAAAGAAGCATAAGCCCGACTTTGAGATGACCTACGACGTCGATCCGCTGAAGCAAGCCATCGCTAATTCGTGGCCCGACTGCATGGACGACAGTTGTGCTCGCAATGAGTGGGATTGGGCTCCTCGCTACGATCTCGCATCGATGACTGCCGACATGCTTGAAAAACTCTCGGCAAAGCTGCTGAAGTAGTCCTGCTTCAACAAACCATTCCTAAAGAGAAGTGTTTTGACAGGTGCCTCCATCTGTCACACTTCTCTCTCTTCTAAAGGAATCTTGGAGAGGACTCTTTAAGAGTCTTTGAGATTTCCACACCATGAAAAAAGTTATTATTGATAAAGGAAACCATTATTATGGACAGAAGGGATTTTCTTAAAACATCAGGCATGGCAGCAGCAAGTTTTGCCTTTGCCGGCTGTATTTCTAAGCATGAAGACGCTTCTGAAAAGTCGATTTTCATTAAAGAGCAACCAAAACTCAGAGAAAACATAGCGCGTGCCGTTGATGTTTTGGAGCCGTTGCATATCAAAGAGATTACAGTTGCTGCCGGCCCCACAAAGCCTTTTTCTGTAATGCACGTATCAGACACACACATCACTCGTGTTGACAACCGGAACGATGAGCGGAAAATTGCATTGGCTGCAGACCGTTCCCGATGGATGAACAGAGGCGAGCACTATCTGGATGAGACCATCCGCTATGCCAATGAGCACGGTATGTATATGATGCACACTGGTGATTTGTATGATTTTGTGTCTGAGGCCAACCTTGATTGTGCTGCCGAGCACATGTTATCTGCCGACTGGTTTGTATGCGCGGGCAACCATGAATATTCCAAATATGTTGGAGAGGCCAAAGAAGACGAAGCATATAAAAACGACAGCAGGGAAGCAGTACAGGCTGCTTTCCCAAACAACCTTACCTTTGCCAGCAGAATAATCAATGGTATTAACTTCGTGGCTTTGGATGATGTATACTATAATTTTACGGCTTATCAACATGCCCGCATGGAAGAAGAGATGAAAAAAGGGCTTCCTGTCGTAATGCTCTGCCATGTTCCTCTCTATACTCCTGGTTTCTTAGCTTCCGAATTAGAGAATTCTAACGGAAACTGTGGCTATTTAACAGGTGTTCCTGTAGAATTCACCTCTAAATATGATCCTGACGTTACCTATCCTGTCGGTGAAGAATGGCGCTACAGAAAAGTACAGCAACACGCCGATAAAGCCACATTAGATTTTGTTGCGTGGCTGAAAGAACAAACCTTGCTAAAAGCAATTCTTTGCGGACACTTGCATCGTTACTTTGAAGAAAGGTTCTCACCCTCGGCTATTCAATACGCCGTAGATGCCACCTATTTGGGTGGAGTCCAAGTTGTTCATTTCAAATAATTAATAAAGATTGTTACGATGAGAAAAAGTATTTTTGTCATAATGGCTTTAACGTTTGCCGTCTGTTCCTGCACTCAGAAAAAGGATTTGGCCTCACATGTGATTATAATCGGCCTTGACGGCTGGGGGACTTGGTGTATGGAGAAGGGAGAGACTCCGTTTATTCGTGAAAAAATGCAAGAAGGCTCATGGACTTTCAACAAACGTACGGTATTACCTTCTATCAGTGGTGCCAACTGGGCAGCCATGATGAACGGGACACCCGTGGAGTCTTCAGGCATTACAAACAACGATCCATTCCCTACTTTTAAGCCTCTCTATCTGACAGAGCACAATGCCCAGCCGACATTCTTTCACTTAATGGCACAGCAGCGACCTGATATGGAGAAAGGTATTGTGTGCGAATGGGGCGACTTTTTGAACTATGCAGACACACTATGCTTGGACTACTATGAACGTATTCCGCATGCTTCAGAACATCCCGACAGCATTGTAGAAGCAAGTGTCAAATATATTAAGGAGAAACAACCTGCCCTTTGTTTCATCCATATTGATGCATTAGACCACATGGGGCACTCTTTTGGACAGGGTTCTGATGAATACTATGCAGAGCTTCCATTGGTTGATGACCGTGTGCGACGCATAGTAGAAGGTGTTAAAGAGGCAGGATTTTACGATGACTGCATTATTATGATTACTTCTGACCATGGACATGAAGGCAAAAATCATGGTGGTCATAGCCAATTGGAGATTGAAACGCCATTCGTCATTTGGGGTAAAGGTATTAAGAAAAACCATGAGATTACAGGGACTCTCATCCAATATGACATTGCAGCAACCATTGCTAAGATATTCAACTTGGACATACCTCAAAGTTGGCGTGGAAAACCCATCGAAGTTTTTGAATAAGTTTCCTAGCAGACAAACCCTCTTTACAAAGCCATACCACATGAAAAAGATCATGCATTGCCTATTGCTGATGCTGTGTATACTGACCGTTATGTCATGCGCAGAATCAGAGCAATACCCTTATCAAAACAAAAGTCTTTCTATAAGTGAAAGGGTCGAAGATCTTCTGAAACGCATGACTATAGAAGAAAAAGTAGACCAGATAAGCGCACAGCTCCTTTGGATGGACGAGTTCTATGAGAAGCGCAACTATGCAGTGGGGCATATTCGCAACGTAGGGCACTTCCTTCCTGATGAGAATCTTCCCAATGACCCAAGGTCTGTGGCCGAACGCATCAATGAAGACACCCGCCTCTCCATGAAATCCAGCCGTTGGGGCATCCCCGTACTACAACATGGAGAGGCACTACACGGAGCACAGTGGGGCAATGCCACCTGTTTTCCTCAAAGCATTGCCATGGCTGCTGCTTTTGACGACTCTCTTTACTATCGTATTGGGAAGGTTGTTGCCAAAGAGTTACGGGCTGTTGGTGTACGGCAAGTCTATGCTCCCGTAGTAAACATTACACGCGACCAGCGATGGGGACGGGGGCAAGAAAGCTACGGAGAGGACGTTCTATTGAACGCTCGCATGGGTGTTGCTTATGTGAAAGCTTTGGAAAAAGGAGGTGTTGTTGCCACTCCAAAACACTTTGTAGACAACTATGGTGAGGGTGGTCATGACTCTTATTCTTCTATTACCTCCTGGCGTGAGCTTAGAGAAGTTTATCTCGAGCCCTTTCGTGCTTGCATCCAAGAAGGAGGCGCACGTTCCATCATGGCCGCATACAACAGTATTGACGGAGTTCCATCAAGTTGTAATGGCAAGCTGTTGCGCGACATCCTGAAAGACGAGTGGAAGTTCAACGGGTACGTTGTCTCTGACTATGGAGGCGTAGAAATCATTGCAGATAACCATCATTTGGTCGATACTGAAGTGGAAGCATTAGGACTAAGCCTGAACAATGGTCTCGATCTTCAACTACACACCACCACTGACAAGTTGCTACAATTGGTTGAAAATGGCACTATCAGCAGAAAGACGCTTGACGAGAGTGTTCGCCGTGTGCTCCGAATCAAGTTCGAACTGGGACTATTTGATGATCCTTACGTCGATGCTGACAACGCTACAGACATTGTTCGTTGCCCATCCCACCGGGAATTGGCATTAGAGAGCGCCCGCAAATCAATGGTTCTCCTGAAAAACAACGGTATTCTCCCATTAAACAAAGATCATATCCACAAGATAGGATTGTTTGGTCCTGCTGCCAATACGCTAAATCTCGGCGACTATAGTGGCGCCCGAGGCGGTTGGAAAGGCGATGGAGGCGTTACTCCTTATGAAGGATTGAAAAAAGCCTTCGACGGTTATGCCACGGTTGTTCTCAACACTACCGGTCAAGATGTCAAGGCATTGGCCGGCAGTTGCGACGTACTTCTATTCTTCCCTTCAATCGCAGAAGAAGAAGGCAGCGACCGTAGCAGCTTCCGATTGCCCTCTGCTCACATCGAGAGTAAGCATGAAGAAAGCAAGGCCATCATTATTGACGACAAGCAGAATCTTGCATTGGAAATCGACCAAGAGCGCATGATACGCGACCTTATTGCTACAGGTAAGCCTGTCATTGTCGTGCTTCATAATGGAGCAATGATTGACATATCCGACTGGGTAGATGGTGTTGCTGCCATACTCGAGGCTTGGTACCCTGGAGAACAAGGAGGCACTGCCATTGCCGACATACTGACTGGACGATACAATCCTGGCGGACGTTTGCCTTTCAGCTGGGCAAAAAGCATTGGACAGATGCCCATGTATTATGCCATCAAGCCCAGCGGGCGAGGATACAGCTACGTAGACTGTGACGGGAAGCCCCTCTATCCTTTCGGCTTCGGTTTAAGTTACACGACGTTCAAATACGAACACCTGCAGGCATCAGAAGTTCTTCAGCCCGGAGAACCTCTCCGAATAAGCGTCAATGTGGCAAACACTGGCGATATAGCTGGCGATGAAGTCGTGCAGGTATATATCCATGACGAAAAATCTTCCATAGTCCGCCCCATGAAACAGCTTGCTGCATTCAAGCGCGTAAGCCTGAAAGCAAGAGAGAGCAAGACTGTAGAATTAGAAATACCGAACCGCCAATTTGCCCTTTGGGACAAAGATATGAAGTTTAAAATAGAAGAAGGATGGTTTGAAGTGTGGCTCGGAAAGAATGCCGATGAGAAAATTGTCGGCACGCGAGTCTATGTGAAAGCGAAATGACCTTTCTTTTTCGTCGCCCTTTCATCATGGCCATTCTCTCGGCAGTGCAAACGAAAAAAACTTTGTCTTTTCTTTTGCATTGCCCTTGTTTTTGCGTAACTTTGCCCAAAAGATTCTAATAACTAACTATTAAACAGCAATATGAAAGCTACCGTCAAGTTTCTTTCCGGCGTTGCCATTGTGGCATTCATCGCCGTTTTCACGGGATGCAGCAGCAAGACTCTTCCCGTATCAGGCCTACGCACAGAACCTCTTAATGCTTCAACATGGGATGTTTCAAAATGGATTTCCGTCGTCGACTGCCCCATTGTTGAGGGTTCTGTCGGTGGTGACAACAATCTTTCAGCCAAAGGAGCCAGCTGGTTCCTGTCCACTGTCAAGAATGATGCCAAAGTAGCAAAAGCCACATGGATGACAACCGGCCTCGGTGTCTATGAGCTTTATGTCAACGGGCAGCCCGTTGGAGAAGAGGTGCTCAAGCCAGGCTTCACCCACCACGCCAAGACCAAGCGCTCGTTCACCTATGATGTCACGGGCTTGCTGAAGCGAAAAGCCGGCGAAGCCAACGTGTTTGCAGCCCAGGTAACCCCGGGATGGTGGGGCGACAAGATCATTACACCTTGGGGTCACGACGGCATGATTGGCAAGAAATGCGCTTTTCGCAGCGTGTTAGAGGTGGTTTTCACCGATGGCAGCAAGAAGTATTATGGCACTGATACCGATCATTGGGTAGCAGGCATCGCAGGACCGGTCAAACATGCCGGCATCTTCGAAGGTGAAGCCTACGACGCCCGTGAGCTTCCCGGATATGAAACCTTGGAAAAGCTCTCGAAACCCGAAGTGAACACCGAGTTTAATGGTGACATCCTGCCCTCCGACGGAGCTGAGATCTATCTCAGGACAGACCTTGCCATGACACCCGCCAAGGCCTATACTTGGAAAGACATCGAAGGAGCCAAGGACAAAGAGTTCGGCAAAGTGGTCGTCAACAAGGAATTTGCTGCAGGAGAAGAGATCGTGATACGCCAGGGAGAGACCCTCGTCGTCGACTTCGGACAGAACAGTGCTGCCGTGCCTTCGTTTGTCTTCAAGGCAGCAGAGGGGACGGTTCTGACCTGCCTTCCCGGCGAATTGCTCAACGATGGCAATGGCGCAAGGAGCAGAGGTATGGATGGTCCTGAGGGTAGTGTCCACCGTGACAACCTGCGAATGGGCGACAAAGCCATACGCCTCAGCTACACTTTCCGTGGCGATGACGGCTTTGAGTCGTTCTGTCCCCGCTGCACTTTCTTCGGCTATCGCTTCGTTTCCATCACTGCAACCGGTGAAATCACCATCAAGTCAATCAGTTCAGTGCCCGTCACTTCTATCGCCAAGAACCTTGAGACAGGAACCATCACGACGGGCAACGAGCTCATCAACAAACTCATCTCCAACACTATTTGGGGACAACGCTCCAACTACTTGTCCGTACCAACCGACTGTCCTCAGCGCGATGAGCGTCTTGGATGGACTGCCGACACCCAAGTCTTCACCGAAACGGGTACGTTCTTTGCCAACACCGACAAGTTCTTCCACAAATGGATGCAAGACATGAGGGACACACAACACGAGTTTGGCGGTTTTCCTGGCGTAGCTCCGTTGGCACAATACGGCAACGAGATGACGCGCGTGGGATGGGCCGATGCCGGTATAATCGTTCCATGGACGGTCTGGAAGCAGTTCGGCGACAAGGACATCATTGAGGAAAACTGGGCATCGATGAACCGTTTCCTGAACCATATCAATGAGACTAAGTACGACCATGAGACCCTTATTGCCGAAAACGGCAACTACCAATGGGCCGACTGGCTGAGCTACGAACCGCTGGAAAGCTGCAGCGGACGCTCACATGAGAACCGTAAGCCGAAGGCCGATGCCGTCAAATACTGGAACTATCTCAGTGCTTCCTACTGGGCTATCGATGCCAACATGATGGCCGACATGGCTGTTGCCACCGGCCGCGACGCCGCTCCCTACCTTGAAATGGCTGCCAACGCCAAGACTTTCCTGAAGGAACAGTTCCTCAACGAGGACGGAACGTTCAAGACCGAGATACTCAACACCATGCAAACCCCTGCCCTCTTCGCCCTGAAGAACGGCCTTGTCGAGGGAGAAGCCAAAGAGAACATGATTGCACGCCTACGCCAGAACTTCCGCGACCACGACAACTGTCTACAAACAGGCTTCCTCGGAACGTCCATACTCATGGGAACTCTCACCGAGAACGGCATGAGTGACATCGCATACGAACTGCTCTTCCAGCGCAAAAACCCATCGTGGCTCTACTCCATCGACAACGGAGCCACCACGATCTGGGAGCGTTGGAACAGCTATATGTTAGAGAAGGGCATGGGACCGCAGGGCATGAACTCGTTCAACCACTATGCCTACGGAGCTGTCTGCCAATGGATCTGGGAGACAGTGGCCGGCATTGCTGCCGACAAGTCTGCCCCCGGCTTCAAGCATATCATCATGAAGCCCGTTCCAGACAAGCGCCTTGGCCACGTAGAGGCTGAGTATCAGTCGGCAGCAGGGCTCATCAAGAGCGCATGGAAGTATGACGGTGACGAGTGGACTTGGACCTTTACCGTGCCTAAAGGAGCCACTGCGACGGTGACTTTGCCGGGCGAAACCGAGTCGAAAGACTATGAAGCCGGCACGTACAAGATTGTGAAACAATAAGCCTACAACAGGAAAAGAGCATGCATTGACGCCCCTATAGCCGGTAAAGGCTGGGCAAGACGGGTGGCGAATGCCTGCTCTTTTCTTTTTAACCCACCGTTTTCCCGCCCATTCCCTACCCTTTCAAGCCCGTCTCGGTCAAGCATTCCCGGGCAGAAACCTGTCCCTTCAAAAGCATACCAGGCAGATGTATCGTCCATACCAGCCACATGTATGACCCGTACATGCCCTTGGTATCAACCATACCAGGCAGGTGTACGGCCGGAAGATGCCTGACAAGCCGGCGGGAAAGGCGGGAAGAAAGAGGCACTGAAACCCCTAAGACAACCCAAAAAGAGACATGATGATGAGAAAAACACTGATGATGCTGGCCATGAGTGCTGTGCTGACAGCCGGATGCAGCACGGAGAAGCCGGCCACAACCGGGCCGAAAGACTCGGGCTTCAAGACCGAATATCTTACACCCGTACGCATCGTTACGACGACAGGCAGCGTGAAAGACGCCGACAACCTGCTGAAAACCTACCGGGGACAAGTATCCACCTCAGAGACTGAGCTGGCGACTTTCAGCCCGAAAGGCTCCGTTCTGCTCGACTTCGGCAAGGAAATTCAGGGAGGAATACAAATTGTCAGGGCCATTTCGGCTAACAAGCAGGCCGCGAAGTTCCGCCTTTGCCTCGGAGAATCGGTCAGTGAAGCCCTGAGTAGCGTTGACATCAAGGGCACAACAGCCACCAACGACCACTCGATACGCGACATGGAAATCAGCGTTCCCTGGCTGGGCAGCGTGGAAATCGGCAACAGCGGGTTCCGCTTTGCACGCCTCGAACTCTTAGACGAGGCACAAGACATTCCCATTGTGGCCATACGGGCGGCCTCCAAATACCGCGATCTCGACTATGAAGGCTCGTTCAGATGCAGCGACGAGAGGCTCAATCAGATATGGAACACTGGCGCCTACACCGTACATCTCTGCATGCAAGACCACCTTTGGGACGGCATAAAACGCGACCGTCTGGTATGGATCGGGGACATGCACCCCGAGGTTATGACCCTCAACACGGTGTTCGGCAATCAGGAAGTGGTGCGCAAGAGCCTCGACTTCGTCAGAGACAAGACCCCAAGCCATGAGTGGATGAACGGTATATGCTCCTATTCGCTCTGGTGGATCATCCTCCATCACCACCTCTACCAGTGGTATGGCGACCTTGAATACCTGCAGAAGCAGCAGACCTACCTGACCTCTCTGCTCCGATTCGTCATCCAAAACACCAACGACAACAAGGAAGCCTACCGTGAAGGGCGCTTCATCGACTGGCCTTCGGCCGACCTTCCCGAGGTCATCCATGCCGGTCTTCAGGCACTCACGGTAAGAGCCTTGGAGGCAGGAGCCAGCATGGCCGGACTGTTGGGCGACGAAACGCTCCGGGAAGAGTGTGCCGAGACGGCCCGACGGCTGAGGACTTACACGCCCGACCATCAGCAAAACAGCCAGGCAGCAGCCCTGCTCTCCATCGAAGGAATGATGGATGCAGGCGAGGCTGCAAAGATAATACTCGACAACGGACCCGAAAAGTTCACGTCGTTCATGGGCTATTACCTGCTGGAAGCCTTGGCTCGCAACGGTAACTACACGGAGGCTATGCAGCTGATCAGCGACTATTGGGGGCGTATGATCGACCTTGGAGCCACCACTTTCTGGGAAGATTTCAACTACAACGACGGTCTGAAAGCAGGTCGCATCGACGAGATGCCCGCCGAAGGACGCTTCGACATCCACGCCGACGGCGGTGCTTATTGCTATGTAGGCTTACGCCACAGCTTCTGTCACGGCTGGGCTTCGGGGCCGACAGCTTGGCTTAGCCGGCACGTTCTGGGAGTAGAGCCCGTGGGAGTGGGCTTCAGTGAAGTGCGCATCGAGCCCCACTTAGGCCAGCTTCAGTGGGCTGAAGGCACCTTCCCCACGCCCTATGGCCCCATCAAGGTGGCCCACAGAAGGCAGGCCGACGGCTCCATCAAGTCAGACATCACCCTGCCCAAAGGCGTCAAACGGCATAAAGACTGACCAAAAAGAGAAGCCTTCCCTTTCGCATAGGGAAGGCTTTTTCGTGCAAAACATCATCTATTGCAGAGGTAAACATCATGTCTTGGTCGGCAAAACATGATGTTTACCCGGGAGAAAAGCCTGCTTTCACTTCACGAAGCCTCGCCGTTCCGACGGAGAACGCCCTGCATTCATTCCTTGTTTCCTGCCTCGCTGCCAACAGAAGCCCTGCCGGCAAGAATACGAACCAATTCTTTTCCATACCGTGCGAAACAAGGATATAAGCATGCTGCAGCCAGATTCCAGGCTCAATGGAAGACGGATGTTGCTGGGATGGGCGTGAATTCTTTCCCAGAAGGAGCCTTCCACTTCCAGTCAAGATGCTGTCCTTCGTAGTCCTCGAGATAGAGTAGTCGGAACGAATGCATTCCCTTCAGCAGCGCAGCGTAGCCGGTTGCCGTATAGTTTGCATGCGAACCGTCGCCGTTTACCGCCAGAATGCCGTCGAGTTCCAGCACACTTCCGTCGTCGCTTGTTACCGCAAATTCCCACAAACCGTCTTCAGGAATATCCAGATAGCCCCGGAAAACATATCCGAAATGGTCTTCGTCCGGAGCACCTTCGATAGAAGGCGCGGGCATGACACCGCCAGATACAACCGGAGATGCTGCCACTTCAGCCGTCCAACTGAACTTTCCCTTATGGTAAGTGTACAGACAACCTGGCGTGAGACGACCCACTTCTACAGCTTTCTGATAACGGATGGGGAACGCATGGAGGCTCATCAACGGGCTGGACTCACAGCCTTCCTTGAAAGCTTTCGCCTTCAACTGGCAGTCTTTGTCTATCATGAACGGGCTCGTATACAATGAAGATGCCTCAGAAGGCTCACTTCCATCGAGGGTATAATACATCTTTGCACCCTGTGTTCGAGACTGAAGCTCGACCAGAAGGCTATCCTTGAAGTAGCATGGATCTCCCAAAAGACGAGGTGTCGACACGACATCTTTCGTGGTCAAAGAATAGGGAACTTTCTTTCCGTCCATAGCCGTGCTGGGCTTACGCGACAGCTTAAACGACAAGACTCCTCCCTGCATCAACTGATCATACGTGATATACTGTGCATCAACTGACTCCCCATTAAAGCGCACTTCTTTGATATAAGCATATTCAGGATGGTCGGCCTCGATGACAAGTGTCGCGCCATTGCCCAAAGAGACAGTCGTTCTACTGAAAAGAGGAGCAGCAAAGACGAACTCACCCGTACCTGGACATGCCGGATACAGGCCCACAGATGCAAGGACATACCAAGCAGACATCTGACCACAGTCCTCGTTTCCACAGATACCTGCTCGCTCAAGTGTGTATAATTCCTTCAGAATCTGCCGCACTCTCCTCTGTGTTTCTCCAGGATAACCCAGGCAAGAATACAGCCAAGCCGAGGCATGGCTGGGCTCGTTTCCATGGGCATATTGTCCGATAAGACCAGTGACGTTGCCGTCTTCTGCCATCACTGCATCGACGTATTCATAGGAAAACAGGGAATCCAGGGCAGCCAAGGTGGGCTCAGTTCCGCCCATTAACGACCTGAACCCATTGAAATCATGGGGCACAAAGAAACGATATTGCCATGCAGTTGCTTCGGTATAATCACGAGAAGAGCCCGACGGATCGAAGAGAACCCTCCAGTTTCCCTCCGAGTCTCGTCCACGGAAAAAGCCCGTAGTCGGGTCGAATATGTTCTTGTATCGTTTGGCACGAAGATCATATTCGGCAGCAATGTCCTCGTGATTCATCGACTCTGCCATGCGAGCTATGCACCAGTCGTCGTAGGCAAACTCAAGGGTTTTGGAGATGGATTGCGGTGAAAGGTCGCAGGGAACGTATCCATACTCGTTATACCATGTGGATGCTGGATCCTGGTTGGATGAGGATACCATTGCTTCCAGAGCATGTTCGCCGTCGTAGTCGCGGATGCCTCTCAGCCATGCATCGGCAATCACTGCTGCGCCATGATAGCCTATCATGCAGTCAGTGTCGGCCCCTCCCAACGGCCACAGGGGCAACTTACCATCGCAATCGTACATGTTCAGCAGGCTGAACACCATGTCATTCTCCAACTCTGGATTGATAAGCGTCTGTAAAGGATTCCAACTGCGGAAGGTATCCCACAGGGAAAGCGTGGAGTAATAGCGCCGTCCATCCGGAGTTTCGGCCACTTCCTGCCGATGATTCCTGTAACGTCCGTCCACGTCGCTAAGCAAATGGGGCACAATCTGCGCATGATAGAGGGCTGTATAGAACAGGGAACGGTCGGTTTCGGTACCGCCTTCCACCTTGATCTTTCCCAATTCGGCCTCCCAACTGTCACGTGACTGCTGAAGAATGCTGTCGAAATTGCACGTGGACACTTCGCTGTCAAGGTTGTTCCGGGCACCCTTTTCGTCGACGGGCGACAAGCCTACACACACAGTAAGCTCAGACATGTCGGCAGGAAAGGTCAGCAGATAGCGGTCGTGACCGTCAGGAGTGCAGTCGGTATAGGGCACCGAAAATTCCGCAGAGAAGTACATCCACCGGTCTTTTGCCCATCCAGAGACGTGGTGTCCGCCCTCTATACTGGTCGTCGAAGGAGTGGAAAAACGAATCTGGTCGACCTGTTTGTTGCCGATACTGTAGTGCATGTCGACCAGCAACTGGCGTTTTCCTTCGCCACGGAACGTATACTTGTGGCAACCAGTTCTGGTCGTTGCCGTCAGCTCTGCCGTGATTCCTGCCGAAGGAACTTCCACCTTGTAGTAGCCAGGACTGGCTGTTTCGTCGGAAGCAACGAAGGGAAGCGGCGTGGCCGCGTAGCCGTTCTCCCCCATCACGACCTCGCCTGTCTGCGGAGTAAAGAGGAAATCGCCCATGTCTCCCTCTCCTGTTCCGCTCAGATGGGTATGCGAGAAGCCCAGGATGGTTGTGTCTCCTTCATGATAACCGGACACTCCGTCCCAGCCTTCGTTTCTTGTATCGGGGCTCAACTGCACCATTCCATAGGGAGCGGCAGCCCCCGGATAGGTATGTCCGTGCAGCCCTGTGCCCACAAACAGGTCGGCAAGTTCGAGAGGATCATTAACCTGAGAGCATGCCGCCATCGCCATTGCTCCCAACACTGCAAACATTTTCAGTGAAAAACATTTTCTTTTCATAGTCGTATATCGGTTTGTTCATTAGCCGTTTCCAGCCGCGACAGCCCATGACATGCCGTTTCGCAATGCCTTTTCCGCCCTTCTAACGGTCGGCCGAGAATAGCCATGCCACCACGAAAGCCTCAGCAAAAGCCTGTTCATGAGCAGTCTTCTCCATGGTATATTTCCTTCTTTACATGTGCAAAGTTACGAATAAACGAGCGAAATACAAAATATTTTTTGCATTTCCGAGCGGGAGTAACTTCTGTAAAGTTACGAAAAGAAAAGCGAAATACAAAATATTTTTTGCATTTCCGAGCGGGAGTAACTTATGCAAAGTTACGACCAAGCGGGCGAAACGCAAGACTTCAAGCCTACTTTCGTATGCCAACTTGCAGATTTTCCAACTTGTCAATTGGACGAACGGTGCCCCTTCACGGGGCAAAAGATGATGTCTTGGTCGGCAATAGATGATGTTTTGGTCGGCAATAGATGATGTTTTGGTCGGCAATAGATGATCTATTACTTGGAGAAACCTTTGCGAACAGCACTCTGTCCACAAGGCTTCTCCGTCTGCTTTCATAAAAAACCAACTAACTATACTACTAAAAATCGCGTTCAATGATTTCGAGGCACATGCGTGTGTTATGATAAGGACATTTCCAAGGGCCGGCCTTGTCGTCTTCTCTGTTGACGGTTCCGTCGGGCATAATGCTCCAATGCCACTCGCCATGCTCACTGTCTACCAGACGATCGAGGATGTATCGATAGCACGCCACGGCCCGCTGCCTGGCTATCTCGTCGCCGAAGTGCTGGTAATGGTTCAGTTCGCCGATGACACATTCGCACTGAACCCACCAATGCCGGGCCATGTCGGTCTCGCCAGTGCTGACATTCATTTCGTGGATCATTGAGCCGTCAGGACATAATCCCTCTTCCGAAGCCAGCGCAATCTGCCTGACAATGGGCATTGTCTCTGCTGAGAGCTGCTCGTCTCCGAGCACTTCAAGCGCCTCAGTCAGCAGCCATGCAGCCTCGATGTCATGGCCATAGCTCTCCAGATTCCTGCGTCCTTTCCAGTCGTTCGTGAAGAAAAGATCGAGATGACGGGTCTGCTTGTTGAGCAAACGGTCCGTGAAGATTCTGATCAACATGCGCAACCGCTGCTCCAATCGCTCGTCCTTCCACACACGAAACAGATTGGTGTAGGGCTCAAGAACGTGCAGATGCGTGTTCATTGTCTTGGCAGCGTTCTCGTCTTTGTCAGACAGTCTCATGTCGCTCACAGGCATCCAATCACACGTCATAGCCTCTATGTATCCGGGATGGGCCTCGTCGAAGGCATGTTTCTCGATGTCTTCAAAGAGACGCTTGGCAACCTCAAGGGCCTCTTTGTCGCCAGTAGCCCTGTAGAGTTCGCTCATTCCATAGACAGCAAAGCCAATGGCATAGGTCTGTTTCTTCGTCTCCTTTGGGTTGCCCAGATAGTCTACCGACCAATACACCCCTCCGTTGACAGGGTCGATGAAATGACTTACGAAGTAATCTTTGGCCCGTACAGCAGCCTCTTTGTATGCTTCCTTGCCCAGCACCCTGTAGGCTGAGGCAAACGACCATAAGATGCGCGCATTTAGCACGGCCCCTTTGTCGGCCTTTTCATACAATCTGTCTGAGCCATCTATACGCCCATAGAACCCGCCATTCCTTTGGTCGGTCATCCTCTCAAGCCAGAACTTCAGGATGTTTTCCTCTGCCAGAAGGCGCGCGGAAGTCTTCCATTCTGCCGTCGTCATGCCCTTTGTATCTTCAGTTTTTCATTGATCTCTTCCATGCATCCTGTGGTAAGCGGATAGAAATGGCAGACAACGACGGCCAGTACAGCCACGGCTGCGGGAATGAACGACATCAGATAGCGCAGGCACTGCAGGGCCATCTCGGGCTGCGCCACCAGCATTTGGGCTGCCATCTGCTCGTCATTACGTGGCGTATATCCACATGCGCTGAGCAGCCAGAGCACAGCTGCGCCCCCGATAGCTCCTCCAAATTTCTGAGCCATGCTTGAAGAAGAGAAGATAAGTCCCGTCGATGCCGTCTTGTATTTCAGCTCAGCATAGTCTGACACGTCGGCATACATCGACCAGATGAGTGGCGACATGACGCCCGTAAGCATCGATATCAGCACTTGGAAGATCAGCATCAGCCAGAAACCCGTAGGAGAAACGGGAATGAAAAAGAACAAAACACTCAATATAGCCAGTCCGACGTTCACGCCAATGAAGGTCGACTTCTTGCCGAAGTGTTTGGCTAATGTGACAGTCAGGGCCACTCCTACCATGTTGCTCACCTCGCCTATCGACAAGAAAAGGCCTGCATAGAACAAAATACTCCATGACTTCAGCCTCAGCACGGCGTCAAAACCGATAATGTCGGCAAAGTAGTATGCCACTGTTGCACCGCGAACCGTGCAGAAAAGATTGAAGCATATCGCCGCACCTATCATCAACCACCAGGGACGATTGCTTAATAATGCCTTGAAATCTCCGCCTACTGACACTGTAGAGACTGTCTTCAGCCGTTCGCGAGTCAACGAGAAGCAGAGCAGGAACAGCACGAAACAGCACGAGGCAACAACCATCATTGAATGTTGCCAGGCAGCAGTAGACGACTGACCTGCCTCCTTAAAGAGGCTGACAATGGGTTCCCATGCAGCTAAGGCGATGAAAGACCCACCATAGGCAAAGAACATTCTGAACGAGGAGAATACCGTTTTTTCCCGGGAGTCGTCGGTCATCACGCCGAGCATGGCGCCATAAGGCACGTTGATTCCTGTGTAAACAGTCATCATAAGGATATAAGTCACGTAGGCCCATACGAGCTTTGCTCCGTATTCCCAGTCGGGAGTTGTGAAGAGAAGGATGCCTGCGATGGAGAAAAATGGGGCAACCCACAGCAGGTAAGGCCTGTATTTTCCCCAGCGAGTGTGGGTTCTGTCAGCGATAATTCCCATCATTGGATCGGAAACTGCATCCCATACACGGGTCACAAGCACCAGCACTCCTGCGTCGACCAGTGAGAGTCCAAACACATTTGAGTAGAAGAAGGGCAGGTAGTAGCTGAACACTTTCCAGAACATTGACGACGACATATCGCCGAATCCGTAGCCGATTTTCTCATGAAGTCTTGCCATATATGTCTTGTTTTTGATTGTCTGTCTTGTTTATTGTCTGCCGTTTTCGACGGCTTTGTTCTTGGCTATCAGCCTTTTTACTGTTTCTACTGACGAAGCGGTGGTAAGTTTGTCTTCAGGAGTGTTGAGACAATAGTCGATGAGTCGGTCGACAGATGACACAGCTACATGCAGGCGTGTGTCGGACGAGGCATAGTATATCAGTACACGTCCGTCGTCATCCTTGATCCAACCGTTGGCAAAAACCACGTTCATTACATCGCCAACATACTCATCACCATCGGGTGCAATGAAGTATCCTCCTGGCTGAGCTATGAGGCGAGTGGGGTCGTCGAGGGCGGTCATGTACATATATAATACGTATCTCAGGCCGGAAGCCGTGCTGCGTACGCCATGAGCCAGGTGGAGCCATCCCTTTGAAGTCTTCAGCGGATGGGGGCCTTCACCGTTTTTCACCTCCATGATGGTGTGATAGTGCCGGGGGTTGATGATCTTCTCTTCTTCGACTTCGGCATGTGTAATGTCCTCGACGAGGGTCCAGCCGATGCCTCCTCCCGATCCTGTCTCTATGAAACCATCCTGCGGACGGGTATAGAAGGCGTATTTTCCCTTGACGAATTCGGGGTGCAGCACTACGTTTCGCTGCTGGCATCCCGACTTCAAGTCGTGCAGACGTTCCCATGTCTTCAGGTCTTTTGTACGTGCTATTGCCGCAGAAGCCATAGCAGCCGAGAGGTCATTCGGATGGAGTTCGTCGTGGCGTTCTGCGCAAAACACGCCGTAGATCCATCCGTCCTCGTGCTGTGTGAGCCTCATGTCGTAGACGTTGGTTGTGGGTATCAGGGTGTCAGGCATAGTGACGGGCTCGTCCCAGAAGCGGAATCCATTGATGCCGTCGGGGCTTTCTGCCACGGCAAAGAAGGACTTCCTGTCGGAACCTTCGACCCTGCACACCAGCAAGTAGCGCCCGTCAATCTTAATGGCGCCCGCATTCAGCACGGCATTCATCATGATACGCTGCATGAGATAGGGGTTGTCGGCCTCTGAAAAGTCGTAGCGCCACTCCAGAGGGGTGTGCTCGGCGGTCAATATCGGATATTTATATCGTTCGTAGATGCCGTTGCCATAGGGCAGGGGCATGTTCTGCCTGCTGAGCAACGCTTCGTGGCGTCGGCGCAGATCGGCTATTTTCTGTTCGTAGGTCATCTTTTCCATTCTGTTGATTTTAGCTGCAAAATTACAAGAAGCCTTGCGACTGTGTTGACACTATCTTGCCCATCACCGACACTTGTTTATCATCCGTGCAATTGACCGAGGGCGGAGGAAGGTTATGAAGATGTAATTTTTTTTGCTCGTTTTTAACATTTCAGCACGCAAGTTGCAGCCGTTTTTTCCAAGAAAAACGACCATTCAAGCGGAAGAAAATGCTCGTTTCGGGTCACTGTGGCATGGCTTGCCGGCGAGAAAGCTATCCTTTCTGCCCTGCAAACGTCAACTGTCACGGTGTGAACCCATGGGGTTCTCAACGAAAAAGGTGCCCCTTCTCACCAAGAAAGGCCACCTTTCCGGGTTGCAATCTCGGGCTGTGCGAGGCAGACACCTCTGCCCCGACGCCCTCTTTTACAACAACACTATCATTTTCAGCAAGTTAAGAAAAGAGTTATTTTTTCTTTGTTTTCTGTGCCTACGTCAGCCTTTCCGCACAGGAAACGGCTTTCCGAAAGTCACATGTACAAATATTTCCAAGAATTTAACACTTCGTCGACGGCCGTCTACTGGGCTATGTCGTGCAGGAAGAGCGTGTTGCCTGCCTTGTAGAGCTCATTGAAGTAAAGGGCATTCTTCTCGCCTGGCGCCGGCCCGAAGTACTCGTGTCTGGCGTTTCTCCATACAAGGAAGTAAGAAATGGGATACTTGTCGATCTGCGGTTTTAAGACTCGCGTCCACCAAGTAGGGTCTGGCAGGTTCTTCAGGCCGCACTCTGTCAAGGCAAACAGTTTCTCTTTCTTCTCGGCATAGCGCGAGATGAGGGTCAGGTCGGCATTGATCTGCCTGACAAAGTCTTGCTCCGTTCCCCATTGATAGGCATCAAGGCCCAGCAGATCAACCCTTTCGTCGCCCGGATATCGCGACAGCAGATAGGCTTCTTCACGCCCTTTGGCCGACAGACTGTCTCCCGCAGTCGGCACGACATACGAGGCAGCCTCGTCGCAAATGCCAAGGTTGGGGCTCCAGCTCCACACGATATTGTCGAACCCCTCATTGAGAAGATAGTCTTGAAGCATGCACCACAGGGCCTTATACTGCTGGGGAGAGCACTGCTTCGAGCCCCACCAGAACCAGCCTCCGTTGTGTTCGTGCCACGGACGGAATATCAAAGGCACCGGACGATCGTTAGCCGTCTTGAGCGTGCGTAGGAAGTTTCTCACGTTCTTCATCCAGAGAAGAAACTTGCGATGCTGCGTTCCGCCGGGCAAAATGCTCTCGACAACGGTCGAGTCTGACGAGTCCCATGCCGTACCACCGGTAAGAGGATTGCGCGGATGCCATGACAAAGTGACGATGCCGCCTCGCTCGACATGGGCAAGAAGTTCCTCGCGAATGCGGGTGAAAGGCACCGAGTCAAGGTTTTTCTCGTCGCCCATCTCAATACCACCAAGGTCAAAACCCATCACGGCAGGATAGTCTCCACAGGTTTCCTTGACATCACTCCGCCCAAGATCCCACTGCCAAGTGAGCCCATAAAAGGGGTCGTCCTGGTGGCCAAACATATAGCCTCTGGCCAGCAAGTCCTGCAGACGGTCAAGCAACTGCTGGCGCATCTGCGCCTGAACACTCAGGGGCAGCCACGAAAAGGCTGCCAAAAGACTACAGAAAAATATCTTCTTCATCATCGGTTGATTGGTTTATCGGCGCGACGAGGCGCGCCTTCGGATTATTAATCGTTGACTGTCAACAGGAATACACGCGAGGCATAATCCTCCCAAAGAGGCACCTCAATGCCGACTGTGGTCAGGAATCGTCCCGAGAACTGCTTGCCGTCAAGGCTGCAAGGCTCCTGCCCCACGCGTACATTCCGCTCCCTGAGCGTATAGATGCCATCCGGATCAAGACCTGCAAGACGCACTCTGGGCAGCTGCTGGTTATAATAGTTGTCAACCTTATAGACAAACAATGCCCCGCCTACGCTGCCCTCGCCCGAGGCTTTCGGGTCGACATACATCTGCGCAGCCACGCCTCCTCGGTCGTAAGGGCTCACCAATCGATAGAGATCGCCCGTCTGTACGACCTTGCGCAGTTCCTTATAGTCGCGGAAACAGGTTGCACACTGCTGGCGTTCTTCATCGGTCATGTGCTTGGGCTGCAACTCAATACCCAGACGACCGCTCATGGCAACGTCGCAACGGAACTTGATTGGTATGACCCTTCCACCCGTATTCCAGTAAGGTGCACCGCCGATGTGCTGCGCCATGGCATTGGAAGGGAAGAAGAACGACGTGCCCCATTGGATATAGACACGCTGAAGGGCATCGGTATTGTCGCTCACCCAGAACTCGTCAAAATAGGGAAGCAGACCATAATTGGCCCGACCGCCACCCGAAGCACAGTCCTGAATGACCACGTCGGGATACTTCTCACGAATGCGTTGCAGAACCTTCAGCAGCCCTTTGTGATAGTCTATATAGAGGTTCGACTGCTTGCTCTGACGACTATTCTTGCCGTCTTTGCCCCTAAGGTAGGGCGAACCATAGTTTTGAATGCTTGCGTTGGCGTCCCATTTGATGTAGGATATCTCAGGGTTTTGGCTCAACAGATTGTCAATAATCAAAAAAGCAAAGTCCTGAACCTCGGGATTGGTCATGTCAAGAACAAGCTGCGTACCGCCGCGACCAAGCTTCAACTCACGGCCTTTGACCTGCAAAGCCCACTCCGGATGGCGTTCAAACAGTTCGCTTTTCGTATTGACGGCCTCCGGCTCCACCCATATTCCAAACTTGATGCCACGGCCACGTGCCTCGTCTGTCAAAGCCTGCAGCCCGTCAGGAAGCTTCCTTGCATCGACAATCCAGTCGCCCAAAGCAGCCGAATCGTCGTTGCGCTGATACTTGGAGCCAAACCATCCGTCGTCCATCACAAAGAGTTCTCCACCCAAATCGGCAATGTCGGCCATCATCTCCTTCATACGGCTCTCGTCGATATCAAAATAGAGACCTTCCCAAGAGTTAAGCAAGATGTCGCCAACACCCATGCCTCGGTGGAGCATGCCTTCGGTTCGTGCCCACCGATGGAAAGCTCTTGACACGCCACCCATGCCTTCAACAGAGAAAGAAAGGGCGAGATGGGGCGTTTCAAACACCTCCTTGGGCTCGAGAACGTATTCCGAAGATTGGGGATCAATGCCAGCATAGAGATGGTGCTCGCTTTTGTTGCTCGTGTTGACACGCAACTCATAATTGCCACTCCAACAGAGGGCTGCGCCAATCGTTCGGCCGGTTTCTTCTGCTGGTTTGCCGTCAAGAGAGAGCATCAACTCTGGTGCATCACAGTGAGCATTGCGGGCTCCGTCGGTATTACGGATGACCTGTAAGCCGGGCGACAGCGGTTCTTGCGTCACATGAGCCTCTGCTGCCCAATCGCCATGCAGGTGGGTTATCCAGACGTTACCCCGGCGAACAACGAGATGGCCTGAGTCAAAACGCTTCAGCACAATGCTCTGTTTTTCGCGATGTTCAATAGTAGTCCAGGTCTCAATGACGTCAACTTCGCGGTAGGCTTTATAGAAAACCTTCACCGTTACGGGCTGCAGGTGATCGGCCATCGTGATGACATGCAGCGTAAAACGTGGCGCATCCTGACGTTCGACATCCGTCACACAAAGCTCAAGGTTCAGGTCTCCGTCGGCATGCTGCACTTGAAGTGCCGGCAAATGAATCATGTCTACCGTGCCATAGGCAGGCAACGCAGGGAAGTCAAACGCATCGCCTGCATCACGTAGCTCCTGCAAGGTGGCTACACGCTCGCCATAATAGTCCATGCGAAGGTCCTTACCTTCATCGGCATGGAGAATCATCTGCGTGTGAGGGGTCTCAACGACAACCTTTCCTTGCCACGCAAGACCAGTCAAGGGAATAGCTCCCAAGAGCAATAAGAAAACAAAACTCTTTTTCATATGATATATACTGTTTGCAATTTGGCTGCAAAACTAACCATATTTACAGCCATAGCATCTGCTTTTCCTAACAGAATCCAACACTTTCCGTCACGACATCAAGAAAATGGCCATCAGCATCACCATGCTGACGGCCGTCAAGAATTTTTCTAAAAAGCAACTTATTTGACGTAAATCTTTTTCCCGTTAATGATGGCAATGCCACGATAGCCGTTGCCGACACGCTGCCCGCCGAGGTTGTAGGCAACTCGCTCTCCGGCGCTTTCTGCCGGCAGGCTGCTGATATTGTCCAAGCCACCCTTCGCAAGCGTTATCTTTGTCATCGTATAAGCCTGACCACGGACAATCAGTCCCCGCTCAGCTATCTCGGTAGCAACGGTCTCATCTTCTACGGTATAAGCAATGACGCCATTGTCAACCGTGACAGAAAGGTCGGTCCAGTCCCATCCATCACCTTTTTTATAGGTCAGCACATACTGAGGATCTTCATAGGTAGTCGTAGTATAGACACGAATGACATCACCTTTTTCCAAACCGGCAAAGATGCCTTCTGGAGTTTCAAACTGAATGCCGGGGGCGACTTCATTGTTCCAAGAGATCTCTTGCGTGCCTTCCCACAAGGTCTTTTCGCCTTCTACAGGTTGGGGTTCGTCACCATCTTCACTGTCAACCGTAATTTTTGTAATGGTATAAGCCTGTCCACGAACTATCAGTCCTCGCTCGGAAATCTCTGTGCCCACGGTCTCATCCTCTACGGTATACGCCATGATGCTATTGTCTGTCGTGATTGAAAGGTCGGTCCAATCCCAGCCATCTCCCTTCTTATAGGTAAGTACATACTGGGGGTCGTCATAAGTTGTCGTAGTGTAGACACGAATGACATTGCCCTTTTCCAGTCCGGCAAAGATGCCTTCTGGGGTTTCAAACTGAATACCGGGAGCTGCTTCTGCATTCCATGAGATGGCCTGTTCGCCTTCCCATACGACTTTCTCCTCAGCCTGCATGACGACGAAAGTCATCAAAGCAAACACCAACGTAAAGATTTTCTTCATAAACTATTCCTTTTTCTTTAGTTAAACGATTGATTTCCAAATCTCTGCTGCAAAGGTAAATACAAAAAGAGGTTTACACTGACACTTTATTACCTTTGCCTGACACTTGGAAAAGAAAAAGGACCGCCCTTTGAAAAGCGAGCCTCTTTCCGGCTATTTCTTCGCAATACGGAAGTTGCCGATAGAAAAATCTACTGACGTGTCGGCATATATAAACTTATAGACGATGTCAAAAATCAGCCACGAGCCTGCTGCCGGCATCCCGTTAGTAGCGACCAAACTGAGCGGGATACGAATGGTCTGCCACCGGTCTTGTGTATCAAACACATTCTCTACTGACGGATCCCATTCATAGCGGTTTCCCCAATTCAATGTAAACAGCAGACCGTCCTGATCCTCATTGAACGATGTTGGATATGGACTCCCATTAGCCGTTTTCGCTTCAAAAACAAAGAAATAGTCGTCAACAGAACTGAGATCATAGCCTGTATCATTGCTATTAGCCGAGAGATCAAGCTGATACCAAGTCCATTGGGTTGGCATACCTTGGAAATGGAGATAGGATGTCCCTAACTCATCATCATCTTCAATGGTAATGAAAGGATTCGACTGTAGATCTCCATTCGCATCAAACTGTACGTCATGCAGGTTCTGAAACAGCCTACAAGAAGAGGGACGATAAGGCAAGGTCTTTGACTCTTGTCGACCATCCGGGTTGGTCCATGTGAAAACCAGCTGGCTGTTGTCTGGTGTTCCGGCAGGAATCGTAATCTTCATGGTCTCGTCAGTAACATTTGAAGGCACTATTACATCTCCGTTCAAGGTAATGGTTGCACTGCCTTCTTCACCGAATCCATACATCTCAAAATACTGTCCTATGACAGAAACCTCATTTCCCGCCGGTACAAATTCATTGAAAAGTCCTTCAAGAGAGAAGCCGGGAAGGGGTATATCAAAATCGATTTGAGCGGAACCCTTATCGGTTGTATAGACCAATTGGTGGTCTCCGCCAAGAATCAACTTGGATGGAATGCGTACAATAGCTCGCGTAGATGCGGTATACACCTCATCAAGATCGGCACTGACCGTATTGAATGTTATCGACTTTGCATTATTAAGATTCTCACCAAGAATACAGACCATCTGCGAAGATGATCCCTCTGTCAGCGGCACCGCATAAGCTGTATCAGCAATATCATATATACCCTTAATGAGAGGAGCGCCGTCATTGGGTGCCAACTCTGCAGGAGTATAGTCATCATCATAGCTGACGACGTCGGAACATGACATCACCAAAAGACACATAGGAATGAAAAGTAGCCGTATGGCCTTTTTCTCCAATTCATTTATTGATATGATTTTCATCTTATTCTCCTTTATATTATTAATGGGAAGCCGTACTAAATGTAACCGTAGGAATTGCATCCATCACATCTTTCAGCTCATATTATTTAGTATTAATTCCATCCTGGGTTGTTCTCTGCTATTGAACGGTTCGTATTAAGCTCGGCTACTGGAATGGGAAACAGCAGATTACGCTCCTGACGAGTTTTCAATACACCCGCATCATCAGAACCCTCCATCGCATTCATGGCCTGAAGATAGATGCCCCAACGTATGAGGTCCCAACGGCGATCAGCCTCGCAAGCAAACTCTTTGGCACGCTCTTCTATAATAGCAGAGCGGAGTTTTGTCTGAGTATTGAGTTCTGCAGATGTGGCAAGTATCGCATTTGAACGTTTACGCACTTTATTCAAAGCCTCTATTGCCTCATCTGTCGCACCAAGTTCATTTTGTGCTTCTGCATAGATCAACAACACATCTGCATAGCGAAGGAATGGCCAGTTGGCATCAGCATTGGCAATTGCATCATTTGTCACATCTTCATACTTTGTTGTAAAAGCCAGACACTGGGAGTCCTTCGAATAATAATAGTTCACGCCGTCTGCGAAAATACCCGTAGGACTTCCAACATACTGCCCATGAAGATTATACCCTGTGGCCATAATAGCATATTCATCTGTCTGGGGATAGTAAAAGCCCAGGTTCGACTCACGATGGGTCTTTACCCTCCAACGATGCTTAACGCCCTTGACTATACGCAGGTCATCATGGTCAAAAAGGTCATACCAATGGCGAGTACAGCCTACCCAACCTCCTTCTTGTATAAAATCTGAACCGTTTGCCGTTCTATATCCTTCATATTGTTGATGAACAGACACTTTATAAGTTGCATCTCCGCTGACGGTATTCAATGAGAACATAAACTCTGAAGCATTACTATTTGCCTTGCGCCATAGTTGGTCGTAGTCTAACAAATCATACTTTCCGTAATCGCCACGTATGACTTTCTCTGCCCATTCCGCTGCTTTCTCATAAAGAGTTTGGGCCGAGAGTCCTTCATAACCGGCAACCGTATTCTTCTTGAATGCTTTAGTTTGCAAAGGAGCATAGGTGCGATCGTCGCCTGTACCCTCATAAGCTTTGCCCGTACGGACGATGACTTCTGTCCCTGAAGGCATTGCTGACGCAGCTTCTGTTGCATATACTTTTGCCAGAAGACCAGCTGCTGACCCTGCAGAAACATGCCCTTTCTGATAAGCAGCATCTGTGTTTCTGTACATCAAATCTACTGCTTCTTCAAGATTTTTTACAATATATTCATAGACTGTCGCTACCGATTGTCTCGGATTATTATAGTCAGTAGTTACGTCTTCGGATTGTATTGGAAGCTCTCCATAGGCACGAACCAACAAGAAATATCCGAAAGCACGGAGAAATTTCAATTCGCCAATGGCATTATTACGTACACTTTCTGTGACATTTTTCATGGCTTCAATTTCGCGTTCCGCTGTATTTGCACGCGAGATTAGTCCGTAACAGCCTTTCCATAATGCGTCCGTAACAGCACTTTCACCTTGGAAATTTCCTGCACCGAAGGTTCCGAAGAGCCAGTCAGGGCCCGAAATATAGTCAGCATCGAATTCCAATACGCGAGGAAAATATCCCCAGCAGAACATGTCGTAAATAAGTTTTGAGTATGTTCCCGTCACCCACGAGGCAGCAGCCTCATCAGAATCACCTACTTTATCAATCGTTACTTGGCTTTCCGGGTCCTCTTCTATCCAGCTTTCACAACTGACCAGAGGAACAAGAAAGAAGATTGTGAGGAGCAAACCTACTGCCTTTTTCTCTATATTTTGAATACTATTCTTTATCATAAGCCTGTAAATATTTATTGTTTACCTTTTCTAATGTAGTTATTCAGAAGCATCCACATTCTTTTCTTTTTGGCATTTCCTCCTTTCTCATATCCTTATCAGAAGGTAAAGTTTATGCCCAACGCAAAAGAACGGGCAGAAGGATACGAATAGCTGTCAACTCCCGGGCAAGCAGCATTAACTCCTCCGGCATTGACATCTGGATCAAACCACGAATATTTAGTAATCGTAAAGAGATTGTTTGCCGTGAGAGTAATGCGCATGTCTTCTATCCATTTCGTAGGACGCTTCCAATTATAGCCCAGAGTGATATACTTCATTTTCAAATAAGAGCCGTTTTCCACATAACGATCACTCACAAGCCATGTACGAGTATAGCCTGCTGTTGGCTTTGGCCATTTGGCATTTGCTGCATTTTCAGCTGTCCAACGGTGGTCATATGCATCTTGTGTCACATTGCCTATGTTCGACATTGTGATATCAGTCAGGTTATAGTTGAAGATATCATTGCCTTGCGAGCCCTGCAACATGAACGAAAGCGAGAAATCCTTATAGGAAAAATTGTTCGTGATCGAATAGGTAAAATCGGGATTGGTGTCGCCAATAATGGTCCTGTCCTTATCCGTAATTTGTCCATCGCCATCGAGATCCCTGTATTTGATTTCGCCGACATATCGCAATGCTTCTGCATCAGACAAGCCTGCATAAGCCTTGTTTGAGCGTACCTCGGCAATGTTGTCGTAGAATCCATCCTCGACATATCCGTAGAGCGTACCTATGGGACAGCCGTTGCGTTGCAGGAAAACCTGATCAGCATTTGACCACAAGTTTGTGGCATATTGGTCGCCATCAAGTCCACCTATGGTGTTTTTATTGAAAGTCATGTTAGCAGACAAGTTCCACTTCAACGGGGTTTTGTGCAGGATATCATAGGTAAGTGTCAGCTCAAGACCCTCATTCGTGACATTACCCGAATTGACCATCATTTGTCCGAAGCCCGATGACAGGGGAATAGAGACGTTCTGCAACAGATCACGCGTCTTCTTATAGTAATAGTCTACTGTCAATTGCAGGCGATTTTCCAGCCATCCAAAGTCGATGCCGGCATTGAATTGCCCCGTTGTCTCCCACTTCAGGTGAGGGTTGTTCGGTCCGCGCCAGTCGATCATCGACACGCCCCCTTCCAGTGTTCCGTCATAAGGATAGTTGGCTGCGTCAAGGACTGTCAGGGTTCGATAGGCTCCAATAGCCTGATTTCCCGTTTCACCATACGAAAGACGAAGTTTCAAATTGGAGAAGAAGTCAAGGTCTTGTATGAATTGTTCATCGATGGCACGCCATGCGAAAGCTCCCGAAAGGAACGTAGCCCACTTGTTGTTCGTAGCAAAAGCCGATGAGCCGTCGGTTCTCACAGAGGCTGTAAAAAGGTATTTATCCAATAAGGTGTAGTTTACACGGGCAAGGAATGACTCCAGAGACTGCTCGGTAGAACTGCTTGAAACGACAGGCCGGTCAAGCGCAAGCGACATGTTCGCGTCTTTTGTAAAGTCGTTTGGAAAGCTAGTTGCCGTCATCGACTCGTTCTCTCCGATGCCCCTTTCAAAGGTGATACCAGCCACGGCATTCAGTGCATGGATGCCAAACTTTTTGTCAAACGTCAGCAATGATTCTGACGTAAGGCTTTTCCAGATGCTTGAAGCCTTTCCTGCCTTTCCGTTAACGGGCGACTTGCCTTCCTGTGTAAGGCGGCTATAATAGGTTCCTCTATGTCCATCGTTATAGCCCAGACCAAGATTCTGCCGGAATTTCAGCCATGAAGTGATCTTGGCCTCTGCATACGATGACGAGAACCACGATATCTGCTTCAGCTGGTCCTTGGCCCCATTGACATAGTTTGCAGGATTAGCAGCCAGCCAGTCGGTCTGATCGCTCTCTTCGCGAACCGTAGGTGGGAAGATGAGCGCTGAGCGGATAATGCCCGTATTGTCAGAGTTGGTGCGCTGAAAGTCGGTAGTGGCATTGGTAAAATGGCTTGACGTACCCACTTCCAGCCACTTGGCTATGTGGCGAGAGATATTGATTGACAAGCCATAGCGCTTGTATCCAGTGTTTTTAATGATACCCTGTTGATCAGTATAGCTTCCAGAGAAGGCATACCATCCTTCGTCAGAACCACCTGACACGCTGGCATTATATTCCTGTTGCCATCCTGTCTGGTAGATTTCGTCCTGCCAGTCTGCTCCTTCTACCACGTCGACGTTGCCGTATTCGTCGGTTCTTGTCCCCGGGTTCAAGAAGTCTTCAGGCGAGGGGTTGTACTTTCCCTGCGTATAGATGAACCCGCCTCCCATGTAGGGATAGTCCCATTCTCCGCGATAAGGGTTGCGCTGCGTCCCGTTTTCATAGTATCGGCTGTTTTCGTTTGCTTCGTTCTGATAGCGGGCATAGGTATATGCATCGAGCGTCTTCACCCGCTTTCCGATGTGCTGCATTGTCCATTTCATGCCGGCTTCCACTTTCGGCTTGCCCGTCTGTCCCTTCTTTGTGGTGATGATCACGACGCCATTAGCACCGCGCGAGCCATATATAGCCGTAGCCGAGGCATCCTTCAGCACCTCAATCTTTTCAATATCGTTCGGGTTGATCATCGAGAGAGGCGATATTTGCTGGTTGTTACCTTCGTTGGCATCGCTTGAAGGTGTCCCGTTGGGGTCTGTTCCAAATGGTATTCCGTCAACGATATAGAGCGGCTGGCTGCTTGTCGTGAACGAGTTGGCTCCACGAACCGTGATGCTTACGCCTGCTCCCGGCGAACCATCGCTTTGCTGTACCTGCACGCCGGCCACCTTTCCTTGCAGACCATGAGCCACATCCACGGCACCTCCTGCCATCAGTTCGTCATTTTTGATTTGCGAAACAGCTCCCGACAGGTCTCGCTTCTTCATCGTACCATAGCCTACGACCACCACTTCATCCATCAGTTGCTGGTCTTCCTGCAGGGTGATTTCGATGAAATCCTTACCTTTCACATTGACCACTTGGGTCTTATAACCAACCATTGAGACCTGTACGATGACCTTGCCTTCGGGCAATGTGAAGGAAAAGTTTCCGTCAAGATCGGTTATTGTGCCAGAACTTGTCCCCGGCACTTGCACACTTGCACCCATCAAAGGCTCGCCTTGCATGGCACCATCCATAACCCTGCCCTTGATGACGGTCTGTGCATTGACACTGATGCCTGCGAAAATGAGCAGACATCCTAAAATCCAATTACGCATAGAGTTTCTTTTTTATGTTATTTTGCTAAATGTTTGTCTTCTTCCACGGCCTGTCTTCGTGCTGCCATAGGCTGTCTCTACTGGGCAGAAATCAGTTCAATGCGCTTCAGCACGAACCCTTTTCCCGTGACGACGAGACCGTTGGTCTTCACCTTGTCAAGCGACACTGCGTCAAAGGTCAGCACGACGTCGTTACCATCCAAGGCATACCAAACCGGTTCTTCTTGCCCTGTTATGTCGTGCCATTTGCCTTTGTTCTCACGAAACGACATCTGGGCGCCCTCCGATGCCGCAGGTTCTGCAGCTGAAGAGGAAGCCTGTTCGCCTGCAATGCCGTCCAGCAAGCCATAGCTGATGACGACAACGTCGTTTTCCGTACAATCCTGAAAGGGTTCAGCCGTGAGCCTTAAGTTCCCACTCCAGTCGTTTGGAAAGGTTTTTTCGCCATGAAACAGCTCTCCAGGTTCCAGCTTATACTCCTTTGGAGCACGCTGAGCCTGACTGAAATCCTCGCTGCGCTGCCCCGTAAACCTGACAATTGCCACGCGGTCAAGCCTGTAGTTCTTTCCGCCTACACGCATGGCCACGTTGTCTCCCGTGCCGGCCAAGCGAAGCTTCAGCAGCGGAGCATCGTCATTTATATAATAAGTAAAGGACTCTTCGCCCACACCTGCACCGTCAACTGCCGGCTCAAGTGCGTTCCAGGTGAAGTCCATCAGCTTAGCTGCGGCGCCCTCTTGCACACGGCTTACATAGAGTCGCAGCCCGTCGCCCACCTGCAAGTCCTTGAAACACTTTCCTGGCAACTCCGCCGAAACACTCCAGTCTGCCTTCATTTGCACCGCCGGACCCTTCCAAACCGTAGTCTCTTCGAACTCCTCAGCTGGCGTTAGTGTGACACGAAGTATACGATAGTCATGGCCTCCGATTGCCACTCCACGCTCCTTTAGCACAGGCAAAAGCCCCTCGCCTATCACCATCCTCACCGGCCCATTAATGCCAAAATAGGCATATTCGGGGCTGATGGCCTGCCAATCCTTAGGATCTTGAAACGCACCTTGGGCCGTTCGCTTGGCTTCATCAGTATAGACCGTCATGACGTCGCCGGCCTTCACCTGACTGAAGTGGCGCGCCTCAACCACGATATTGTCTTTCCAGCCCGCGCCAATGGTCTTCGGACCCAGCAAGATCGTCACTTCGTCAGCCCTTGCCACGCCTGCCATGACCATCATCGCCACAAGCAGAAACACTCTCTTTGCACTGTTTTTCAAATCTATTTTCATATTTTCAATACTTATATAGCTTGCCATTCATGGAGCAAAAGATCATCTTTTGCCCGCCAATAGTTTAACTTTTGCCCGCCAATAGTTCATCTTTTTCCGCCAGAAGCCTCAGCGCTGCGCCTTCAAAAGGGCTGCCATCTCGTCACGATCGACCACCGTTCCTGACAGGAAGGCGTCCTTCCACCAGTCTTGACCGGCATACTGATGCTCGTCACTCTGGCCTGCATTGTAGGCATAGTCATACCATGTCATGAACCAACTCCACCGAGAGCCCTCCTTCCAGATCTTCGACCACAGCGACATGTGCACCTCATCACCGTTGCCACACTCTGCAAGCGTGATGAGCTTCGTGGGATATTCGGCCTGCAACTGCCTGAACTCCTTCATCAACGGATACTGCAACGCCTTGTAATTGTCACGTCCTACGATGTCGACTACGTCGTCTCCCGGATACCATTCGCCGTCGTCCATCTGCGAGTTCCACACCCAGATGAGGTTATTCAGCTTGTGATGGTTCACAAGACGGTCGTACATGAAGCGCCAAAGCTTCTTGTATACGGACGGCCCATGTGCCCCCCACCAGAACCATGCGCCACCTCCCTCAAACTCATAGGTATTGCCTGCGCCCTCATGAAGGGGTCTCCAAATGACGGCAATGCCCTGCTTCTGCATCATTTTCAGATAGCCTGCCACCTGGTCTATGTCCTTTACCATCTGTCTATAGTCAGCCGAGGCGGGATCATCCACCTTGGAAGCGTCGAAGATTGTCTCGTTTGGTTTTGCACCTGGCGAACAAGTCATGTCGACTCCGTTATTGGCTCTGACCTGCCAGTGCCACATAGCCCCCACTACTCCGCCGGCTTTCGCCCAGTCGTTGACCGGTTTCATGTCGGAATAGTCAAGCCATCCTTTCTTGTTGACATCCTTTGAGGCATGGATATTGATAAAGTCGAAGACGTTGATGGCAGGCCATCGACCCGTCCATTCATAGACATTCTCGGCCTCTTTCACATTCCAGTCGACGTTGGCAACTACCCCTGAAAGGGCTTTCTGGCCATACAACTGGCGCAGAACGGCATAGAGTCGCTGCGCCTCGGGTGTGGCCTGAGGGTTACAAAGGGCTGGACTCACCTCGACAACCACGTCTGCCGACGGCAACTGACGCGGTTCGTCAGCATCAGCCTTGCCACATGCAAGCAGGACAAAGACTGCCACAAAAAACATTGATTTATTCATTTCTGATCGATATTGGGCTTAAGTAAAACTTAGATTTCGCTGCAAAGGTATGAGATAACAAAAAGAGCCATTGGCACTATTTTGCCAATGGCTGACACTTTCTGCAAAACTTGACGCGATGGAAGGAATTGCTGTTGCTGCTTCAGACGATCACTCGCGTCTTATAATACTTCTCCCTGAACTCGGTAGGGCTGCATCCTTTGCGCTTGCGGAAGAGCCTGTTAAAGTTGCTAAGGGTGTTGAACCCACAGTGATAGCACACCTCAGAGACGCTTTCCGTTGTGTCAATAAGCCGGCGTGCGGCATGTCCGAGCCTGATGTCGACAATATATTCGGCCAGGCTCTTGCCCGTTCGCTGGCGGAAAAAACGGCTGAAGGCCGTGGGAGCCATGCCCACCATGTCGGCCAACTGGGCCAGACGCAGCTCTTCTTGGTAGTGTTCGTCGATGAAACCCTTTACCTTTAACACCCTTCTTGAGTCGCTTTCAACATCCACTTTTGCAAAGGCTGTCGACGAGAGTTCTCGAGCATTGTCAAACTTTGACAGCTCGTATAAGATGTCGAAAAAGCGCTGAACAGCATAGAAGCTGTCCCGGTCGCGCGACAGATCGGTCAGCAAATGGTAGACCTGCAGAATGGCTTGCATCGGAAAGGCCAACCCCCTCTTGGCACGTTGCATCATCCTGAAGATGGGCTGATAGGGGTTTGTACGGAAAGGCAGCTTGTCGTCTTCGAAAGGAATATAGAACTGGATGGTGATCTCATGGATGTCTTCACTCTTGCACTGGTACTGTTCCCACACGTGTTCGAGGTTGGGACTCGTAATCAACACCAAGTCATAGTCGCCCAATACTTCAGACGAATCGCCCACGATGCGACGGCATCCCGCACAGCCACCGACGAAATTAAGTTCCATTTTCTCATGGCAATGAATGGGATAGGTGAACTCTTTCTTGTGGCGGTCGGCCACATACATGAAATCATGCTCGCCAAGAGGCGTAATCTCGTGTAAAATCTTCAAATCCATAGTCCTTCGTTTTAGTGTCTGATGAAAAGCATTCCATACGGCATCTGCCAGCGGTTGTCAGCACCATGATGACAGGTCTTTTCCTTGAATCTTTCTCTTTCGATACGCAAAGTACGCAAAAAAGAAGCAGACCGCCAAATGTTTCATCCGTTTTTTTTCGATTTTCCCGTTTTCATGCATCAGGCATGTCCCGCAAGTATCTTCCCTTCATTGGCATCAACCCTGCCCGTTTCAGACAGGATGGCTATCGGTGGAACGGGCAAAAGATGATCTATTGCATGGCAAAAGATGATGTTTTACTCACCAATAGATGATGTTTTGCCGGCTGTATCGGAAGGGTTCACGGCAGAAACGGCATGCGTTCGTGCCGGCAAGTGTATGGGATATGGGCCATGACTGGCGGAAAAAGAGAGGAGAAAAGGACGGCAGGGGGCTATTCGCCGACCTGGAACGTGCGCTCTACGATGCCCTGCCAGGTGTTGATCTGGATGCTGACAGCCTTGCCCTTCATGTCTTCTGTGACGGGAATGCTGGCATAGACGCGCGAGGTATAGTATTCGGGCACTCCGCCTTGGTCGTGAATGAAGGTGAGCGAGAGGCTCGTCTCGTCCTGCGAAGAGCGTCTCACTCCGATGCGCTGCGCAGCTTCTTCGTCGTCGGTTCTTCCGCTTTTGAGCAGGAGTCCAAGGTTAATATACCGTCCATTCCAGCTCATCCATGCACTTTCAAGGCCCACAGGGTCGGTCTTTGCCTCGCCTTCATCCTCGCCGGGGGCAGCCGGGCGGAGCACCATCACACGGCTGATGCTGACCGGCCTTATGCGTTCTGCCTCCTTATTATAATATAGGAGCGCGCGATAGGTGGAGTCGGCCGTCGTGATCCAGCCGGCTTCCAGAGGTTGACTGAACGCAAGGCGGACGTCTTCGTCGGTCGTAGCCGAGTCGAAGGCCTTGCCTTCCACGGCTGAATGAGCCTCCACGAAGTCGGCACGCATCAACGACAAGTCGCCGTTTCCCGTGTCATAAGTCTCTGAAGTGCAGGCCATGGCCAGCAAGACGAGGAGCAGAAGTGCTGATTTCTTCATGTTGTCGCAGCGATAAAGTTTCTCAAAGGATTGGCATACATGGTCAGCATACGCTCGCGAAGGTAAGGCTCGTCCTTGTCTTTCAGGTCGATCTTGGCCAGCTGTCCTTCCAGATATGCCTCAAAACGGGCCTTTTCGGCGGGTGTGTAGTGTGCCGATTGTGCCCCGTTACCGTTAAGCATGTCGAGCGCAATGTAGTTGTTTGGATAGAGGAAGTAGTGGCGATGTATCTCGCGATCGATGCGTTCGGCCAGCGTCTTATAGTAGTCATTCCTCGAAAGTCCCTGCCCTTTCAGGTCGTCAATGAGGGCATTGGCGGGCGACGAACAGCAGTAGTGCACCCGTCCTTTGTATCCGAAGATGCCCGTACGCATGTTGTCCAAGTCGTCCTGTTGGGTCTTCTTATAGCGTGGATTGTCGCGTTTCATCTGAAACTCCCTTGCCTTCAAGTAGTCGCAAGGGTCGTATTCATAGCTGATAGTCAGCGGAACGATGTTCAGGTCTTCAAGGCTTATCCCCCAGTTTGAGTCGTCAGCCGGCCGTCCTCCCATGGCCAGCATCTTCAAGACCGACTCCTGTGTGCGGTCGTCTGAGTCTTTTGCACGGCCTTCTCGCTGTGCAATCCAGACGTTTTCCCTTTTCTCTGTGACCGCGAAGTGTATGTAACTGCTCATCAACTGGCTTGACTTCATCATCTCATGCAGCGACAACGACCGGCGCACGACAAAGGCTTTGTTCATTCTTACCAGCCTTTTTATCCACGGATAGATCAGGAGGTTGTCGCCGATGCCTATCTCTACGGTCGTAGGATAGCCGTTCTTCACGAGCAGAAGGTCGAGGAAGGCCGAGTCGAGCACGATGTCACGATGGTTGGAAACGAACGTATAGCGCAGCTTCTTGTCGCGTGGCAAGGCCTGCTCGTCAAAGGTTAGTCCGTCGGTATGGCGCCAGATGACATACTTCACCACGGGCTTCATGAACCGCAACTGGAAGCCGAGCGGAGTCTTTACCCCGCGGAACAGCAGCCGGAGGAGCCCTTTTCTCAGCTTCTTCGGCAACCAAGGCGCAGCACTTTTCATCACCATGTTGAACTGTCTGTCGTCCAACAACTCATTGAAGGCTTGCCCCATCTCGCCAGCCTCGTAAGGTCTTATCTCGTCATACACGGCGGGAGTCTTCGTCATCTCTGCTGCCATAGTCTGTGTTCTGATGGTCTGCTGTCGTTAATATGTCCTATGATACGGCTGCCCGGCATCCCTGTGAAGGTGTGAACGGGCAGGGTTGCCGGCGTCGTGCCGGCCGGAAGCTGTTCACAAAGAGAAGAATCGCGTGAACGCCTTGACGCAATAGAGGTGGTCAAGGGTGCTGCCTGTCTCCCTGCAACTGTGCATGGCAAGGATAGCATTGCCCATGTCTACGCCGCGAAGGGGCAGCGAAGAGGCCAGGATGTTGCCCAAAGTACTGCCTCCAGCCACGTCGCTATGGTTGACAAACCTTTGACATGGCACGTCAACCGACCGGCAAATCTCGGAGAAGACGGCTGCCGAAACGGCATCACTGGCATACTTCTGGGCTGCATTGAACTTGATGACGGGGCCTTTTCCAAGCTTTGGATGGTTGGTAGGGTCGTATTTCTCGCCGTAATTGGGATGCCAGGCGTGGGCATTGTCGGCCGAAATCATGAACGAACGCTCGACTGCTTGCCAGAAAGCCTCTGTGTTGCCGTCTTGAACCGTGGCGATTCGCTGCAGGATGGAGGCGAGGAACGGGCTGCCTGCGCCCTGTTTCGTCTGCGAACCTGTCTCCTCGTTGTCGAAGATGGCCAGCACTTTCGTGGCATCTGACTCGTCGGAACGGAGCAGAGCCTCAAGACCTGCGAAGCACATCGACAAGTCGTCAAGCCGTCCCGACGACAGGAACTCGTCGTGAACGCCGAAGGTGCAGGCCGGCATGGCATCGGCCAGATAGAGGTCAAAGTCAAGGATGTCTTCGCGAGCGACGTTCAGTTCGGTGCTGATGAGACTGAGAAGCATGCCGTCATGCTCCAGTTCGTCGTTGACAATGCCGAGGATTGGCAGCATGTCTTTTTGCTTACTCAGCTTTACTCCGTCGTTTACCTGCCGGTTAAAGTGTATGGCAAGGTTGCTGATCTGCAGCAATGGCCGGCGGACATGGAGCAGCAACGTCTCGGGACTCATCACACTGCTGCCCCTGACAACGACGCGTCCTGCCAGTGTAAGGGGACGGTCGAACCACGTAGACATGATGGGACCGCCGTAAACTTCGGTGTTAAGCTTCACTATTCCGCCCTCGCAGCGCATCTCGGCATTGGGTTTTATGCGGAACGTCGGCGAGTCACAATGGGCACAGATCAGGTGGAAGCCGGCCTCGGAGAGAGGCTTTCGGCCGATCTGGAAGGCGTATACTGAGGAATCATTCTTCGTGACGAAGAACTTTTCGCCAGCCTTTGCCGAGCCAATAGGCTCGCGAGGATCCACACGACGGTAGCCTGCCTCCGCCAGTTCGGCGGCGATGTTCTTCACCGCAAGGAAGTTTACCGGCGATACATCCAGAAAGTTCAGAAGACGTTGTATCATGATGTAAGTTTTAAGTGATTCTGATTCGCAACCGCAAATATAGCAACATTTGGCGAGAAACGAGCAAAAAACACCCGAAAAAAGCGAAAACAATGAAGGAAAACGGCTGTGAAGACACAAAAACACGGGCACCATTCAGCCCGCGAAAGGGCTGGCGGACGGCCAGGAAAAAATGTTAAAAACTCGGAAAAAGAATGACAAACCAGCATGCAGTCCCTGCCTTTCTGTCCGAGAATGCCCTTTGGGGCCGAAAACGGGAAGCCGAAAATCAAGAAACTACAATACACTATATATCAATGACTTACAAAATAAAGCACCATAAAATCCTGCATTTCATCCTCTCTCTCCTACCCCCCGTCTGCGAGAATGCTATCGATTCTCATGAAGAAGGCTAAGACTTCTCGGCTGGAAGTCTTAGCCTTCTGGTACATCATGCTGACGTTTATGGCCGAGAAAGAGCAGCTTTCTCGACAGGAAGCGGTGCGCTTGCGACCGGCAAGGGGCCGTTTTCTTCCTAAAAAAGGTTGTTTTCGCGATGCTTTTCGCGCCGTTTTCACGCCGTGAAGTGTTAAAAACAGGCAAGAATGTTGACAGTCTTCAACTGCGGAAGCGGGGGCGAAGCGTCAGAATTGGTTTTCGACTATGTCGGAAAGCACTTGCGCAATATCCAGATCTGCGGCACGCACCTGCTGCGGAATGAAGCTCGTGGCCGTCATGCCTGGCGTGGTATTGATCTCAAGCATGTTGATCTTGTCGGTGCCATCGGCATTCTTCGTGACGATATAGTCAATGCGCACAATGCCGTTGCAGTGCAGGATGTCATAGATGCGCGACGTCTCTTGCTGCAAGGCTCGTGTGAGTTCTGGCGATATGCGGGCCGGAGTGATCTCGTCAACCTGTCCGTTATACTTCGCGTCATAGTCGAAAAATTCGTTGGAAGTGACCACCTCGGTGACGGGAAACACCACCGACTTTGTCTTCGTCTTATAGCATCCCACGGTGACTTCGGTGCCGTCCATGAAACGTTCGACCATCACCTCGGGGCTCTCGGCAAAGGCTTTTTCAAGAGCAGGAGCCATTTCGTCGACGGCTTTCACCTTTGAAACGCCGAAGCTTGACCCGTCGCATGCCGGTTTGACAAAGCATGGAAGGCCGAGACGGCTGACGATTTCCTCGTCTGACGGGCACACTTCACCCCTGCGAAGGAGCAGGCTATCGGCCACATTGACGCCGAAAGCGCGCAAGTAGTTGTTGAGAACATACTTGTCGAAGGTCATGGCCTCGACCAGAACACTGCTGGTCGAATAGGGGATGCCGAGCAAGTCAAAGTAGCCTTGCAGCAGTCCGTTCTCGCCAGGAGTGCCGTGTATGGTGATGTAGGCATAGTCGAAACGAGTCTTTCTGCCGTCTGCCGTAAACGAGAAGTCATTGCGATCGACGGGTATGCGGCGCCCGTCGTCGAGCTGAACATGCCAGTCAAGCCCGCGCATGTCAACGATATGAATGTCATATTGGCTATGGTCGAAGAAAGAATTGAGCCCCTCTGCCGAGCGAAGCGACACGTCATGCTCGGAAGAGTCGCCGCCACAAACAATTGCTATACTACGCATAATTACAAAAACTATTGAACTTAATCGAAGTGAACTGTATAAGGATAAATCTTATTCCGCAAAGGTATCGTTGGTCGTCCCTGCCATGTAATGCCTCCATTTCTCAATCAACTGGGCAAGATCGGCCGGAAGCTCCGAGGTGAAGTCCATCTGTTCGTGCGTCGAAGGATGGACAAAGCCGAGCGTCTGGGCATGGAGTGCCTGGCGCGGACACAGCTTGAAACAGTTTTGAATGAAAGCCTTGTAGGTCGAACTGCGGTTGCCTCTCAGGATCTCTGTGCCCCCATATCGCTCATCAGCGAACAGCGGATGGCCGATACTCTTCATGTGGGCGCGTATCTGATGGGTGCGTCCTGTCTCAAGACGGCACTCAACGAGGGTGACATAGCCGAAGCGTTCGACCACGCGATAGTGGGTTACTGCGGGTTTTCCCTCGTCAGAGCCGGGAGGAAGCACGGTCATTCTCAGGCGGTCTCGCGGGTCGCGTGCTATATTTCCCTCAATGCGGCCCTCGTCTTCCTGCATGTTTGCCCAGACAAGAGCAAGGTAAGAACGGTGAGTTTCGTGGTTGAAGAACTGCAGACCGAGCCGTGACTTAGCCTCAGAAGTCTTAGCTGCCACGAGCAGACCGCTGGTGTCTTTGTCGATGCGATGTACCAATCCTACCTCAGGATCGTTGGGGTCGAACGACTTAAGATCTCGCAGATGCCAGGCAATAGCGTTGACAAGCGTGCCCGTAAAGTTGCCTGCTCCGGGGTGAACAACCATGCCTGCAGGCTTGTTAATGACCATGAGCTGGTCGTCTTCATAGACGATTTCGAGCGGGATGTCTTCGGGAAGTATCGATAATTCATGGCGAGGACGGTCAAGCATGAGCGTCACAACATCGCCGGGACGCACTTTGTAGTTGCTCTTTACGGGACGTTCGTTGACATGGATGAAGCCCTCTTCAGCTGCTTTCTGGATACGGTTGCGCGACGAATGGGTGAGCTTCTCGCACATGAACTTGTCGACTCTCACGGGTGTTTGCCCAGGATCGGCGACGAAACGGAAGTGCTCATACAGCTGTTCCGAGTCTTCTTCAAGTTCTTCTATTTCAATGATTTCTTCGTTCATGGATGGTTTTGGGGGAATAAAATGCTATGACTTAGTCGACAACCTCGAAGTCATCTTCCTCAATACCGTAGATAGCCTCGTAGTCAGGCTGCTCGGGTATGACGTAGTCTATTGAGTCTGATTCGTCGCGAAGACCGCTTCCGACGACGATAGTGATACGGCTTTCGACTGAGACTCGGTCGCCTCCTTGCACATTCCGGCCGTCGGCTTTCATGCCGTATACCCAGTCTTTTTCCCCGCTTACATACTCGGGCAGCCCGAGTTTGAAGCCCTGTGCCGTGAGGCGTGCCATGGCTTCACGCAGTGAAGAGTTGTCGACGAGGTCGGGCAACACGAGCGTAGGCGACTTTGAAGCATTGACAACCAGGTAGACCATGTGCCCCGACTTGACATGAGAGCCCACCGACGGCGAGAGCTCCAGCACGCAATCAGCCGGAAGACTCTTCACATAGCCCGTGTCGCTCACCGTCACTTCGAGGCCCAGTCGTCTGAGTTCAGCCTCGGCATCGGCCCGCGGATGGTGCTTCACGTCGGGTATTGCGATCGACTCTCCATGGTGAGTATACGCATCAAGCGCATAGCTCACGCCCACTATCAGCCCCACCAAGAGCAGCGCCATGGCCAGAAGATGGCCTAACAGCTGCCAGCTCACGATTTTCTTCAGAATCTTTCCCATCGGCTTCATTTCTTGTTTTCGGGGGACAAAGTTACGAATAAGCGAGCGAAATGCAAAATATTTTTTGCATTTCCGAGCGAGAGTAACTTATCCAAAGTTACGAATAAGCGAGGACAAAACAAAAGAAATCGGGAACTTGTTTGCGATTTCTTGGGGTTTGCCGAGCGAGAGTAACTTATCCAAAGTTACGAATAAGCGAGGACAAAACAAAAGAAATCGGGAACTTGTTTGCGATTTCTTGGGGTTTTCCGAGCGAGAGTAACTTCTATAAAGTTACGAAAAGAAGAGCGAAATACAAAACTTCTGGAGGATTTCCAGACGGAAGCCGCTTCTTGAAAGCCAACCATCCCATCGGTCACTGCACCCCTTTCTCCTTATTTTATTTACATGCGCATGCGCGCGAAACGCCCTTTCAACCCGAGAAACCTTAGCTTTCTCGCCAAGAAGTCTTAGAGTTATTGCCCAGAAAGCTATCCTTTCTCGACCAGAAAGCTAAGGTTTCTCGGGCAGAAAGGGCAGCTTTCTCAAGCAGGACCGGCAGAAGTCCCGGCGTAAATGAGCCGGAAAACGGCCGTAAACCCTCGCCTACCCTTCCGTCAGGACATAAAAAAGACAGCAATACGACCTGCATCTGCAAATCGGATTGCTGCCCTTTCAGCGTCAGAAAGCAACGCACTCGGCTGCTTACTTGCCGTGATTCTCGTCAGAAACGGTCAACTTCTTGCGGCCCTTTGCACGGCGAGATGCCAATACGCGACGGCCATTCTTCGTTGCCATACGCTCACGGAAACCATGCTTGTTTACGCGGCGACGATTGTGTGGCTGAAATGTTCTCTTCATTGTCTTATGCTATTTTTTATTGTTATTATTTCTCTGCTGAGCACAAATCGGGTTGCAAAATTACTATTATTTTTCGAAATAGCAAAGTTTTAAGTGAATTTTAAAGCGCCAAAAAGCAATTTTTTATATTTTATTCGTAACTTTGCAGCCAAGAACAGCGATATTATCATAAAAACAAACAATAGAAAAAAGTATGATTAAATCACAAGACATCAAGAAAGGTACTTGCATCCGCATGGACGGAAAGCTGTACTTCTGCATCGACTTCCTGCACGTAAAGCCAGGCAAGGGTAACACTATTATGCGTACAACACTAAAAGACGTGGTCAGCGGACGCGTGCTTGAGAAGCGCTTCAACATCGGAGAAGCCCTTGAAGACGTGCGCGTAGAGCGTCGTCCATACCAGTATTTATACATGGAAGGCGAAGACTACATCTTCATGAATCAGGAGACTTTCGACCAAGTTCCCATAGCCCGCGAGCTCATTACCGGCGTAGAATACATGAAGGAAAGCGACGTAGTAGAGGTTGTTAGCGATGCCGACACCAACACAATCCTCTATGCAGAAATGCCAGTTAAGACAGTTTTGCGCGTCACACACAGCGAGCCTGGCATCAAGGGAGATACCGCAACTAACACACTGAAGCCAGCAACGCTGGAGACAGGTGTGGAGATTCGCGTTCCCCTCTTTATCGAAGAAGGAGAACTTGTGCAAGTAGACACCCGCGACGGAAGCTACCTGCAGCGCGTGAAGGAATAGTCCTTCCACGAAGAAGCGGAAGCCAAGTGACTAATTGAAGATTCGGAAGTTAAGGAGCCAAGAAGCTATTGCCTTGCCCAACAGACAGCACACACGTCTTTCAACAGCAAGGCATACGACTTGACTCCTTAACTGCTTTAGCTTCCCAGACCCCCAAACCCAGGCACAAACCGCCGACCTGTCAACCAACATCCATCGACATGCCGAGATATTCAGTCATCATTCCCGTATACAACCGGCCCGAAGAGGTCGGCGAACTGCTGCAAAGCCTCATACAACAGACAGAGAAAGACTTCGAAGTCGTCGTCATAGAAGACGGGTCTGCGGAGAGATGCGACGACGTATGCGCCCGGTTCGCCGGTTCACTCGACCTCCATTACCACTGCAAACCTAACGGAGGACCGGGAGAAGCCAGAAACTTCGGAGCCGGAAAAGCACATGGAGACTACCTGCTCATCGTCGATTCTGACGTCGTTCTGCCAGAAAACTACATCGCAAACATCACCAAAGACCTTCAGAAAGACACCGTAGCCTTCGGAGGATCCGACCGTTCGCACCCCTCATTCACCCCCGTTCAAAAGGCAATAAGCTATGCAATGACCTCCTTTTTCACCACAGGAGGCATCCGCGGAGGCAAGAAAAAACTCGACAAGTTCTATCCCCGGTCGTTCAACATGGGCATCCGTCGCGACGTCTATCAGCAGCTCGGCGGGTTTTCAAAGATGCGTTTCGGCGAAGACATCGACTTCTCTTACCGTATCTGCGAGGCCGGTTATGACCCTCAACTCTTGCCAAACGCGTGGGTTTGGCATAAGCGTCGCACCGACTTTCGCCGATTCTTCAAGCAGGTATACAATAGCGGTATTGCGCGCATCAGCCTCGGAATACGCCATCCTGGCACCACAAAGCCGGTGCATTGGCTGCCTGCTCTGTTCACGACAGGCGTCTTTTCATTGCTGCTTCTTGCCTTGTTGGGCACGGCAATGTTCCTCAATCCCGACCGCAACGACCCCGCCAGTGCCGGACATATGACAGCAGCCGTCGGCTTTGCCCTTGTCGAACTGGCCCTTCTTCCTGTCGTTTCATACAGTCTTCTGATATTCTTCGACAGCAGCATCCGCAACCGAAGTCTCCGTGTAGGCTTGCTTTCCATCCCCGCAGCCTTCGTCCAACTCACTGGCTATGGCCTCGGTTTTCTGCATGCTTTCTGGAAAAGACGCATCTTAAGGCAGAGCGAATTCACCGCCTTTGAGCACAATTTCTACCAATAATGGCCGAAAAGCTGAACATCAACCAGTGGGCTGAAGAAGACCGTCCGCGAGAGAAGCTGATGAGACTCGGTGCAGAAGCCCTTACGAATGCCGAGCTCCTGGCCATTCTTATCGGCTCGGGCTCGACGAGAGAGACGGCCGTCGAACTGATGAAGCGTGTGCTTGGCGACTGCAACAACAACCTGAACACCCTCGGAAAGAAAAGCATTCGCGAGCTTTGCGAATACAAAGGTGTGGGAGAAGCCAAGGCCATCACCATCCTTGCGGCCTGCGAACTGGGCAAGAGACGGCAGCGCGAAAAGGCAGAAGAGCGCCCCGACCTCGGCTCGCCGACGGCCATCTACGACTACATGCGCCCCATTTTTCAGGATCTTGACGTAGAAGAGGCCTGGATAGTGCTCATGAACCAGCACTACAGACTTATCCGTTCTGTGCGTATTTCGCATGGAGGCATTAGCGAGACTGCCGTCGATGTACGCATTGTCATGAAAGAAGCCTTGCTCGCCAATGCCCCCGTTCTGGCCCTTTGCCACAACCATCCTTCGGGACATACCCGACCAAGCCGTGACGACGACCAGCTGACCATGCGCGTGAAGCAGGCCTGCGAAACCATGCGTATCTGCTTTCTCGACCACGTCATCGTCTGCGATGGCGCCTATTATTCTTATAATGAACAAGGCCGACTCTGACCTTTCACCTTCAGAGTCCTCAAGTATTCTTTTTGTTCTTCGCTGACGCGATAGCTTTCGAGGGCCTTCTGGATGGCCTTGTTGTGCGTCCATTCATCAAGCCGGCGCTGCTCGATGAAGGGGAGAACCGTGGCATACTGCTTGGCGAGGGCTGTGGCAAAATACCATGCCTGCATCATCTTCACATAGTATTCCTTGCGCCGGACGGAGGCGACCAGCGAGGGATATTCGGCCGAAGGGTCGTCAAGAAAGTGGTCCATGAGCATCTTGACGGCGAAGCGCACGGTGTATTCATGGCTGCTGCGGAGCCACTTCCTGACTTGTTTCAGCAGCACCGCCTTGTTTGTCCGAAACACTTTCGGCGTCAGCTGGTCACAAGTGGCCCAGTTGTCGACATGGGGCAAGAAGGTGTTGACGGCCTGAAGACATGCCGGAAAGTCCTTCATCTCGGAGAGGATGAAGGCATGCAACTGGTTTTCTTCGAACCATTCATGGGGAAGACTGGCCAGAAAGTCTCCCACGTGCTCATGCTTAGCCAGCTGCCTGGCATAGGCCCGCAGCCCAGGAGTGCGCACTCCGACGACGGTTTCGGGTGCCAACGTGGGTATGATCTTACGCTCAAACTGCGCATAGTCTGCATCGCCCATGGCCTGCAGGCGGGCTTTTATTTCACTGTTCATTGTCTCGTCACTTTCTTGATTGCACATCTCAGCGCCGGCTTCAGCTCGCTTTCAGGCAGGAGAGCCAGCACCGCGTGCAGCTCGTTCGCCAGCTCTTCGTAGTGGATGCATTGGGCATGTGCCAGCTTGAGGCTTGCTGTCTTGACGCCAACGGGCTCTTCTGCCGACACAATCAGGCCGAGACAGAAGTCGAGAAAGGGCGCATCGACGGTCTCTTTTCCGAACGTCGTGCGCGTAAGCAGCGTGAGCAGCAGGCGTCTTCTGGTAGTACTGCCGGTCATCATCGCCTCGTTTGCCAGGCTCTTTTGCCGGTCTTGCAGCCACGCGTTGCAGCCCTTCGAGAGGTGTGTCAGCACCCAAACAGCATTGTCAGCCATACGTTTGTCGGCATGAAACATCAGCGAGAACACCTCGTCTCTCGCCTCCAAGTCGGCCTCCGCCCATTGGCTCAAGGCCGTGATGTCCCGTTCGTGCAGGCGGCCCGACAGCCGTTGCTGCAGCTCCTTCGCGTCGAAAGTCCCGTTCATAGCCCGTCGTTTTTCCACTGATCTCTTCCGCCTCGCGCCGAGAAAGCTTAGGTTTCAGCCCGAGAAGTCATAGCTTTCATGCCAATAACTCTTAGCTTTCTCACTCAGAAGTCTATGGGTTCTCACCCAGAAACCTAAGCTTTCTCGGCCTCGGCTGCTGCAAAAGTAATCAAATTCCGGCGAAAATCAGCCAAAAAGGCTTGGGCATCTTAAGTTTTATTTGTAGCTTTGCACTCGCAACACCAATCCTATCAGATGGAACAAGAAGAGAAAACCCGCATGGAAGAGCGCATCGTCGACGTGCTGAAGACGGTCTACGACCCCGAGATACCTGTCGATGTATGGAACCTTGGCATGATATACCGCATCGAAGTGAAGGACGATCACACCGTAGAGCTTGACATGACGTTCACAGCTCCCAACTGTCCGGCGGCCGACTTCATACTCGAAGACGTGCGCACGAAGGTGGAAAGCGTGGAAGGAGTCCGTCAGGCCACGGTCAACCTCGTGTTCGAACCCGAGTGGGACCAGAGCATGATGTCCGAAGAAGCACGCGTAGAGCTGGGCTTCGAATAAACGATTCTTGACGGCTATGAAAAAGGTATACTTCCTCTCCGACGCCCATCTCGGGTCGCTCGCCACAGCCAACCCGAGGCAACAGGAGCGCCTGCTCGTCAGCTTCCTCGACCATATACGGCCGGAGGCACAAGCCATCTACCTGCTCGGCGACATGTTCGACTTCTGGAACGAATACCGCTATGTGGTGCCAAAGGGCTATACGAGGTTCTTGGGAAAGCTCTCTGAGCTGGCCGACAGTGGCATTGAAGTACACTATTTCACAGGAAACCACGACATCTGGACCTACGGATATCTGGAAGAAGAGTGCGGAGTGACCCTCCACAGGCAGCCGCTTCAGACCGAGATTCTCGGCCATTCGTTCTATCTTGCGCATGGAGACGGGCTCGGAGATCCCGACTTTAAATACCATGTTCTCAGCAAGATATTCCACAACAGGCTATGCCAGCTGCTGCTCAACGCTATGCATCCCTGGTGGGGAATGCAGCTCGGATTGAGATGGGCAAGGCACTCTCGTCTGAAGAGAGACAACGGAAAAGAACCACCCTACATGGGAGAAGACAAGGAGTATCTGGTCGGTTATTCAAAGCAAATGATGGCCCTGCACCCCGAAATAGAATACTTCGTCTACGGCCACCGGCACATCGAACTCGACCTTCAGCTCTCATCCTCGGCCCGAATGCTCATCCTCGGCGACTGGCTCTGGCAGTTCACCTACGCAGTATTCGACGGCAACTCCATCACACTGACCTCATATGAGGAACACGACGCTGAAGAGCCACGGCAAGAAACCTGAGAAAAAAGCCGCACGGCAAGCCCGATCCGCCACAGAAAACGACAACTAAAAACTCGATATTCAACACTATGAAAAGAACCGTCAAGACCATTACGCTCGCAGCAGCCATGCTGTTCGCGACAGGCAACATGCAGGCCCAGCGCCACGACTTTGCCAACTATCAGCGCTATGCCGAAGAAAACGCCCAGTTGGGAAAGCCCCAAAAGAAGGAGAAGCGCGTCGTATTCATGGGAAACTCCATCACAGAAGGATGGGTAAGACAGCACCCTGACTTCTTCAAAGAGCACGGATACATCGGACGAGGCATCAGCGGGCAGACCTCCTACCAGTTCCTCCTGCGCTTCAGACAGGACGTTATTGACCTGCAACCCAAGCTGGTCGTCATCAACTACGGCACCAACGACATTGCCGAAAACACAGGAAAATACGACGAAGACCAGACCTTTGGCAACGTCGCCTCTATGTGCGAACTGGCTAAAGCTAACGGAATCAAGGTGATACTCACATCGACTCTGCCGGCAGGAAACTTCCCTTGGCGACTTGAAATCAAAGACTCCATGGAGAAAATCCGCAGTCTGAACGCACGAGTAAAAGCCTATGCAGAGAAAAACAAGATTCCCTTTGTCGACTACTTCAGCGCCATGCTCTCCGAAGACGGCACACGCATGAACACCGCCTACACGCCCGAGCAGGTGCATCCCAACGGCAAAGGCTACGACGTCATGGAAGCACTCATCGTGCCAGCCATCAAGAAAGCGCTCAAATAGGCTTTCGCACGCGCGCGATACCTATTTGTATACACCGCAGCAAGAAAAGTGGATTCCGACGGCCTGCCACAGGATTCGCAGCGAGAAAGCTATCCTTTCAGGGTGAGAAACCTTAGAGTTGTCACCAAGAAAGGATAGTTTTATTGGCAAGAAACCTAAGACTTCTCACCCTGAAACCTTAGCTTTCTCAACCTGAAGCCCAAGACTTTTCAGAAACAACCCGGAGACATCTCGGACAGCATCCGCACCCGGATGGCCCGCAACGCTTGCCTGCCACCCGGGAAAACACGAAAAAAGACTGGCAAAGGACAGCCCGAACACGGTTTCCCCTGCCAGTCTTCTGCATCTGAAAGATGTCCTTTCTCCCTAAGCTTTGCGCGCCTCGAGCACGAGTTCCATCGTGTCGCGGGCGATGACTATTTCCTCGTCTGTGGGAACAACCCAAACCTGTACCTTCGAATCCGGTGCAGAAATGAGCTTTTCCTTTCCACGGCAATTGTTGGCTTCTGCATCCATTTTCACGCCCAAGAACTCCAGTCCTGAACATGCTTCGAGACGTGTGCCGATCTGATTCTCGCCCACTCCGGCCGTCCACACGATGACATCTACGCCACCCATGGCAGCTGCGTAGGCTCCGATATACTTCTTGATGCGGTAGTTGTACATGTCAAGTGCCAGACGTGCACGCTCATTGCCCTCTGCAGCGGCGCTCTCTATCTCTCGCATGTCACTAGAGATCCCGGTGATTCCAAGCACCCCACTCTTCTTGTTTAAGAAGTCAGCCATCTCCTGAGGCTGCATGTTTGTCTTCTGCATCAGGTAGGTAACTGCAGAAGGATCGATGTCGCCACTGCGCGAACCCATCATGACTCCTGCCAAAGGAGTGAGGCCCATTGAGGTGTCAATCACCTTCCCTTCTTTGATGGCTGCTACCGAAGCTCCGTTGCCAATGTGGCAAGTCACGATCTTAAGGTCCTTGATGTCGCGCCCCATCAGTTCGGCAACCCGGTGGGAAACGTACCGATGGGAAGTGCCATGGAAGCCATAACGACGCACGTGCCACTTCTCATAAAACTCGTAAGGCACCGCATACAGGAAGGCATGCGGGGGCATCGTGGAGTGGAAAGCATTGTCGAAGACGGTCACTTGAGGCACGTTTGGCATCAAATGGTCTACCGCACGCAAGCCGCGAAGGTGGCCTGCATTATGCACAGGAGCAAGGTCGCAGAGGCTTTCTATGCCGTCTTCAACCTCTTTTGTGACGATGCAACTCTTCTCGAAAAGGTCGCCTCCCTGCACTATTCGATGACCAACGGCGTCGATTTCGTCCAAGCTTTTAATGGCACCATACTCATCGTTCAGGAGCGTCTGGAATACGAAATTCACGCCTTCTTTGTGGTCTGGCATGTCGTGCATCAGCACCTTTTTCTCTCCGTTTGGCAAGGTAAGTTTCAGAAAAGCCTCGTCAAGGCCGATGCGTTCCACGCCTCCTTGTGCCAACACTGACTCGTCATCCATGTCATAAAGCTTATACTTGATGGATGAACTTCCGCAATTTAATACCAGTATCTTCATATTCTGCTGTTGTTGTTTCTTGTCTATGTGAGTACTATTTCATGGCCTGGCAGGCTGTGATGGCCACCATATAGTAGATGTCGTCTACCGAACATCCGCGGGAAAGGTCGTTCACAGGACGGGCTATGCCCTGAAGAATCGGGCCGATGGCAATGGCATCTCCCAGACGCTGCACCAGTTTATAGCCGATGTTGCCCACCTCTAAGTTGGGCGCCACAAGCACATTTGCATGGCCAGCGATAGCACTTCCGGGGGCTTTCTTCTGACCTACCGACGGAACAAGGGCTGCATCTGCCTGCAACTCGCCGTCAATCTGCAGCGTCGAATCAAGCTCTTTGGCCAATCGAGTAGCCTCAACAACCTTGTCGACCACCTCATGCTTGGCCGAACCCTTGGTAGAAAAGCTCAGCATTGCCACGCGAGGCTCCTCGAAACCGGCCACACTCTTGGCCGTCTGGGCGGTGCATACGGCAATCTGGGCTAACTGTTCAGCATCAGGCATAGGCGTTACGGCGACGTCGCCCATCACCACTATGCCCTGCTCTCCATACTGTGGCTGCTTGGTAATCAGAAGCATTGCACCCGAAACACAGGTGATGCCCGGCGAGCACTTGATGATTTGAAGGGCAGGGCGCAGCGTGTCGCCCGTCGTAGAGAGGGCTCCTGAGATCTGCCCGTCAGCCCCTTCTGTCTTGATAATCATACATCCGAGATAGAGAGGGTTCTTCACTAACTCGCGTGCTTGTTCGATAGTCATTCCTTTTTTCTTGCGAAGCTCGCAGAGCAGTTGGGCATATTCCTCGCTCTTCGGGTTGTCCTCAGGGTCGATGATGGTTGCCTTTGAGATGTTTTCCAGTCCCCATTCGCCGGCCAAACGGGCCAGTTCTCCGGGATTTCCGATCAGAATCAAGTCGGCCAAGCCCTCGGACAACACACGGTCGGCTGCCCGAAGCGTACGTTCTTCGGTTGCTTCAGGCAGCACAATACGCTGGCGATTAGCCTTTGCGCGTGCCACAATCTGTTGTAGTAAATCCATTATTTCTTTGATTTTATTGATAAATTAGTGTTTTCAGCCGTTCTTTTTAATTGCATGCAAAAATAAGAAATTAATCTGACAACGCCTAACTTTTTTCTTCAAAAAACACCATATATACTGAAACAACTGCCATCTGCACCCTGCATCTTTTTCGCATCTATGCAAATTAGCATTTCTTTTTCTTCCTCAATTCATCTAAAATATGTAATTTTGCACTGGGTTTGAAGGCCTGCAACGACAGGCTGACACTCCCAATATCTTTTCGTTGAGCGTTTTACGCGTGTTTGTCCCTACTTGGAACGTGGAAAATTTCAATTGCTATGGACGAGCGTGCAATAGCGTTCACGTCAGAGGCGTAATATGCCTTCTCCGAGAATCTCGGAAGGATAATTATACCTTGAGGCGTGGACTATTGTGTCGTTATGTAGCAATGGGTACTTTCCACGACCTCAAGTAGATAACAGACAACAGGTCCACGCTCTTCTTTTGTTGTCTAATTATCCGAATATGAATCAGAATTCTCTTGGCAAACCCGAGCGGGAATATTGGATTGATGCCGTTCGTTCGTTTGCATGCCTGTGCGTAATCACCACCCATGCCCCCATCCCCAACGGTTCTTCTGGGGCTTGGATCATTCCTTTCTACAACTATATGGCCGTCGGAGGAGCATCTATTTTGTTCTTTATGATCTCCGGAGCCCTTATCTTATATAAGGAGAAGCCTGTGATTCCTTTCCTTAAGACCAGGCTCACGCGCATCTTCTTCCCAATGGTTGTCTGGACGATCATTACCCTTTTATGGGACTATGCCGAAGGAAGCATCGACGCCAAGACACTCCTTTACAAGACCATACACATTCCTTTTGGCCCCCAAGTGGGTGTCTATTGGTTCATATACGACGTGTTCGGCATCTATCTGCTTACCCCTATTCTGGCATCTTGGCTAAGCCGGTGCTCAAGAAAGGACGTCCTTTTCTATCTCTTTGTGTGGGGATTTACCCTGCTTTTGCCCTATCTCAGGCTGATAGACCCGCTGTTTGACGGCCTGACAGACTACACAAGTGGCTATCTTTACCACTTCTACGGCTATTTGGGGTTTGCCGTTCTCGGCTATTACCTTCGGCGATACGTGAGCATTGCCAAGGTGAAACCAGTCCATCTTCTGCTGTCTTCCGCCTCTGTTCTGTTTCTTTTCATAGCCTATTATTTTACGAACATCCCTCACAGCGTTGTCCAAGATCGCCTTGGAATCAACATTGTCTGCCTGGCAATCAGCTATTTCCTCGTCATCAAACACCTGCCTCTACCCCATCGTTCCAAGCACATCTTCTACGATTTTGCCCAGCATAGCTTCGGCATCTACCTTGTTCATCTGCTTGTCATGCGACGTATTCTCTGGCCGTTGCTTGCCGACTACGACGTCAACTATATGCTGCAAATCCCTTTGATCACCCTGCTCACGGCCGGAATGTCCTATCTTGTGGTGCACATTCTTTCCAAACTTCCCTATAGCAAGTACTTCATCGGCCTTTGACTGAGCCGTTTTCCGCAGCTGAAGTTGGCCTTTAATGCCAACCATCGGAGCGGTTTTTCGCTATCTTCAGAATGGTTCCTCCTGCCGTATCATATGGAGTGAGAGGCTGCATTCTATAATGCAAACGATTGCACACTATATTTTCTTCCTCATCTTCAGACTCTTTGCCAGCGAAGAAAAAACGTGTAATTTTGCATGGAAAGCATATCTCAGACCATGATGTGCAAGAACATAAAACCTAAATCTGCATTAAGAATGAAACGATTCTACACATTTCTAACGGGCCTCATGCTGCTTTGCCAGACATCGTTGGCACAAGGATGGCCCACACAGTATGACGGTGTGATGCTTCAAGGCTTCTATTGGGACTCATATACCGACACCCAATGGAACAATCTCGAGGCTCAAGCCGACGAGCTGGCCGAATACTTTGACCTGATATGGGTACCCAACTCGGCCTATGCAGGCTCGTTGACGATGAACATGGGCTACCATCCTGTCTATTGGTTCGACCATAAGAGCGCCTTCGGCACCGAGGCTTCTCTGCGTTCTATGATAAAGACCTTCCGCGAAAAGGGCACGGGCATCATCGAGGACGTTGTGATAAATCACCGTCTTGGAGTGAAATCTTGGACCGATTTTCCTGCCGAAACAGTCAATGGAGTGACCTATCAGCTGACGCCAAACGACATCTGTTCCGACGACGAAGCAGCCTCCAACGGCTATCAAGTGGGACCGAACAAGGACACAGGCGGCAACTGGGGCGGTGCGAGAGACCTTGATCATATGAGTGAGAACGTGCAGAAGAACGTCATAGCCTACCTGGACTACCTGAAGAACGACCTCGGATATGTCGGTTTCCGCTACGACTACGTGCTGGGCTATGCACCCCGTTACACCGCCATCTACAACAAAGCCGTGCAACCAGAGTTCTCTGTCGGCGAGTGTTGGGAAAGCCTTGCCACGATCAAGAACTGGGTCAATGGCACAAAAGTCGACGGAGTGATCCAGAGTGCAGCCTTCGACTTCCCGATGAAGAATGCCATCAACAGCGCATTTGGCGACCTAAACTGGGCTGCTTTGGGCAACAGTTTCCTGACGACAGAGACGGGATTCAACCGCTATTCGGTCACCTTTGTCGACAATCATGACACGGGTCGCTCGGCAGGAGAGGGAGGCATGCCCCTCTATGCGAACGTCGAAGCAGCCAATGCCTTTATCCTTGCCATGCCGGGAACGCCCTGTGTGTGGCTGAGCCATTGGAAGAGCAACAAGACGACCATTAAGAAACTCGTCCTTGCACGCAAAGCTGTCGGCCTCACTAACGAAAGCCAGATCGTAGAGAAGAAGCAGGTTTCCGGGGGCTATATGGTGACGGTCCAGGGCAAGAACGGCAACGTGCGCTTCTATGCCGGAGCACCCGAATCGGTGGATACCGAGGGCTATAAGCTGGCCATTGAGGGCGCAAACTTCAAGTACTACGTGTCTTCAAGTGTCGACATCTCGGCTCTTGACAACGTCAAGGATGACTCGGAAAACTTTGAAGTACCCGATTTCTGCAAGCTCAACGAGGGCGAAACGGCCGCTTTCTTTGAGGCTCCTCAGACATGGACCTCAACCATCAAGTGCTGGGCATGGGACAGTAAGGGCAACTACACCGGCGGAAGCTGGCCGGGAACGGCCTGCACGCTGGTGGGAACGGCCAAGAACGGCAACAAGGTCTACAAGTGGACATGGAATAATACCTACACCGGCACGACGGCCGGCCAGCCCACTTACATCATCTTCAGCAACAACGGTTCGCCACAAACCACCGACAAGCCCTACACCAACGGCGGATACTACAACTTTGACGGCCTGCAAGGCACGGTGACTGGCATCGGAAACACGGTCGCATGGACTGCCGAAAAGCCTGCAAAGACCTACACCTTACAGGGTCAGTGCATTGAGAACCCCACGGCTCCGGGCATCTATGTCAAGAACGGACGCAAGCTGATTGTCAGATAGACCCTCCGACTTATCATTAGAACAGCATCCATATGAAACGACATATCCTCATCCTGTCGGCCTTGATGGCCACCATGTCGGCCGGCGCCCAGCGTCTTGTAGGCGGAGACATGTCACTGTTGCCCAGCTATGAGGCAGCCGGAGTGGCCTATTTCTCTCAAGACGGAACGCCCGTCAGCGACGTCATTGACTATGTAGCCGGCAGCGAAGTAGGCTGGAATGCGGTCAGGCTGCGCCTCTTTGTCAATCCCGAAAACGCCACCGCTCAGCAGAAAGGCGAGGGAGTATGGCAAGACATCAGCTACATACTCCCGCTGGCTCAACGCGTAAAAGCTGCGGGAATGAAGCTGCTCATCGACTTCCATTACAGCGACTCATGGGCCGACCCTGCCCAGCAGACCAAGCCCAAGGCATGGCAATCGCTGAGCGACGACGAGCTGGCGGCAAAGGTATACGACTATACAGCAGCCTCGTTGCGCTCGCTTACTGAGGCCGAAGCCACGCCCGACTATGTGCAGATAGGCAATGAAATATCGTTCGGCATGCTGTGGCCGACGGCCAAAGTCGACGCCTGGCACGACACAAACTGGAGTCAACTGGCCGACTTGCTCAACAGCGGAGCCAAGGCTTGCCGTGAGATTTGCCCCCAAGCCAAGATTATCATCCACACCGAGCAGGCCGGAGACACGGAGACTACGGTCAACTATTACAAGCGTCTTGCCGCAGAAGGCATAGACTACGACATCATAGGTCTGTCCTATTACCCCTTCTGGCACAAAGCTCTTAGCCAGTTGTCGACCACCCTTGACCGCCTTGCAGCTGACTTTCCTGACCGTGAAGTGCAGATCGTTGAGACCGCCTATTACTACCAATGGCCCCCATCATCGGGCTATGACAGCCAGAGTGCCACATGGCCTGCCACCCCTGAAGGGCAGCAACAATATGCAGAAGCGCTTGCCGGGCAGCTCAAAAAGCACAGCAATGTGACCGCCCTCTATTGGTGGTTCCCCGAGGAAAACGGCCATCAGAACAGCGTCATCAGTAACTGGATCAACCGTGGACTGTGGGACAACAACACGGGAAAAGCCCTCCCGGCGCTCTACGTGCTGAAGGGTTTCCTGGACGATGCCGACGGCATCACCCCGGCAACCGTCACCAAGGACAACCGCCACACAGACCGGTATTCGCTTTCAGGGCAAGCCGTCAGCTCCACGACTCCCACGCCGATCAGCATCATCGACGGCCGGAAAGTACTGAAAAAATAACTACTCTACATAAAACGAAAGGCAAGACATCCCTGCGGAGCCTTGCCTTTTTCTTTGCCTTCCAATGTAGTATCGCGTTCGCCGGCAACAAGTTACGCCCTTGTCACACCTCGTTCGCCGCGGCTTCCCCGGCAAGTCGTCACAGCCTGCGCGAGCCTTCAGCCTGAGAAAGCTATCCTTTCTGCCCCAGAAGTCTTAGCTTTCTTGCCAATAAACCTATGCTTTCTCACCGACAACTCTATGACTTCTGAGCCTGAAAGCTTAGCTTTCTCAGGCTGAAGGCTCGCGAAGCCCTGGCAGAAGCAGCAGGAAGGCGCCCGAAAAGACTGCCGTCACTCGCTGGCAATCACCTTCGGACCGCGCACGGTCTCGGTCGGTTTAAGACCCGAAACGACCGCGATGCTGATGCCGTCGCTGAGACCTGTGACAATATGTCGGCGCTCATATCCTCCGTCCGCACCGCCCTGCCCGGCCTCAGCCGTCGAGGATTTAACATAGACAAACGTAGAGTCGCCACTGAATTCTATGGCACTTTCAGGCACCGTCAGCACTTGAAGAGCCTCAGCAAGCACAATCTCTGCGTTGGCAGAATAGCCCGCTCTGAGCGACGATATGCTACCTTTCTCGACAAGATTCACGGCCGCTTTAATCTCAAACTGGTTGGCACCATTGCTTTCAACGGCCTTCGGCGAGATGTATTCAAGCGATGCTTCCAGCACCGATGCTGAGCCTTGCGACACAGTAGAGTCGCCTACGCCAGCGATACCCTGCAGGGCTCCGATGGTGATTTGCATGGGCATTCCCGCAACCAGACGCCCCACCTCGGTCTCGTCGATGTTGCCTCTGAAGATGAGGTCGTTCATATTAGCCACGGTAGCAATCGTCGTGCCGTCGTTGAAGGTATTGCTGTTGATCACCGAGTTGCCCACTTTCACCGGTATGTCGAGAATAAGACCCGTGATAGTCGAACGGATGAGCGTCGACGAAGCCGAGGCATTGCTCGACGAAACACCGTCGCGCACGACGCCGAGATTGTCCTTCGCGGCCGTCACTTCTTCGCGAGCCTGGTCATAGGCCTGCTTGATCTTCTCGTATTCCTCACCCGAAACGAGCCCCTTGTCAAAGAGCACTTGCTCACGGTCGAAGTCTGTCTTGGCCTGGCGGACATTGATTTCCGAGAGCCTCACACGGGCTTCTGCATTGCTGAGCTGAGCCATGTCGGGCACCACCTTTACCTTTGCGATGATCTCTCCTTCGGAAACCATCTGGCCTGCCTCCTTGAGAATCTCGGTGATGATGCCCGAAATCTGGGGCTTGACGTTCACTTCATTGCGAGGTTCAATCTTTCCCGTGACGACAGTGGTGCGCCGGATGTCGGAAACCGCCGGCACAAACTCCTCATAAACCACGGGCTGAGGCCTCGACTTCTGCCACAGAAATACGAACATTCCAATAAAAACAAGGGCTGCAAGGGCTGCCAGCAAAAGCCTGCCCCATCCCTTTACTGAAGGTGATGCACAACTAATCATACTCATATTGTCTACTTATTAATTCTTCATCTTCCACTATTCAAAGGCCGAACCCCTGCCCTTCAGCAGGCAAAAGGACAGCCGTCTGCCTATTCATCACGCATCGCATCGACAGGCTTGATGGCCATTGCACGCGCCGCAGGAGCCAGTCCTGCCAGGATTCCGAGCACACTCAGCAGCACAACCGCACCGACTGCCGTCCAGAAACCCACCTGAAAATGGGCACCTACAATGCCTTCGGTCGTGTTGGCCAGTTCCAACATCTGCAAGACAAGCACCGCAAACAAGATGCCACTCATGCCTGCAACGGCCGTAAGGACAATGCTTTCGCTGATGATCTGAGAGAGAATAACCCGGGGAGTGGCACCAATGGCCCGGCGAATGCCTATCTCTGTGGTGCGCTCACGTACGGTAACCATCATGATATTCGACACTCCAATGGCACCAGCCAGCAGCGTTCCGATGCCGACAAGCCAGATAAGCAGGTTGACTCCGCGAAACATGCTGTCCATCATGCCGAAGAGTACCTCGGTGTTGAACACCGTAACTGCCTGCTCATCGGCAGGATCCACACGATGTGCTCGGGCTATTACCTCGCGTATCCTTGGCGCAACCTCGCTCATTGTGACACCCTTCTTTCCCGTCATGCAGATGATGTCGACGTTGTTTCCAAGGTGATATGCCTGTTGCATGAGCGTCATCGGCACGGAAATGCTCTCCTCTGCCGAGCCGTTGATGCTGACATTTCCTGGACTATAGTCGACTCCTACGACCTGATAGTAGGTGGAATCGACCCTGATCATGCTTCCGCAAGGGTCGCCTCCCTGAGGAAACAGGGTCTTATATACCTGCTTTCCAATGACACAAACCTTACGACTCTGGGCGATATCCATATCGTTCAAGAACCGTCCGTAGCGCATCTGAGGCTCTTCAACCTTGGCATAGTCGGGCAGAAGGCCCTTCACTGTGGACGAGAAACGCTTGTCTCCATGCACGGCATTGGCACCCCAGCGCGAGAGATTGGGCGTGACGATGTCGAGCTCCGGTATCTGAGCACGCAGTCTTTCGACGTCTTTATAGTCCATTGCCCACCATCGTCCTTTGCGAAAACCGTCATAAGCCTTGGTCGTAGGTCTCGCGAAAACAAACCCTGAATTGGTAGCAAAGCCCTCGAATTGTTTCGAGAGCAATTCCTTTAAACCGGCACCTCCGCCGATGAGACCTACCAGCATAAATACGCCCCAAAACACACCGAAGCCGGTGAGAAGCGAGCGGGTCTTGTTGCGCGTCAGCGTCTCAAATATCTCGTGATAGGTGTCAATGTCGATCTTCATGCTGTGCTTTGTTGGTGTGTTTGCTTGTCTATTCGGCCCTTAATGCTTCGATAGGCCGTATATGAGCGGCCTTTCTTGCCGGCATAAGGCCTGCCAATGTGCCGGCGATGATCATGACAAGTGTTGCTTCGACGCATACTCCGATGCCCACAGTGGGGTCGACGAACATGGTTGCTTCGAAGAGTCCTGTGCTTACTTTCTCATGTCCGAGGGTTGCATCCATATACTGGTTGGCCGCGATGCCTAAGATCATTCCGATATATCCGAAGAAAGTCGTGATGACGATGCTTTCGATGATGATGAGCCTGAGTATCTGTGACGGCTTGGCTCCGATGGCTTTCCTAATGCCAAATTCGCGGGTTCGTTCCTTGACTGTGATGAGCATAATGTTGGAAACGCCGACGATGCCCGAGAGGAGCGTGAAGATTCCGATGATCCAGAGGGCCGTACGAATGATGTTCATGCCGTTGTTCATCTGGAGGTTCTGGGTGAAACGGTTCCATATCCATACTGATTCTTCGTCGTCGGGGGCTGCTCTATGGTTCTTGTTCAGCCGTCGACGATATTCTTTTTCGAAAGACTCGTTGGCTTGTTTGGAGGTGAGTCCGTGGAAGGAGAACATGATGTTGCCCACTTGGTTGCCCCGGTTGTACATTGTCCGGAGGGTGGTAAAGGCTGTCGACACGTTGGAACTCATGCTGCTCTGGTCGGTCTTCATGATGCCGATCACTTGGAAAGCTATGTCGCCTATCTTCACATAGCGGCCCACTAACGAGGCAGAACTGGAGGGGTTCAGTTCCTTTGCCTGGTCTTCTGAGACGACGAGTACCTTGCGCTGGTGGCGCATGTCAAGGTCGTTGATGAACCGTCCGTGGAGCATTTCGCGCTTGTTGATGACAATGTGGTTGGGGAATACTCCTGAAAGCTGGGTGCTGATGTAGTTTTCTCCGTTGCTCACGATGACGTTGCTGTGGAAGAGTTCTGCTCCTACGTCGTCGACATGCTGGGGAAATTCCCGGGCGGTTGCGTCGTAGTCGGCTTGCTGAAGCTGTATCCACCGGCCTTCCTTCAGTCCGTCATAGGCCTTTGATGTCTTTCCTCCGGATGCCACCATTGAGTTGGAAAGGAACCGGTCGGAGTTTTGTGTCACGGCATGGATGAGCCCGTTTCCTGCCCCGAGCAGGAAGATAAGCATGAAGATGCCCCACGCAACGGCAAACCCTGTCAGCGCCGTCCGCAGCTTGTTACGCCTGGCTGTGCTCCATATTTCGCTGAGAAGTTCCATGAGTCTTTTAGTGTTTCCTTTCCTTTGGTTTTGAGAAAGCTTAGGGTTTAGCCTGAGAAGTCTTAGCTTTCATGCTCAGAAAGCTATCCTTTCTCGCCCAGAAGTCTATCCTTTCTCGCCCAGAAGTCTATCCTTTCTCGCCTTGAATGCTATCCTTTCTCGGGCTGACGGCTGTCTTCTATGACTCCGTCTACTATGCGAATGATGCGATTAGTCTGCCGGGCCACGTTGACATCGTGCGTCACGATGACCTCGGTCATGTGCTCTTTATCGTTGAGTTCCTTCAGCAGCTGCATCACTTCGACCGACGTTTTCGAGTCGAGAGCTCCCGTCGGTTCGTCGGCAAGGATAACTCTCGGCTGGGTGATGAGCGCCCTTGCGATGGCCACTCTTTGCTTCTGTCCGCCGGAAAGCTCGTTGGGATAGTGCGAAGCCCAGTCTGACAAGCCCAGCCTGTCTAAGTAGTCCATGGCCAGCCGATGGCGTTTCTTGCGCGAAACGCCCTGATAGAAGAGCGGCAGCTCTACGTTCTCGACGGCTGTCTTGAACCCGATCAGGTTGAAAGACTGGAAGATGAAGCCTATCATCCGGTTGCGGTATTCGGCAGCTTTCTTCTCCGAAAGGTTCTTGATGAGCGTTCCGTTGAGCAGGTATTCTCCCGAGTCGTAGTTGTCGAGGATGCCTAATATATTTAATAAGGTAGACTTTCCCGACCCCGATGCACCCATGATTGACACAAATTCGCCTGCCTGGATGTCGATCGAGATGCCCTTCAGCACGTGGAGAGGCTGTGCTCCAAAATAGGTTTTGTTGACGTCTTGAAGATGAATCATACGCTAATAGGACGTTTCGAGGGCTGAAATAGTTGCAGGCAGACGGCAATTTCCGTCAGTCTTGGCCATTGCTGCTGCCTATTTTCAGCACTTGGTCGCAATAGTCTACTACGGCCATACGGTGAGTTATGAAGATAATCGTCTTGTCGCTGCTGTCGAGAATGTTCTTCAGCAACTGCCTTTCAGTGTCAGGATCGAGCGCCGAGGTGGCCTCGTCGAAGAGCATGACCGCCCTGTTGCGCAGCAAAGCCCGGGCTATAGCGATGCGCTGGGCCTGACCTTCCGACAGCCCTCCGCCCGATTCCGAACAGACAGTCTCGAGTCCATCCGGCAGGTCTCTCACGAAGTCGGCACAGCTCTGTCGGAGAGCTTCCTGCATCTCCTCGTCGGAAGCATCCAGCTTTCCCAGCCTCAAGTTGTCTCTTATCGTCCCGCTCATCAGTGTGTTGCCCTGCGGAACATACACGAAATTGCAGCGCATGCGGGGCGAAAGCGCGAGCGACTTCTTGCCATTGTAGATCTCAATCGTGCCGCTTTGAGGGCGCAACAAGGCAAGAATCATCCTCACAAGCGTGGTCTTTCCCGCTCCCGTCTCTCCCAGAACTGCCGTACAAGAGCCGGGTCTGAAGTCGAAGTCCAGACGGTCAATGACGTTCCTCTCGCCGTCTTCATAGGCATAGCTGACACCCTTCATCCTGACGCCGCACGGACTTCCCATCTCAATGGGGTCGCCCTGTTCCTCAAGAGGGTTCTCTTCCAGCTCCATCAAGCGTTCTGCAGCCGTGAATACTGACACGAAAGCCGGCACAAGTTTGGCAAGATTGCGGGCCGGACCCTGTATCTTATTGACCAACTGCAGAAAAGCAGTCATGCCGCCAAAGGTCAGGGTTCTCTCTGACATCCGTACCGCTGCCCACAGAAAAGCCACGAGATATCCCAGGGCGAACCCAAAGTTAAGTATCAGATTTGAGAAGACAGAGAACTTCGTTCTTTTGACCACATTCTGCCTGAGTTCGCTCTGTGTATCCTCAAGTCGGCCAACCATAGCCGAGTCACTTTCAAGGGTTTTGATGAGCATCCGGTTCTGAATCGTCTCTTGAAGGACGCTCTGCACCTTCGAATCTGAGTCGCGTACCTGCCTTGTCAGGCGTCTCATTCTGGCTACATAGATTTTACTTACCGACAGGAAAATGGGGATGATGGCCACCGTAACAAAGGCAAGCAGCCTGTCCATGGAAAACAAATAGCAGAAAGCGCCTATGAACATGGCCAAGACCGACAAGCTGTTGGGCAGTGTTTCGGTCAGGAAGCTGACGACATTACTCACGTCGCCTTCCAATCTGTTGAGCACATCACCCGAATGGCGGGCCTCCTTCCCGTGCCATTCCGACCTCAGAATGCGGTCGAGCATTCGTTGTTGCATGCGATTTTGGGCCTTGATGCCGAGCAGATTCCTCACCCATATCGACGCGATATGCAGAGCAAAGTCGACGAGAATGAGCAGCCCCATGAAGGCGACCGACCAATAGATATTGCCGTCAACGGCACCGGAAGCCACGTCGATGGCATGCTTTACTGCCCATACTTGCAGCAGACTTACGCCCACGGCCATCAGGCCTATCGAGGCGTTCAGTATGGCTTGCAGGCGATTTCCGCGCCAGGCCTTCCACAGCCACTTCAGGAGTGTGGAGGCCGAATATTTCATTTCAGGTGTATGCAGCCAGCTTATCTTCATCTGAACAGTTGTTTTATCAGTCGCGAGTGTCGGTTCCCCACATCATTTTTTCACGCAAAGTAGCGAGATAGTTCTGTCCCTGGAACTTCACGAAGTCTACCGTATAGGGTGCCTTTCTTACGGTCAGCGTGGTTGATTCGGCAAGTTTCTCGCTTCTTCCGTCAATGGCTACGAGGAAGTTGTGGGAGCGTGATTCCACTGAAAGGGTTATTTCGGCGGTGTCGTTGACGACGATCGGGCGTATGCTCAGGCTGTGAGGTGCCACGGGTGTGAGGCATATCACGCTGGTAAGGGGCATCATGATGGGTCCTCCGTTTGAGAGAGAATAGGCTGTTGAGCCTGTCGGCGTCGATACAATGAGCCCGTCAGCCTGATAGGTGGCAAGGTATTCTCCGTCGACTGTGGCGCGGATGCTGATCATCGAGGCATTGTCTCTCTTCAGGATGGCAATGTCGTTCAGGGCATAGGGCAGTCCTGCGAGGGGCTCACCCTCGGCGAAAGCCTGCAGCACGGCATGCCTTTCTATGGCATAGTTGCCACGGCAGACGGCGTCAATCACGCCTTCCACCTGCGACGAAGGCACGTCGGCAAGGAATCCGAGGCGTCCCATGTTGATGCCGATGATGGGTATTTGCCGGCTGCCCACGCGCCCTGCAGCCTTTAAGAAGGTGCCGTCGCCGCCCATCGACACCACGAAGTCGGCTTCGAAGTCGTTGCCTTCAAACACGCTGATGCCGTCAAGGCTGACCAGCGGGCTGTCGCTGAGCGACTTGAAAAACGGCTTGTCGACCGCTATTTCGGCTCCATGGCCGGCGAGAGTGTCTATCAAACGGGCCACGACGTCGGCCTTTCGTTCCTGATATTCGTTGCCGAAGACGGCGAAACGCAGTTTCCTTCTGTTCATAAATCGGGCGGTATGTGGTGGTGAACCGGCGGGCAGGCTGGGCAGAAACACGGCCTTGGTGCCTCATGACGGCTTATTTCGTGCAAAGATAAGCAAAAAATCAACAGTTTAACAATTTTATTAAATAAAAAAGACACTTCTCTCATTGATTTTAGTTATTTTTGCATTGTCAAAAATCATAACAACTTTTTATGGCAAAAATCTATGAATTCCTCGCCGACGGCTTTGAGATTATTGAAGCACTGGCACCGGTAGATATCCTCCGCAGAGGCGGTATGGACGTTACGACAGTGAGTATTATGCACCGCAAAGAGGTCGTCAGTGCGCAGCATCTGACGGTCGTTGCCGACGCGCTATTTGAAGACATCGAGAGCTTCGACGACGCCGACCTGCTCTTGTTGCCTGGCGGATGGCCCGGAGCAGACAACCTCAACAAGTGCGAACCCCTGCGCCAGCTGCTCGTCAGCCACAATGCCAAAGGACGTCATATCGGAGCCATCTGCGCCGCACCGATGGTGCTTGGCACCCTTGGACTGCTGAAAGGCGAGCGTGCTACGTGCTATCCGGGCTTCGAAGAGTATCTCGAAGGCGCCGAGATCACCCACGAGATCGTTACCGAGAGCGGCCTCTTCACCACCGGAGAAGGCCCCGCGGCAGCCATGCCCTATGCCTATACACTGCTGTCTCACTTCCTTCCAAGCAACGAAATCACCAACCTTCAGGAGGGCATGCGCTACCTGCATCTCATGCAGAAATAGGCATTCACGGCCAGACGGACGGCCGTCGCACGCCGCCATCCGAAGCCTTCTTGCCAGGAATGCTGCCGGCACTGCCTGAGAAAGCTAAGACTTCAGGGCGAGAAAGGATAGTGTTATCATCAAGAAAGCTAAGAGTTCTCGACGAGAAACCTAAGACTTCTCACCCTAAAACCTAAGCTTTCTCAAGAGCCACCCTCAGACAACTGCATCACGACCATGAACCATGCCATCATCGTAGCTGGCGGAAAAGGCCTGAGAATGGGCTCAGAACTGCCGAAACAATTCCTGCCCGTGGGCGGGAAACCGGTGCTTATGCACACGATAGAGCGCTTCTTGAGCTTCGACAGGGAGATGAAAGTCATCCTCGTCCTGCCCCGCGAACAGCAAGACTTCTGGCACGAGCTGTGCCGAAAGCACCGCTTTGAGGCCCCTCACAGGGTGGTAGACGGCGGACCAACGCGCTTCCACTCGTCGATGAACGGGCTCGACGCCATCGCCGACCATGAGGAAGGACTCGTAGGAATACACGACGGCGTGAGGCCTTTCCCCTCGCTTGACACCATCAGCCGGTGCTATCAAGCCGCAGAACAGGCCGGAGCAGCCATACCAGTGATGCCCGTCGTCGACACGCTGCGCAAGGTTTCCCGCACTGAAGGACCAGAAAGCCCGGCCGCACAGACCGAGGCTTTTCCTGCAGAACCCTCCCCCGGCCCGGACGCTTCCGCCCCCATTCGGTCGGTCACCGTGCCCCGTTCATCCTACCGCATCGTACAGACACCGCAGGTGTTTGACATCCAACTCATCAAGAACGCATTCCGGCAAGCCTCAAAAGGCAGCACCGAAGCCTTCACCGACGATGCCTCCGTGGCCGAGGCTGCAGGCATATCCGTCAGGCTTGTCGAAGGAAACCGCGAGAACATCAAGCTCACTACACCCTTCGACATGCGGCTTGCCGAACTGCTTGCAGGCCAATCATCACCCGCATGAACATCCTCTCGCAAGACATAAAGTACCTGACAGGCGTCGGACCGGCACGCAAAGAGCTGCTCAAACGGGAGCTCGGCATCGAGACTTGGGGCGACCTGCTGGAGTATTTCCCCTACAAATATGTCGACCGCAGCCGTGTCTATGCCATAGATGAGCTACGGGGCGAGATGCCTTTCGTACAGGTGAAAGGCCGCATTCTCAGCTTTGAAGAGTTTGCCATGGGCCCAAGGAAGAAGCGAATAGTGGCCCATTTCAGCGACGGACACGGCGTAGTCGACCTGGTTTGGTTCAACGCAGCAAAGTACATCTACCAGCAATATAAGACTGACACCGAATACATCGTCTTCGGAAAACCCACCGTCTACGGCGGAAGATACCAGTTCTCACACCCTGACATCGACCGTCCCGACGAGTTGAAGCTATCGGAAATGGGCCTGCAACCCTACTACATCACCACCGAAACGATGAAGAAACGCGGGCTCAACTCTCGTGCCGTCGAGCGCATCATGAAGACCCTTCTCGAGAAGATTGCCACCCCCCTCGACGAGACACTGCCCCCCTTCATCACGGGTCCGCTCCACCTTGTCTCGCGCAACGACGCCCTTCATTGGATACATTACCCGAGGAATGCCGAGGAGATGAGCCGTGCACGACTGCGGCTTAAGTTTGAAGAACTGTTCTATGTGCAGCTGAACATCGTGCGCTATGCAAGCGACCATCGGCGTAAATACAGAGGAAACATCTTCTCGCACGTCGGCAAGACATTCAACGATTTCTACTATCAAAGCCTGCCTTTCCCGCTCACTGGCGCCCAGAAACGGGTGATACGCGAGATACGAACCGACTGCGGATCGGGCAGACAGATGAACCGTCTGCTGCAGGGCGACGTGGGAAGCGGCAAGACGCTCGTAGCCTTGATGTCGATGCTCATCGCCATTGACAACGGCTATCAGGCATGTATCATGGCGCCAACCGAGATACTTGCCGAGCAGCATCTGCAGACAATCCGCGAGTTTCTGGGGCCGATGCCGGTCAGAGTCGAACTGCTTACGGGCATCGTAAAGGGCAAACGCCGCGAAGAAGTGTTGCAGGGCATCATCGACGGAAGCATCCAGATACTCGTCGGAACACACGCCTTGATAGAAGAAACGGTGCAGTTCCAGCGGCTCGGGCTGGCCGTTGTCGACGAGCAACACCGCTTCGGCGTGGCTCAACGCGCAAAGCTATGGGCGAAAAACGACAACCCTCCGCACGTGCTTGTCATGACTGCCACGCCTATTCCGCGAACACTCGCCATGACCATCTACGGCGATCTCGACGTAAGCATTATCGACGAACTGCCGCCAGGACGCAAACCCGTACAGACCATCCATAAATATGACAACGAGACCACTTCCCTCTATCAAGGCATTCGGCAGCAGGTCAACCAGGGAAGGCAGGTCTATATCGTCTTCCCCCTTATACAAGAAAGCGAGAAAATCGACCTGAAAAACCTCGAAGAGGGGTTTGAAGCCTTGAAAGAAGTGTTCCCCGAATTCAGGCTAAGCAAGGTTCACGGCAAGATGAAACCTGCAGAAAAAGAGGCAGAGATGCAACGCTTCGTCAACAGGGAGACGCAGATTCTCGTCGCAACAACGGTGATCGAAGTGGGAGTAAACGTGCCCAACGCCTCGGTAATGGTCATCCTCGACGCCCAGCGCTTCGGCCTTTCACAGCTGCATCAGCTGCGCGGACGCGTGGGAAGGGGCGCCGACCAGTCGTATTGCATACTCGTTACCAGGCGCGAACTCGCAAAAGAAACCCGCACACGCATCGACATCATGTGCCAGACCAACGACGGATTTGAGATTGCAGAGGCCGACCTGAAGCTCAGAGGTCCCGGCGATCTCGAGGGAACTCAGCAGAGTGGCGTGGCATTTGACTTGAAAATCGCCGACATTGCACGCGACGGACAAATCGTGCAAATGGCACGCAACGAGGCTCAGAAAATCATCGATGCCGACCCCAACTGCGAGAAAACCGAATACCAAATGCTCTGGAACCGCCTGAAAGAACTGCGAAAAACCAACGTCAACTGGGCTGCCATCAGCTGACAACTCCCGCAATCCACAGTCCGAGACAGCAGCCTCAATACCAACGTTCCGCCCCTTCAATACCGTCAACCGTGCCCACTTATAGGCAGAACGACGGAAAAAGCCAGCGCAAAACATCATCTTTTGCCGACCAATACATCATCTTTTGCAGGGGAAAACATCATCTTTTGCCCAACGAATGCTATCGTTTCTCAGCCGTCAACCTGTGTTTCAACACCGGAAAAGGACAAGAAAAAGAGGAATATACAGCCGCCACGAGAAACGAAAAATACATAAAATCTGTTAACAGGACAAGGTTTTCCGCACATATTTTCGTATCTTTGCAACGCATTATGCCCGTTTGGGCACTATTTCTAACCTATCTTGAAAGGAAAAAACATGAACATTGGCAATCATGTAAAAGCATTCATCATAACCGTCGCAACCGCACTTGCCGGCCAGTCGGCACAGGCTCAAGACCTGCTTGCACGCCAAGCGCCCATCGACAGGAAGGCAAGAATCGTTGACACTCTGATGCTTCAACGCATTATTGAGGAAGAAATGGAGGCGTCAATCGCTGCCGACCTCTATGCAAACTGGAACAATACGGGGGTACACAACCGCAATGCTCTGCTGCCCGAACAATACAAAATAGACCTGCGAGACTTCACGATGCCGACGCCAAGCCGCGTCATTACGAGCAACTATGGACCGCGATGGGGACGTCGGCACGAAGGACTTGACATCAAAGTCTATACGGGCGACACCATCAGATCGGCCTTCAGCGGGCGGGTTCGCATCGTGAAATTCGACCGGAAAGGATATGGAAACTACGTAGTTGTGCGCCATCCGAACGGATTGGAGACGGTCTATGGACACCTCTCCCGCCAGCTTGTAAGGGAAGGACAAGACCTGAAGTCGGGCGACGTGATAGGACTTGGCGGAAGCACTGGGCGCAGTTCTGGGTCGCACCTGCACTTTGAAACCCTCCTGAATGGTATCCCAATAAACCCTGCTTTGCTGTTTGACTTCCGCATGCAGGACGTCACTGGCGACTTCTATACATACAATCGTGCCACATATGCCGACGAAGACCGCGAGGCAACCCGCCTGCGTGGCAAGATGGGAAATGGCGGTTATACTCCTGAAATGGTGCGGGGCGATGCCGCTCCTGCCTTCAATCCTGCCAAGGAAACGGCACGGTCAAGCAGCAGTGTGAAGAAGTATCACAAGGTGAAGAAAGGCGAGACTCTGTCGTCAATCGCACGGAAACGCCACACAACCGTCGACCGTTTATGCCGGCTTAACGGCATAAAGAAGAGCGCAAAGCTGCGCCCGAACCAGATACTCCGCTACAGTTGATCGCGGAAACGGACAAGACAACCGTGCAAAAACCTGACTCCACTCTTACTATTATATATAAGGTGTGAGGCATTTACAACTTATTAAAAACTTTTCTCTAATACAAAACAAAAGGACATCTGCAGGGAATTACTTCTGCAGATGTCCTCATTTTATGCCTGCGGCACCGCTCTTGTCCTCTTTTACCGACAGCCTTTCAGCGACGAAAACGACTGACGACGGTCCTGAAAAGGAACCATACGTGCATGAAGAGCGTAGGCAGCAGGCCATAATGGACACGCATCACGCGAAACCTCTCTCGCAGAGATGCCCGATGGTTGGCCGTAGTCAGTCCGCCTTCCAGATAGTTTACGACCGTCATGTTCAGGTTACGCAGCGGGAGTTGCAGGCTGTCGGCAGCCTTCATCACCCTGATACACCAGTCGACATCTGCCGAAAACCGGTAGCGAAGGTCGTATGGACAAGCCTTGGCAAGGTCGGTTCGCGCATAGAACGCCTGATGGCATACCGTCATTCCATGCAGGAAAGAGCGCCAGGAAAGGTGCCGTGGCGGGCGTAAACGCCGAGGATAGAGCACCCGACCCGCAAGGTCTGTGATGTCGGTATCTCCATAAAGCACACCGGGAAGAGTCTCGTCCTCACCCACTGCACCGTCAATCAACTCCAGCGTGTCGGCCGAAGGCAGCGCGTCGCCGGCATTGAGAAAGACCACATAGCTGCCCGAAGCCATCTGCAACCCTTTGTTCATCGCGTCGTAAAGGCCATGGTCCGGCTCTGAGATCACTATCACATCGTGGGCATTATCCGAAGCGTCGCTCTCCTGCTTATAGGCCATTGCCATCTGCAAAGTGGCGTCTTCCGACCGACCGTCGACGATGATATGTTCCACCTGATGGTGTGTTTGACGAAGTAAACTGTCGAGGGTTCTCTGCAGCACAGGTGCCGCATTATAGGTGCAAGTGATAACCGAAAAACGAATCATAGCTTGAGATGTTTCATTGTAAGGATCTCATGATATACCTCATAGTACCGGGATGCGACCGAGGTCTGTGAATAGTTCTGGGCGACTTTCCTTACCGAAGCCTTCGAGAGTTCGTCCCCGTCAGCCTGAAGAGTCCACCAGATGCCGTCCTTCAAATCGTCGGTATTGCGATAGGATGCTACATATCCTGTCTGACAATGGTCGATCATCTCTGGTATTCCCCCTACCTTGAAGCCCACGCAAGGCACTCCACATGCCATGGCTTCCATAATGGTGTTGGGAAGATTCTCGGAAAGTGACGGCAAGACAAACACGTCGGCAGCATTATAAATGTCGACCAAGGTCTGCACATCAGCTACATATCCCATGCTGAAGACCGGCATTTGCAGGTCTTCACCGATAGATTCGGCATGCCGGCCCATGGACAAAATGCCCAATTTCCCATTCTGTTCAGGGTGTTCATCCATCAGCTTGTTGCAGGCGTTTTGCAGGAATTCAACTCCTTTATTGGCATTGTTTACGCGCTGAGCAGCAAAGAGTATGAGCTGCATGTCTTGAGGGAGATTCAGGCGAATCCGCGCCTCTCTCTTGCTCTTCGGGCAGAAGACATGAGTGTCAATAGGGTTTGGAATAGCCTTGACCGACTGCCCTTCCAGCAACAAACTGCCCCGTGCTTCACCAGCAAGCCACTTGCTGCAAGCCACAAAAGCCACATGTTGTCCTTTCAACATATTGGTCTTTTTGCGCCAAGTGCGAACGGCAAGGTCGTTGTCGCTACCGTTTCCCGGCAAGTACTTGCAGTGACGGCAACCACTTTTAAAACGGGCGCACCCCAAAGTCAGATGACAAATGGCCGTGGCAGGCCACATATCGTGCATCGTCCACACTACAGGCTTGCCGCTGCGGAGTATCTTTCTGATGCTGCCCAGCGACAACATTCCCTGATTAATCCAGTGAAGATGTATCACATCAGCTTCCTTGAACTCAGGCAACCGGGTGATATCCGTACCAGAATTGGCTATGTCGACATGGAAAAGATGAGTCCTTGAGAAGTGCAAATGAAAGAAAATCGTCCAGCGTTCCCACAGGAAATGCCAACGAGAGAGCCATTTTCTGCCCAATTCCACAACGGTAATACTGTCGGTCTCCTTGTCACTGACCAGCATTTTCGCCTTCACTCCGTTGTTGTTCAGTGCTTCTACCAGCCGATAAGCAGCCACCGCAGCTCCGCCTTTCCGTTCCGAAGTATTCACTATTAATACTCGCATATACCGATATTCCTTTCCCTTTCCTGCGACAAGTCTGTCATTTCATTGAGCTACAAAATTACAAATTAATTGCCTTTTCAAAGAAAAATCAGCGTAAAAAGATGCCTTTTCCATGTAGAAATGTGAGCAGCCTTTGTAATAAAAAGGAAGAAAGATACCTTTTTGGTTTGATATATATCAAGAGAAAGACATCAAAAGAAAATAATTTGTAATATTGTTTGCGCGCACACAAAACAATTACTACCTTTGCATCAACAAAAGTTAATAGATTGTTTAGGTTAGTAGTAATAGATTTAGGTTTTTAGTTATTAGGTTTAAGGTAAAAGTTAGTGATTGTTTAACCAGGATGACAATGGAGGCCGTGAGGTTCCCATTTGTTTTTAGAAAATAAGTTTTCAAGTTAAACATAACAGGATACACCGCTGCTCGCTGATGAGTGGCGGTGTATTTTTTTGATGCCTTTTCTGCGTAAGAGCCAAGAGCGTCCACCTTATTGTATACATTGCAACCCTATAGAGTCCAGACATGGCCTTCTTGTTGTTTTTCCTGTCCTATCATAAAAAATGCGGCTAAAAGGAAAGAAAACGATTTTTTTTGCATTCATTTCGTTGCTTTTTTCGTAACTTTGCACGCTCAGGGGCCCGTGTGCAATTATCATTCCCGCCCCGAAAGGACATAGTAAATATGAAGAAAGCGATACAGTTTAGTCTTGTTTACCGAGACATGTGGCAGAGCTCGGGTAAGTTTCAGCCACGCAAAGACCAGTTGGAGCGCATAGCTCCAGTAATTATCGAGATGGGATGTTTCAGTCGTGTTGAGACAAACGGCGGTGCTTTCGAGCAGGTTTGCCTGCTTGCCGGCGAGAATCCCAACGAGGCAGTTCGCGCTTTTTGCAAACCTTTCAATGAAGTAGGCATCAAGACCCACATGCTGGACCGCGGTCTGAATGCCCTTCGTATGTATCCCGTTCCCGACGATGTCCGTGCCTTGATGTACAAGGTCAAGCATGCTCAAGGCGTAGACATCCCACGTATCTTCGACGGTTTGAACGATGTCCGCAACATCATTCCTTCTATCAAGTGGGCCAAAGAGGCAGGCATGACGCCCCAGGGAACGCTTTGTATCACCACTTCTCCCGTACACACCTTGGACTATTACATGAGCATTGCCGACCAGCTGATTGAGGCAGGTGCCGAAGAAATATGCCTGAAAGACATGGCAGGCATCGGCCAACCAGCCTTTCTTGGCAAGCTGACCAGGATGATCAAGACGAAGTATCCTGACATACTCATCCAGTATCATGGCCATTCAGGGCCAGGACTCTCGATGGCATCCATCCTCGAAGTGTGCGAGAATGGTGCAGACATCATCGACACTGCCATCGAGCCTTTATCATGGGGTAAGGTACATCCGGACATCATTTCCGTGCAGTCGATGCTCAAGAACGAGGGCTTTGATGTGCCTGAAGTCAATATGTCGGCCTACATGAAGGCTCGCTCTCTCACTCAAGAATTCATAGATGAATGGCTTGGATATTTTATCAATCCTGGCAATAAACACATGTCAAGTCTGCTGCTTGGATGTGGCCTTCCCGGGGGCATGATGGGCTCGATGATGGCCGATTTAGGTGGCATTCAAGGGACTATTAACAACATCCGCAAGAAGAAAGATCTCGAGCCTTTGTCGACAGACGACATGCTTGTGGCGCTCTTCAACGAGGTAGAATACGTGTGGCCCCGCGTGGGTTATCCGCCATTGGTGACGCCTTTCTCCCAGTATGTGAAGAACATTGCCCTGATGAACCTTCTGACTATGGAGCAGGGCAAGGGCCGTTTCGTGATGATGGACGAGGCCATGTGGGGCATGATTCTCGGCAAGAGCGGAAAAGTTCCCGGCGAGTTGGCTCCCGAGATTGTGGAACTTGCCCAGAAGCAAGGGCGCGAGTTTACCGATGCCGACCCACATACGCTGCTGCCAAATGCCCTTGACGACTTCCGCAAGGAGATGGATGAAAACGGTTGGGACTATGGAAAGGACGACGAAGAACTCTGGGAACTGGGCATGCATCCTGAGCAATACCGCAATTACAAGAGCGGACAGGCCAAGAAAAACTTCCTTTCCGACCTGCAGAAAGCTAAGGATGCTGCCCTTGGAACGACCCTTTCGCCGGCCGAGCTGGCTGCGTTCAAACATGCCAAAGCCGATGCCATCGTCGCACCAGTCAAGGGACAAGTCATCTGGGAGTTTGGTGCTGACGGCGAAGCTGAGCCAACAGTCGAGCCCTATATCGGCAAGGAATACGCCGAGGGCGACCTGCTTTGCCACATACAAGCACCGTGGAATGAGTTCGTCGAAGTGAAGGCTGCTCTCGGAGGAAAGCTTGTAGAGATCAACGCCAAGCGCGGAGACAAGGTGCAGAAGGGCGACGTGATTGCCTACATTGAAAGACCTTCGGCCGAATGATCGACTACGTTTCCGTCATCAAGCGCTACTACAAGGAGGATACGCCCCTATGGGATATCCTCCTTCATCATAGCCGTCAAGTGGCCGGAAGGGCGCTGTCCATATGCGACCGTCATCCCGAATGGCAGCTTGACCGGCAGTTCATCGAGGCCGCATCCATGCTCCACGACATCGGCATCACGCGCTGCGATGCGCCGGGAATCGCGTGTTTCGGCACCGAACCCTACATCCGTCACGGGCTGTTGGGTGGCGAAATGCTCCGACAACTGCCCCTCGAGCCGGCCATCACCGAGCCCTTTGCGCGCATTTGCGAGCGACATACGGGAGCAGGAATCACCACCGACGAGATTCGCCTTCAGCACCTTCCCCTGCCTGAACGCGACCTGCAGCCCGAGACTTTAGCCGAGCAACTGGTGTGCTATGCCGACAAGTTCTATTCAAAATCGCACCTCGAACGCGAGAAAACCATCGACGAAGCGGCCCGCAGCCTTCGCAAGTTCGGCGAAGAAGGCGTAGTGCGGTTTCTCAGGTGGGCAGCCCTCTTCGAAGACTATCAGGCACCTTCCGGGGCTCAGCAGTGAGCCTTCACGGCGACCATGCTGCGACCTGCCGGCGAGAAAGCTAAGAGTTCATCCCGAGAAGTCATAGCTTTCTGGCCCATAAACCTATCCTTTCTCACCCTGAACCCATAGACTTCTCACCCTGAATCCTTAGCTTTCTCGGCACGACTCCTCAGGAGAAACGCCGGCATGGCTGCCCTCCGAGCTCCAGAAACATGGGAAAGGCCAGCCTGAACACGCTGTCAGGCTGGCCTTTCCTATTTGGTTTTCAACCGGTTGCCTTCTTGTTTCCCCAGAGGAATTACAGCACTTTGGGAAGATTTTCGATGTTCTTCTCTATCTCTTCGTCGCTGATGCTGTAGTTCTGCAGGTCGCCATTCAGATATTGATCGTAGGCCGTCATGTCGATCAGTCCATGACCCGAGAGGTTGAAGAGGATGACCTTCTGCTCGCCAGTCTGCCTGCACTTCTCGGCCTCGCGGATGGTTGCAGCGATGGCATGGCAGCTTTCCGGTGCCGGAATGATGCCCTCTGTGCGTGCGAAAAGCATGCCTGCTTGGAAAGTTTCGAGCTGAGGTATGTCGACACCTCTCATCAGTCCGTCCTTGATCAGCTGGCTAACGATCACACCCGCACCGTGATATCTCAGTCCGCCTGCATGGATATTAGCCGGCTTGAAGTCATGTCCAAGGGTGAACATCGGCAGCAAAGGCGTGTAGCCTGCTTCGTCTCCAAAGTCGTATTCAAACTTGCCTCTGGTCAGCTTTGGGCAGCTTTCTGGCTCAGCAGCGATAAACTCCGTATGCTTCTCCCCCGTGAAATTGTGGCGCATAAAGGGGAAAGCAAGGCCTCCGAAGTTGCTTCCTCCGCCGAAACATGCTATCACTGTGTCGGGATATTCGCCAGCCTTCTCCATCTGTTTCTCGGCCTCCAAGCCTATGATTGTCTGATGAAGCGACACGTGATTGAGCACCGATCCGAGCGTGTATTTGCAGTTAGGCGTGGTTGTTGCCAGCTCAATCGCCTCGGAAATGGCCGTACCAAGTGAGCCAGAATGACGCGGATCGCGGGTGATGATGTCCTTTCCTGCACGGGTCGACATGGAGGGAGAACCTTCTACTGTGGCGCCAAACGTGCGCATGATGCTCGAGCGATAAGGCTTTTGCTGCATCGATATCTTCACCTGATAGACAGCTGCTTCCAGCCCGTATACACTGGCTGCATACGACAAAGCGGCACCCCACTGGCCCGCGCCCGTCTCGGTTGTCACGTTCGTAGTGCCTTCTTGCTTGGCATAATAGCACTGGGGCAGGGCCGAATTGATCTTGTGTGAGCCCAGCGGATTGACCGATTCGTTCTTGAAATAGATATGTGCCGGCGTGCCAAGAGCCTCCTCTAAGGCATAGGCCCTTACGAGAGGCGTGGAGCGATAGTACCGATACTTCTCCTGAACCTCCTCGGGTATGGGTATCCAGGCATGCTCCTGGTCGAGTTCTTGCTTTGCACACTCGGTCGGAAAGATGTGGGACAAGTCTTCCCACGACAAGGGTTGACGGGTTGCAGGATGAATGGGCATCATGGGCTTGTTGGGCATTTCGGCCTGGATGTTATACCACTCTCTTGGCAACTCACTCTCTTCAAGGATGAATTTCTTTTGTCTGCTCATAGTCATTCGGTTTAAAATAAAAGATTCTCCATCTGCAAAAGTACTCAGAAAAACCGACAAACATCATTATTTTCCTGCATATTTTTTGCAGGATATGCAGAAATACTTAACTTTGCACATGAAAGTTGAATAGATATGAAGAAAGAAAGTATATTTTCCATCCTGAGCAGTGCGCTGACGATTCTTTTGGGTGGCGTCGCAGGACTGTTGTCGTTGCTGGGCGGATATGCCGTCAGCCTGTTTCTCAAACGCGACGAAGCCGACTATCCCATGGAAGCCTTCAGGCGGGAAAAGGCATCGCCGACGGTCGGCCAGCTTGTCTCCAAATACGGTGAACCCGACGATGTCATCATGGTGAATGCCACCCTTGGCAACGAGGCCACGGGCGTCATACTGGTCTATTCGGCGCAAAAATTCTTCATCATCAACGGCAACAAGGTCAAGAACGACGAGATTTCAAGCGTTACTTTCAACAACACGGCCACGCCATATGTGGCCGGAGAATACCAGATTGTGGTAAACACCACGCTCAGAGACCTGCCCTATCTCTACATGAATGCAGGGCCTGATGCCTCCTATGCGAAAGACATCATGGCCTCAATCGAGAAGTATCTGCCCCAGACCCGATGACCATCCTGCTCACCATTCTCGGCTATTTTGCCGTACTTCTGCTGTTCAGCAGGCTGACAACCCGCAAGTCTGACAACGAGACTTTCTATCGGGCCAACCGCCGAAGCCCATGGTATATGGTGGCTTTCGGCATGGTCGGGGCCAGCATCTCTGGCGTAACGTTTGTTTCCGTGCCGGGAATGGCCGTCAAAACCGACATGACCTACATGCAGACCTGTCTGGGATTCATCCTCGGATATCTGGCTGTTGCGTTCGTGCTGCTGCCCGTCTATTACCGTCTAAACCTCACAACCATCTACACCTACCTGCTCGAACGCCTCGGCAGGCGTTCGTATAAGACGGGAGCTTGCTTCTTTCTCTTGTCGAAGATGACGGGAGCTGCCGTGCGCTTCTTTGTCGTGTGCTTCATTCTTCAGCGCTTTGTCCTCGACGCCGCGGGCATCCCTTTCTGGGTGACAGTGCCCCTAATGGTGCTGCTTATCTGGCTCTACACCCGGCGAGGGGGCATCAAGACGCTCGTCTGGACTGACTCTTTCCAGACGCTTTGCATGTTTACGGCCCTCATATTGATCATCTATAAAGTGGTCGGAGCATTAGACATGACCGTCGCAGAGGCCGTCAAAGCCGTGGCCAACGACGAGCATAGCCGCATGTTTGTCTTCGGAGACTGGGTGAGCAGGCAGAACTTTCTGAAGATGTTTCTTTCAGGCATCTTCATCACAATCGTCATGACTGGCCTCGATCAAGACATGATGCAAAAGAATATGACCTGCCGAAACTTGCGCGATGCCCAGAAAGACATGTGCACCTACGGGCTGGCTTTTGCCCCTGCCAACCTGCTTTTCCTCTCGTTAGGGGTGCTCCTGATGATGCTTGCACGTCGAGAGGGATTGCCCATTCCGGCCTCGGGTGACGAGCTGTTGCCTATGTTTGCAGCCACGGGAGCCTTAGGAAAAGAAGTGGTAGTGCTGTTCACTATCGGCATCGTGGCAGCCTCTTTCTCGTCGGCCGACTCTGCCTTGACGTCGTTGACCACCAGCTGGTGTGTCGACATCTGCGAGCGTCCCGACGATGAACGCCTGCGCCGACGCTCGCACATCGGCATGGCTGTCGTCTTCACGCTGTTCATCTTAGCCTTCAGAATGGTCAATTCGACCAGCGTCATCGATGCCATCTATATCCTCTGCAGCTACACTTACGGACCGCTGCTCGGACTGTTCAGCTTCGGACTGTTCACCCGTCGTCCCGTCAACGACCGCCTTGTCCCCTATGTTTGCATAGCTTCTCCCCTCCTATGTCTTGCCCTTGACACCTTTGCCAAGCAGCTTTTCGGCTATGTTTTCGGCTACGAACTCCTGATGCTCAACGGCCTTTTCACCTTTCTCGGCCTCTGGTTCTTGCCGGGAAAAAGCCGTCAAGAGTAGCCCTTCCCATGCCTTTTCCCAGATGAAAGGCAGCCCTTACTCTCCAGAAAGCTTTCCCTTTTCAGGGTAAAAGATGATGTTTTGCAGTGCAAAAGATCATGTTTTGCTCAGCAATAGTTCATGTTTTGCCTGCAGAACGGATGGCTTTCACACAAAAAAGGGCAGGCCTTCCCGCGAGGAAAGCCTGCCTTTCTGCTTCATATTTGCGACAAGAACCTATAGCGTCTGCAAGTAGCGTTCGGCTTCAAGGGCAGCCTGGCAGCCCGTTCCGGCAGCCACAATGGCCTGCCTGTAGGTGGGATCAGCACAGTCGCCGGCAGCAAACACGCCGGGAACCTTGGTTCGTGGCGTGCCGTTGAGGGTGCGAATATAGCCTGTTTCGTCAAGGTCGAGCCACTCACGGAATATCTCTGTGTTGGGCTTATGGCCTATGGCAAGGAAGAATCCGTCAATCTGTATGTCGACAAACGACTCGTCGGCCTCGCCCTTCCGGCGCACAAGATGGGCTCCTTCCACCCCTCCTTCGCCGAAAAGTCCCAGCGTGTTGTGTTCGAAAAGCACCTCAATCTTCTCGTTTTCGAACACTCTGCGCTGCATAACCTCAGACGCTCTCAGGTAGGATTTGCGCACAATCATGTAGACTTTCTTGCACAACTGGGCCAGATAGAGCGCCTCTTCGCACGCCGTGTCTCCCCCTCCTACCACGGCAACGGTCTTCTTCCTGTAGAAAAATCCGTCGCAGGTGGCACAGGCCGACACGCCAAGTCCGTTGTACTTCTTCTCGTCGTCAAGACCAAGATACTTGGCTGACGCGCCCGTTGCTATGATAACAGTGTCGGCTTCCAGCTGAACGTCGCGGTCAGTTGTCACGACATAAGGCCGCTTTGAGAAGTCAACAGCCGTGATAATGCCGTCGCGGATGTCGGTTCCGAAGCGCTCTGCCTGGCGTCTAAGCTGAGCCATCATCTCGTTACCGTCGACCCCTTCGGGGTAGCCTGGGAAGTTTTCAACCACAGTAGTCTGCGTAAGCTGGCCACCCATCTGCATCCCGCAGTACTCAACTGGCTGCAAATTAGCCCTTCCAGCATAGATAGCTGCAGTATAGCCGGCAGGTCCGCTGCCGATGATAAGACATTTTACGTGTTCCATTGTTTCAGAATTATCGCTGCAAACGATGTCCCAGCGGCTATTTCAGCAGCTCTTCTATCTGCTTCTCTATGTTCTCTGTCTTCTCAGTAGGTTCGAAACGAGCCACAACTACGCCGTATTTGTTGACGAGGAACTTGGTGAAGTTCCACTTGATGTCAGCCTTCTGCTTGTAATCCGGATCGACATCTGAGAGCATCTTGTCAAGTACTGGTGCGATAGGATGGCTGTCATCCCAGCCGGCAAATCCCTTTTGTTCCTGCAAGAACTGATAGAGAGGATCGGCTTCAGGACCGTTGACCTTGACCTTCTTGAACCGTGGAAACTCGGTGCCGAAGTTCAGTTTACAGAATTCATGGATGCTTTCATCGGTGCCAGGAGCCTGCTGTCCAAACTGGTTGCATGGGAAATCAAGGATTTCAAAGCCCTGACTGTGATACTTTTCATAAAGCTTTTCCAGCTCGTCATATTGCGGAGTAAATCCACACTTGGTAGCCGTATTGACAATGAGCAGCACTTCGCCCTGATAGGAACGCAGCGAAACATCTTGACCTTTGCGGTCTTTTACTGTGAAATCGAAAACGGTTTTCATCTCTTTGAGGTTGTTAATTAATACTTTTGTGATTACATTCCACTATGCAAAGATACGAATAAAAAGACGAAAAGCGATGGTTGTTTTTCGGGAAAAATGCCTGTCTTTATGTAAATTAACAAATCAAGCGCGGACTCTTGCAGGGGAAAATGAGGAAACATGCTGCACAAAATAGGGATTTTCCTATGCACTTTTAGGGGAACCTCCTTGCAGGAGTCTCCTGAATAGGCTACCTTTGCATCAGACAACTGAGTGTGAACAAATTTTCTTTGAGAACCCATAACCGATAGGAGACACTACTATGAAGAAGATGTACAACCTGATGATGATGCTCATGGCAGGCATTATGACGATGAGTCTCTCGTCATGCTACGACGAAGACGAGGCAATAGCCTACCATCTGGCAGGCCAATGGGACGGAATGATCACAGACATGCGGGGCAGACGCTTCGATGTTACGATGTATTTCGACCAGCATAACAACAGCATTTATGCCAACTATGGCACGGGCTATGAGATCGATCGCGGATGGCAAGGGCGAACAAGCCATATCGGATTCGACTGGAAAGTGCGCGACGGAGAGATCTATATCAACTATTATGACGGAACTCGCGTGGTCGTAGACTATGACAATCTGCCCTACAACAATCGAGTGGGAACGCGCTTCACCGGCTACTTTGTCGACTGGGACACGGGCGAAACGCTGGCTGAATTCTACCTCATCAGGGTGGACTGAACGATTCATCAACAACTGAAAGGCTGGGAAACCTGGCGAGAACACGATCGATTCTCCCGAGGTCTCCCAGCCTTTCTGCTGCTGACGGGCATGGGCTACAGGAGATGCATGCCCCGCTGCTCGCACTCTTGGCGCATGTCTTCGGGCCAGATGCTGGCCTGTATCTCTCCGATATGGGCTTTCTGGAGCAGCATCATGCACAGCCTGCTCTGCCCGATGCCTCCTCCTACCGTGAGTGGAAGCTCGCCGTTGAGCAGCTTCTTGTGGAAATAAAGTGCGCGTTTTTCTTCCTGTCCTGTGAGGCTTAGCTGACGCAAGAGAGCCTCGGCGTCGACCCTGATGCCCATCGAAGACAGTTCAACTGCCCGTCCGAGCACAGGATACCAGACGAGAATGTCGCCGTTGAGCCCCGCGAGCCCTTTCTCGTCAACCGTAGACCAGTCGTCATAATCGGGCGCACGTCTATCGTGTGGCGACCCGTTTGACAGCTTTCCGCCGATACCAATGACGAAGACTGCGCCGTATTTCCGGCAGACTTCATCCTCGCGTTCCTTCGGACTGAGGTGCGGATATGCCTGCAAAAGTTCTTCGCTATGTATGAAATGGATGCCAGAAGGCAGGAAAGGGCGGAGCTGATGGTAGGTCTCACTGACCAAGAACTCTGTACGCAGCAGGGCGTCATAGATGCGCCTTACGGTCTGCAGGAGGAAGGTTTGTGAGCGTTGTTCACGAGTGATTACGGCCTCCCAGTCCCACTGATCTACGTAGAGAGAGTGCAGGTTGTCGAGCTCTTCGTCGGCACGTATGGCGTTCATGTCGGTGTAAATACCGTAGCCTGGGGCCACGTTGTAGTCGGCCAGCGTGAGTCTTTTCCACTTGGCCAGCGAGTGAACCACCTCTGCCTGCTGCTCCTTCATGTCCTTGATGGGGAAGGTGACGGGGCGTTCCACGCCGTTAAGGTCGTCATTGATGCCCAGTCCCTGCAGCACGAAGAGGGGCGCCGTGACGCGCCTCAACCGCAGTTCAGTGGAAAGATTCTGCTGAAAGAAGTCCTTGATCAGCTTGATGCCCTGCTCGGTCTGGTGCCGGTCAAGCAGAGGTTTGTATCGTTCGGGGTATGCCATCCTGCTCATTTTCTTCAGATTTGGTGGTGAAACGGATGCTGCAAAGTTAGCAATATAATTCAGAAGGAGGAAAAAATTCACCGCAAAATAGGCTCCTGCTGACGGTAAACTGCCAAAAAAGTCAGCATAATATTTTGCCGTCTGCCCGATAATCACTACCTTTGCAACCGCATTTGGTCCCGTAGCTTAGCTGAATAGAGCGTCAGATTCCGGTTCTGAAGGTCTTGGGTTTGAATCCCAACGGGATCACAAATGATGAAGACTCCAAGGAAGAAAGCCCGGCTTTCGGAATTGGAGTCTTTTATATTTGCAGGAAAGCAGGTGCCAGACTTTCATCGATGCAACTCATACCAGGCACATGTATGGTTGATATTCATAAGATGTATGGACCGTACATCATAGATGTATGAAGCATATTGATGCCCTTTCTCCCGGTGAGGGGTAAGGCCGGTGGCGGCGACTGGGCACGGACGGCCGCTTGAACAGCCTTCTTCACCGGCAGGTCTGCTTTCTCTTCTGCTCCTGAAGCGGCCCTTTACATCTTCACGGTCCTGCCCTTCTTGTGGCTCTTTATGGCCGCATTCAGTATTTCAACGACAAGGAGATTGTTGTCTATCGAGGCCAAGTCGGACGGCTCAACGCTGATATGTCCGCGTACGGCAGCACGAAGATAGCGGAAAGAGTCGTCGTAAGGCGAAGGCAAAGGCTGCGGACGACGGGCTGCAGGGGCTGCTCCGGGCAGGAGAACCTCCATCTCGTCGGCCGTCTTCTGATAGAGATATCCCCGGTCGCCGTACACATACATGTCCTTACGGTTCATGGGCCAGCACCAGGATGCCATGATCTGAACGGTGGCATGGGGATAGTTGACGAGAATGGTAGCATCGTCGTCAACGCGTGAATACTTGTCTTTCTTGTGCTGTTTGAGCACGGCTTGCACGCTCAAGGGGCGCTCGTTACGGAGTAGCCACGTAGCCAGATTGGCGCCATAGCAGCCGAAATCCATCACGGCTCCTCCCCCATTGCCCACAGGATCGGTCAGCCAGTCGGTGAAAGCCTTGCCACATCCTATCTCGAAAGGCCCCTGATGACCGTCGTAGACGTTGATGCGACGCACGGCTCCGACGGCATCTTCGTCGACGAGACGCTTCACTTCATGGTTGGCTGCATACCATGACGTCTCATAGTTGGTCAGCACCATGATGCCGTATCGGCGCGAAAGTTCGGCCATTCGGCGAGCCTCCTTCACGGTGGTGGCCAGCGGTTTCTCGACCATCACGTGGATTCCTCGCGGAGCACAGGCCTCTACGACCTGCAGATGGTCGTGGATGCTGCCGTAGGCCACTACGGCTTCAGGCCGTGTCTCGTCAAGCATCTGGCCGAGATCCTGATAGAAGCAGGCGTCGTTGACTTGCCCTCTCAGGCCGTTGTCTTTGAGATATCGCCCGTCAGCCTCCCACACGCCGACGATTTCAAACTCCTTCCACGGGATGCGACGCACGACTTCCCAGAGATGTCCGTGAGTGACGCCGGCCACAGCAAGGCGCAAAGGGCGTTCGAGGGGTGTCACTTTACCTGGTTCGAGCATGGCCTTGTGGGCTGCCTGCTGCGCTATTCCGGCCAGCTTGTCGCTGATGTTTGCCGGATGATAGGCAGCACCTACAGCCGAAATGCCGGTCAAAGCCTCCAGCCAAGTGCAGGCTGCTGTGTAGCGTCCGAGCCCTAAGTCGAGGTGAAAGCCGTCTCGGCAGAGGCGGTCGCCTATATAACTCGTGCGTGCATTCTGTATGGCTGTGCCCGTCGGAACGATGAATTCAATCTCTGGATGGCGAGCCTTTGCCTCGGCATAGGCACTGACTATGGCCGAGTACATCTTCATTTGGTCGCGGTCATAGTTCTTGAAACCGCCATGACTGGAATCCCTTGAGTAGGCCCAGGTTTGGTGAAGTCCGAAGCGTACGTCCTTGTTCTTGCAAAGGCCGGCCACGTATTTGATCAAGTTGCCTAAGTAAGGCTCGTAGGTTTCGGGAAGTCCGGCCTCCTGACTCACCTGCTGAAAGGTGACGACATCCCACGGCTCGTCCTCGACAATGGCCTTCAACGACTGCGCCTTGGTGTTGGTTCTCGTGCCTTTCACTATCTTCCGATACTCAAAAGAGTTGCCCTCCTCGGTCACATCCCTCCAGTGAGACTGCAGACTTTGGCCACCTCTGCAGGCGTTTCCGATGATGAGTTCGAGGTTGTTTTCTTGCGCAAGTTCGTAAAGATGCTGCTCTACGGCGTCCTCAGAGAAACTGTTTCCCACGGCCAACACACGCAGAACCTGGGCTTGTGACACTGCCGTTACGGCGAGCATCCACAGCATAGAAAGGATAAAATAGACTCGTTGTTTCATAAGATGTATGTTGCTTTGTTGTCGTTTCCATCAAGAACCGGGTGGAATCGCTTCCGGAAGCTTCCGTGAAGAATCTCTCACAAAGATAAATGTTTTGTCCGTCCTGACCAAAAATTTGACGGGATAAAACGCTTAATCGCATCTTTTTTTGCCTTTCCTCGCAAGTTTTCATGGCCGGAAGCAACAGTTTGAATGCGCAAAAAGGAAAGGGTTCTAATGCAGAAACAGATGGATACAAAAGCAGAAACGAAGGAACACAAGCCGGGAACGGTCCCGAAACTTGTGCTCCTTCGCCGGTTTTCTGCCTATAAGAGCAGGCAGTTCACTATCTGATGAACAGCAGTTCGCGGTATTTTGGCAGTGTCCACAACTCGTCAGACACCACGAGTTCGAGCTTGTCTATTTGATATCTTATCTCTTCCATCTTAGGAGCGACGGTGTCATGATAGGCAATTGCGCGCAAGTGTTCTGAGTCAATACGGTTGGCTACACGCCGAGCCTCGACGAGTTCTTCAACCCCTGTCTCGATGGCTTGTGTGCGTTCAGCTATTTCCCGGATGATCTTCTTGTTGCGAGCAGTCAGGCTTTCGGCCTCCTCTGACGTGAATATCGAGTACATATTCTGCACGTTCTTGGCCAGTTGGCTTTGATAATGCGTGGCGACAGGCACGATATGGTTCATCGTTATGTCGCCCATGACGCGGGCTTCGATCTGTATTTTCTTGGTATAGGTTTCCCATTTTACCTCATTTCGGGCAGCAAGTTCGTTGCGTTTCATGACGTTCATGGCCTCGAACATTCGAACAGAATCGTCGTCAAGATAGCGTTCTATGACTCTCGGACATGAGTTTTCTACATCCAAACCGCGACGTTTGGCCTCCTGAACCCATTCGTCTGAGTATCCGTTTCCATCGAAATGTATGGGTTTACAGGTCTTGATGTCCTCACGAACGACATCGATAATGGCCTCAGTTTTGTCAGCTCCACCGTCGATAAGGCGGTCGACTCTCTGCTTGAAGTCGGCCAGTGCTTCGGCAACAGCGGTGTTAAGTACGATCATGGCAGCGGCACAATTGGCCTCTGAACCTACTGCACGAAACTCAAAACGGTTGCCGGTGAAGGCGAAAGGACTGGTTCGGTTGCGGTCGGTATTGTCGATAAGCAGCTCGGGAATCTCAGGAATGTCGAGCTTCATGCCCTGTTTTCCTGCCACGTTGAAGAGGTCGTGCGTGGTTGAATGCTCAATGGTTTCGAGCAGGTCGCTGAGCTGTTTGCCGAGGAACGAGGAGATAATGGCCGGAGGAGCCTCGTTGGCGCCGAGCCGATGGGCATTGGTTGCGCTCATGATGGATGCCTTGAGCAGCCCGTTATGGCGATAGACGCCCATGAGAGTCTCGACGATGAAGACGACGAAGCGCAGGTTGTCTTCGGGAGTCTTGCCTGGTCCGTGGAGCAGAACTCCCGTGTCGGTTGACAAGCTCCAGTTGTTATGTTTGCCAGAACCGTTGATGCCTGCGAAGGGTTTCTCGTGGAGAAGCACGCGGAAACTGTGCTTGCGGGCGACGCGTTTCATGAGCTGCATGAGCAGCATGTTATGGTCAACAGCCAGATTGGTCTCCTCGAAGATGGGCGCAAGCTCGAACTGATTGGGGGCGACTTCGTTGTGTCGTGTCTTGCAGGGGATGCCAAGCTCGAGGGCTTGTATCTCCAAATCCTTCATGAAGGCTTGCACTCGTTCGGGTATTGCGCCAAAGTAATGGTCGTCCATCTGCTGGTTTTTTGCCGAGTCATGCCCCATCAACGTGCGGCCAGTCAGCATCAAGTCGGGGCGCGCAGAGTAGAGACTTTCGTCAACAAGGAAGTATTCCTGCTCCCAACCGAGGTTCGACGCGACCTTCTTTACTTCGGGATAAAAGAGACGAGCCACATCGGTCGCGGCCACATTGACGGCATGTAAGGCCCTCAACAGGGGGGCTTTATAGTCGAGAGCCTCGCCAGTATAGGAGATGAAGATGGTGGGAATACACAGAGTGTCGTCGATAATAAAGACCGGACTTGTTGGGTCCCATGCCGAATAACCGCGAGCTTCGAAGGTGTTACGGATGCCTCCTGAGGGGAAGCTTGATGCATCAGGCTCCTGCTGAACGAGCAGCTTTCCCGAGAAGTCTTCAATCATTCCGCCCTTTCCGTCGTGCTCGATGAAGGCGTCATGTTTCTCCGCCGTGCCCTCGGTGAGTGGCTGAAACCAGTGAGTATAGTGGGTGACGCCGTTCTCGTCGGCCCATTGTTTCATGCCTTTTGCCACGGCATCAGCGATAGAACGGTCAAGTCTTGAGCCGTTGTCGATGACGTCGATGAGCTTCACATAGACGTCGTGAGGCAGATATTTGAACATCTTCTGCCTGTTGAAGACGTTTTTCCCGAAGAATTCAGAGGGTCGTTCACTGGGTGAAGCCACTTCGAGGGGCTTCTTTTTGTAGGCTTCGGCTACGGCCTCAAATCTTAGATTTCCCATTGTTTTGTTGCGGTTTTGCTGTTGATGTGAAACAATCTTTTTGTCTGACAGGCAGATTTTACTGCCTGCAAAGTTAGCTCTTTTTTCCTGTATTACGGCCATTGTCAGAAGGTTTTCTTGCCGTCGGCGCGGTTTTTGACGTAAATCATTGCCTGCACCCGTGCCTGTTTTCCTGCATCTTCTGCCGGCTTGTCGCCGAGAAAGCTATCCTTTCAGGGTGAGAAGTCTATGGGTTATGCCTGAGAAAGCTATCCTTTCTCACCCAGAAAGCTAAGACTTCTCGGGCTGAAACCTAAGCTTTCTCGCCGGCACTCCTCAGCCACCGTCCCGGAAAGGCTTGCCGCTCATCCCGCGACTTGCATCCACCGCTGCAGGCGACGCATGGCTTCACGGCAGTCTTCACGGCTTCCGAAGGCCGTCAGACGGACGTATCCTTCACCGCTTGGACCGAAACCTACGCCCGGCGTACATACCACTCCTGCGCCATAGAGCATCTCTGCGAAGAAACGCCACGAGGGGGTTCTGCCCGGCGTCTGCACCCACAGGTAGGGAGCATTCACGCCTCCGTAGACCTTAAACCCCATCTCGGAGAGGCTCTCTCGCATCACGCGCGCGTTACCTATATAATATTGTACGGTCTCCCGGGTCTGCTTTCGTCCCTCCGGAGTATAGATAGCTGAGGCAGCACGCTGGGCCAGATAGCTGGCTCCGTTGAACTTTGTCGACTGCCTCCGCTCCCAAAGACGGTTCAAAGAGACGCGCTGGCGACCGTCAATGGTCACGGCCGTGAGCTCCTTGGGTATGACTGTATAGCCGCAACGCACGCCCGTGAAGCCCGCAGTCTTGGAATAAGAGCGGAACTCTATGGCGCATCGTCGCGCACCACGTATCTCATAGATGCTGTGAGGAATCGTGTCGTCCTGGATAAAGGCTTCATAAGCTGCATCGAAAAAGATGAGGGCATCGTTGTGAAGGGCATAGTTCACCCACTGGCGCAACTGCGCTTTAGTCAGTACTGTGCCCGTGGGATTGTTGGGATAGCACAGGTAGATGACGTCGACTCGCTGCTTGGGCAGCTCTGGAACGAACCCGTTCTCGGCCGTCGTGGGGAAGTAAGTCACGTTTGACCATCGACCCTTGTCGCACACACCTGCCCTGCCTATCATCACGTTTGAGTCGATATATACCGGATAGATGGGGTCGGTCACCCCCACCGAGTTGTCCCATCTGACCAGCTCCTGTATGTTTCCTATGTCGCTTTTCGCACCGTCGCCGACGAAAACCTCGGACAAGTCGAGGTGGATGCCTCGAGGAAGATAGTCGTTCTTCACGATGGCTTCGCGCAGGAAGTCATAGCCTCGCTCGGGACCATAGCCATGAAACGTGGCCTGACTGCCCATCTCTTCGACCGCCTTGTGCATGGCTTCAATCACAGCAGGACAAAGAGGCTGCGTCACATCGCCGATGCCTAACGAGATGACTTGCTGCCGAGGATGCGAAACCTGATAGGCTTTCACCTTCTTTGCGATGTCTGCAAAGAGGTAGCTCTCTGTCAGTTTAAGAAAATGTTCGTTTACTAATGCCATAGCTTTCAATCCTTTTTAAGGGCTCTTCAGGGCACTTCCACCTCGCCTTCGAAGACGAATGCGGCCGGCCCGGACATGTAAACATGGCCGTCAGAGGCACGCCACTCCACCGAAAGGGTGCCCCCGTCGCAGACGATGTCTGCCGTACGACCTGCTACAAGGCCCAGTTTCGTCGCAGCAACAGCCGTCGCACAGGCGCCCGTTCCGCAGGCTTCAGTGATGCCCGAGCCACGTTCCCAGACTCGCATGCGCACCTTTCCCGGCAAGACTGCTCCCGCATGCGGGGCAGAAGCCTGGGCGTTCGCCGGACGACCGGCTGCAAGAATGGTTGCGAACTCTATGTTGCAACGGTCGGGAAAGGCTGCATTCACCTCCAGCAAGGCTCCCTCTCCGGCCACGTCGAAGGCCTCAACGTCGCGAAGAAACACCACATAGTGGGGATTACCCATCGACACATACTGCGAACACAGCCACGCTTCTGCACCTGAAGGAACCGTGGGATGGAGGTCTTCCGGCTGCGGCATGCCCATGTCGACGGTGACTTTCTCTACTTTCCGGTGCCCGTCATTGCCGGCAAATGCCGACAAATGCAGCTGCAACACTTTGACTCCCGAGCGGGTTTGCAGGCGAATCCGGGTCTTGTCAGTGAGCCTTTTCTCATAGAGATACTTGCCTACACACCGGCTTGCGTTGCCACACATCATGGCTTCTGAGCCGTCTGCATTGAAGATGCGCATCGAAAAGTCGGCATCCGAAGCATCCTTCGCGCGGTCAACGACCACCAGTCCGTCGCTTCCCACGCCCTTATGACGGTCGCTCCAAAGGCGGGAAAGAGCCTCAAAGGGCAGGCTTCCGGGTGAAAACAGGTAGATGTAGTCGTTGCCTGCACCATGCATCTTGGTGAAATGTATCGTCTGGCTCATCGGCTTATTTTCTTGCAAAGTTATTGAGAAAGCAGGAAACACAGAAAAAATACTGCCGGAAATCTGCTTTCTTTTTGCAAAAAATGTCAAATCGTAAGCACAGAGGCGGGCGATTTCTTTGTTTTGGGCATCAGAAAAGAGGCAGATGTTTCGATTTGAAACATTCTGCCTCTTTCTGGCGTATGGCTCCGTTGCACCACGGAAGGGTGGCTGCAGAGCCGGCGAAGTTCATGCCTTATTTGGTGAAGAACTTATAGATGCACACGTGATGGTAGTCCTGTCCCGGCTCAAGAACTGTGGTTGGGAAGGCTGGCTGGTTAGGACTGTCGGGATAATGCTGGGTCTCAAGGGCGAGCGAAGCACGGTGATTATAGGCTTTTCCCTGCTTTCCGGTCTTCGTTCCGTCAAAGAAGTTGCCTCCGTAGAACTGTATTCCTGGCTCTGTTGTGTAGACTTCAATGCCGCGACCGCTCTGTGGTTCGTAGACCACTGCTGCGAGTTGAGCCTCGTCGGTCTGGCCTTTGTCGAGCACCCAGTTATGGTCATAGCCGCGACAGTTGCGGAACTGTTCGAACTCTTCCTGCGTATAGTCGTCCTTAATGCGTGCTCCGATCTGGATGGGTTCGCGGAAATCCATCGGTGTTCCCTCAACTTCGGCGAGCTCACCTGTCGGTATAAGTGTGGCATCGACGGGCGTATACTTCGAGGCAAGTATCTGGAGTTCGTGGTCGTTGATGGTGCCTTCACCGGCTCCATGCAGGTTGAAGAACGAGTGATGGGTAAGGTTCAGGACGGTCTTCTTGTCGGTAACCTTGGCATCATGGGTGACGATGAACTCGTTGTCGTCATTGAGTTCGTAGGTCATCGTTACTTCAAGCGTGCCAGGATAGCCCATTTCGCCGTCGACAGAGGTATACTTCAACACCAGCTTTTCATCGCTTTGCTGGTCGGCATCCCATACCACCATGTCGAATCCCTTTGTGCCTCCATGGAGAGAATTGGGGCCGTCGTTGGTGGGAACGCTATACTCTACGCCGTCAAGAGTGAACTTTCCGTCCTTGATACGGTTGCCATAACGGCCGATAGTGGCGCCGAGAAAACGCTCGCCGTCATAGTTGACATACTCGTCAAGGGTTTCATGTCCGAGTACGATGTCGGCAAACTGACCGTCGCGATCGGGAGTGAAGATCTCGACAACGCGACCTCCGAAGTTGGTCACAGTCATCTCCAGTCCGTTAGCATTCTTCAGGGTGTAGAGGTCAACGGGCTTGCCGTCGATCTCGCTTTGGAAGTCTTCACGGTCGACTTGCGAAAGACTCTTCACCTGATTGTCCTTTGTTGCACAGCTGGCAAGCATGCCAACAGCCATAAGCATCAAAAAGATTTTCTTCATTGTCGTAAATAGATTTATTAATTAGTACTGAATGTTTTCATTCCAACTAACAAAAGTACGCATTATTCTGCTTACTCCGATGGGTCAGCCCGATGATTTATGTTTTTATAACAAATCGCCCGTCTCGCCGGGATGGCTGGGCATGCTCCTCGAGAAAGCTATCCTTTCAGGGTCATACATCATAGATGTACGAAGCATACATCTATGGAATATCGTCCGTATATCTATGATGTATGGACCTGAACCGTGAGCCTTCCCTGCCGCAAACGGCTATCTTGCGACGTATTTCCGGTGGTCTCTTATGTATATCAGGCCCTTTGGCATCGCGTCAGAGACCGCGTTTACGGCCGTCTTTCCATCGACAAGAAAAGCCTCTCCGCATCCTTTCTGCGCGTCGTCCGTGCCGATGGCAGGCAGCGACGTGCGCACTTCAGCGTCATTGCTGTAGGCCGAGAACTCGTGAAGGTTGGCATTTCCGTCCTTGCAATAGATGTAGAGCCGGAGCTTTTTGGCTGCAATCGTGAAGTCGCCATACTGATATCCTGCCGACGTACAGTCCTGCAACGGCATGGCTTCCTGCCACTCGTTGGCCGTCAAGTCAGCCGAATTCCAGTCATCATCACTACCGTTCCAGTAGTCAATGCGCCACTTGTCGACGTGCGCCCCTCCCCCATCTTGCCAAATCATGCCGCCGACAAGGTTGACAGGCGTCTGATAATGCTTCGCAAGGTCGAAGTATATATAGCCTTCATGAGTGCTGAAGCCGTTGCCATCGGCCGTCGACCCGTCCCAGAGATAGCTCAGAATACTTTGATTAAGGCCGTCGTCGGCCAGGTAAGTCATGGCGTTTGCCACGTTCTCCATCTTGTGTTCTTCCACGGTTACATTCTCCTGATTGACCGTTGCATCGGTCGATACGATGAACTTTCGGGCGTCGGCAGGACCTACGACGAACCTGCAGTCCTTCAGATTGATGCCGTCTGCGTGCCTGATATAGAAGCCCCATACCGGTGTTTCGCCCCACATCGTGCTCTCTGGATACCGTCCATCATACTCACTTGGAGCCTTTGGAACGGTCTGAAGGCCACCCGTGAACGAGACGTCCAGGCCTTCAAGCGTGACATTCTTCACCCGCATGTCGCGACCGTCCCTGCGGGTTCCCGAGATGATGGCTCCGTAGTTCATGCGGTTATGCACAGCCGTCACGTTCTTGATCAGCACGTTGTCGATCGTCCCATACCTCCTTTCTGCATGCCACATGGTGTTTCCGCGGTTGCCAAGTATGATGAATATGGGTATTCCTACACCATCCATCTCGATGTCTCTGAACTCGATTTCGGAGATGTCTGCTCCGTCAACAGACTCTATTGCGATGCCTGCAAGGTTGACATCTCTCATGGTTATGTCGTGGAACAGCATGCGTTTAAACCCTCCATAGCTCATCGTTCCGAACTTGATTCCATTGGCTCGTCCCGACTTTGTGAGTGAACAATGGCGCACGGTGACGTCCTCTACGCCCCGCGAATGGCCGCTCTTCGGGCATATACAGTCGTCGTCGGTATAGAAAGTGCAGTCCTCTACCAGCACGCGATGGCAGTCAACAATGTCAATACCGTCACGGTTGGGGATGATGTTGGCATTGATCTCGACGCTGCGCATGGTGAAATCATCGGTTTCCATGGGCACAATGTTCCACATAGCGCCGTCCTTCAAGAGGAAGTTGTCAAGCAAAACACGCTCACACTGCACCATATAGATGGGTATCGGACGTCCCAATTCGTGCTGTCCACTCCATGCAGATGCGTAGCCATTGCCGTTGATTGTGCCCGGTCCGGTTATGCGAACGTTACGGGCTTGGTAAGCATAGATGAACGCACGGGCATAGCTTCCCTCGCTGCCCCAGTTGCAATTATCCGATTCAATGACACATGGAGGGAAGTCTTCCTGCTTGCCTGTGCACCTGAGTGTGGCCCCTTCATCTATCTTCAGGGTCATGTTCGACTTCAGCTGGATGGTCTTCGTCAGGTAGATGCCTTTGGGCAGTAGCACGGTTCCGCCGTCGTTGGCCTCGGCACAGGCATCGATAGCACTCTGGATGGCATTCGTATCATCGGTTATTCCCACACCTCTCGCACCGTATTTCTTCACGTTATACACTGGTGCATCGTCAGGAAACTGAGGCTCTTCAGGCAGGGTTGGTGTGATTTGCGACCATGCAGTCTGCGACAAAATAGCCAGCAGTGCGACCATGATGAATGATGACATTCGCTTCATAACAATCGTATTTAAAGGTCTGTATATTAGGAAGACGACCGGGAAGGCTGCCTCCACTAACCGCAAGAGGTGGCTTTTTCCAGCCAGAAAGACGGCCGGCAAGGGGCAGAAGCCTGTGCCTTCTGTGGGTAAGAGATGATGTATTGCAGGGCAAAAAATGATGTTTTGGCAGGGGAAAGATGATGTTTTGGCAGGGGAAAGATGATGTTTTGCTGCCGTGAAGCGATGTTTTTTCGGCAAAGAAGCTTGGCCTTTCGGTGTTTTTGGCGTACCTTTGCGAGCAGTAAGGGCGGTGACTGATGCCGTTGCCGCCCTCCAATGACGACAGACCATCAATCCTTATAACCATCAATCGTATGAAGAAATCAGTATTTGCCGTAATGGCTTTGGTGCTGACAGCCGCTGCTGCTCAGGCACAAGAGAAGAAGTATCCCGAACCGATGCCCATGAAACCCGAGATGTCTGAGTACTGGACACCCCAGCCAAGGATAGTGACGCCGGGCAACATGGCCACACAAAGCGCGCCCTCCGACGCCATTATTCTCTTTGACGGGAAAGATCTCTCGGCATGGCAGCACTATAATGGCGACCCTGCTCAGTGGCCTATCAAGAACGGAGTGGTGACGGTTGACAAGTCGAAGGGCGACATCCGCACCCGTGAAGAGTTCGGGTCGTTCCAGTTGCACATCGAGTGGATGATTCCGAAAGGTATCGAAGGCGAGAGTCAAAGCCGAGGAAACAGCGGCGTATTCCTTCAGGGAAAATATGAAGTTCAGGTGCTTGACAGCTATGAAAACGAGACCTATGTGAACGGCATGGCTGGGTCAATCTACAAGCAAACTCCACCCCTTGTCAACGTGATGCGCAAGCCGGGCGAGTGGAATGTCTACGACATCATCTACAGTGCACCCGTGTTCAACGAAGACGGAACCTATCGTTTCAGACCCTATGTGACGGTGATTCAGAACGGCGTCGTGCTGCAAAATCACACAGAAATCTTGGGAACGACGGAGTGGATAGGATTCCCTCGCACCGAAAAACACGGCGACGGACCCATCATTTTGCAGTCGCATGGCGACCCAAGTGCTCCCATCAGCTTCCGTAATATCTGGATCAGAAGACTGTAGAGGGAAAGGCTTCGCGCCGAGAAAGCTAAGGGTTCAGGTCGAGAAGTCTATGGGTTCTCGGTGAGAAAGGATAGCTTTCTTCAGCATAAACCTAAGACTTCTCATGCTGAAAGCTAAGCTTTCTCAAGATGAAGGCTGAAGAATGGAGGGACGAAGGGTAAGTTTTTTCCACCTGAAAAGAATCCGTTCGGCTCGTAACCATTTGACAATAAGCATAATGAAAGCGCCGAAGACCTTCCTGGTCTTCGGCGCTTTTGGTTTGCGAAGGGCAGCCGTCAGCCTATTTGCCTACATGCTTCCTGCCCTCGACGACCACTACTCCGCGGTAGTCTTCGCCGACCTGCTGGCCTTGCAGGTTGTATCGCTGCGCGCCAGAGGCCGTCTTTTCGGGTGTGACGATGCCGAGTTCCGACCCGCCTCCATAGTAGAACAGCTGGAAATTGCTGAAGATGACCCACGAGTTAGAGGGCGCCCGATTGCATGAGATACCGATGCGCAAGGTCGTCGTCGGGCTGCCATTCGAGGCTGTCAGCTTGGATTTCAGGGTGTTAAGATAGTTGCCCAAGAGGAAGAACCGGCGCGACGAATACATGTCATTGGGCACATAGACGGCAGGACTGCCTACGGAAATGTTGCCCGAGACTACCGATTTTTCCGAAGCTCCGTCAAGGATGCCGCACAGCGGGGTCTGCTCTTTGCCCAAGAGCAGGTAGGCAGTAATCGTTTCAGTGCCGGCCTGATGGTTCTTATAGGCGGTATCTATCGACGACGTGCGCTGGAAAGCATTCACACGCAGCTCATAGTTGCCCACCGGCATGGCCGTCAAATCCTGCGTGAACGTGAAGGTCTTCTGGAAGAACTCGGCGCAGTTGTTCTCGCAACGGGTGTCGGTTGACCACCCGTCTACGCTCTTCATCGAGGCGTTCTTGACAAGGAATGTGAGGTTGAACGGTTTGCCTTCATCCGTAGCTATGGCCTGTCCGAGGAAGTCGACGGCAGCCTCTCTGGCCTGTGTCAGCAAGGAAGAAAGGCGTCCTACACTCATGTCGTCGTCCTGACTCTGGCTCTCAATCTGTGAGATGTACTGCTCAAAAGCCTCGTCGGCGTCGGCATTGCTGCCGGCATTGGTATGGGGAACCTTCAAGAGTTTGCGCAAGTCGGCAAGAAAAGAGCGAAGATTGCTCTTGGTACTCGCCACGAAAGTCTTCTCCAGACGTCTGGCTTCAGCCTCAGAAAGCACCAGCCAACGCTGTGAAACGGCCGTGTTGGCCATGTCGTATGCCTGGGTTGTCAGCTGTCCTCCTGCCCTTGGTGCCACACAAGAGGGTGCAGACGACTTGGAAGGCATCACCATCCAGTAGCTTCTGTGCTTGACTGTTGTGCTGACATCGGTACGCGAGCGCATGAGTTGGAGCGTCTGTCCTTCGGTCGTATCAGTGCAACTAAAGGTGTGACGGGCATAGACGAGCCTGTGACCTGTGGCCGCATTGACCAACTGATAGTACTGAGTCTGGGGATCATACTCAGGATACCAGGCCGCATGGTCGTCGGTAAAGGGGCTGTCGACGATGGTCCAAACCACTTTTCCGTCTTCTTTCTCATAGAGATAGCTGTCCTCCAGTCCGAATTCCGACGACTCACTTTTGATATAATACTTCTGGTTGTCGTCGTAACTGAGGGTATAGGCCGGGGTGGCAAAGCCCGAAGTAGGGGGTAGACCGTCCTCTCCAAGGGCCTGACAGATCGACACGTTACCCACATAAAGCATCTCCTCGCCGGTGTCTTCCCAGTTGCCGTTGATGCCGTAAGGCCACATATGCTGGGTGTCTCCCCAAAGGCTTGCCCCGCCATCGTTATCCAGGAAGCGCACGATCTCTGTGGCTCTCTCGCCTAACCAGCGCCCGCTGTTGCCGTCAGCCCTCAGGTTTGCGTTCCACCACATGTCTTGTGTTCCCACACCTATGCCATGAGCCATCTCATGAAGTATCGTGCCTACACGCTGATAATCCTGGTTTGGACCGATACGCATCCAGCCTCCATACGAGCAGTCGGCTGTCGGAATATCGGCACCAAAGCCCACATTGACGTAGTAGCCCTGTATGCTCGTGAAGCGGTTGTAGTAGGAAACAGCCCGTTCAAGCTCAGGCTTTACGCGGTTGACAAAGTCGGTTGGGCTGTCGTCGCGTATGCCATATGTGACGCTACCGCGAGGAAGGGTGTAGACTTTCAGGGGCTGTCCGTAGATTACTGAGCCGTCTTTCAGGCGGGCATAGCCACGGATATAGTAGCGAGTGGCGGGAGTCAAATGCTCCATCACATAGATGTTTCCGTGATGGCCGATGACTCTGTCGGACAGGAGGTCGCCGGTCGTGGGCGACGTGGTTGTGCTGCTATAGCAGAAAACCATGGCAACGGCGTCGCCATCCGCTACATTGCTCAGCGTGATTCGGCCGTAGATGGCATCTGAACCGACAATCATGCGCTCGACGGTGGTTACGCTTTGCGCCCTGACAACTGCCGAGAGCAGTATTGCAAAGATACAGATCATCAGCTTCTTCATTTCGATTGTTGTGCTGATAGGTTGTTGTAACAGGTTGGTTTTCGTGTGCAAATGTACGATTTTTTTGCCTATTGCCAAATCTGAGACCCACTTTATGGCCCGGCCGGCTGTTCTTTCACCGTTTTTCCGCTCAGGAAAGGCCGTGAGAAAGCTATCCCTTATGGTCGAGAAGTCATAGCTTTATGGCCGAGAAAGGATAGCTTTATTGACAATAACCCATAGACTTCTCACCCTGAAAGCTTAGCTTTCTCGGGAAGAAGGCAAAAAGATGAGGGTCGGAAGGACGAGAAATATGGAGCAAAAGGGCATGCCATGCCGGTGTAAACGACTGGGAACGAGCCGCTAAGCTACGCCTGAAGCTGCTCTTGACGGCGGTGTTGCCAGATCTCAACCGAGTTGATGATGTTCTGCCAGAGGATGTAACATCCCGGACCTACGGAAGACAAAGGGTTGAGATAGGTGTAGGCTATCCAGATGGCAAAGGCCGTATTTTTCTGACCAAGGGCCTGTCCGGCCTCCACGATACGGCCGGAATAGTGGCCTATCCATCGCCCTACTGCAAACTGAACGATGCAGAACACGAGCCCAAGCAGGCCTATCGTGAGCAGCAAGGCTACGGTGGTCTGGGCATGACAGATGTTCTTCACGGTCGTACCCGTGACGATAGCCAGCGAGACAGCCCACAGATAGTAGGAGAGATCCTTGACAGAAATGATGCGCTTGTGCAAGGAATGCAGGGCATGTTTGGTGACATAGGCCAGCAGCATCGGCAAGACAAGTACCATGCAAACCTTATGAAGTATCAGCAGAAAGGCCGACCAGAACGTCATGTCGGCATCCTTTTCAACCAGAGGAAAACAAAGCGGTATGGCCAGGGCCGTGATGAAATTCGACAAGAACGTGTAGGTTGTCATCTGTTCAAGGTTGCCTCCGAGCTTCTGAGTCACCACCGGAGCCGCCGCCGCACATGGCGCTACTACGCAACAAAGCAGGGCCTCCATGAGCACGAGTTCGCTGCCTTCAAGGCGATAAGTCAGGATGATGCCCATCAGAATGGCCACGAACACCATCTGGAACAGAGCCACCCACAGATGCCATCCCACAGGCTTCATCTTGTGAAAGTCCACCTTACAGAACGTGACATATAGGATGAAGAACATGAACAACGGCAGGATAGCATCGAAGAAGGGGGCCATAGCCGTGGCAGCAGGGTCAAGAATCGGCACGTAGGCGAACAGCAAATACAGGACGCTACCTGTCGCAATAGCAATAGGCAGCGTCCAGTTCTTGAAGAAACGTATCAGGTCTTTCCTATTCATCGGTATCGATCCATACCTTCATCTTAGAGGCATCACGGTTGTCCCAGGCATAATAGGGAATGAGACGGAGCACCTCTCTGCCGTTGTCGGCTGTGATTCCTTGCATACCTTGCAGCATTCCGCCGAGCGAACAGAGGGCAAATCGTGTCGTCGACGACAACCTGAATGAGTCATAGGTGCCGGCATTGTCAATGGCTTCGGCACAATAGACGAGCGGTCCGCGCTGTATAGCTCGCTTGCCTTTGTCCTCTTTCACGCGCTCATCGGCAGCCACTTTCTCGACGGGCATGGCCAGTTGCAGCTCTACAACGTCGCCTTTCTTCCACTTCCGGCTAAGCTTTGCGTAGCCCTTTTCTTCGGAAACAGCCCCTGAAGGCTTGCCGTTCACGGTCACTTTGTAGGCCTTACACCACCCTGGAATGCGCATTTTCAGGGCCTTGTCCATGCCATTTCTGAAGGTGATGCGAATGGTTCCATCCCAAGGATACTGCGTGTTCATGGCCAGAGAGACCTGCTTTCCGTCGACGTTCAGCGAGGCTTCGTTGCCGATATAGAGGTTAACGTAGAGCGCATCTCTCGATGTTCCATATACATAATTGCCAACAGAGGGCAGGAAACGCGATACGTTGCTGGGGCAGCATGCACAGCCAAACCAGGCTTGACGGTGGTGGTTGCCGTCGGCTTCAAGCGGGTTTACGTAGAAGAACCGGTCGCCTTCAAGGTTTACTCCGGCGAGAACTCCGTTGTACATTGCCCGTTCAAGCACGTCAATATACTTAGCTTCGCCCGAGAATTGGTTCATCCTATAGTTCCACAACACCATGCCTATCGAGGCGCAAGTCTCACAATAGGCCGACGCATTGGGCAGGCTATAGTCTTCCGAGAAGCCTTCATTAGTGGCTGTTTGGCCAATTCCGCCGGTGATATACATATTGCGGTCGACCACGTCGTGCCACAGTTCGTCGAGAGCTTCCATGTATCCGGTGCCCTGTTTGTAGGCCGTTATGTCGGCCATTCCACAGAAAAGATACATCAGCCGGACGGCATGTCCGCCTATGTTCTCTAAGTTTCGCAGGGGTACTTCGTCCTGATAGTAGACCTTGTTCCACGGTCCGTTAGGGCCTATTCCGTGGCCATGTCCGCGCTCTTCGAGCAGCCAGTAGGCGAAGTTGAGGTATTTTTCTTCGCCTGTCGTCTCATAGAGCTTCACCAGAGCCAGTTCGATTTCTTCGTGTCCGGGCACCCAATGTCGCTTGCCCGGGCCAAAGATCGACATCATGTGGTCGGCCATTCTCTCGCACACTTTTAGGAACTTGTCCTTGCCAGTGGCCAGATAGTAGGCCACAGCTCCCTCGATCATGTGTCCCGCACAGTACATTTCATGGCGATCCATGTCGGTCCATCTCTTGTCGAGACCTGTGAGTGTATAGTAAGTATTGATATATCCGTCCTCGCGTTGTGCCGTTTCCATGTAGTCAATCCATTGGTCAAGCTTGGCTTCAAGGGCCTTATCTGGGTGGTTGACAAGGCTGTATGCCATGCCCTCCATTGCCTTATATACGTCAGAATCGTCGAAGAAGATGCCCGAGTGCCGGCCTTCTCCACGCCCTGCATTGATAAAGTTCTGGATGCGACCTGTCTGGTTTTCTATCTGGTCGATGCACGTTGGAAGGGTCGCAGTGACGTGACGTTCGAGCCTCGGCGACCAGAAGTCATCGGCAATACGCACGTGTGAGAAGTCCACTTGGTTAACAACTTTCTGTGTGTTTCCTCCCTCTGCCGAGGCTGAAAGGCAAGCCATCAGGACGAGAGCAGTCAGCAAAATCTTTTTCATAGGCTGTCGGTATTATTGTTATTATGCTCCGCAAAGGTACGAAAAGAAGAGCGAAATGCAAAAAAAAATTTGCATTTCCGAGCGAGAGTAACTTATTTAAAAGTACAAAAAATTCTGGGATTTTTACGTATAGTGAATAAAAATGTCAAGACCTTTGCCGGCCTTCTCGCTGAGAAAGCTAAGGGTTTAGGGTGAGAAGTCATAGAGTTATCAGCGAGAAAGCTATGGGTTATCGGCAAGAAAGCTAAGACTTCTCGCCCTGAAGTCTTAGCTTTCTCGAGGACTTCCATCAGGAAAGGCGCACATCTTGGGCCGGAGTTCGCCCGCAAGACGTGCGCCATCTGTGGCTGAAGGCTGTCTTCTGAGTCTTTCTTTGCTTTGTCTGCAGTCAGTTTTTCGACACCCAGACGATGTGCATCTGTGACAACTCTGTGCGCGATTCGCCGTTGGGCGTCATGGTAGTGATCACTACTTCCTTCGGCCATCCGTCGGGAAAATAGGAATACGAATAGTGTATCGTCTGCTGAACGCTGCCCGGGGCAACCGTCTCTATGCGCATATAGAGCTGATAGTCGTCGTCGAAGTCGTAGGCTTCGTCGCCGGTTTTGCCCTTCGAAGCTTCGATGTGTATCCGTTGTCCGTCGGCTTCCACGTCGTCTTCGCCCACCTCAAACTGCTGGCCATGCATCAGAAGCAGCAGGCCTGCATAGCTTTCTTCGAGCATCTGCTCGCTGCTTCCATAGCGTTCTTCCAATGCTTTTTTGAGCTGTTTCTCAAGCTCTGGCTGCGAGATCTGGGTGTAGAGCGACGGATTGTCCTCGTACATCTTCCGCGCATAGACGGTCAGGTTGTCGGAGATCTTCTTCTTAAGCTCCCTGAAGTTTTCAATCTTCTGCGGCTGACCCACTTCGTTGGTCTGCACGATCATCTTGGCTCCTTGGTTTGACTGGCCCATCAGCTGCAGCGTCTTGCCTCGGAAAGAGGTCGTGTCGGAAGGCTCATATTCCTGTGTTTTGAATGCAAGGCGGTAGCCTTTCTTCGTGGAATCAGCCACGCAAACCTCAAATCTTGTGCGCACAGAGCTGTCGGTGATGGTGTCGTTGCCTTCGATATGTCCCTCGAGAGAGTAAGAGTCGTAGACCAGCGTGTCGGTCTTGTAGAACCATGCCACTATGCTTACCGTCGAATCAAGGTAGGCCTCCAGGTCTTGAACGACGACATCTTCCTGCGCAAAGACTGCCTGCAGCGGGGCAAGAAGCAGCGCGACAAGCATGAAAACTGTTTTCTTCATATCCATGATTTTTCTAAAACACGGCAAAGATACCATTTTCCTGACGAACAAAAGAAAAAAGAAACAGGAATTTAGCCCATGCGGTCGTTTTCCGACAGTCTTGGCTATCACCGAAATTACTCTGCACTCGGCAATGAAAAGAAAAATCATTCGTTTTTCTTTTGCATTGCCCTCGTTTTTGCGTAATTTTGCAAAAATGGCCGGGAAGCCTGACGGTTGCCGGCATGAAACCCACGGGACATTCCCGGAAAAAGACTTCTGACTATGGAACAGAACCCCTACTTGAAGCAGTTTCCCGACTTGATGGCGGGCAAGAAGATGATGTATGTCCACGGATTCGGCTCGTCGGCGCAAAGCGGAACGGTGAAGCTGCTGCGCACGACTTTTCCCGAAACCGAGGTAGTGGCCTATGACTTGCCGGTGGAACCCCATGAGGCTATTATATTATTAAGGAACGCATGCGCGCGAGAAAAGCCCGACCTCATCATCGGAACCTCGATGGGAGGCATGTACACCGAGCAGCTCTATGGCTTTGACCGCATCTGTGTGAACCCGGCAATGCAGATTGCCGACACGATGGCTGCCCACGGATTAACGGGAAAACAGTCGTTCTTCAACCCCAGACAAGACGGGATACAGGAGTTCTATGTGGACAAACCGCTCGTGAAACGCTACCGGGAAGTGTCTGAACAGCGCTTCTCGGGCACGGGAGGCGTGTGCTATGGTCTCTTCGGCGACGAGGATGATGTGGTGGATACGTTCGACATGTTCAGCGAACACTATCCGAACAGCATCCGCTTTCATGGCGGACATCGCATCACTGACAACACGTTCATGCACTACATCGTGCCGGTTGTCCGCTGGATAGACGACCGTCAAGAGCACCGCCAGCGACCCATCGTCTACATCGACTTCGACACTCTTGCCGACAACCATGGCCATCCTGCCTCGTCGATGCACAAAGCCTACGAGATGCTGATCGAGCACTATGAGGTGTATCTCGTAGCTCCGTCGCCCGACAAGGGCGGAGAAAAGGAGCGATGGGCAGAGCAATACCTCAGTACTCCGGCATGGCACCGCACCATCTACACCAACCAACCCGGGCTGCTCTACGGCGACTATTTCGTGACAAGGAAAGCAAAGGGCGACTATATGGCCACGTGCGTCGAGTTCGGAAGCAGCGAATTCAAGACTTGGGAGGAAGTGATCAGCTACTTCGACATGCTGGGAGGCCAGTAGAAGCCTTAGCTTTCTCGGCAGGAAGCGCCGGCAGTTGCGAGGAGAATGGCGGGGAGTCTGCCGCAGTATCACGCACAATCATCTGAACGTCAGGCAGATAGTTCAGACTCTTCACTTTCCTTCTACCCCACGAGAACTGGCCGCTTAAAGGTGCATATATCAAGAAAATCCTCGGTTTCGCTTCCCCTTTACCACATGAGAACTGGCCGCTTAAGGGTGCATATACAAAAAAATCCTTCCACATCCGAGGACTTTTGTCCTGTTTTTGTGGAAGGAAACACCCCTTGTGGGCGTTGACGGATTCGAACCGCCGACCCTCTGCTTGTAAGGCAGATGCTCTAAACCAGCTGAGCTAAACGCCCTTTCCTCTGAAAGGCGGGTGCAAAGTTATAGCTTTTCAGCGAAACATGCAAATTTTTTTCCATCTTTTTTCAAAAATGAAGCCTATTTTCTATTATTCTTTGTAACTTTGCAACTCGGAAATACACATACCCATATCAATCAAGAAACAGAAACATGGAAAAAGTAGTTAGCGGCATACGTCCTACAGGAAACTTACACTTGGGCAACTATTTCGGAGCCGTGAAGAGCTTCGTCAAGATGCAAGACGAATACCAGAGCATGTTCTTCATCGCCGACTGGCACTCGCTTACCACCCACCCGAAGCCCGAAGACATACAGCAAAGCGTACGAACCATACTGGCAGAGTATCTCGCTTGCGGCATCGACCCTAAGAAAGCTCCCATATATGTGCAGAGCGATGTCAAGGAGACTCTTGAGTTCTATCTCTATCTTAACATGAACACCTACATAGGAGAGCTGGGCCGCGTGACCACGTTCAAGGAGAAAGCACGCCAGCAACCCGACAATGTCAACGCCGGACTGTTCACCTATCCCACGCTCATGGCTGCCGACATACTGCAGCATAGGGCAGTAAAAGTGCCCGTAGGAAAGGACCAGGAGCAGAACATGGAGATGGCACGCAAGTGTGCAAGACGCTTCAACAACATCTATGGTGTCGAGTTCTTTCCCGAACCACAGAACTTCTACTTCAGCTCAAAGGCGCTGAAAGTGCCCGGACTTGACGGCTCGGGAAAGATGGGAAAGAGCACAGGTAACTGCATATACCTTAGAGACGACGACAAGACCATCACCAAAAAAGTGATGAAAGCCGTAACAGACAACGGACCTCAGACGCCCAACAGCGAGAAGCCTGAGGTGATAGAAAACCTGTTTACGTTCCTGAAGATCTGCTCTACGCAGGAGACTTACGACTACTTCGACGAGCAATGGAACAATTGTACCTTGCGATACGGCGACTTGAAGAAGCAGATCGCTGCCGACCTTTGCAAGACTGTTGCCCCTATTCGCGAACGCATCGAGGAGTTCTCGGCCAACAACGAGCTGCTCGACCGCATCGCACGCGAAGGAGCAGAGATAGCAAGAGCCAGCGCATCGGAGACGCTTCAGGAGGTAAGAAAGATCATCGGATTCCGCGTTTACTAATCCGCATCGGAAGAAACGCTGCAGTCCGCCGGAGTCTGCCAATACGAATAATGCCACGTGGGAAGGCCTTCCTGCGTGGCATTGCTGTCTATCCTACTCTGCAAACGAGCTGAACACCGCCGACACGGGCAACCCGTCAACAAGAGCTTCGGCCGAGATGTTCACGTAAGTAGGATTGAAACTGTTGAAACAGTCTATCACTACAACCCCGTCGGCATCGGTTTTCAACGACGGATTCCAGTACAAAGTACGGCGACGATCCTCAACAAACTCAGGCACTCCACTCGAGTAAAGCGGAGCATAAAACTCAACGGGAAGGCTGTAACCCTGTATTTCTGTCTGGCGGATTCCATGCGTAGGCCGGTAGTTTTTGTTAGGATTCCACCTCGGATGCATCGACAGTTCACACCGAACAAAGGTCTGGTTGAACATCGCATAGTTCGTCGTGTCTTGTTCAGTTGTATGCGTATTTGTGAAGAAATCGTCGGCATCTTTCTCCGTAACCCGGTAGCTGTTACCGCTGTAGGCATAAGAGCTGCGCCCCATCAGGTCATGGTATAACATCGCCGTCTCCATCATATCCATCGTTCCACGGTTGATGAAATCCTGCGGAATGAGCTTTCCGTTGACGCTGTATTTGATGGTATCAACACCATAGGCGGTGCCTTCGCGGTTGATTTTCTTGGGATTGATGGTGTAGAGCAGGTTGCCGAAATCGTCAGGAACAAACTTACCCTCGTCGCGCATCCTCTCTATAATCTGCCTGATGTTGTAGTAAGCAAGGATATCTCGCTCAAAAGCCTCGGTGCGTTTGAGCAGGTTGCTGCGCTTCTTTCCTTTGACAACAACCTCATCAAGCTGCAGAGCATCGTAGTATTCGGTGCCCACTGAGAGCAAGGAATCTATCTCCTGATGCAGAGAAAGCGTGTCGGCAAGGTTGTCCCATCTGGGGTTCAACTCGCTGAACTCAAGCTTTCGCAGCGGAGGTTCGAACGTTCTGAAGAGACTGACACGAGTGTTTCTGTTGAATTGTTTGCCGTCTTTTTTCGTTTGAATGAGCGACTCCAGGATGCCATAGAACTCGTCGATGGGCACGTTGAAGTAGCCAAGTGAGTCAGTAACGGTAGATCCGGCGATATTGACCGTATCGTTTTGGGCCAGGATCGTCACTCCAAGTCCGGCTTGAAGCTTGCTGGTATACATCGATTTCACCTGTCCATACAGAGTGAGTCGGTCTTCTGGTACATAACGAGGCTCAAACTTCTTCTTGCCAAACTCGGCCTCTATGTCGTATCTTCGCCATCCACGGACGAGTAAAAGGTTGTCGAGCATCTTACGACGGCTGGCCGATTGCGTGGCGAAATAGAAGCCAGGCCGGCTGATATGGCCACGAAGGTCAGAGGTGAGGAGCAGGTTTGTGAGGATGTTGTCGTCGTTTTCAATGTAGTCACTCTCAATTCCGTCGCGCACAGATACGGCCAATGTGGCATTGCTGAGCGGCTTTCCTTGGGCATCGGCGAGCCTGATCTTGGTGTTGACGGCCTGATAAGGCTGGAACACCCGGCCTTCTACCTGGCCTGAAAGCTGCGGCATCTGGCGCGGATAGACAAAGGCAAAGCGGTCGAGAAGCGGTTGTCCTTGGGCATTTACCAGAGAGATGCGGGCTATGCCTGCCGGCAATTCGGCCGTCATCACTTTGAGATGCATCTCAGAAGTCTTGCCAAAGTCGACGGGAACATAGGTGCAAGGCACGCCTTGAGAGAAGACAAACAGGGCGAGAGGCTCGTCGTTTAAGGTCTGACTTCGCTGCACAGATATGTCAAAAGCGTCGCCTCTGTTGTTGACTCTCACGACGTATCCCTGGCTGAGTGCATCCGGAAGTTTGAAGGAATGCTTCTTTCCCTTGTATTCAAGGACTACCTTTCCCGGTTTTTCTCCTGGCTGATACATGAAGCTTCCCATGCCGTCGTGGACGGCAGCGATGGGAGATATGGGGGTGCCGTCGGCCGAAAGCAGCTGACCTGACAGGTTGACGTGGCCCGAATCGGTGCTGAATGCTTCGAAGGCTACTACCGATGTCAGTCCTTTTACGAGGTTTCCGCCTTCGGGAAAGAACCTTACCGTGAGTCCCTTTTCTTTGTCCTTAGGGCGTTGCTTCATGCTTTCATCCATACGATAGCTTGCGATACTTCTCGGTTCTTCTTGTGAAAGCCGCTTGCGATAGACGGGCAATGTACGCGAGAAGTATTGCGGATCGTCGCTGAAAGCCAGCATCCACTTGGTGTAAGCCCTTACCTCGTAGTAGCCTGTGAAGAAGGCATTAGCCAGAGATATCTGTCCCTGTCCCTCGCCATTGGTAAGCTTTATGATCTGCTTTTCCTGAACGTTGCCCAGCTGATCGACCAGTTCTACGTACAAGGGTTTGCTGATTTGACTTGGCTGAAGGCTTGCTGCATCGACGACATAGGCCTTGAACCAGATGGTGTCTCCTTGGAAATAGCTGGTATTGTCGAACTGAAGATAGACCTTTTCTCTTGGCCAAAGCTGTGAGAACGACTGTGCTTCAGCGAAATATCGGTCGAACACAGACTCTTTGTTCTGTGCTCCGACCGATATGGTTTTGGCGATTGTCAGGAGGACAATCAGGAGGATTCTTTTTTTCATACAGAGGGTGTCTGGGGGTGATTTTGTGCCGGTTCGGGCGGGTTAGGCTGCGAAGATGAACGTGCGGAGCGCCCAATAGCAGACTATTCCGGCCAGATAGCCCACGAAAGCGATCCACGTGATGTGCTTCATATACCATCCGAACGTGATCTTTTCGAGGCCCATCACCACCACGCCTGCTGCGCTTCCGATGATGAGCATTGAGCCTCCTACGCCAGCACAGTAGGCCAACAGCTGCCAGAAGACGCCGTCTACGGCCATGTCTCCTACTTCGGCTACGGGATACATGCCCATGCAGCCGGCCACGAGGGGCACGTTGTCGACGATAGACGAGAGCACTCCTATGATGCCAGTGACCAGATAGTGGTTGCCTTTGAAGGCTACATCGAGTCCCTTTCCTAACATTGTAAGCACGCCAATGGTCTCAAGGCAGGCCACGGCCATGAGGATTCCGAGGAAGAAGAGTATGGTTGACATGTCAATACGCGACAGCATCGTGCTCACACGTTTCTGCATTGCTCCGCGCTCTTCTTTTTCTTTCAGGTTGGCATAGAACACCTCGGTGACCGTCCACAGTACGCCAAGCACGAGCAAGATGCCCACGAACGGGGGCAGATGGGTGATGCTTTTGAAGATGGGAACGAAGACAAGTCCGCCCACACCGATGAAGAACACGGCCTTGCGCTGCCATGTAGTAAGGTCGCTTGCGCCCACTGTCTGTGCCTGAGTGGCGGTGAAGGTGAGGTCGCCTTTCAGCGAAAGTGAGAGTATATAGGCCGGGATGACCATCGAGACGAGCGATGGGATGAAGATTTCGGAGATGACTCCTGCAGCTGTGATGAGCCCTTTGTTCCAGAGCATGATGGTGGTCACGTCGCCGATGGGCGAGAATGCTCCGCCTGAATTGGCAGCTATGACGACGAGGGCTGCATAGACGAGCCGGTCTTTTTTGTCGCTGACGAGCTTGCGAAGGATCATGATCATCACGATCGAGGTGGTCAGATTGTCGAGTATTGCCGAAAGGATGAAGGTCATAAAGGCGATGCGCCAGAGCAAGGCCCGCTTGCTTTTAGTGTGTAAAGTGTCGCGCACGAAGTTGAAGCCTCCGTTCTGGTCAACCAGTTCGACGATGGTCATTGCGCCCATCAGGAAGAACAGTGTCGTGGCCGTCGAGCCCAGATGACGCTCTATGAGGGTTGACACGAACTGCGCAATGCCGTCGTGACTGAGCGAGCCTTGGCCCACTGCTTCGGCTACTTCCTCCGAGATGGTGGGGTCGAGCATGAACAGTGTCCAGCAGCAGACGAACATCAACAGGGCTATTGCGGCCTTGTTCACTTTGGTAACACTCTCGATGGCTATGCAGAAATAGCCGATGCAAAACACGATAACGATAGCTAACGTCAGGGTTGCCATAATACTTCTTGAATAGATTGACTGTTTTGTTTGTTTATTTTAAGAGGCTGCAAAGTTACGGCAAACTGCCCGAATATGCAAATTTTTTGTTCGTTTTTTCCCTGTTCCACAGCCATTTATGGGCAAAAAGAAAATTCTTGCCGACACCTTCTGAAAGCCTTCTGGCGCAGGCGGGGCAGCCATCGTCGCGAGAAAGCTTAGGTTTCAGCCCGAGAAGTCTTAGCTTTCTGCCCAATAAACCTATCCTTTCTCACCCATAACTCATAGACTTCTCACCCTGAAACCTAAGCTTTCTCAAGACGAACGGCCAGCCTCCCGCCGGCGAAGGCAAAGCATTTCTGAGCGCACAGGCGAAAAAACTTCGCCTTTTCTTTTGCGTTGCACCTGACTTTTCGTATCTTTGTAGTCGGATTTCAAGCCCCTCGGGGCACGGCTTCCGCAAGCAAACAAGCCATTGTTAATCGTTTTCGGTCACATCATGAAAAAGGAACATCGCTTTTTAGCCATCGACTTGGGGGCCACCAGCGGGCGCACCATCGTCGGCACTCTTAACGAAGGACGGCTCAAAATGGACGAGCTGACACGCTTCGACAACCAGCTCGTCAGCCGCGACGGCCACGTCTATTGGGACTTTCAGGCCCTGTGGGGCAAGATAGTCGAAGCACTTCAGACCGTGGCCCGTGAGCATATCGACATCGAAAGCATCGGCATCGACACGTGGGGATGCGACTTTCTGTGCCTTGGAGCCGACGGAACCGTCATTGAACAACCGCTCGCCTACCGCGACCCCCACACCCTTCACACCATGGAACGCTACTTCGCGCAGGCAATGAAGGCCGACAAAGTCTATGAGAAGACGGGCATACAATTCATGAACTTCAACTCGCTCTTCCAGCTATACGCCATGCGCGAGGCCGGCAACAAGGCCCTCTCGCAGGCCGACAAGATAGCCTTCATCCCCGACGCCCTCATCCATCAGCTCACCGGAACGACCGTCTGTGAATACACTGTGGCGTCAACGTCGCAGATGATCAACCCCTACACCCGCCAGCTCGACGAGGAACTACTGGCAACAGTGGGCCTGAAACGCAGCAACTTCGGACCCGTCGTGATGCCCGGAACTCACGTAGGCACCCTTAAAGACGAACTGTGCAGGCTGACAGGACTGAGACCCGTCGACGTGATTGCCGTGGCAAGCCACGATACAGCAAGCGCTGTCGCAGCCGTGCCGGCACTCAGTCAGCACTTCGCCTACCTCAGTAGTGGCACATGGAGCTTAATGGGCATCGAGAGCCGGCACCCCATCATCAGCCAGAGAAGCCTCGAACTCAACTTTACCAACGAAGGAGGAATCGACGGAACCACACGCTTCCTGAAGAACATCTGCGGCATGTGGCTCTACGAACGCTGCCGGGAAGAATGGGCAACCGACGGCAAACAGCCCCACGAAGAGCTCATCAGGCAGGCCGAAGCCTCACCGTCCTTCCGCTCAATCATCAATCCGGATCACCCGCTTTTCAGCAATCCAACGTCGATGACCGAAGCCATTCACACCTACTGCAGGCTCACCTCACAGCCTGTTCCCGAAACAAAGGGACAGACCACACGCTGCATCTTCGAGTCGCTGGCATTGCGTTATCGGCAAGTACTCGACTGGCTGCGCGAGTTTTCCGCCGAGCCTCTCGACGTGCTTCACATCATAGGAGGAGGAGCACGCAACCAACTCCTCAACCAATTCACCGCCAACGCCTGCAACATCAGCGTCGAAGCCGGACCACAAGAGGCCACAGCCATCGGCAACATCATGATGCAAGCCAAGAGCAAAGGACTCGTCGACGACAGTCAATCCATGCGAACCATCATCGCAAAAGCATACCCCACCCGCCACTTCAGTCCCGAAAACCAGGCAGAATGGCAGGAAGCCTACGGCCGGTTCCTCACCATCGTCAACCACCTCGAGCCCCAGACAACTACAGCATAACAACCACTAAACCCAAACAATATGAACACCAACAACATCGAAAAAGCCTATGCACTGGCTAAAGAACGCTATGCAGAATTCGGAATAGACACCGACAAGGCCATCAAGACACTCGAAAGCGTACCCATTTCCCTGCACTGTTGGCAGGCAGACGACGTCATTGGATTCGAAAGAGGAGAAGCTCTCTCAGGAGGAATACAGACCACCGGCAACTATCCGGGACGCGCACGCAACATTGAAGAACTACGAAAAGACATCGAAAAGGTAACCTCTCTGCTCGCCGGAACCTACCGTTTAAACCTGCATGAGACATATGGAGAGTTCGGAAACGAATTCATTGACCGCGACAAAGTAGAGGCACGACACTTCCAAGGATGGATGGACTGGGCAAAAGAACAGGGACTAAAACTCGACTTCAACTCCACTTCCTTCTCACATCCCAAAAGCGGATACCTCTCACTGGCCAACCCCGACAAGGAAATACGCGACTTCTGGATCGAACATACCAAACGATGCAGACGCATTGCAGACGAGATGGGACGACAACAAGGCGACCCCTCCATCATGAACATCTGGGTACATGACGGACTGAAAGACATCACTGTCGAGCGACTTCGCTACCGACAGATACTCAAAGAGTCGCTCGACGACATCCTCAAAGAGAACCTTCCAAACATGAAAACCTGCCTCGAAGCCAAGCTCTTCGGCATCGGAATGGAAAGCTACACTGTCGGTTCACACGATTTTTACGCAGGATACTGTGCCCAGAATAAGGTCATATATACCCTTGATACGGGACATTACGAGCAGACAGAGAACGTCTCTGACATGGTGAGTTCGCTGCTTCTTTACGTACCCGAACTAATGTTGCACGTCAGCAGGCCCATCAGATGGGACTCAGATCATGTCACTATTATGAACGATCAGACACTTGACCTCTTCAAAGAGCTTGTCAGAGCCGACGCACTTCATCGTGCTCATGTGGGACTTGACTACTTTGACGCGTCCATCAACCGCATCGGAGCCTACATCATCGGTGTGAGATCAACCCAAAAATGCTTGCTCCAGGCACTGCTTGAGCCATTGCATATCCTGCGTCAATACGAAGACAACAACCAGGGATTCGAAAGACTTGCCCTGCTCGAAGAGATGAAATCTATGCCATTCGGAGCGGTCTATGACTACTTCAACCTGAAGAACAACCGCCCTGTAGCCGAGCAATTCATCGCCGAAGTGCAGCAATATGAGCGCGACGTCACCGGCAAAAGATCGTAAGAATACAGGCTAAAGCCTTGCGGAAAGCATGTGAATCACAGCCGGAAAGTGGCCGAAAATGCATAAAACACGCACTTTTGTCACTTTTCAGACGACAAAATTTGGCCAATAAAGAAATACTTGCTATCTTTGCAACCAGTGAATTGTTAATTAATAAAAATAAAACTAACGTATGACAAACAAATGTAAAATGCTGATAACACTGCTGGCTTTGATGCTTACAGCAGCTGTTTCTGCCCAGAACAACGAGAAGAACTACTACAACTATCCTTACGGTTTTGTAGGTGTTCAGGGTGGTGTTATTAAGAACTACAGCGGCCTTCTGCCCGACAGGACATGGAGTCCTGAGGCAGCTTTGTCGCTTGGTTACTTCTTTACTCCTGAGGTTGGTACACGTCTTTCGGCAGCCGGAACGAAGTGGAGTGCCGAGGTTCCCGGTCAGGAAGACTATGACAGCAAGATGCTTGACTTAAGCATCGACCTGTTGCTGAACTTCTCTAACATTCTCTTTCCTAACCGTCATAACGCAGTTAACGTGATCGGTGTGGCCGGCATGCCTTGGCAATTAGCGACACCACACACCTATATCGACAACTACGGAAGCACACTTGTGCAGAACTACGATAAATGGAACAGGGGCTGGAAAGGCGGCGGTATCATCGAGTTTGACGTCGCTAAGCACTGGGGAATCAACCTTGAGGCCGGCAGTATCTATATGCACAACCGCCAGCACAGTGTTGAAAACAAGAACCGTTGGTGGCCATACGCCATGGCAGGTCTGACCTATAAGTTCGGCTTTAAGAAGAAACACACCGAACCTGTAGTGGTAGAAGAGACTTACGTTCCTGCTCCTGTTGTGGAAAAGAAGGCTGAACCCGTGGTGGAAAAGAAGCCGGAACCCGTCGTGAAGGAAGAGCCGAAAGTGGAGCCGAAGCCTTCAAAGGTCGAGGAGAACATCTTCTTCGTGATCGGCAAGTCTGACGTGAAAGCCGACCAGCAGGCAAAGATCGACGCCGTTGCAGCATGGGCCAAGGAGAATCCTAACGGCAAGATCGAGGTTGTCGGCTATGCTGACAAGGGCACAGGTAATGCCGCTATCAACAAGCGCATCTCTGAACGTCGTGCACAGAGCGTAAAGACCAAGCTGGTCTATGCCGGAGTTGACGCCGTTCGCATCAGCACTTCTTCGAAGGGAGACTCTGTACAGCCATTTGCAAACAATGACGACAACCGCGTGGTTGTTATCGTTGGTGAGAGCAAATAATCGTGACTGAGGCCTGCAAGGGGCAGGTTTCTGACCGAGAATCGGAAGCTATAAAGCGGACAAGCATCATCAAGGTGCCTGTCCGCTTTCCTTTTTATGCGCCATTCTTGGGAACATCGTCGTCGAGAAAGCTTAGACTTTAGGGTCAGAACTCATAGACTTCTGGCTGAGAAAACTATGAGTTATCGGCAAGAACCCATAGACTTCTCACCCTAAACTCTTAGCTTTCTCAAGCAGGCCGACGAGGACTCCTGACGGCAATGACAAGAAAAAACGGAAACAAGTTCCCGATTTTCTTGGTATTGTTCTCGCTTATTCGTAACTTTACAGAAGTTACTCCCGCTCGACAGTTCAAGAAAAAAAACGGAAACAAGTTCCCGATTTTCTTGGTATTGTTCTCGCTTATTCGTAACTTTGTGGCCAAGAATCAACATTCAAACATTATGGAAGACAACAAGAACAACAACATCAGCCGGCGTGAATTCCTCACTCGGCTGGGCGTTTCGTCGGCATCTGCCGTGGGGCTTACTGTGCTGAATCCCTATAAAGCCTTTGCCTCGGACAGCGCCCCCGAAAGGCTTCAGCCGAAAAGTCCGCTGCCTCCAGACCCGGGAAAGATGACCTATCGCACCACTCCCAACACGGGCGACGAGGTGAGCCTGATGGGATTCGGCATGATGAGACTGCCAAGAAACGGAAGAAACATCGACCAGGAACTGACTAATAAACTTGTAGACTATGCCATAGAGCACGGCATCAACTACTTTGACACTGCCCCGGCCTACGGCGATTCGGAAGTGGCCACCGGCATAGCCCTGAAACGTCACCCGAGGGAAAAGTTCTATATCGCCACAAAAATGTCAAACCAGCACGGCGGAACATCGCTCGAAGAGGGCAAGGCCATGTACAAACGCTCGCTGGAACGCTTGCAGGTCGACTACATCGACTACTACCTCCTGCACAGCATCGGGCAGAATGGCATGAAAGACTTCAACCCCCGGTTCATCGACAACGGACTACTTGACTTCCTCGTCGAAGAGCGAAAAGCCGGACGTATACGCAATCTCGGATTCTCCTACCACGGCAATGTGGAGGTGTTTGACTGGCTGCTCGACCATGACGACGAATACAACTGGGACTTCTGCCAGATAGAAATGAACTACATCGACTGGCGTCACGCCTCGCTTGAGAGCTCAGGATGGAAACATGATGCCGATGCAGAGTACCTGTACAACAAGCTTTCAAAACTTGACATACCGGCCGTTATCATGGAACCTTTGCTGGGAGGACGGCTTGCAGGCTTACCTGAAGAGATCAGTTTGCAGCTGAAACAAGTGCGCCCCAACGCCACTGATGCCCAATGGGCCTTCCGTTGGGTGGGCTCAAAGCCCAACGTACTGACCGTGCTCAGCGGCATGAACCGCATGGATCACTTGCAGGAGAACATCGCAAACTATTCGCCTCTCGACCCTTGTACAGAAGAAGAAAACGCGTTACTCGAAAGCATTGCCGACCAGATGTCTGGCTATCCTACCATACCTTGCACAGCATGCGCCTACTGTATGCCTTGCCCTTATGGGGTAGATATACCAGGCAACTTCGCCTATTACAATCAGGCTGTCAACACGAAAGAACTGCCATTGCCCGAAAAAACAGCACCCGACTACGCAAAAAGAGCCAAGAACTTTGCCAAGGGATACAAGAAAGCACTTCCTAAGAAGGCATGGGCAACAAGGTGTATCGACTGCGAAAACTGCCTGTCGAAGTGCCCGCAACAGATACGAATACCAAACCAGATGAGCAGAATCACCGAACTTATCGCAAAGAAATAGCACCTCCGCCAGGCAGAAACACAAGCCTGGCACACAAAAAAGAAACGCCGGCATCCACAAGACGCCGGCGTTTGTCATATCGAAACCATCGGAAAATCCGACAGCTTGCTGTCCGTTCAGCCCTATTCGGCTACAAGAGTAAAGCGCTTGAAGGCAACTATCTTCAGCTCTTTGTCCTGCTGACCCAGCCACATCGTTACGGTAGCCTTGTCACCATCGCCAAACTGGAACTCCTGATCAACCAGACAGTTCTCCTTCAAGAACTTCTGAACACGGCCTTTTGCAATGTTCTCAATCATTGCCATCGGCAGAGAAGCAGCCTTCTCAGCAGCAGCCTTTTCCTTCAAAGCACGAGCTTCGTCGGCCTGTTCCTGCGTGAGCCAGCCCTTCTTCATGTTCGATTCAATGTGGTCTTCACTGTCAACAAGGTTAGGATTGATGCCGGCCTTCTTCAAGACAGAGTCGACATATTTCTCAACCTGCTCAAGCTTCGTCTTCTCGACAGCAGTCTTATACTCCTCGTCAAGCACCGACTGTGGAACACTGTCGGCATCCAAGGCGACGGGTTTCATGGCTGCTACCTGCATGGCAAGCTTGTGTCCTGCCTCAGCATTCTCCTTGTTCAGCTGAACCATAGTGCACAAAGTGTGTTTGCCCATGTGGTCATATACCTCTACATTGGGACCTTCGAGCACGAGATAGCCGTCAAGTTCCATCTTCTCACCAGTGATACCTGAACGCTGAGTCACAGCATCCTGCACCTTCTGGCCGTCAGATAAGGTCAGCTCTTTTACCTCTTCAAGGGTTTGACACTTGTTGGCAACGGCCGCGTCAAGTATCGAACGTGTCAGAGAAATGAAGTCTGCGCCGTTGGCAACGAAGTCGGTTTCACACTTCAAGGCAATCGTTGCTGCAAAGCCATTCTCAGACTTTACGAGCACACAGCCGTTGGATGTCTCGCGGTCTGAGCGCTTTGCTGCGATAGCAAGGCCACGTTCGCGAAGCAGTTCCTTTGCCTTATCGAAGTCACCTTCTGCTTCTGTCAGTGCTTTTTTCACATCTGCAAGACCCGCACCTGTCATGGTACGAAGCTTTTTGATATCTTCAATTGTGATAGCCATAATCTTTTTCTTGTTAGGAATGAATCGTTATTAATTACTCAGCTGCCTCCTCTGCGGGCTCTTCCGGTGCTTCTGCCGGCTCTTCAGCGGCAGGAGTCTCTACTTCTTTGCGGGCTTTACGTGCGCGCTTTGGTTTGGCTTCTGCAGCTTCTTCGGCCTGTTCTGCGGCGGCTTTCTCATCGGCTTTTTCGGCTTTACGCTCCTCAAGTCCCTCGGCAATGGCCTGACAGCATGCTGTCAAGATGACGTCGATTGAGTCTTTTGCGTCGTCGTTTGCGGGGATGACGAAGTCGATTCCGTTGGGGTCGCTGTTGGTATCAACCATTGCAAAGACAGGTATGCCCAGGCGATTGGCTTCCTTGATGGCGATGTTTTCTTTGAGAACGTCGACAACAAAGAGAGCGCTTGGCAGACGAGTAAGGTCGGCTATTGAGCCAAGGTTTTTCTCAAGTTTGGCGCGTTGGCGTGTAATCTGGAGCAGTTCGCGCTTTGAAAGGTTTGAGAATGTTCCGTCGGCCATGAGTTTATCGATGTTCGTCATTTTCTTGACTGCCTTACGGATGGTCGGGAAGTTGGTGAGCATACCGCCTGGCCAACGCTCGATGACGTAGGGCATGTTTACGCTCGTTGCCTTTTCGGCTACGATGTCCTTAGCTTGTTTTTTAGTAGCGACGAACAGGATTTTCTTTCCTGACTTGGCGATTTGCTTGAGTGCGTCTGCAGCCTCGTCGATTTTTGCGACTGTCTTGTTAAGGTCGATGATGTGGATGCCGTTGCGTTCCATGAAGATGTAGGGAGCCATGGCGGGGTTCCACTTGCGTTTCAGGTGGCCGAAGTGGCAGCCTGCTTGCAGTAATTGGTCAAAATTTGTTCTTGACATTTTTGTTTCTTTTTAATTGTTTGTTTACTTTCTTTTTAATTCTTCTTAGAATCAGCCGGAGAGTAATTGTTGCCTTTCGGGCGTGTTCAAGTCTCTTCGGTTTAGATACTAAACTTGTTCAGCGGGTTGCTGCCGGCCCGTTTGTCGGCTGTTCAGGCTGCCTGTTGGAGGTGTTGCCTGGCGCCGGTGCGGGTCAGTTGTATGTTAACGCTTGCTGAACTGGAAGTGACGACGTGCTTTGGGCTGTCCTGGCTTTTTGCGTTCTACGACGCGTGCGTCGCGTGTGAGGAAGCCTTCTGCGCGAAGTGCCTTCTTGTCTTCTTCGTTCACCTTGACAAGTGCGCGTGCGATAGCGAGGCGAAGTGCCTGGCTCTGACCGGTGAATCCGCCTCCGAAGAGGTTGGCTTTGATGTCATACTGTTCTGTGACGCCGAGCAGTTCGAGTGGCTGTTTGACCACGTACTGCAGGATGGCTGATGGGAAGTATGTCTGGAGATCACGCTTGTTGATGGTGATTTTGCCGGTACCTTTTGTGAGGTAGACACGAGCTACTGAGCTCTTGCGACGGCCAACTGCATTAATTTGTTCCATCTTGCTTATCTTTATTTATACTGGTTGATGTCAATTGCCTTTGGCTTCTGAGCCTCGTGTTTGTGCTCTGTGCCTGGGTATATGTACAGATTCTTCAGGATATGGCGTCCAAGGATGCCTTTTGGCAGCATGCCTTTCACTGCATGGCGCAGGATACGCTCGGTTCCATAGGGGAGCTTTCTGAGCTCTTCAGGGGTAGAGAAGCGCTGTCCGCCGGGGTAACCCGTGTAGCGGGTGTAGACCTTGTCGGTCTCTTTCTTACCTGTGAATACTACTTTGTCGGCATTGATAATGATGACATTGTCGCCGCAGTCTACGTGTGGTGTGAAGCCGGGCTTGTACTTTCCGCGGAGAAGTTTTGCCACCTTCGAGGCGAGTCGGCCGACTACTTGGTCGGTTGCGTCGACTACCACCCACTCTTTCTGTACTGTTTCCTTGTTCAGGGAAATAGTTTTGTAACTTAAAGTGTCCATTTCTTTTTTTGATTAACTACTAAAAAACATTTTCTTTCTTGCGCTCTCTGTTCCGCGACGGGACTTCTGCACGGCCGCATGCATGGCATGGCAAGCGAGCATGGGTCTCCCGCCTACGTCACGTCAAGCGTTGCACAACCGATTCACTAACCGTGATGCCTGGCCAAAGACACCACTATTAACACTGCTGTGCTGGGGGTTCTAAGGACTTCCCCCGAAATAATCGGACTGCAAAGGTAAGGCTTTTTCTCTGAAAGAGAATCTTCTGGCGGGACGGGGATGTTGTATTTTATAATAGTTTAACATTTTTACAGACTATTAACGCGCGTCTTTCTGCCTGCCGGGCGTCAGGATGCTCGCCGAGAAAGCTTAGGTTTATGCCTGAGAAGTCATAGCTTTCTTGCCGAGAAAGCTATGGGTTCTGGACATGAATCCATAGACTTCTCACCCTGAAAGGATAGCTTTCTCGGCGGGTTTACGCGCGCGCGTATTATTAAAAAGGTATAATATTTGGGGCGAAAAGTGGCGAAGTTGCCGAAAAATGCTTATTTTTGCCATAGGTAATCCGCCTTTCTTGCAACGAGAGTGCTTTCGCGTTGCCGGGATGTTGTGGGCATTGCCGGTTCAGAAGCTTATGGAATCACTCAAGGAAAAGACGGCCCGCGGACTGTTCTGGGGCGGTATGAACACACTGGTTATGCAGCTTATCGGGGTGGCTTTCGGCATCTTGCTGGCCCGCCTGCTTGACACTTCCGACTATGGTATGATGGCCGCTGTGAGCGTGTTTACTATGATAGCTACTGAACTAAAGGACAGCGGATTCAAGACAGCGCTGACCAATCTGAAGCATCCCGAGGACCGCGACTACAATGCAGTGTTCTGGTTCAACCTCATTGCGGGGCTCGTTCTCTATGCCATCCTGTTCGTTTCCGCACCGCTGATCGGCCGATACTATGCCAACGAGGCCATCGTTCCGCTGGCCAGATATGCCTTTCTGAGCGTAGTGATCACTGCCTTCAGCACCTCACAGGGGGCCTGGCTCTTCAAGCAGCTGAAGACTAAAGAGCTGGCAAAGGCGTCGATGACGGCCACACTTGTGTCGAGCACGGTGGGCGCCGGCATGGCTTTCGGCGGATGCGGCTACTGGTCGCTGGCCACGCAGGGGCTGGTCTTCGTGCTCGTCAACACCCTTCTCGTGTGGCATTACTCACCCTGGCGCCCCCATTTTGAACTCGACTTTGAACCAGCCTGGCGCATGTTCCGCTTCTCATTCAAGATCATGCTCACCGCCATTGCCACCCAGCTCAACAACAATGTCATCAACATCCTGGCCGTGAAATACTACAAAGTGGGGCCCGCAGGCCACTATAGCCAGGCCTATCAGTGGGACTTCAAGGCCTACTCGCTCGTGCAAGGCATGGTCAATCAGGTAGCTCAGCCCGTGTTAGTCAGCCTCGACGACGACGGCCAACGACAGCTCAATGCCCTGAGAAAGATGATGCGGTTCACGGCCTTCATCGCCTTTCCGCTGCTCTTCGGGCTGGCATTAGTGTCGCGAGAGTTCATAGTCCTGGCCATCGGCACCAAGTGGCTGCCCAGCGTAGGGCTGCTTCGCCTGCTGTGTCTCAGCGGAGCCGTGATGCCGTTGTGCAGCCTTCTGTCGAACCTCATCATCTCAAAAGGCCGTTCGGGCACCTACATGTGGGCCACGCTCGTCCTCTGTGCAGCCCAGATAGCCCTGCTTGTCATGGTCAGAAAGCAGGGCATTCACGCCATGGTTCTGGCCTATACAGCCCTTAACATCGCGTGGCTGATGGTGTGGTTTGCCCTCACAAGCAGGCTTACAGGCTATCGGTTCTTGCACTTCATCACGGACACTCTGCCCTTCGCTCTTGCGGCAAGCGGGGTGATGATGCTCACCTTTCTGCTCACGAAACCAATCGGAAGCCTCTGGCTTTTGCTCCTCTCGCGCATCGCAATTGCCGGACTGCTATACTACGTTGTCATGCGAATCGCCGGAGCAAAGATACTCCGCGAGTGCATGACATTCATCCTAAGACGACCATAAACGCATGAAACTGGCCTTCCTTCTGTCGCCCTACACCGACGCGTCCCACCTGAAACGCCTCGTCGACTCGCTGCCAGGCGAGTCGGTATTCTTCGTGCATGTCGACAAGAAGTCTGACATTCGTCCCTTTGAAGAGGCACTGGCGGGCGACACACGGGTGAGGTTTCTCGCCAAGAGAGCCAACGTGGCATGGGGTTCAATCAGGCAAGTCGAGTATCAAATGGAACTCATCCGAGCCGCACTTGCTGCCGAAGAAGCGTTCGACTACTTCGTCACCATGAGCGGAATGGACTATCCCGTGTGGAGCAACCGGCGCATACTTGACCATCTTGAGCAACATCGCGGACGACAATTCCTACAGGCCATCTGCATGAAAGGACAGGGAAAGAGCGCCGAAATCTACACCATCTACCGCCCTTTCGCCAGCCATCCGTGGGCGAAAGGCTCGGCAGGCAGCAAGCTTCGGGCAGCCCTTCGCAAGACAATCGCATGGATGGGCATCAGGAAACCGATCGAATTCGACGCAGACGGACGCCACTACACCCTCTACAAAGGCTCCGACTGGCACGCCATCACTCCCGAATTAGCCCGTTATGTGCTCGAAAAGTGGGACCACATACCTGCCCTCAGACGCTATTTCAAGAACAGCTTCACACCCTCAGAGACCCTCATTCACACCCTGGCTTTCAACTCTTCGTTCGCAAAGGACTGCATGCTTGTCGAGGGGAAATACGAGAGTCTTGCAGCACTCACACCGCTCACTTACATCGACTATCATCCCGATATCAAGGTACTTTCTGAAGAAGACTTCCCCAGAATCGTCAGCTCCGGCAAGATGTTCTGTCGGAAAGTCATCAGCGGAAAGAGCGACAAACTCGTCAAGATGCTTGACCGCCATCGGGCACTCGAAGAAGAAAACATCACGCCAAACGGCATCCGCCGTCCCGGCAACTCATAACGACAACCACCAAACAACAAACATATGCAAGCAATAATTCTGGCCGCAGGCATGGGCCGAAGACTGGGTGATTACACAAAAGACAACACCAAATGCATGGTTCCCGTAAACGGAGTCAGGCTCATCGACCGTCTGCTCGGCCAGCTTTCAAGGCTCTCCATCGGCAGAGTCATCATCGTCGTGGGCTACAAAGGCGACAATCTACGACGACACATCGGCCAAAGATACCCCGAACTCAACATCGAATACATCGAAAACCCCGTCTACGACCGCACGAACAACATCTATTCTCTCGCACTTGCAAAAGAAAAGATGCAGGAAGACGACACCCTTCTCATCGAGAGCGACCTCATCTTCAGCGAAAAACTGCCACAGATGATCCTCGAAAACCCCTACCCCAACCTCGCCCTTGTGGCCAAATATGAACCTTGGATGGACGGAACCATGGTCAGAATCAACCAGGACATGGACATCATCAACTTCGTTCCCAAGCAAGCTTTCAGCTATTCTGACGTCGGAAAATACTACAAAACCGTCAACATCTATAAGTTCTCACGCGAATTCATCTGCCAGAAATACATACCTTTCCTCAACGCTTACTGCCAGGCTCTTGGCAACAACGAGTATTATGAGCAAGTGTTGCGCGTCATCACCCTGCTCGATCAAAGCGAATTGAAGGCCCTTCCAATAGGTAATGAGAAGTGGTATGAGATCGATGATGTGCAGGATCTTGACATAGCAGAGACACTTTTCGCAGGCGAAGACGAGATGATTCATCGCTTCAACTACCGCTATGGAGGTCATTGGAGGTTTCCGAAGATGCTCGACTATTGCTACCTTGTCAACCCCTATTTCCCTCCTTCCCAGCTTAAAGAGGAACTGAAGGCCAGCTTCGACGTGCTGCTTACGGAGTATCCTTCCGGCATGTATGTCAATGCTTTGCTTGCCGGAAAGTACTTCGGCATCAGGAAAGAGCACGTCGTTGTCGGCAATGGTGCGGCAGAACTCATAAAAAGCATGATGAGTTTTACCGAGGGAAAAACTGGTATTGTCTATCCAACCTTCGAGGAATACCCCAACCGTTATGCGAAGGAAGACATCGTTGCTTTCGTTCCTTCGACAGAAAACCTGAGCTATACGGCCGACGATCTGATGGAGTATTATAAGGAAAGACCCGTTAAACACTTACTTCTCATCAATCCAGACAATCCCTCTGGCAACTATATTCCTCGAGAAAACGTGCTGAGATTGGCCACATGGTGCGAGGAGAAAGGCATCACTTTCGTGGTAGATGAGTCGTTTGTCGACTTCAGCGAGGGCTTCCTTCACAACACGCTTCTTACCGATGACATACTTGAAAGCCATCCCAACATGGTCGTCATCAAGAGCATTTCGAAGTCGTATGGTGTGCCTGGTCTGCGACTTGGCATACTTGCCTCGGCCAACAAGGCGCTCGTTGACCGCGTGAAGGCTGACGTAAGCATCTGGAACATCAATTCCTTCGCCGAATACTACATGCAGATTTTCGGCAAATATCAGAAGGATTATGTGAAGGCCTGCCATCGGTTCGTGGCTGAAAGGAAGCGCTTTCTCGGCCTGCTCCAGCAGATATCCTTCCTGAGAGTGCTGCCTTCGCAGGCCAACTTCTTCTGCTGCGAGGTGACGAAGTTCTACACTTCCGGCGAACTTACGCTCCGTCTGCTGGCCGACTACAATATCATTGTCAAGGACTGCGACAGCAAAACTGGCCTTGCAGGGCGCAACTTCATACGCATATCTGTACGCAACGAGGCCGACAACGACCAGCTCTTCAGCGCACTTCGCGACCTTGACAGGGCGTAATGCGAGCCATTTCAATCCGACAAAGCCATTCTTTCAAGCCTATGAACATCTGTATTTGCGGAGGCGGACATCTGGGACATGTCAGTGCAGGCTATCTCTCCACCCGTGGAAAAGCCACCGTCGACGTGCTGACACGGCGTCCTGAACGGTGGGGAAAGACGCTCATCATCAACACACCCGAAGGCAATGAGCTGAATGCAGACCTGCATTGTGTGACATCTGACCCGAGGGAAGTCGTCGGCAATGCCGACCTTGTACTGCTGTGTCTGCCGGGAATGTCGATTGCTCCCGTGCTCAGTCAGATCAAGGATCACCTGCGTCCCGGCACGCCAGTGGGCTCCATCGTGAGCAACACCGGTTTCTTTTTCGAGGCGAAGCGGCTGCTCTCTCCTGCGCAACCCTTGTTCGGATTCCAGCGAGTGCCGTTCATTGCCCGCACGACCGACTACGGACATCGTGCACGACTCTTAGGCTACAAGCCGGAACTTGCCGTGGCCATCGAGCAGACTGACGACAAAAATGCCCTTAAGGAGACGCTGAGCCAGCTGTTCAACACGCCCGTAAGACTGCTTGAAAGCTACTTTGAAGCCAGCCTTTCCAATAGCAATCCGCTGCTGCATCCTGCCCGCTTATATGAACTTTGGTCATGTTGGACGCCGGGAATCGTATATCCTCGCCGTGCTCTTTTCTATGAAGAATGGGGTGTCAAGGCTGCCCAGACCTACATTGAAATGGATGGTGAGCTGCAGTGTCTGCTGCGCTGTCTGGGCGTCAATGAGAAGAGTGTTCCCGACGTTCTGACCTATTACGAGAGCACTGACGCCCCCTCTCTGGCCGAAAAGCTGCGCTCCATTGAGGCATTCAAGGGCATAGAGGCGCCCATGAAAGCCACGACTGGCGGATGGATGCCTGACCTTGACAGCCGCTATTTCACTGAAGACATCCCCTACGGACTGGCCACTATCCGCCGGCTGGCTCACGAACACGGGGTAGCATGCCCCACTATCGACCGCATCTACGCATGGGGCGAGGGGCTGATATGCCACCGCCACCACCAGCTTCGCATGCTCGACATCCTCACTGAGGTCGACAAAGTGTGCCGCAGGCACGACATTCGCTACTGGCTCAGCTCTGGTACGCTCATCGGAGCCCTGCGCCATGGCGGGTTCATTCCTTGGGATGACGACCTTGACATCGAAATGATGAGGGCCGACTACCTGCGCCTGCTGCCTCTCCTGGAGCAGGAACTTCCCGATTGGCTCGCCCTGCAGACCCACGCAACCGACCCCAACTACTGCTTTTTCTATGCCAAAATACGCGACAAACGGTCGTTCATCGAGGAGGAGAATCATTATGATTCAGCCTTTAAGGAGCGAGGCATCTACATCGACATCTTCCCCCTTGAAGCGCAAAGAAAGTGGGTTCACCTGCTGTCAGAGCATACCTTTGGCCACGCCTATAAGTGGTGGAAACGCGGACAACTCTCGCGCGTGCGTATATTATATAAGGTGAACGAAGGTCTGATCTACCCGCTTTTGAGGCTCATCAACCGATGGACTCACGCCCGCGTCATTACGAGCGGTCTGGGTATTCCGTTTCACAACCCGCGCTACAAGGAGGAGATTTTCCCCCTTTCCGAGCACGAGTTTGAGGGGCGGAGCTTCCCCGTGCCGGGCATGGCCGACAGTCATCTGCGCCACATCTACGGCGACTACATGAAGCTGCCCGACCCGAAGACCGTCAGTCTTCATCTCTCTACCATCAAGTTCAACGACAAATCCTGACGACATGAGCCAGACTTCAACCCTTGAAGTGTCGGTGTTGATCGTTTTCTTCAACCGACCCGAAACCCTCAGACAAGTGTTCGACGAAGTGAGGAAGGCACGCCCTTCGCGACTGTTTCTCTATCAGGACGGCCCCAGGAGCGAGACCGACCTGCCTGCCATCGAGGCCTGCAGAGCGATTGTCGAGGCAGTAGACTGGCCCTGCGAGGTGAGCCGTCTGTATCAGGAGCGCAACCTCGGCTGCGACCCTTCGGGCTTCATCGCCCACCGATGGGCCTTCTCTATGGCCGACAAGGTGATCGTGATTGAAGACGATGTGGTGCCTTCGCAGTCGTTCTTCGTGTTCTGCAAGGAGATGCTCGACCGCTATGAACACGACGAACGCGTCACGATGGTGGCGGGATTCAACACCGACGGCGTGACGAAAGACCAGCCTGCCGACTATTTCTTCACGTCGTTCATGAGCATATGGGGCTGGGCTTCTTGGCGAAGAGTGGCCGAACGATGGGATCCCAGCTACGGGTTTATGGCCGACAAGCATGCCCTTGGCCTGCTGAAAGGCTTAGCCCGCCAGCGCGGATGCCGCAGCGACATGCTCGAGATGTTCCGACAGCACAGCCTGAGCGGGAAGCCCTATTTCGAGAGCATCTACTGGGCTGACATGCTGCTCAACAACGGACTCTGCATCATGCCCACGAAGAATCTGGTCAACAACGTTGGTCTTTCTGGACCCGCAACCCACTTCTCTGCCGACCTCAAGACGATGCCGCGACGCCTGCGGAGCATCTTCACCATGCCGCGATACGAACTGCAGCTGCCCCTGAAGCACCCCGGATATGTGGCTGAAGACACGGCCTACAAGGAGCGAAGGTACAAGGTTCTGGGCTGGAACCACCCCCTGACCAAGGCTGCCTACTCGATGGAAGAGCTCTGGCTCAACCTCCGATATGGCCGGCTGAAGCACATAAGACAGGCTGCCTTCGCCCGGGTCAAGACCCTGATGGGGCTGAAACGCCACCGATAGGCCCAAGCCTCCACAGCCTCTCCTCTGCCCCCTGAGGGCCGAAACGGGACCGCAAGCCGGCACGTTACGCCCTCTCTCACCACCTCTTTCCCTGCCTTTTCCCCACTATTCCGGTCCTCCTCTTTCGGCCGTTGCCCCTGCATCATGGCCATACATCTAAGGTGTATGCCGGATACATCTGCCATGTACAGACCATACATCTAAGGTGTACGCCCGAGAAAGCTATGGGTTATGCACAAGAAAGGTGCCCGTTCTCAGGCAGAAAGCTAAGCTTTCTCAACAGGAACGGACACCTTGCAGAACTGAAGAAGGCACGCTTCACGCCGGCGTGCCTTCTGCTTTATACTATCGGTTGACGTGTTTCTTGCCGTCGCGAATGAGGATTCCCTTCGTCAACTCGCCTACCTGACGGCCTTGCACGTCGTAGGTCTTCGCCGAAGAAGCCTGTGCAGGCAGCGAGAATATGCCAGTGGGGTCGAAGTCAAACGTCAGCTTTGCGAGGCCGACCGGTACGTCATCAACCGGAACATAGACCTCGTTGGCCGGGAGAACCGACTGGGCCAGGGGCTGCATGAAGGCTTCCGAACCCTCGGCAGCCAGCGTATAGACGGAGCCTTGCTCGACCGTTTCAGACAGTAATGTGCCACGAAGCATGCTCATCTCCATCATGCTTGTCAGGAACGGAGCTGCTGCATTCAGGGCAAAAACACTATTGGGAGCACCGAAAAGCAGCACGGGCTTGCCGGTCTCCAGTTGGTTAGATTCAAGTTGCTCGAGCTTCAACACACCGTCGGCCGTCACCGAAGTGGCGACGTAGGCTGTCACATCGTCGGGCAATATGACGTCGAAGTCCACGCACAACGAAGCGAAACCGCCGGCATTGCTCGTCACTTCATAGGTAGCAACAGGCTCAAGAAACCACTGGGCACGCTCGTTTCTCGAGCTGGCTGTCGACAGATTCGTCGACGAAGTGCCGATGCTGTAGGCCGAGTTGGCTGCACCCGTGATGGTGAAGTGGGCGTTTCCAAGGTCGGTCAGGTAGGCCACGACGGGCTCGTCGGTGGCAGTTACGCGCTTCGAATTTGACAAGGCAATCTCGCCAAGACCCTTGCCCTGACTGTAGATCAGATAGCCTTCGCCGCTTCTCACAAAGCGCCACAGCTGGCTTGCATTGCCATTGTCGGCAGAAGTGATCGAGAGAGTAAGGTCATCATTCATGGTCATATAGGGCTTTGACTTATTGCCTGAACTGGCAGAACGCACACGATAGACAACCTTCTCAGGCGCAAATTCGATGCGCTTCATCTGCTTAAGCATCTCGATAACGGCAGCAGCCTCGCCGGCATTCAGGTCGCCTCCGTTGTAGGCTTGCTCCAGTTTTGCGCGGTCTGCAGCATCAGCAAGACTGCCAACCACGCCCTCTGGCAAGCTGAGAATGTCGGAAACATCCGAAAGCTCAGCCATCAAGTCGTTGTACATCTTGGTCTGGTCGATCAGGTTGTAGATGTATTCGTCAGAAGGCTGCTCGGTAATATTGTCGCGCAACTCAAAGTAAGAACTCAGACCTGCACTACGTGCGCGGGTAATAGTTGCTGCCGAAGAGGTGGGCGTCACTGACAGATACCACGAACCTTGCTTAATGCTGAACCCGCGAGTCGCCTTGGAAATCTCCACCGCAACAGGCTTGTTGCCAAGCAAAGTGGCCTGACTCATGTCGAGATACTTACCCAGACCAATGTTATAAAGATAGTAAGTATCATCCTCTTCAAAGCGAAGAACCACCCAGTTGGCCATCGGATCATACACAGGAACAAACTCCTTCGCAGCCTCAACGGCATTCTTGTTCTCCGAGTTGACAGCCCGAAGCGTGTTTACTCCGTCAACTGTCGTGCCGGCAACAACACCCTCTCCCGTCGCCTGATAGAGCTGATATGCACGGAACGTACCGATGTTTTCCTTCCTCAACACTGAGCTGTATTTCAGAGGTTCGGCACTGCCGGCAAGGTTTCTCAAGGCATTTCTCAGCACGGAAATGCTGGTACAGTTGCCATCATCATAAGCATCAATCAGCGCTTGCGCATCAGCTTTGCGGTAGCCATTGAACTTATCTACTCCATCAACGACCTCCTTCGCAATCTCTTTCATCTTGTCAATGCTCCGAATTGCGTCCGTAACACGCTTGATCATCACAGAATCCTCATAGTGAACAATCGCCTGGTCAACCCTGCGACGCATCACATTCAGGTCGATAGTATCGACACATTCATCGCTCGTTGCTAACGGAACAGAGATTGTTTTGTTGACACCATTGTGCATCGTAAAGAAGCCTCCTGCCGACATATAGACAGTCTTGTTGTCGTCTTTCACGCCGAATTCCATGTCAAGTCGGCGGTCACGAAGGTCAGCACGCAAACGGTTCCTGTCGTAATAGAAACCCGTTGTCGTCGTGTTACAGTTGTACCACTTGCCTGAAGCGATTGAATGCAGGTAGCAATTGCGGAACAAAGCCGTGCGCTTGAACTGTCCAGCTGTGGGTGACCAGTTCTCAAGAAAGGCACCCCATGTATCAACATAGTTGCCCATTCCACTCTTTCTTAAGGTAGCATGATAAGTCCACTCTGTCTCATCACTCATCTTATACCACAAAGAAACGATAGTGTTGTTGTAGAGAAGTGTTATGGAATCATTGCCAGCTTGGTCCTGAAGTGTGACGGTAATGTCCTCTGGTCTGCAGGTGAAAAGCATCTGAACCCACTTACCAGGCTGCCACCAATCACCGTTACCTTTCATGGCTTGTATGCCAGTTCCCTCGTTTCCAAAGCGGTTGAACTTAACCATTTCGTGCTTGTCAAAGCCCCCTGATCGAAGATATTCGGGCAGATATGGGGTCTTATCTGTATCGCCGTTGTCCCACATTGAGAAGATAACGTTGTGCCAATAGTCCTTGAAATAGTTGCGAGGGGTTAGGTCTCCGTTCAAGCATGACTGTATTCCAAGGTATCCTCCGAGTAGGTTCATGGTGGAGATATATGAGTTAATACTCTCTTCATCCTCAGGAGCCTGGACCTCAAGGTATACGCAATCGTAGGATGCTCCTGCGGGTGCTGCGGTATTTGAGGTACGCCAGCTGTTCAGATAGGTTGCCAATGCGCTGTAGATTCGTGGAGTGCAGATGGCGTCTTTCGATTCTCTTTGGAAGGTGATGTAGTCGAATCGTCCGAGATAATCGTTACCATTCTCGCAGTAAAAGTCCAGTCTGTACCACCCGTCTTTCTCAATATTGATGTCGGGAAGGCATTCGACTGTTTGTTTCTTTCCCGGTTCTGGTATGAGAATATCGTCCTTGTAGAGGGTGTCATTTGTCACGGGATCGATGAAGTTTACGTGCACTGTCGGGGTTTGGTTGGCGCGGGTTGTGATGAGCATGTCTGCCCTTGCGTGACCAGCCGGCATATGGACGTAGTAGGCAAGTTTTCGTGTTCCGGTGGGCCATGTTGATAGATATCGGATCCAACTGTTTGATCCGGTCTCCGGCTTGACGAGGTTTCCCTTTTTGTCATATTCGGGTCGGTCGGTATTGCTGACATAGTTGTTGACCATGTCTTCAATACATACGTTGCGTGCATAGACTGTATCAAGTACGTTTTGATAAGTCTGTGCCTTGGCATTGGCTATGAATGCCAATGTGATCATTACGGTAAGTAGATACTTCCTCATAGTAATAAAATTTAGATGTTTGGTATTATTTTTAAAGTTTTCTCAGTTCATTTCCCTTGCGAGCACGCTTTCGAGCTCCTCAGCAGACAGCCTCAACCGGAATTCTCCTTTGAGTGCTACGCTGATTCGGCCAGTTTCTTCGCTGACGACGATGGCCAGTGCGTCGCTGCTTTGTGAGATTCCCATGGCAGCTCTGTGGCGTAAGCCGAGCTCTTTCGGTATGTCATAGTTGTGGCTTACGGGCAGAATGCAGCCTGCAGCCTTGATGCGTTTCTTCGAGATGATCATGGCTCCATCGTGTAATGGTGAGTTTTTGAAGAACACATTTTCGATGAGTCTCTGCGAGATTTTTGCGTCGACAGGCTCGCCAGTGTCGACGATGTCGTCGAGAACGATAGCCCGTTCGATGACGATGAGTGCTCCTGTTTTTGATTTTCCCATGCTCATGCAGGCCATGACGATGGGCATAATGGTCGATTTGTCTTCCTCCGGCGTCTTGTGACTGGGGGTGAAGAAGCGTGTCAAGGCACGCACACGTTGGTGAGCACCGAGTGAATACAGGAACTTTCTGATCTCTTCTTGAAAGAGTATTATCAGTCCTATCACTCCCACGCTGACCAGTTTGTCCATGATGCTTCCCAAGAGTCGCATCTCCATTACCTGACTGACGAAGAGCCAGATGAGTACGAACACCATGATGCCGATGAAGACATTGAGCGAGCGGCTCTCCTTCATCAGGCGGTAAATGTAGTAGAGCATCAGTGCCACGAGCACGATGTCTATGATGTCTTTGATTCCTATTTCGAATGGCAGCATGCTGTTGTTCAGGTTCTTTTCTAAGGGTTTTCTGGGTGAAGGGTTCGGCTGACGAGGGTGATGGCTTCGACTGCCTGCCTTACGTCGTGCACTCTCAGGATGTGAGTTCCGGCCATGATGGCCATTGTGTTGAGCACTGTTGTGCCGTTGAGGGCCTCTTCGGGGGTGGCGTTGAGCGTCTTCCATATCATGCTCTTGCGCGAAACTCCCACGAGCAGGGGCAGTCTGAGGGCATGAAGAGCGTTCAGCGAGGCCATCACCTCAAAGTTCTGTCTGACTGTTTTGCCGAATCCGAAGCCCGGATCGAGCACGATGTCGGTTGCTCCCAGTGCCTGAAGCTCGGCTACTTCGCGGCTGAAGCGTTCGAGCATGAGGGATGTGGTGGGCTGGACTGACATCAGAATGTAGGGTGCTTTCAGGCTTGCCACCACGTCAAACATGCGTTCTTCCTCATGGATGGGTGTGTCGACGATGCCTGTAAGGCCTCCTTCCGAGACGTCGTTGATGATGTCTGCGCCCCACTCTTCTATGCATTGCCGGGCTATTCGGGGCCGGTAGGTGTCGACCGAGACCACTGCTTCAGGCTGTTCGCGGCGCACGATGTGCAGCGCCTGACGCAGCCTTCTGGCCTCCTCTTCTTCCGAAACCTCCTGAGCTCCGGGCCTTGTCGAGAAGGCTCCCACGTCGATCATGGCCGCTCCTTCTGCCACTATCTGGTTGGCCCGGTCGGCAATCTCGCGCTCAGTCTGCACCCTGCTGCCCGAGAAGAACGAGTCGGGCGTGGCATTGAGGATGCCCATCACGACGGGCCGGCTGAGGCTTATCAGTCGCCCGCGCACGTTTATCGACAGTTCTGCCTTGTCCATCGGCCGTTCTTCACTTGCTTTTTAATTGGTGCAAATATAGTGATTTTCCCTTGAAACGGCAACATTTTTCCTCAAAAAAACCTTCTCTCATCCGAAAAAGCAGGCCGACAGTCGGCTGCAGGTCTGGCGGTTCTGCCCGAAGTGCGGATGCATACCGGCCGAGACATGCCGTTGGTATGGTTCATACCTGGCACATGTATGGATGATATTCCTAAGATGTATGGAGCATACATGGCAGGTGTACAAACCCGAAACGGCTCCCTTCATCGCGGATGCCGGCAGGCTTTTTGCCGGCGCCGGCCACAATTCCGCGGGTGAAGGCTTGCCGTTCTCGGAAAATCTTCTTACTTTTGCACGCGACAAGCCATCTGATATGGACATTCAACAACTGTATAAGCTCTACGAAGCGCATCCCATGATCACGACCGACAGCCGTGACTGCAGGCCGGGAAGCATCTTTCTGGCACTGAAGGGGGCTTCGTTTGACGGCAACCTCTTTGCCCGTTCAGCCCTTGAGAAGGGCTGCTCCTATGCCATCGTCGACAGCTCCGAGGCCGTCGTCAAGGGCGACTCACGCTATATTCTCGCCGACGACTGCCTGAAGACCTTCAAGCTGCTGGCCCGCGAACACCGCCGTCGCCACCCTGTTCCCGTCATTGCCATCACGGGAACCAACGGCAAGACCACCACGAAGGAGCTCATTGCAGCCGTGCTGAGCCGACGGTTCAACGTGCTTTTCACCGAGGGCAACTTCAACAACGACGTCGGTGTACCCAAGACTCTCTTCCGACTCTCGCCCGAACACGAGATGGCTGTCGTCGAGATGGGAGCCAGCCATCCGGGAGACATCAAAACGCTCGTCGAGACTGCCGAGCCCACTTGCGGGCTCATCACCAACGTCGGACGGGCCCATCTCGAAGGGTTCGGCTCGTTTGAGGGCGTGAAGAAGACCAAGGGCGAGCTCTACGACTACCTTGCTTCCTGCCAAGGGCTCGTCTTCATCGACCGCGACAACGCCGATCTCTGTGAGATGGCTCGCCAGCGAGGCATCGCCAACACCGTCGGATATGGCACCGGCGAGGGCTGCAACATCCGCGGACGCGTGGTGAGTTGCTCGCCGTTCCTCTGCTTCGAGTGGACCGACGAGACCTTGGATGGAAAGACTTTTGCCGTAGAAACCCACCTCGTGGGCGCCTACAACATCACCAACATGCTCGCCGCCATTGCCGTAGGACGGCATTTTTGCATTGACGCCCAGACCGTCAGTGAGGCACTTGCGGCCTACATCCCGAAGAACAACCGCTCGCAACTCACCGCCACCTCGCGCAACCAGCTCATCGTCGACGCCTACAACGCCAACCCAACCTCGATGCTCACCGCCCTGAAGAGCTTCGCCATGATAAGCGCTCCCGGCAAGATGGCTATCCTTGGCGACATGCGAGAACTGGGAAAAGCGAGCGAGGAAGAGCACCAAAGCGTGGCAGACTTCATTGCCTCCCACCGCGAAGAGCTGGGCGAAGTGTGGCTCGTGGGCCATGAATTCATGAAAGTCTCGACCGACCTCAGGCGCTTCTCCACCACCGAAGAGGTGGGCGAAGAGCTGCGGCGACACCCTGTAAGCAGCCGCACCATCCTCATCAAGGGCAGCAACGGCATGCGCCTCTACCAGCTTCCCGAGCTGCTCTGACGAAGGAAGCCGGCCGGCTGGCTGGCCATACACAGGAAAAACACGGACAAAAGCCTCCAGGAAGACTGCCGGCACATAAAAAGAAAGCTCCGGAAACATCGCGTTTTCCGGAGCTTTCTTCGTTGCGAAGGCTGTCCCTTCATGCCTGTTTCTACTTCTCTGCATCCTCGGGAGCCTGCTCGATGAGGTCCATGAACTCGTCGAGTTTCGGCGTGATGATGATCTGAGTACGGCGGTTGCGCTGCTTGCCGACGGCTGTAGAGTTGTCGGCAATGGGGTTGTACTCTCCGCGTCCACCGGCAGTAAGGCGCTTCGGATCGACGCCATACCTTGTCTGCAACTCCTGCACAACGCTCGATGCACGCAGGCAAGAGAGGTCCCAGTTGTTGCGAATGTTCTCGCGAGAGATGGGCACATCGTCGGTATTACCCTCGATGAGCACGTCATAGTCCTTGTAGTCCGTGATGATCTTTGCAATCTTCGAGAGCGTTTCCTGGGCACGGTCGTTGATCTCATACGAGCCACTCCTGTACAACATGTTGTCGGCCAGCGAGATATATACCACACCTTTCAGCACCTGCACGTCGACTTCCTTGAGCTCTTCCTTCGAGAGTGAGCGCGTAAGATTGTTCTGAAGCACGAGGTTCAGCGAGTCACTCTTGGTCTTTACGTCGACCAAGTGTCGTATATACTGGTTGGAAGCGTTGATCTGGTCGACCAGCTTCTCTATCGAAACATTGTTTTGTGAAGCGTTGTTCAGGCTCTTGTCGAGCGAGTTTTGCAGCAAGGCATAGTCCTTCTTCTGCTGGTCAATGTATTCCTTTTGCTGGGTGTTCAGTTCGCGTTGCTGGGCTAACTGCTCCTCCAGGCTCGCCACACGGGCCTGGGCTGTGGCCAACTGTTCTTTGGTTGACATCACGGTTCCCGTCAGTTCCTTATTCTCGAAGATGCAGTTTTGCAGCTGCTTCTTGCTGGCACAACTCGACAAAAGCACGAGAGTGCCCACCATGGTCGTTGCTAAAATGTTCCTGTTCATACCTTATTCGCTTGAAGGGTTATTACTGTCGCACCCCTGAATCGAGGTGCCATTGGAAGTGCAAAGTTATTGATATGACGCTGAAAAACGCGATTTGTCAGCTGTGTTTAGCGAAATTTAACCTCAGAAGGGCAAAAAAAACGGCCTTTAACATGTCGCTTCGTCTGTTTTCAGGCGCTCTGTTCGCGCAGGCTTCAAGGCGGAAAGCCCTGCACCGGGCATGCAGAAAGGGAGCGAAGGGCTACCGGTCGCGCCACGAAACCGGGGCTTCCAACGAGGCCGGAGACAAGGAAACAGGGCACAGGAAGTGTCAAGTTATTTGCCTGATTTTAACACTTCGCGGGGCGAAACCTGTGACAAATCGGGCGGAAAAACGACCTCTTAATCTGGGGAAACGGACACTTGACTGCTTGAACGGCCGGCTGTCAAGAGCAGAAAGCTGTCCTTTCTCGCCCGCAGAGCAAAGGGTTCTGAGCGAGAACCGGCCTGTTTCTCGGCAAGAACCCATAGACTTCTCACTGAGAAAGGGCAGTTTTCTTGCGCACAAGCCGGACGCCTCGAGCAAAGAAAGGTCTCTATCGTGCGTCAAAAAGACTGCAAATTAATGATATTCACGTGGTTATAATTTTCAAGACTTTCCAGTTCCTATTTCGGGAAAAAGCAGGCTACATGTCGCGTTTAAGAACAATACGGCCGGTGTTTGTCCGCCTTTTTCATCGTTTTTTAACATTTCCGCTCACAAAGAACGGCAAGACTTAAAAGAAGAAACGTGCTCAGTCATTGCAAAAAAAAACGAAAACAAGTATTCGTTTTGTTTTGCGTCAGGCCCGCTTATGCGTACCTTTGAAGAAGGTACTTGCGCTCGACAATTGCAAAAAAAACGAAAACAAGTATTCGTTTTGTTTTGCATTGTGCTCGCTTATTCGTACCTTTGCACAAGAATTCAGCTACACATCATATCATCTATAAAAAGAACAGCATGATACTTTTCTTCAGAACACCCAGCAAGAGTGTGATTGCAACGGAGTTTGACCATCAGCCTACAGCCGACGAAACGGCCCGGCTCGAATGGCTTTACGGCGGGGCAGAGTGCCTCAAGGACGAGGCTCTGGAGGGGCTTTTCGTAGGCCCGCGCCGCGAAATGATTACCCCTTGGTCGACGAATGCCGTTGAGATAACACAAAACATGTGCCTCAACGGCATCGCTCGTATTGAGGAATTCTTCCCCATCGGCAAGGAGGCTGACTACGACCCCATGCTGCAACGGCGCTACGAGGGGCTCAACCAAGACATCTTCACCGTCAACCACGAGCCCGAACCCATCAGATATGTAGACAACCTTGAGCAGTATAACGAGCAGGAAGGACTGGCACTGTCGCCCGAAGAGATGGCCTATCTGCACACCATCGAAGAGCAAAACGGACGACCTTTGACCGACTCTGAGGTGTTCGGGTTCGCACAAATCAACTCCGAACACTGCCGGCATAAGATATTCGGAGGAACATTCATCATCGACGGGGAGGTGAAAGAGTCCAGCCTTTTCCAGATGATCAAGCGGACAACACAAGAAAACCCGAACAGCATCCTCTCGGCCTACAAAGACAATGTGGCCTTCTCACAAGGACCTGTGGTAGAACAGTTCGCACCAAAAGACCAGACCAAGCCCGACTTCTTCGAGGTAGACGACATTGAAAGCGTCATATCGCTGAAGGCCGAGACCCACAATTTCCCCACGACAGTTGAGCCTTTCAATGGTGCAGCCACGGGAACTGGCGGCGAGATTCGTGACAGAATGGGAGGAGGAACGGGCTCATGGCCCATCGCAGGAACGGCCGTTTACATGACCGCCCCACGCTCTTCTCAGCGTCCTTGGCTCTATCAGACACCCGAACAGATACTCATCAAGGCCTCAAACGGTGCCTCCGACTTCGGAAACAAGTTCGGACAACCGCTCATCTGCGGGTCGGTGCTCACGTTCGAACATCAGGAAAAACCACAAGAAGACGCCACCCTCAACGAGCCATCCGGAAAGAATCAGACCGGCGAGCCTACCTACTCCTACGACAAAGTCATCATGCTCGCAGGCGGAGTGGGCTACGGAAAGAAGCGCGACTGCCTGAAAAAAGAACCGCAGAAAGGCAACAAGATCGTCGTAGTCGGCGGAGACAACTACCGCATCGGACTCGGTGGCGGATCAGTATCGTCGGTCGACACGGGCAGATACTCCAACGGCATCGAGCTGAACGCCATCCAACGTGCCAATCCCGAGATGCAGAAGCGCGCCTACAACCTTGTAAGAGCACTCGTGGAAAGCAAGGAAAACCCCGTTGTTTCCATCCATGACCACGGGTCAGCAGGCCATTTGAACTGCTTATCCGAACTGGTTGAGGAGTGCGGAGGAGAGATAGATATGGCAAAACTGCCCATCGGCGACAAAACTTTGTCGGCAAAAGAAATCATTGCCAACGAGAGTCAAGAGCGTATGGGCTTGCTCATCGACGAGAGACACATCGACGACGTGCGCAAGATAGCTGAGCGAGAACGGGCACCTCTCTACGTAGTCGGCGAGACAACTGGCGACGCACATTTCTCATTTAGACAAGCTAACGGAGTGAGACCTTTCGACCTTGATGTGGCACAAATGTTCGGACACTCACCAAAAACCGTCATGCGCGACGAGACCGTAGAGCACCATTATGAACCCGTAAGCTATGCCAACAGCCAGGAAACCATCACCCACTACCTCGAAAAAGTGCTGCGTCTCGAGGCTGTTGCCTGCAAAGACTGGCTCACAAACAAGGTAGACCGTTCGGTCACAGGCAAGATAGCACGCCAGCAATGCCAAGGAGAAATACAGTTGCCACTGTCGGATTGCGGCGTCGTAGCACTCGACTATCGCGGACAAAAAGGCATAGCAACGGCCATAGGACATGCCCCTCAGGCCGGTCTGGCTTCCCCAGAAGCAGGTTCAGTCTTGTCAGTCGCCGAGGCTTTGACCAACATTGTGTGGGTACCTCTTGCCGGAAATCTGTCAGGAGTGTCGCTTTCGGCCAACTGGATGTGGCCCTGTCGGTCGCAGAAAGGAGAGGATGCACGACTGTATAGCGCCGTAAAAGCCCTGTCAGACTTCTGTTGTCAGCTGCAGATCAACGTGCCTACAGGAAAAGACTCCTTGTCAATGACCCAGCAATATCCCAGCGGAGAGAAGATCATCTCGCCGGGAACTGTCATCGTTAGCGCAGGAAGCGAGGTGACAGACGTCAGGAAAGTAGTCTCGCCTGTGGTCGTAAATGACAGTCATGCCTCGATCTATCATATCGACTTCTCTTTCTGTGAACAGCGACTTGGGGGCTCAGCCTTCGCACAAAGTCTCGGGAAAGTAGGCAGTGATGTGCCGACAATATGCAATGCAGAGTACTTCTCTGACTGCTTCAATGCCGTGCAATATATGATTGAACAGGGATGGATCATGGCCGGACACGACATCTCTGCCGGCGGACTTGTCACCACTTTACTCGAAATGACCTTTGCAAACAACCGCGGAGGCATGCACGTCAACCTGCACAACATTTGCTCAGACGGCGACGTTGTCAAAGCACTCTTTGCTGAAAACCCGGGAGTTGTCATCCAGGTGAGCGACAGACATCAGAAAGAAATGTATGAGTTCTTGGAGGATTGTGGCGTCGGTTTCGCCAAGATCGGCTACACAACCAGCGAACGTTTGCTGACCCTCAAGCTGGACAACTGGCAGGAATCTCTTGATATTGACTCGCTTCGTGACGTGTGGTATGAGACCTCTTATGAGCTTGACACCAAGCAAAGCTTCAACGGAAAGGCCAAGGAACGCTTCGAGAACTACAAGCACCAGCCCATTGAAATCAAGCTTCCGCGAGGCTTCCAAGGCACGTTATCGCAATACGGACTTAGCCCTCGTCATGCAGAAGGCATAGAAAGGCCGAAGGCAGCCATCATCAGAGAGAAGGGAACTAACGGCGAACGTGAGATGGCTTACTCGCTGTTCTTGGCGGGTTTCGATGTGAAAGACGTCACGATGACTGACCTTATCTCGGGACGAGAGACGCTTGAAGAGGTGAACATGATTGTCTTTTGCGGGGGATTTTCCAATAGCGACGTGCTCGGTTCTGCTAAGGGTTGGGCCGGTTCTTTCTTGTATAACCCGAAGGCAAAGGAAGCCCTTGACCGCTTCTATGCCCGTGAAGACACTCTTTCTTTGGGCATCTGCAACGGTTGCCAGCTGATGGTTGAGCTCGGCCTTGTCGGCCAATCGTCGGACGAAGGCAGCCCGTTGAAGGCAAGAATGCTGCACAACGATTCCCATAAGTTTGAAAGCGAGTACATCTCTTTGCTGATTCCTCAGAACGAGAGCGTGATGTTCTCAAGTCTTGGAGGGTGCAAACTTGGCCTGTGGGTAGCCCATGGAGAGGGCAAGTTCTCGCTGCCTGAAGCCGAAGACCGCTACCACATCATCGCCAAATACAACTATGCTGACTATCCCGCAAACCCCAATGGCTCGGATTACAACGTAGCCGGCATCTGCTCAAAGGACGGACGTCACCTGGCCATGATGCCCCATCTCGAGCGGGCTATATTCCCATGGCAGTGTGCATGGTATCCGCAAGACAGGCGCATGGACGAGGTAACTCCCTGGATGGAGGCCTTTGTCAACGCCAGACGATGGGTGGAAAAGCAGCTGAAGGGTTAGCATCCCGGCCTGCCGACGGGGCGAAAGCCCGGCTGACAGGCCGTGAGACTGGTCGGGAAATCAACGAATTGACAGGAAGAAAGGCTAATAAGCAAAATGACAAGACAGTTGTTCGTCACCTTCTTTAGGATCGGAGCTTTCACATTAGGGGGAGGCTACGCCATGATACCCATCATCGAAGCCGAGGTGGTTGACCGTCACAAATGGATCAGCCGGGAAGAGTTTCTCGACCTGATAGCCATCGCCCAAAGCTGTCCGGGGGTGTTTGCCATCAACATCAGCGTGTTCATTGGCTACAAGCTTCGCAAGACAAGCGGGGCAGTATGGTCAGCCTTGGGCACGGCTTTGCCCTCGTTTCTCATCATACTTCTCATAGCCATGTTCTTCCATAGGTTCATGGACGTGCCCTGGATTGCTGCCATGTTTCGCGGTATCCGACCGGCAGTCGTGGCCCTGATTGCCGTGCCTACGTTCAATCTTGCCCGCAGTGCGAAGATCAATTTCGCCAACTGTTGGATTCCCGTCTGTTCGGCTTTACTCATTTGGCTCTTAGGAGTCAACCCCATTTTCATCATCCTTGCAGCCGGCATCGGAGGCTATTTGTACGGTACATTATTGGAAAGCGAGGTGAAAGAATGATATTCCTGCAACTCTTCTGCACGTTCTTCGTCATCGGCCTCTTTGGCTTTGGAGGCGGATATGGCATGCTGTCGCTGATCCAAACCGAGACCGTCGTGCACCACACATGGCTGTCTTCTGCCGAATTTACCAATATCGTTGCCATCTCACAAATGACCCCTGGACCCATAGGAATCAACTCAGCCACCTACTGCGGGTATGCCGCTGTCCACAATGCAGGCTATGGTGACGCCCTTGCCGTCTTAGGATCGACGGTAGCAACCTTTGCCCTTGTGCTGCCTTCAGTGGTGCTAATGATACTTATCAGCCGCATGTTCATGAAGTATATGCACACCTCTGCCGTCGAGAACATCTTCACAGGCCTGCGTCCGGCCGTAGTAGGATTGCTCGCGGCAGCCACCCTCCTGCTCATGAACCGCGAGAACTTCTCTACGCCGTCGGAAGACTCGTGGCAGTTCTTCGTCAGCGTCTTCCTGTTCATAGCCACCTTTGTCGGCACAAAATACGTGAAAGTACACCCCATCACCATGATTGCCTTCTCGGCCTTTGCCGGCCTTCTGTTGCTGTACTGACCGCCAAAGACCCTGCAAGAACGGCAGAAAATCCCGAACAAAAAAGCTCCGGAAACCCCTGTATCCAAAGGCTTCCGAGACATTTTCCACAGCTCCCTGCACACCATCGGCAAGCATTGTCGCCGAGAAAGCTAAGCTTTCAGGGCGAGAAGTCTATGGGTTCTGGGCAATAACCCTATCCTTTCTCACCCATAAAGCTATGACTTCTCGGGCTAAAACCTAAGCTTTCTCGAAAAGAATGAGGAGCTTCGCGAGGCAGAGCGACGAAAACTGAGGGTGAAAGGGCAGTCCCTTCACTCGCTCATCAGCTTGTCATAATCCACACAATCGTGAATGATGCGGGGCGGGCAGACGTAGGACGAACTGAGCACATTGCGGTCTTCCCGATAGCAGTCAGCCTCGATACCGCCGAGAAAGAGCAGCATCTGGCAGAGGTTGTCGCTCATCAGCGGGCGGTCTGCAGCCTGCTTTATCTTCTCTGTCATGGCCGGATAGCGACTCATATAGGCGTCGGAACACCACACGACGAAAGGAATCTCGAACTCATACCGGGCCACTTCGCAGGTGATGTGCGGATTGTGTTCGCGTCCGAACTGCTCCCTGTAGTCGTAAACCTCGTCGCCATGGTCGGAGAGATATACCAACACACAGGGCGTATCGCGAAACAGGTTCATGATGCTGTAGAGCACATCGTCGTTGTATCGCGTCGCATTGTCATAGTCTGCGATATGCTTCCGGTGCTCTTTGGTCAGCCAGGCGTCCGGCCTGCGTATGCTGTCAGCCGTGAAATGCTCGTATTCGGGCGTGTGAGGGAAGTGCGAAGACGCGTCGACATGCTGTCCCTGCAGATGGAATATCACCAGATTGCGCGCCTCGTTTGCCGATGTTTCTTGCTGTCTATACAGGTCGATGAACGGACCGTCGAACTCGAAACTCTCGGTGTTGGTCAGCGAATACGACCTTTCCGAGAGCTCCTTGTCGTAGAGAAAGCTGTTCAGCGTGAACGAATAAGCCTCGTTGGGTGCGAAATTCCGCTGGTTGTCCCACAGCACGACCCTATAGCCTGCCTGCCGGAAAAGCGTGGGAAGGAACGGATACTCATACCAGTTCTCCCCGTTGCCGATGCTGTTACACGACAACAGATTTTTGATAACCCGGCTTGTTGAGTTGTATGGCGTCACCACATCGCTATAGACAAAAAGGTTGCCCCGCTGACGTTCACCGGCCATGTGAGGGGTGGTTGCGAGGGGATATCCGTAGATTTCAGCATGGTGTTTGATGTAAGACTCGCCGACCACCAGCACGATTGTCACCGAGTCGGCTCGAGAAACCTGGGGAACAGTTACGTCCAAAGAGGCCTCGACGGCTAAGTGCATCTCCTCACTTGTGCGGTTCATCAGCGACAGAGACTTCAGGAAGAAGGTGATCGCGTCTTGCGGACCTTCATGACCCAGTTTGATTCTTACGGCGTCGGCCGAGCCCTCTGTGAGGAGCGACCGGTAGAAACGCAGGCCGTGAAGACCACCGGCCAGCACCGGAAGCAACGCCATTCCCACCAGCCAGCTGCGGTCAACCTGCCATCGCCGGCGTGCCTTCTGATAGAAATATGAAAGCAACGCGAAGGCCAAGGCAAAGACAGCCGCCCTTGCATAGAGTGCGATGCTGGGCTTGCTGAGCAGGTAGACACGGAAGAAGTCGCTGGCTTCACGGTCGTTGGTCTCGGCAATCATGGTCAGGATGGTCGGCGTGATGCGCGTCCCGAAGTTGGAAAGCAGGAAGCTTTGCACAACAACCAGGACTACAACCGTCGGGCATACCACCCACCTTGTCCATCGGAAATGCTTCAGAGAGAAGAGCGTAGCCAGCAGATAGGACAAGAGAAACCAAAGGAGAATCTGCTCTACGTAGTCAAGCACCGTCACAGAGGCATCGTAAGTCACCATGCGTCCGTGAATACACTGCAGCACCTCCACCAGTCCCATCAGGCACAAATAGGCCGCGATGAAAGGCAGATGGCTGACAAAAGGAATGGAGACCTGCTCCAAAACCCTTTTTGACCGCTCCGCAAAGCCACGGAACAGTCGCCTTAGAAAGTCTGACATTGCATTGTCTGTCTTAATGCATGTGCGCCTATTCAAAAAGAAGAAACCGGCAGATACCTCAAAAGCGTGGACAACATTTCTTATCCACGTTCCAAGGTACTTGCCGGAAACCTATACTCAACAGATAAGCAACATGCCCACGCTACCGCAGACATTCACTTGTTCATCCCGTCAAGTATCGTTCGATCTACCGGCAAGTTTCAGGAACGTATTGAACAAACAGCAAACGCCATGTTATTGTTTAACCCGCGAAAATAACGGTTTGCACAGCCTTTAGCACTGCACATTCCGCTGACAAAGGTAGCAATTTCTTTTCATATCCAAAACTTTTTTCCGCAGAAAAAAGAAGAAGCGACTCGACGAGGCCTTGCCATACCAGCCTGTACATCCCACGGGTACGCTCCATACCAGACACATGTATGAAGCATATTCCTCAGATGTATGCTCCGTACATGCCACGTGTATGAACCATACACAGGGGATGTATGCCGGCGACAGCTGCCGGTCGCGAGGCAGAGTTGTCGGGAAAGCGCCCGGGAAGGCTGCAGGAAAGACAGGGGAATGGAACGCCGTCTGGCGCACAGACGCAAAAGAAAAGCACCGCATTGTCTCACGACATCGCGGTGCCCGTCAAATTAAACTAACTAAATGTTTAATTTAAAAATAAAAAACTGAAAAAGCAATTTACGCGTTTCTCAACGCTTTATCAGGCAGACTGCGTAGGCCGACATGCCTTCTTCGCGACCTACGAAGCCTAAACGTTCGGTGGTTGTGGCCTTGATGGAGATGTCTTCGGGGGCGACATCCATCACCTCTGCCAGGCATTTCTGCATGGCTGGTATGTGAGGATTGAGCTTGGGATGCTGTGCGCAGACGGTGGCGTCGACGTTGACCACTTTGTATCCTTTGCCGGAGATGAGCGCTATGGTCTGGGCCAGGATGTCCTTGCTGTCGATGCCTCGGGTCTCTTCAGCCGTGTCGGGGAAGTGATAGCCGATGTCTCTCATGTTGGCTGCGCCCAGCAAGGCATCGCATATTGCGTGTATCAGCACGTCGGCGTCGCTGTGACCGAGCAGTCCTTTTCCGCCGAAATCGATAGAGATGCCACCCAGCCAGAGTGGCCTTCCCTCGACGATCTGGTGGACGTCATATCCCATTCCCACACGTATATCCATGACTTTCAGCCGTTTTACTTGAACAAATCCTTGATGCCGTCCATGTCGAAGGTCAGGGTGAAGCGCATCGTCTGGTCGAGAGGATTGCTCTGTGCCGTAGAGATCACGTAGCCAGCATCCAGCGAAAAGACGCTCATCTTGAAGCCTGCTCCTACGGTAAAGTACTTTCTGTTACCCTTGTTCTGGGCTTCGTGATGGTAGCCTGCTCGTATACTGAACTGGTCATGGTACACATACTCGGCACCAACGCTCCACTGTATCTCCTCCAACTCTTCGCTGAAACCGTTGGGAGCGTCGCTGAAGCTCTTGAACATTCCGCCGATGCTCGACTGGTCGTAGTACTTCTTGCGCACGTAGTCCTCATAGTCGAGGTAGTCAGCACTCTTCGGATCAGACTCGTATTGTGCCTTTGACGGGTAGGTTGGCACCATCAGCTTGTTGGCATCGGCTGCAATCGTGAACCGGTTATACTCGTCAACCGGCACCATAAGCGATGCTCCCAAGCGGAGGTTTGTCGGTATGAATTCGCTGTCATCGGTACCGCTGAAGTTGATCTTCGAGCCGATGTTCGACATGTTCAGGCCGAGTCCAAGCTGGCATTCACGGTCGCCGAGGTTGACAAAGTTCTGGTAATACATGCCCAAGTCGGCTGCAAAAGCACCTGCAGTGGGCATCTCTTCGTCGGTAGAATACGACATGTCTGAGAACAAATAGCGCACTCCGGCAGCCAGAGAGAAATGCTCTGACAGCATGATAGAGTAGGTAACGTCGACAGACATCTCGTAGGGATGGATGGTGTATGCACCCGCATCTTCACTTGTATACACCTCGCCAAGCGAGAAATAGTTGAGCGATCCCGAGATGGCAGAGTAGTCTCCAATGCGATAGTAGCCGCAAAGATAGGCCAGATCCATGTCGTTCACCAGCTGGCGAAGCCATGGAGTATAGTTTAAAGCCACACCTGCACGCGAGATAGTGAAGGGATATTTTGCCGGGTTCCAGTATTGAGATACTACATCAGGATCGGTCGCAGCGCCCACGTCTCCCATGCCTCCTGCACGAGCATCGGGAGCAATCGTCTGCGAAACCAACGCCGTATGCACCGGGTTAAACATGTCGCGCTTGTCTTGAGCCATAGCCACTAAAGGCAGCACGGACAGCACGGACAGCAAGAAAAACCGCGTTGACACATTGCGAAGGATGTCTGTATTTCGATGATTCATTTCCTTACTTTTTCTTTAAGATGCTCTTATATAACGCCTTTTGAGCAAATTTATTATGGCTTATGCAACTTTTATCATTCTTTTTTTTCAGCCGTCACCCGTTAAAGCACGATGAGTTTCTTGGCTTTCGACAAATGAGATGACCCATCACACTCGATGCGGACGCGGTAGAGATATACTCCTGTCTGCAGACGACGGCCACCGTCTACGCACAGATCCCAGTCGACTGTGTAGGCACTGTCTGCGCTAACTCCGCTTTCTTCGTGCCTCCACAAGAGACGACCGCTGACGTCCAACACCTCAACTTCTACGTCAAGACTGCTGCCTGTACGGTCATGGTTCATGATAAAGGTAGTCTGCGACGAGGCCGGATTTTGTGTACAACCGATGCTATAGATGTTAGGCTCGGCATGACGGGCCACAACAAAGTCGAGCTCTGCTGTCGATGAATTGTTCAATACGTCCCAGGCGCGGAACTGAAGTCTGTGGATTCCGTCTTCCAACTCTGGTATACTATAGTGAGTAGAACCGCTGGTGTAGGTGCCAAAGTCAAAGCTAAAATTGTCGTTTAGCACGTAAGTGCGCGACACATCTCCATCGATTGTCAGCTGCATGTCATGCCCTATACCGCTTCCAGCAGCATTGATGCCGTCCTGATCGGACAGCTGTGCCACGAAGTACGGGGTGGCATTCACACGACCTCCATTGACAAACGAGGGCGAGTTGAGGTAACAATAGATGTTCGGACCCATCTCATCTGACCCTTGAAGGTCGCTTCCGCCCACACGAAATGCTTCAGACTGGCCGTGCGCCAGCAGCTGATGATCGCTGCTTACGGCATGAAGGTTCATCAGACCCGTCTCGTCAGTGTAGTTGATGTCTTTCGGAACGGCAAAGCGAAACGAGAATTTCCCGTTGACAACACTGTCGGTTCCCTGGAACAGCGTGTTGGTACGATCGTAATAAGTGAAAGGATTGTCGGCCTCTCTGGTATCGTTTAACTTGCATATTATCTGCTCTTTGCTGTCGCGAACTGTGGCAGATATGACGCCCGTAAAGCCTTCTGATGACTCTATATGGCCGTCAACCTTCACCACACCTCCCGCTTTCATCGAGGCTAAAGAAGTCGTAGGCAGCCCGTTGATCGAGTCGACAATGACCTGCATCGTTGGCATATTAAGGGCTAAAGCGGGGTCTCCGAGGAGCGAATATTGCAGCTTATTGGTGGTACGATCGGTACCAGTCTCGATGAGTTCGTTCTTGGCCAAGCGCTGCGCTTCGCCTATTGTTACGGGGTTTCCGCCAGGCTTGCTCAGCACATGGCGCAGATATGCCATGTTGATTGACTTGTTTCGGTCGGCATATACGGTACGCGTGGTGCCGAAGAAGGCCACTGCTCCGCCTTTCTTGTTGAGCACAGCTATCTCGCCAATGGTCTCTCCAACCCCGTCGAAGGGCATGATGTCGCACGAGGCTGTGATCCATAGCGGGAGATTAGTGTTTGAGAACGCTGCGAAATCGCTGGCTCTCAACACCGACTCATGTGAGATCTGCAGCTCAGAACCGTGGCCGGCATAGTCCATGATGAGCGCTCCCGATGCCTGATATTGCTTGATGAGGCGGGTCACTTCAGGGTATCTGTATCCCGTAGATGTCGACTCTCGTGTGTAAGCATCCCAAATGATTTTCTTGACAAGGTAGCCCGGATAGCGGCTTGCAATGTCTTCGGCTGCGTCGTTAAGGTCGCGCATGTGGCGGTTGGAGTCGCCGTCATCGCCCATGAACACGAGGGTATTTTGCCATGCTCCGGCATTTTTGTTCTCGGCATAGGCAATGGTTTTGTCGACCATCACTTTGGCTTCGTCGGGTGTCGTCACGGGGAAGCGCCCCACGGCAAGGTCGAGTTTGTCTGACGACTGCGGGTCGGCTCCCTCACCATCGTCAAGAAGTCCGAAGAAACCGTCATCGACATAGCAGTAGACTTTGTGCAGAGAATTCTCGCTTTCGACACATAACAGATAGTCATCTGGGTCTAAACTGGCACAGTCTGGCGTAAGCATGCGGTTGTCCCACACGCCGTCTCCGAAGAGCAACAGATAGCGTGGCAGGTCTGACTCGTCAGCAGCGCGGTCGTAAAGCATCTTCAGGTAGCGCCGATAGGCATTGGCATCTGGCGTGCCACTGGCAAACTCGTTGTAGAGTTCGTCGGCTGGAACGATGGTCACACGTAACGAATCACGGTCTTCATGGAGCTTTTTTATGCGTTCGGCCTGCGAGAGAAGTTTCTGTGAAGTGGGAATAATGATGACCATATCGGCCGGCCCGTCTGCATGATGATCCTGATTGGTGATGTTGTAAACGTATTCGGGTGTGGGGAAGGATGCCGACTGAAGGTCGGGTGCCGGAGTGGCTTTCTCCCAGGCCATCGACACGTAGTCGAGGCGCAACGGACCGCCTTGCAGGCAGACTATCTTCACGGTGTCTTGCGCATGCAGGCCTTTGACGTCGTAGTTGGCACGCTCTTCGTCGCCCATAGTGTACTGGTCGGGTATCGAGAACGCCATGGTTCCGAGTTCCTTTCCGTTGAAAAGCACCTGAGCCCGTGCAGCACTGCCGGACGAAAGGCATACCGAGAGGCGTCCGTTTTCCGACCCTCCTGTGTTTGTAAGGATAATCTGCTTGGGCGATTGCGTGGTGATTTGCTCTGAGTCATAGAGGTTTCGTCCGCCATGATACCACGAATAGCCGTCCTTTTCGTAGAGCGTATGATAGTAGTCTGGTGAGGGATAGAACGACGAAAGGAATGTTTCCTCGTCGACTGTGGCCGGTGCTTCATCGCTCTGTGTGAGGAAATAGTAGCCGTAATCTGAATAAGGATTGCGCGTGCGACGTGTGGCTTTAGAGTCGGTCCACGTAACAGTGCCGACGGCATGGAACAGCCTTCGCCCGTTGACGGTGCATGTAGGCACCTCTTTCAGGTCGTCAAGCTCGGCCAGTTTGTCGCCCGACAAGGCCTCCGCCTGTAACGCTCCTCCATAGCCATAGACCTTGACCTTGCCCGGATCGCTGAACCCTGCCTGGCGTATCAGGCTCTCGGTAAGCTGATAGACGCCTGTCGATGGCACCCGTATCTTGGCCCATCTCCCCGTGGCCAGCACCGAATGGGCCGCATAGCGCTCTGCTGCCTGGGCTGCAGGACCGACTTTCGAGGCTCGCCGGACGCCTTTCTGCAGGGGCGAACTCTCTACCTTCAGCATGAAACTGACCAGTATCTGATAGCGTCCGTCACGACAGACATAGGGGCAAAACGAGGCCTCAAGCGAGCCCTTTCGCCTGCTTACCACCACTCTTTGCTCAACAATCGGCATCGCGGGGAGCGACACTTCAAGGTCGCTGTCGGCATCAATGAAGTCGGGATAGAGCAGCCTGACCGTATAGACTGAGTCCTGATAGCCCTCGGGAAGGGCGAACGAATAGGCCACGCGGGGCAGCACAGAGTCGGCAATCTTCACCTCTTCGGCCGTAAGATTGACAAACCTGCCAGCCTGACCTGCCATGGTCAGCACCCACAAGAGCGTCGCTGCTATCGCCAATATTCTCTTCATTTGCAGTTAAATTCCAAAACTTTACGCTCGCCGAGCCATCCTTCCAGATGGTCGTCGATATGCACTGGTCCGACGCCGGCAGGCGTTCCTGTGAAAACAAGGTCGCCCTGGCGCAGCGTAAAGTGCACCGACAAGAGGCTGATCAGTCGATCGATGCCGAAGAGCATGTCGGCAGAACAGCCCTGCTGGACAGTCGTTCCGTTGACATCCAGACGGAAGTTCAGCCCGTCAACGCCCGGCAATTCACCGACGCCAACCCACTCTCCAACGGCTGCCGCGCCGTCGAAACCCTTGCTCATCTCCCAGGGAAGACCCTCGCTGCGCAGCCGATGCTGCAGGTCACGGGCCGTGAAATCGATGCCGACAGTCAACGCATCATAGTAGCGAGAGGCAAAACGCTCGGGAATCGACTTCCCCAGACGGCTGATCCTCACCACCAGTTCGGCCTCATAGTCTACACGTCCCAAGCCGTCGGGCACGAAGAAAGGCTTCCTGTCTTTCAGCAAAGCCGAGTCTGGCTTCATAAAAACCACCGGCTCTTGGTTATATAACGGAAATCCAAGCTCTTTATTGTGCCCGGCATAATTCATCCCTATTCCAAATATCTTCATCGCCCTTCCGAGATTGAAAAACAACTGCAAAATTAATGAATAAAAAGCAAAGACCCGCCACAAGGCCGCGTTTTTAACAATAAATCGGCAAAAACCACCGCCCTACCGCTCACGAAACAGCCCGAGGCCGACGCCCCATCTCCACAGGAAAGACCCGGAAGGCCGGCATGAATGCCACCCTGCCAGCCCCGTACACACCACATGTACGCCCCATACCAAGCACATGTATGAAACATACACCATACATATATGCCTCATACACCTAAGATGTACAACCCGCAGACACGCCCATCCTCACCCGGAACCCAACCGCTTCCCGCCCGCCTCGCACAGCATTTCCGCCCATCAGGACAAGGGAAAACAGCAACATCCCGGCCAATACGCACGTCATAAAAACAAACTCTACAACTCAAAACACATGGCAAAAGCACAGAAAGCCTGCCCGAAACATCGCAGACATCAAGAAATCGCGAGGAAGTTTTTGAAAAGAAAAGAATCGCCAAACCCTCTATTCATAAGGATTTGGCGACTTCTCTTGAGTTGAACTCGTACCCAGAGCCGGAACATAACCGCCTCAAACAAAGGAAAGAAAAGCGGTAAAAAATCATTGATATACAGTAATTTATGATGTTTTACAATTTTTCTGTTTTTTGACAAAATATCCCATTTTTGCCCTTGTTTTGTTAGAATTAACACCTTTTTAACACCCCAGAATTAAAACTTTTTGTACCTTTGCAGACGAAAAGAAAACATCAGCAAATAAACGAGTTATGGCAGAATCAAGAGGCAAGAACAAAAAACCTCCTGGAAGCAGGAAATCCGCGATTATTGAAGAAATTGGTGAAGAATGACACCGAATATAGCCTATATTTGGAGTATCAGATGGGGTATAATCGGGACAACGGCACGTCCATTCGCAAGAAAGAAAGTCTGTCACTGTATCTTTTGGCATCACCCCGTACACCCATCCAGAGACAGCAAAACAAAGAGATGCTGGAACTAGCCAAGAAGATTCGTTTCGAGCGTGAACAAGACTTCTTGGACAACCGCGAGGGCTACCGACTAAAGAAAGAAAAAGGCATCAACTTCCTCGACTACTACCAGTCGTACATTAGTAGCTACACCAAGAAGGACATCCGCATGATTCAGATTGCCCTCAATCGTTTCAAGGATTTCCTTGCAGAGTATCATCCTCTGTTGAAAGACTTCATCCGGCCCGATGCCATTACTCATGAAATGATGGTGAAGTTTGCCGAATACCTTCAGACTCGTAGCGTGGGCGAAGGGGCCAAGAGCATCTTGCAGCGATTCAAGAAGGTGGTACGCTCTGCCGTTGACCAGGGCATCATGGCGAAAGATCCATGTAAAGGAGTTGTCTGCGTCGTTGATGACCAGGTGCTGAAGAAAGATGTGCTATCGCAAGAGGAGATTCAAAAACTCATAGATACCCACTATCGGTTTGAGAAAGAAAACGTCCGCAATGCCTTCATCTTCTGTCTCTACACAGGTATGCGTTTCTGCGATGTCAAAGACCTGCGCTACTCAAACATTGACTATGCCAACAAACTCCTGCGCTTTGAGCAGGACAAGACTAAAGGACACTCCGCCCGTAGTTGGGTCACCATTCCCCTCAATGACGGACTCATCCATCTGGTCGGTAGACCAAAGGAAGGCGAGACAAAGGAATCCCTCGTTTTCAACCTCCCATCATACGAAAGCTGCTGTAAGTCTGTCAAGCGGTGGGTAAAACGTGCCGGCATTGACAAGCATATTAGTTGGCACCTGGCTCGCCACTCCTTTGCTGTGAACATACTCAACAACGGTGCCAATATCAAGACTGTTGCCAGCCTCCTTGGTCATAGCGGTTTGAAGCACACCGAAAAGTACACCCGTGCCGTTGATAAGTTGAAAGAGGATGCCATCAACAGCCTGCCAGCACTCAACCTTTAGCGATGGCTCATTTACTGGGGAAAAGAGAAGATGTATTTTCCTTTCGCCAGCAATCGCTATTATTCTGGCGAAAGAGAAATAAGTTTAGTCCATGTTGCACATATATAGCAAGGGGGGACTAAACGCGAAAAGGCACTGTGTAATTTGGTTGGGTCGGATGCAAAACAAGAAGGCAGAAACACAAAAAGTGCTAAAACGAGATATTATTCAACATTAAGTTAGGTGGTTTAACAAATTATGTTTATCTTTGCACATGTAATAACTAAAACCAAGATAGATGACGAAGAAAGATTGTCAAAACAGAATCAGAGTGGTGTTGGCCGACAAGCAGATTACTAACCGATGGCTTGCAGAACAAATGGGCGTTACCGACATGACCGTTTCCCGCTGGAAAACCAACAAGATTCAGCCCTCTATGGCGCAATTTGTAGAGATTGCCCGACTACTCCAAGTTGACATTAAAGACCTGCTGGAAGTGGACTTTGGCAAAGAACAGAAAATGGAATCGGATATTGATAACATGGCCAAGGAACTTGCAGATGAAATGACCATTGTTAATATTCAATCCAAAAATCTCCAAGGCAAAGCATCTATAACTAAAGAGCAAATCGACAATAACACAGCTGTGCGCAAAATGCTCATAGAACGAGGTATTAATCCCAATGATTTGTTGTGAATCATATGGAAAGATAAAATAAAGTTGTTTATAAGAATTAATTATGTCATATATATCTAGTGAAGGACTTAGTTGGCGAGGACTACTAAAAGGATTTCCGAAAGCCACGAATTTAATGCAGCCATTGTTTGAGGCTTTTACTAACAGCCTTGAGGCTATTGATATGCGAAAAAAACAAGGTGAAGAGTTTTCTCCATACATTCATTTGGATTTCTATTTCAATCAAACTATTGAAAACGAGAATGATGGCCTTACACGTCTTTCCATTACAGATAATGGAATTGGGTTCGACAATGATAATTTTGACCGTCTCAAAGTTTTTAAAGATGATACGAAAGGATATGACAACAGAGGTTCTGGGCGTATACAATTAATACATTCCTTTACCACGGCAACGTATGAAAGTGTATATAAACAGAACAATCTATGCAAATACCGCAAATTTGTTTTATCTAAGGCAGAATCTTTTTTGCAGCACAATTCTATTCTTCGTCTTGATGAAGAAGGAGATTCTGGCGACGGAGCAGAAATAAAAACAACATTGTCTCTTGATGATTTGAGAATAAAAACCGACAAGAAGTTTTTTAATGATTTGGAGATTCAAGACATAAAAAATGCATTGTTAGATCATTATATTCTGTATTTTTGTGTCAACAGAAATAATTTGCCTCAAATAATTATAAACTACTACCATGGTTCAAATATAATAGCTACACGAGACATAAAAACAGAAGATGTCCCCGAAGTATCACACGAAGATGAGACTATCAATGTGCCAATAAGCAAAATATCATCGGATATGAAACGGATAGAAGTTTCAGATGATAATATTGAAGTGAAAATCAAGTCTTATAAACTGTCACAAGGACAATTAAAGAAAAATTCGATAAAAGTCACTTGTAAGGGAGAAGTGGTCGAATCAGTTAAAGTAAAACTGGACTGCTTGCCAGCGGATATGCAGATAGGCTCTTCGTTCTTCCTGTTTTTGTTATCCAGTCAGTATTTTGATAATCGCGTAGGAGACAGTCGCGATACCTTGGAGATTTTAAATAAAACAGAATTCAAAAAGAGGGCTAAACAATATGGAATGATTGAGCCACAAATCGTATTAGACGATTTACAGGAAAAGGTCAGCAATAAAGCAGGGGAAATGTATGCAGAGATTGGTGAACAAAAAGAAATACATGCAGCACAATTAGCCACACTAAAGCAGACATATATGCTATCAGATGAAGCTTTGGAAGAAGCGGACGTAAATGATAGCGTTGAGGAAATATTAAAAAAGGCATATGCGTATGATGCCAAATTGATTGCAGAACGTGATGCTGCATATCATTTGATGTTAGAAGAATTAAATACATTGGACACTTGTTCTCCAACTTATCGGGTGGACATGCAAGGGCTTGTTGCTAAAATGACTGCAGCGATTCCAATACAAGACAAAGAATCATTATCACGTTATGTTACCCATCGCAGGCTCGTTCTTGATTTAATGGCTAAGATCCTTGATAGAGAAACCTATTCTCAAAACATAGAAGGGGCTAGGAATATTGACGAGAAACTACTTCACAACCTGCTGTTTACTCAACATTCTGACAATGTGGGAAATAGTGATTTGTGGATGTTGAATGAAGATTATTTGTACTTCAAAGGGGTTTCAGACCGGCCTCTTAATCAAATAGAAATTGATGGCGGAAAGTTATTTAGGGATGAAGTGACAGAGGAAGAAGAACGTTATTTATCATCTTTGGGCGAAAACAGGCGAATTAAGAGACCAGATATTTTACTGTTCCCTTCTGAGCGAAAATGTATAATAGTAGAATTGAAAACTCCTGAGGTCAATTTAGCTTTGCACCTGGACCAAATAAAGAAGTATGCCTATTTACTTAGAAATTTTACGTCTGACTCGTTTACTATTGACACTTTCTATGGGTACCTTATAGGTGAGGCTTTAGAGCCGCGTGATATTCGTGCAGCGGATGGAGACTTCAAATATGATCCTAAATTTAACTTTATGTATCTCCCGTCTAAGCGGGTCGTTTATGAAAATGATTCAACGGGAGGGCAAGATGGAAGTCTGTATATGGAGGTGATTTCATATTCTGAGATATTGAAGAGAGCCGAAAGAAGGAACGAAGCTTTTACATCAAAGTTGTTTCCCCCAAGAAATGAGGAAAATGAACAAGGTGTTATTGAAGAAGATAAAACAAAAACAAAGGAAGTCGAAAACACTCTATTTCAATAATCAATAAAATATGCCTACATTACATTGGATAGGAAAAGATAAAGTTGTCAACCATCATACGGAGGTGCCATTCCGTGTATTAGAACACAAATATGGATATCGGGGGGATAATCCTGCCGATACTTCGGAAACTCATAGTGGCAACAAGATTATTCATGGTGATAATCTTGAAGCACTAAAAGCGTTGTTGCCAGAGTATGAGGGCAAGATTGATTGTGTCTATATTGATCCTCCATATAATACAGGAGAAGAAGGTTGGGTATATAATGATAATGTAAACGATTCACATATTCGTAAATGGCTTGGCGAAGTAGTGGGAGCTGAGGGTGAAGACCTTAGCAGGCATGACAAATGGCTGTGCATGATGTATCCAAGATTACGATTGTTGAGACAATTGCTTTCAAAGACAGGTGTGTTATTTATAAGTATAGATGACAATGAATTCGCTAATTTGAAAAGTATTTGTGATGAAATATTTGGAATCAACAACTTCATCACTACCTTTATTTGGGAAAAAAGAAAGAATCGTGAAAACAGGAAAGTCGTATCATGCCGACACGATTACATTTTATGTTACTGTTTAGATATACGAAATACAGAACGTTGTCTAAACATCTTACCTATGTCGAAAGATGCTTTGAATCGATATCAAAACCCAGATAATGATCCAAGGGGATTATGGAAATCTGACCCTGCAACAGCACAAGCAGGTCATGCTACATCAAGCCAATTTTATGTATTGACAGCTCCCAATGGCAAGAAACATTCTTTACCAAACGGGAGATGTTGGTTGTATACAGAAGAAGTTATGAATCAAATGATTGCAGATGGGCGAATATGGTTTGGAGAACATGGAAATAATGTGCCACGCAAGAAAACATACCTATACGAAAAGGATCGAGGTTTGACACCTGAAACAATCCTTTTTGCAGATGATGTTGCAACCAATGAGATAGCAAAGAATAATTTGAAGGAAATTTTTTCTGAACAAATTCCTTTTGCCACCCCCAAACCTTATCAGTTGATTGAGCATTTGCTTCAACTTGCATCCAACAAAGATAGTATTATATTGGATTCTTTTGCAGGTAGTGGCACCACGGCTCATGCTGTTATGAAAAAGAACAAGGAGGATGGCGGTAACAGGAAGTATATTCTTGTTGAACTGATGGACTATGCGGAAAGCATAACCGCTGAGAGGGTTCGCAGAGTAATTAATGGCTATGGGGAAGTCAAGAAAGCCGTAGAGGGTTTAGGCGGAGCCTTCGACTTTTACGAACTTGGTGAGCCCTTATTCCTGCCAGATGGAAGCTTAAATGAACGCGTTGGTGTGGGAAAAATGCGCGAATACATCTATTACACAGAGACCCATGATCATTTGACTCGCAAGCAGGATTCAGAAAGCCCTTATCTTTTGGACTATCTTGATGGAACTGGGTATTTCTTCTATTATGAGCCAGAAGAGATAACAACATTGTCGCATGACACGCTTAAGATAGTGCCTCGAAAAGCAGATCATTATGTGATTTATGCTGATGTATGTGCCATCAGCAAAGAGCAGTTGGCACAAATGAACATTACATTCAAGAAGATTCCACGCGACATAAACAGGTTTTAAGGTATGCAGTTAAAAGAATATCAACACCAGACACTCCGAGACTTGGAGCTATATATTGAGACTTTGAACAACAGTAAAAGTCTCGCGGTTGCCTATTCCCAATACTGGGCAGACAAGGGTGTATCGTTGAATAGTCTGACCAACAACTATCTGCATCCTTATATCAACAGTGTGAATGGTGTGCCGCGTGTTACGTTGAAAGTGCCTACGGCTGGTGGAAAGACTTTCATTGCCTGTAATGCGATAAAGCGCATTATGGACAAATTGCAGACAGGAGCACCTAATCAAGTCGTGGCGTGGTTTGTGCCCAGCGATACAATCCTGAAACAGACTTTAGAAAAGTTACAAGATGTTTCTCATCCATACAGGCAGACGATTGACGCACTGTTTTCGCACCGTGTCGTGGTGGTTGATAAGGAAGCGGCACTGATGGGACAGGGTATCAGCCCCGTGCAGATGCACGACAATCTGACTATCTTCGTATTGAGTGCTCAGTCGTTTATAGAAACCATTCGTGTTAAGAAGGACAAAGGCGTGGAACAACAGAAACCACGTGCTTTCCGCGAGAACGGAAACTTCATTGAGCACACTCATTATTACACTCACCCCGAGCAACTGATAGATGGTGCAGACCCAACGGCTCTGATACAGGTGATTGCCCAGCAGAATCCATTGGTAATCGTGGATGAGAGTCATAACTTCAAAGCCGATTTGAGGGTGGAATTACTGAACAACCTCAATCCTCGTTTCATTTTGGAACTGACTGCCACACCACGTGACAACAGCAATATCATCTCTTTCGTGGATGCCATGCAACTGAAACGGGAGAATATGGTGAAACTGCCTGTCGTTGTGGAGAACCGAAACGCACCAAAAGACGTGTTGGTGAATGCCATCCGTATGAGAAACAGTTTGGAGCAGCATGCCATTGAAATGGAGAAGCAAGGGGGACGATACATTCGTCCAATAGTTTTATTTCAGGCTCAACCAAAAACAGATGATGACAACATTACGTTTGACAAAATCAAAACGAATCTCATTAACTTTGGAATTCCAGAAAGTCAGATAAAGATAAAGACGGCCAATAAGGATGAACTGAAAGGGTTTGAATTGATGAGTCGTAGCTGTGAGGTACGATACATTATCACAGTGAATGCATTGAAAGAAGGCTGGGACTGTCCTTTTGCTTACATATTAGCGACGTTGGCCAATAAAAATAGTCGAGTTGATGTCGAACAAATTCTGGGGCGTATTCTTCGCCAACCTTATACCATTCAGCATCAAAATCCCTTGCTGAATCTTTCTTATGTTTTCACCAGTAGTAATGATTTCCGTGATACGGTAGAGAAGATCATATTGTCTTTGCAAAAAGCGGGATTCAGTAAAAAAGATTTCAGAGAAGCAACTCCGGTTGATTCGCAAAAAGCCCCAATAACGATTCCTGGGTTCTTCGATACTCCCCAACAGAACGCAGGAGAAGAAGATAAGGATAATGGTATCGACTTGACGGAGGAAGAGTCATCTGCCATTAAGGAGCAATTGCAGAGTTCTTCTCAAAGTGAAGATATTCAGAACTTGCAACAGCAAGCTGAACAGATGAGTGAAGAGTATAACAAACAAATTGAAAAACAGACCAAGAGTGGAGAACTCGATCCGCTCGCGGCAATAACACCAAAAGAGATGTACTATCCAATCAATGAAAATTACAAAGAGGTTGCCGCAGGAATGAATCTCCCTATCTTCTTCACGAAGACTGTTGCATCCATCTTTTCTGATGACGAATGGATTCCACTTGAAAAGTCGATGTTGACAAAAGGTTTTGATTTGTCATCGAAAGATGCTTCTGTGGATTTCACTATTACACGTCCGTCTGGTGTAACTATAGATGTTGTTGAATCAGGAGATGACTATGTCCCTATTCGTCGAAACAATCAACAAGCAATAGATTATATCCGTCAACAATATATGGATAAGTCGGTAGCAGCAAAGAAAGACTCTTTGAGTAAGCAGATTGCCTATATGATAAAACTTGATAATATTGTCGAGTCAGACATCAAAAAATATGTTGATAGAGTAATTGCTAATTTGGATGAAGATGCAATAGCAAGCCTTGTTGATAATCTCTATCTAACGCGTGATGCTATTCAGGAGAAGATTGAGGGGTTGCTTAAAGAGTATCAGAAACAAGTATTCCAACAATGGCTCAATACTGGTAGAATACAACTCGACGGTAATTATACGTTCATCGACTCCATTGCCATGACAAAAGAAGAACTTGTTGGAATTGACAAAGGGCTTTATGTTGCAGAAGAGACAGTTAATGATTTTGAGTATGATGTCATATCTGCCATAGCGGATAATCCGAATGTTCTTTTCTGGCATCGTAATAGAGAAAAGAAGGATTTCTGTATCAATGGTTTCATTAACCATTATCCAGACTTTATTATTCGTATGAAGTCCGGCAAGACGATTCTTGTGGAGACAAAAGGAGATCATCTGGTAAACGATGACTCAAAGAATAAAATCTGGCTTGGCAACAAGTGGGCAGACCTAGCAGGGAATAACTATAGATACTTCATGGTCTTCCAAACAAAAGAAGTCGAAGGTGCAATTACTGTGAAACAGTTGTTGCAATATTTGAATGAGTTGTAGCTTGGATGTTTTAAAAGAAAGGAAATATTATGAATGGTAACCTCTTCCCTAGATTTATTCAAAATCGTCCTAATGGACTTGATAAATTTGATGGTGCATCTCAAACAAAGCTTGCAAAAGCAATTGCTCAACAAATTGTTATGAATGATGCATTGTCAAAAGAGAATGCCTTGCCCAAAATCATTGGAATCCAAGGAGAATGGGGTGCCGGCAAAACAAATTTAGTAAGATTATTAGAAAAAGCATTGTCTGATAAATACTATTTTTTTGAATATGATGCATGGGGACATCAAGAGGACTTGCAGAGACGTTCTATTTTAGAACTATTGACGAGCAAACTGATAGAAGATGGCTTTTTGACTGGTAAATCAACTATTAAAGTTAAAGGCGGAGGAGAAAAAAGTGTTTCTTGGGCAGAGAAGCTGAAGTATTTATTGGCAAGAAAAACAGAAACCGTTACGGAGAAGTATCCTAAAATTAGTAACGGAATGGCTGCTGCTGCTTTAGTTGCAGTTTTAACACCAATTTTTACATACATAGCACATGCTATCCAGCCAATCTGTGATAATTGGTGGAAGACATTAATTTCAATAATTATTTCTGCACTTCCCGTAATAGTTGGATTAATAGTTTGGTTCTGGGCATATCGAAAGAATCATAAGTATGGATTGAGCTATTTATTGGCAATTTACAATGATAAGGTCGAAAATGATGTATGCTATGAAACATTAAGTGAGGATGAACCTACTGTCATGGAGTTTAAAACTTGGATGAAGGATATTTCTAACTATATTAAGGAAAATAACAAGCAGAGATTGATACTAGTATTTGACAACATGGATCGTTTACCTGCTGAAAAAGTTAAGGAATTGTGGTCTTCTATTCATACTTTTTTCGCAGATGACGGATTTGAGAATATTTGGGCAATTATTCCTTTCGACAAAAAGCATCTGTCCTGTGCTTTCGGGAATGAGGATTCAGACGAGGCAAAGGGTCTTACTAATCTTTTTATTAGCAAAACCTTTCCTGTAATATACAGAGTTGCCCCACCTGTCATAACTGATTACCGCAATCTTTTTAATAAGCTTTTTATCGAAGCTTTTGGAAATACAGAAGAAGATTCTCGCGAGATAATAAATAGATTGTGTCGTATGGTAAAACCTGAGGCAAATGTTAGGGATATTATCATGTTCATTAATGCAATTGTTGCATTGAAACAAGAACGCGCCAATGATGTATCTCTAATTAATATGGCTATTTTCGTATTATTCCAAGACAAGATATTAGAGAATCCGAACAAGCAGATTTTATCTGGTGAATATTTGAAAGTTATAAACTCTCTGATTGATAATGATATGCAAATGCAAAGAGAAATCGCTGCTTTGACATATGGGGTTGACGTGGAGTTAGCAAGACAAATCCCACTAACTAAATACATCGAAAATTGCATTTCAGGAACAGATGGCTATGATATAAATGAGTATGCAGAATCAAATAAATCATTTGATGCAGTTCTGGAAGATATAGCAATCAACAGAGATGACATTTCTATTGATAACTTAATAAACTGCTTAAGCAAACTTGATAGAGAGAATTCAAATATACAGAAGATATGGAATTATATCGCTCAACGAAAGATCCAAATGCCGATTGATAAGCAGTCTTTAACAATTGAATACAAAGCAATGCTTTCTAAGATAAAAGACCAGCCATTACTTAGAAGAATAGTAAAATCATTCTACATAAAGATGTATGACCATCCAGAGTTTAAAGGCAATACGTTTTATGATTCTTTAAATGAATTAGATAATTATCTTCAGGAGAAGAACATTCCTGCCCAATTAACGGAGTTAAAAGATAAAAATGTAACTCCAGAAATATTCATCGATTACTTGCGAAAAGCAAATAATGATTATAAGAAGTACCTTATTAAAGCAGGAAAAAAATCTTTGGATATATATTTAACAGAAAAATTGAATAATGACGAGTATTCTTTTTCTGATGTTATTTCTATAATAGTTAAAGATCCTGAATACGAATTTCCACAACTTTTAAATGCAATAGAATCGCATATTGAGAACAACAAGGTTACTGTTTCCTCGGTAGGTGAAGTTTTCTTGACGTATAAAATACTTTCAGAAGATAGACCATTACAGAAAAAGTTATCATCTCAAACTATTACTTCGTTAATACAACAAATAGATTCTTCACAAGAAGGATATGTTGATGTTGTTGCCATGAGGTTAGTTCAGGGACAGCCAGTTTCCTTGGAAGATGATTCTTATATCCCTGATATAGCAGGAATTATTGATTACTACGCTGATTATGGAGATCTTCTGCAAAACAATCTCAATTGGAATAACAGCGTATTAAATGAAGTCCTTAAATATATGACCCAACATAGGCTTGGTGTGAATCTTTCATTAGAAACAATTCTTCCGCACTATATTCAAATACGGGATAGATTAGGTGTTTCTGATGAAGAAATGCTTACTCAATTATCTGATTGGAGTGATTATATTGATGGAACTGAAAATAATATCCAAAGTATAATACCAGATGCCTCTTTTTACAATATATCTGCTCGATACAAGAATGACCTGGCAGAGAAAATTAATACATTAGCAGCAAAAGCTATTTCTATGCTATCCGTTGACGATTTATATGCACAACGAAACAGGCGAACAACGAATTATTGGCATATTGCAATAAATGCATTAATAGGAACAGAATACATGCATCCACAATCAGCCAATATTTCTGATTTTGGAAAGAGGATTCTTAAAGATATTGGTAATAATACACAACCCTTACCTTTACCAGAAGAATACGCCAAAATTATAGAGAACATTGATAAACGAACAATGTATTCAACCATTTCAGATATTCGTAATGGTATTTGTAATGGACAAATGACTATTGACACAAATAAATTCAAGTTTTTTGAAAAAAGACTTAGAATACAGGGAAGACTTGCAGATCGAGCAGAGGATGTTGTCGATAAATTCTTAAAACCTGTTATAAAAGATGAGGAGTGTAGAGAGATAGTATTGGATAATAAGGATTTCTACATATCGTTAATTAATAGGGCTGGTGATGCAGCCAATGAATTTAAACAGATATTTGCTAAAATCGCAAATGAAGAGGAGAATACGGCTCAACAGCAATTTGCTGTTTCAATAGGTATAGATTTGGAGAGCAGATCAGATGAGAAATAAAACATAATAAATATGACCATACAAGAAATAACAACTCGTAAGGAGGATCAAACTTTTGACTGCAAGAGCTTTCAAATAGAGCCGAAGGCTTTAGCAGTGTCCATCGTGGCATTTGCCAATGCTGATGGTGGTGTAATAGCTATTGGAGTATCGGATAAGACTCGGAAGATTGAAGGGATTGATCAGCATACGGAGAAGTTGAACGAACTGCTGCGTGTGCCGTTTGATTTCTGCAATCCATCTGTTCCTGTGACTTGCTCATACTTGCCTTGCACGGATAAGGATGGAAATGAGAACCGTATCCTGTTGATGGAGATTCCTGCAAGTTCGAGTCTGCATACCAACCAAGCTGATGAAGCATTTATGCGTGTTGGCGATAAGAGCCGGAAACTGACCTTTGATGAGAGAGTGCAGCTGATGTACGACAAAGGGGAACGCTACTACGAAGATACAGCAGTGTATGACGCAACCATCGATGACATTGACATGGATGCTGTGGCCGACTATGCCAAATTGGTCGGCTATGGGAAAAGTCCCTTGCAATACTTGCAAGAGAACAATGGTTTTGTGAGGACCAATAAGAAAGGTGAAGAGGAGGTGAGCACCGCTTGCATTCTTCTCTTTGGCAAGTATCCCCAGAAGTTCTTCCCTCGGGCTCGTACTCGCTTCATCAGATATGAAGGTGTTGATGAGAAGGTGGGCGCAGAGATGAACGTAATCAAGGATGTCACCTTTGAGGGAACCATCTTGAACCAGGTCAAGAAGACGATTGAGTTTATTGAGACACAGGTTCGCGAGCATACCTTCCTGGGGCAACATGCTCAGTTCGTGACAAAACGTGATTACCCTGAGTTTGTTATCCAAGAGATGACGGTCAACGCTTGCTGTCATCGAGCCTACAACATCAAGGGCACGGAAATACAAATCAAGATGTTTGACGACCGGTTGGTGTTTGAATCTCCGGGCAAACTTCCAGGGCAGGTAAAGCCTAACAATATTCGGCATACTCACTTTTCTCGTAATCCGAAGATAGCAGCATTCCTCAAAGCATATCACTTTGTCAAGGAGTTTGGCGAGGGCTTTGATCGTATCTGTCGTGAACAGGAGGCTAATGGCGCAAATGTCCCATCCTTCAGAACTGACGAGTTCATCCTGAAGATTACAGTACCAAAGGTGACTGAAAAGGTGACTGTAAAAAATGAAAAGGTGTCTGAAAAGGTGACTGTAAATGATGGAGACGTTACTCAAAAGGTGACTGTAACTCGTCAAGGATTACTGGAAAAGTTGATAGAAAGGGCTTCAATAAATGGTGATAAATTAACAGAAAACCGTATTGCTATATTGGGACTTATGATAGATAATCCTTATATTTCCAAAATTGAACTTGCGAAAGTTGTAGGAATCAGTACCAATTCAATCATGCGTAATATAGATTACATGCGTGGCAAATACCTTCGTAGGGTGGGGGCAGATAAAAATGGCTTTTGGGAAATAATCGAGTAATTCTCCATACAAGCATACCGAAAAAGCCCAACTGAATTACTTGGTCAGCTGGGTTTTTTATTGTTAGTGTGTTACCGAATGGCGGAGAGCAGAGCATTGCCACCGAAATAGATGGCAAGGGACACGGCAACTTCAAGGATGCCTATGCCCCACCAAAATACTTTGTTGGACAGCCAAACTCCCTTGTTGTTACGGACAATAGATTTGAGGTGATCGCTCTGCACATTCCATTCCTGGCGTTGCTGAAGTCGATGGCGTTCCAGCAGCTGGTTAGCTTGCTGTATCAAGTTGTCGACACGTTTCTTGACTTCCTCGAAGGAGTCAGGAGTAATCTTAGCTGGTATAACCATGTTTTCAATCTGCTGCTTCAAATCAGTGATGTAGTCTGCAATCTCACTGAGTTTCGAGCAACCAGTCTCGATAACTTTGCCAAGTTCAATCATGCGGTCACACATCTCCTTGGCAGAGGTGATGTGACTATCCATATCAGATACGGCTTGTCGCAAGGACTCTATCTTGTCGTCCAGCCGCTTCTCTTCCTGAGAGAACTCATGTTGATGGTCTATTGAACTCAACATGTGTTCGACAGGATTACCAGTGTCCTCCGGCATTGGTGGTGGCACTGGAATCTCTTGGTTGATATTGTATTTCTTCATAGGCATGCTATTTTATCTTCCTCGGCTCCGACGTATTTTGGGCTTTGGCGTTGTTACCATGGAATGGGCCATCTGAGCACAACGCTTTGCCCATTCCCAATCATCCTCGTCATCCTTTCCCCAGCCAGAGGATGGGGATGATCCTCCTCCACCGCAACTTTCGGACATAGATGTGGCGGCACCAATGTAGCTGGCGAAAAGCAAAAGAGCCACATCGATAATGTGGTCGGCCGTTTCGTCATTGACCTTGAAACTGGTAACTTCATCCTTCATAGTATCAAGGGCCTTTTCGGGAATTTCAATGGAATAGGTGTGACCATCCACATCTACTTTGCGGAGGCAATAGATTGGTCGCTCTGCTTTTGGCATTACCTTTGGCTGAGGAATAACGGTATGTCTTGGGCTGTTGGATTGTCCTGAATGAGGTTGGTTCTCATTAGAAGTCAAAGGATGCAAGTTACGCCATGTCGATTCAATCTTTGAGGGCATTAAGTTACGCCCCTTCCCCAATTCAGACGATTTGTAAATGGAGTTACCCATGCGGACGGTATAACCTCTTACAACCCCATTGGAGTCATAACGTAGTTTCAGGTCGTAACTTTTGTCTGTGAGTTCATGGACATAGACATCCCATGAGAAACTGGACATGGCTTCGAGTGCATTCATACAGTCAAGTGCGATTCTCTCTTTGTTTTCATAGGAACGCTGCTCTGCCTGAACCCATCCATGTTGGCGTGTCACTTCATTGGCTGCCATCGTGGCCCGGATACCGATGTCGTGATCATCGTTCACGTTACCTTCCATGTCAATGCGATTACAGTCAAGATGCATGTGGACTATGCCCGATTTACTATCGCGGTGTAGAGAGACAATATATTGGGAGTTGGCGATGTTAGTACCAGCAGCGGAGGTGCGGCCAGTCTTTTTTGAGAGGTCAATGGAATCGAATGCCTTGATGAAGTCCTCTGCCAGTTTCTCCCAATTGCCAAGAGTGAAGCCTTCGGTTTCTTCCCTTGCAGGAGAAATCTCAATGCGTATCATGAAGTTCTTCATCGGGCGATGCTTCGAACGCTTGTACTGAAACTTCAACTGGTGAGCCTGCATGTGTGCCCACCATGCTCCCACCTCAACATCCTTGGGAAGATGGTTGAGTTTAACAATCTCAGCCATTCCCATTCGAGTAATGTAGTCGATGGAAATACTTCCATGCGAAATGGATCTTGCTTTGGCTATCATAGGCTATTCTGATAATTGACGTTCGATTTCATACCAGCGACGGATAAGTTTATCGGTCGCAAGAATCCAATAATTCATGAAGTTTTCATCACGAAAGTAGCGTAGCAGTTCATCCTGGCTTTTGCCACTGAGGGCATTCTTGATGTGCACGATATCACCACGGGCATCCGCCAAACTGATGAAGGCTTCAGCCTCTTGTTCCGTAAGATGGAGTTTGGGACTGTGCCCCACTACACATCTGCGAATATACCTACTTGGCGACATCGCACATTGCTTAGCCTTAGCTTCTATTTCTTGTTTCTCTTTCGCTGATAACCGAAATGCCAAACGACATTCCAGGCAAGTCTTTTCAACGGTCTTTTTATGTGAGTTCTGTTTCATTATTGATTCTGTTTTTGATGGATAATTGTTAATCTGATGCGAGCCTGCGAGCGTCTGCAAGAAAGCCAATAAGCGAACTGACAGCAAAACCGTTTGTTCGACATTGGCACTTCTTGCATAGCACTCACAAGTTTATTCATGTTTACTCTCAATCCAACATAAGAGGTCATTGACATCCTTGAAGTCGTCAAAATGTTCAGACATGCTTATCACATTATCGCCATACGCTTCTACGAGTTTCCCTTGGGTTTCACGCCTTGCGTGGTCGTTGTCGAGAAACGAATAGATGCGGTCATAACCTTCAAGCAGGGGGATGGCTTTTGGCAGATTTGTGACGGAGTTCAAGATGATAAAATCCTGATCCTCGCTTAAACGGCCATATGCATAACCACGTTTTTTCATGGTTAGAAATGATAGGTAATCCATGAAACCCTCAAAGACGCTGCACTCGCTACGATGCTGCTCGCGCCGGATGACTGAGATATCCTTTGGAGGTATACAACCTTTGAAGAAAGGATTGCGCAGTTCGCTTCCGCCAGATTTGTTAGGAAACCCGATGGCAAAATATCGCTTGTTCCCAAGAGAATAATGGGTCTCGTTGCAATGCTGGCGACAAATGTCTATGTCAACCTTGCGTTTCCTAATATAGTCTTCCAAAGCGAAATGTGTCAGAGGTTTTGTTTCTACATCCTTGAAACTTGGTTCCGAAGACTGTTGATGGCAGGAAGAATTTGGAATCACAGCCGTGGTAGGTGATTCTCGTTCAATCTTTTTGAGTACATGGGAAATGTCATTGGTGTGGTAATACAATATGGCAAAGTCGATAATGCTACCACCACGACCGATGCCGAAGTCATACCATTGGTTTCGGTTGGTATTGACTTTGAACGATGGAGTACTTTCGCTGTGCAACGGCGAATGATACCACAACTTATTACCCCTTTGTCGAACAGGGGTATGTCCTAGTGACTGCAAGAAGTCTTCCAGTCGTATTTGCTTAGCTTGTTCAATGGTCATAATCAAAGAGGTTTTGATGGTTAGGTTTATGTTGATTCTCACTATATATGCCCCATGCTAAACTGTACGTCTTGTCATGTTTGACAATAATATCACGGGACATCAGCCACTTGTTGAGTGTGACCAAAGTATTGCGCCCACGTTCAAAGCCGATGGAGGCATAACCGTGCTTCAAGGCAACAATCAGATTATTGTAACCTTGGATAGCGCCCTTCTCGAAAGCAATGCAAAGAGCATCTTTGTGCTTCTCGTCCGGCAGTTCCGTAAGTGCAATGCGTTCCATTTTCTTTTGACATTCATAGCCAACAACCAATTCCGGCAAAGAGTCCTCATTGATGCGGAATGCAAACGGCTCAAAGTCCTTGTCACGAATATGCATGGCTTTTACCTCACTGATGTTTGCATCCGTTTGGCATTTTGTCACCTGCAAGACAGTCTCCGCCTTGTTGTTTAACTCGGTTCCGATATGACCACGGGTATTGTCATCACCTTTATTTAGATGGAGGACTGTATGAATGTGCAGATTGTAGCTGCTCGACCATCGCATCAGCATATTGATGATTTCCGTAGATTCCGTTGGATTGTTGATGTCATACATCAGGTCACGTATTCCATCAATAACGACCAAACCGATGCCCTCTATGTTAGAAAGCATGTAGTCAATGACCGACTTTCGTTTCTCAGGAGATAATTCTCGCATGGCAACGAAAAGGAGATTAGGACAATCTGCATCTGTCGGCAATTCTGCTAGTCGCAAAATTCGTTTCATCACCTTCTGGCAATGGAACTTACTTTGCTCGGTGTCGATGTAAAGAACCTTGCGTTTGTCTTCAGGGAATGATGCCGAGTAGCACAGCACCTCACGATTGGTGAGGGCAGCAGCTACAATGGCCGACACATTGAAGGTCTTCTTGCTTTTGGCCTTACCTGTGGATGCACTGAAGTTACCAAGTGTGCCGATTGTGGAACCGTTTACCCGAAGTGTTTCTGGTGGGATGCTGTACTCATCAGTTACTTTCAAGTGGATAGATTGCCAGATGACACGGAACTCGTCCTTTGTCATCGGCTCGCTGAGATTATAGTTGCGTGTTTCCATAGCCTACTTGCGATTAAGTAAATACTTCTGTGCTTCACTGGCAATCTGTGCCTGGGTCTTGACAGGGTTCTGACGTAACCATTCTTCGAGGATGTTCTTCTCGAAATAGATCATCTTGCCCTGAGGCTTGTAGTGTGGAATGAGACCTGCCGAGGTTAGTTTGTAGAGATAACTCTTCGACAAGGAAAGAAACTTGCTGGCTTCATCAAAGCTCAGCACATTCTTGGATGCATACACGAGAGACTCCAGGTCCTCGATGCGTTGTTCAATTGACTTATTAGCGTTCATATATCTACAATTATTAAATGAGACAATAGGAGTGCGCGCCCTCCGAAATTTGAATTCGGGGGCAAAGGTATCGCTAATAAGTTTGAGGGTTGTTTGACAATGTTTGATGTGTCAATCCATTGTCAATGTTTTTGTGCTTCTTTGATGTCTTTTCCTATTCTGAAAGTCCTTTCAGATTGTTGATATACTGATTTATTTTTGCAAGCTTTCCTTTCATTATTATGTCCCGGCAATGATTGACAGCTGTGGAAATATCCGTTTGGTTTATAAAGGAATCTTTCTGCGGCGAAAGGAAAAGGTTGTTCTTGTAGATAGCCGATTGCCATTTCTCAGTAATATATGAGTGGTTGGAAAGCAGGTCAAAGAAAAATGCTAACAGACGATTATTGCTTGACCTGAGCGGAGTGATGGGTTGACAGTCAAAGATGGATTTCAGTTGTTCAAAGGTAACTTCGCCACCTTTAAACATCCGTACTTCATTTACACAATCTACCAAGGATTCTATTTGTTGGTCGTTTAACGAGTGTTCAAAAGTGCATTTCTCAACTTGAACATTTTCGGTAATGGATTCCTTTATAGATTCGGGGTTAGATGAAACAGATCCTTCACCATTCTCCGTCACGATAAAAGAACGAAGGTTCCTTTGATCATTCCTCTTTTTGAGAAACTGGGCGTACTTTTCATTGACTAGCACCTGATAGACAACAGAGAAGTAAGGGAATGTCTCATCAAAGATGGTGTTGTCTTTGCAAAAGTCATCGTAGGTGGCAAGGCTATGATTATGAAACCATTTACGTTTCTCTTCCATAGTCAATGACTCAATGAATGTACTTTCCCATAGATAGTTGGGAAGGTGCATGTAGTTCTTGATAGTACGGACAGCAGGAAACTTGGAATAGATGGCAGCGAGTTCATCCAAGGCATGGGTGTACTCGCTTCGCTCTACTTCTGCCATTTCTTTAACAGGAAGAACCTTTGCTTTGCGTTCACTGGTATCTTCCAGCGAACGTAGTGTTTGCTGGATGCAGTAATCCAATGTTTGTTGAATCTTGGCTATTGCCTGTTCCTGTTTGTTCATAATGTGACCTAACTGTACATTTGCAGTGCAAAGATAGTCAAAATCAGTGAGAAAAGGGAAGAAATGGGTGACGTACTACGTTTCTTTAACTTTTCATTTTCCCTCTTTTCGTTTCTTTGACCAACTTTCTGTTACACGTCCAAAATTAACACCTTTTTAACACCCCAGAAAAAGAAAACACCTTGAAAATCTACGACTTACAAGGTGTTCTAAGTACCCAGAGCCGGGGTCGAACCGGCACGGGTTGCCCCACTGGTGTTTGAGACCAGCGCGTCTACCGATTCCGCCATCTGGGCAAAAACTTAAAGTGGTTGCAAAGGTAAGCATCTTTTTTGAATTATCAAAATTTTTTTCAAAGAATATGTTTTTTACCTTTCATGCGCACGTTAATTATTGTTTCGTGCATACTAAATCAAGTGTATTGGCGTTATTTATATAGTCTGCAGCTTTGCAGGAGCTTAAATCATGAGATATTATGAAAGCAATCGAACATAGCTATTGTGTGATTCTGGCTGGCGGAAAAGGGCGTCGTCTGTGGCCTTGCAGCCGAGAGACCTATCCAAAACAGTTCATTGACTTCTTTGGAGCTGGCCGTACACAGCTGCAACAGACCTATGACCGTTTCTTGAAACTGCTGCCTCATGACCATATCTTTGTCAACACAACCGTAAACTACGAGCACATCGTTCGCGAACAGTTGCCCGACCTTCCCGAACAGAACGTTCTTTCCGAGCCTATCCACCGAAATACGGCTCCCAGTGTGGCATGGGCAGCCCACAGGATCAGTAAGATCGACAGGGATGCTCTGCTTATCGTCTCGCCTTCAGACCAATACGTTCACAACGAGGAGGCTTTCAAACGCAATATCAACGAAGGACTCCTACTTGTCGGGAACCATGACGTGGTGCTCACGATGGGTGTGCAACCTACCCGGCCCGAACCAGGATACGGCTACATACAGATGGGCGATCAGGTGGGCGACAACATCTATAAGGTGCAGTCTTTCACTGAGAAGCCGGAGCGTGACTTCGCCAGGATATTTCTTGAAAGCGGAGAGTTCTATTGGAACACCGGTCTTTTTCTCTCCAAGGCTTCTTTCCTTTGCGAGTGCATGTCCCAGTTATTGCCCCCCGTATTGCGTAAGTTTGACGCTGAGCATTCTGTGTATGATGTTTCTGCCGAGAATGCTTTCATGCGCGAGAATTTCCCTTCTTATCCCAACATCTCTGCCGACTATGCCATACTTGAGCGCACAAAACAGGTCTGTGTGATGAGATGTGACTTCGGATGGGCTGACCTTGGTACATGGCATAGCATATATGAAGCGATGCAGAAAAGTGACAATGATAATGTTGTTATCGACTCAGACGTCATCGTCGACAATGCTCAGAACAACGTCATCAAGCTGCCGAAAGGACGTCTTGCCGTAGTAAACGGCCTCGACGGATTCATCGTTGCCGAGGAGGACAATGTGCTTCTCATCTGCAAGAAAGAAGACTCTTCGGCCCTTGTCCGCAAATTTGTCAACGACGTTCTGATGAAACGTGGCAAAGATTTTGTATGAACGACTGACATTCTTACTGTTTATCCCGGCATAACTCCATAAAGAAAACAGCCGGCAGGGCTACATACCAGCCACTCTCGTGACTTCAGTATAGCCCTGCCGGCTGTTGCTTCCTTGTGGGATTCTAATCCTTCAATGCAAGAAACTCACGGTACACTGCATCGGCTATCTGCTGCATTTCCTCGGACGGGAACTGCTTTTTCTCCCTACGAAAATCCACATCAGCCTCCGTATTCATAGGTATCAGGTGGATATGGGCATGCGGTACCTCCAAGCCAAGCACCACTTGTGCCACTTTTCTGCATCCAAAGACCTTCCTTAATGCCAATGCAACCTGCTTGGCAAACTGCTGGAACTCTCCGATTTCCTCATCTTCCATATCAAAGATATAGTCCACTTCCCGGCGAGGAATCACCAAGGTGTGACCCTTTGAAACGGGGTTGATGTCAAGGAATGCATAGAACTTCTCACTTTCCGCACACTTATAGCTCGGAATTTCGCCTGCTGCTATCTTGCTGAATATATCCATATCTTTTTCTCTTTATGCGATTGAAATATTGTCAACGCGCAGCTTCATGATGCCTGCCGGTATCTTTATCTCGGCCACATCACCCACTTTCTTGTTCAGAAGTCCCTGGGCTATCGGAGTCTTGATTGACAGTTTACCCTCGCGCAGGTTAGCTTCCTGCTCGCTAACGATCGTGTAAGTCATCTTTGCTCCGTTGCCAAGATTGGTCATTTCCACCTTCGACATGATCTGCACTGCATCGGCTGACAGGCGCGAAGTGTCAACAATCTTCGCCTCTGCAATCGTCAGTTTCAACTGGTTAATCTTATTTTCCAGATGGGCCTGTGCCTCCTTTGCCGCATCGTATTCTGAGTTTTCACTCAGGTCACCTTTGTCTCTTGCCTCAGCAATTGCTGCCGAAGCCTTCGGGCGTTCTACTCCTTCCAGTCTTCTAAGTTCGGCTATCAGCTTGTCATAGCCTTCTTGTGACATGTAAGCCATATTGTCCTTTTGTTTTGTTTCTCGTTTATTCGTTTTTCCGCGCACGACAAAAAAGAAAGAATTCCGACAAGAAAGCAGTGTCGAAATTCCGTATATTCCCTATGTCAATACGTCTGTTGTCTGGCTGCAAAGTTATGAAATGTTTCTGAAACCTCCAACTTTTTCCATAGATTTTTAATCTTTTTTTAGCGATATACATGCCACTTCCAAATCATAAGCTTTTGATTCAAATCAAGAAAACAAGCCGTTTACTTGGTTGTTAACGCAAACAGTTCAGCCAAAGACCGTAAAAACATTAAATTTGCAACGTGTTTTTCATAGTATTAGATTTAAGGTTAACAAATGACGGGGACTCGGCGGAGTCCTTTTTTTTGTATCCTTTCGCAGGCAGGATTCCTGCCTCTCTACCCATGTTCCGGTGTTCCTATTTCAGGGTTTCGTCCTCCTTGTAGCCACCGCTTGCCTTGATATATCCGATCAGGTCGGCATAAAGCTGGTTGTTGAGCAAAGTCTTCTCGTTGCCCACCATTATCATTCTTTGGCGTGCCCGTGTGAGAGCTACGTTCAGTTTGCGGTCAATCTGCCGATTGTTCTCCTCGAAAGTGTTGGCAGTAAGGAAGTCAAGCTGATAGCGACGGGTAACAGTCAGCGAGTAGACAATGACGTCTCGCTGCGAGCCTTGATAGCGTTCAACCGTGTCGATGCTGATGTTCCTGACGGCTTCGATGCCATATTTCTCCAGTTCCTGGCGTATCACTGCTATTTGATTGCGGTATGGTACGATTACGCCGACCGTCTTTTCGGCAGTGAAACGGCTGCCGTATTCGGCATATACGTCAGCCACCAGTCTGGCAACGACGCGCGCTTCTGCCAGGTTTGACTTCGCTGCTGCCTCAGTATCGGCTTCGCTGTCGGCCGGTTCGACGTTGACAAACTGCAGCCTTGCCTGCATAGACGGTTCTTGCTGATGAGGCAACGGAACGGTTTCCAGCCTTTCTTCCTCATAGAATTTTCTGCTCGGCCAGTCAGCTATGTCGGGATGCATGCGTCCATGCCGGCTCAGCGTGCCGATGAAGTCGGTCCGCCCGGCGCGCCTTTCCGTCTGCAAGAGGCGTTCGAAGAGCGACTTTCTGCAGTTGTCGAGGCCTATTGCAGTCAGTAATGGATGGTCGACGGCCGACTCTTCCCGTGCCTGTGCCACGACGGCCGGCAGCTGTTTATGGTCGCCTATGAGTATGAAGCGGGGCTGTTGGTCGCCCGAAGCCGGCGAGCGCACGACCGAAAGCAGTCCGAGAAGGTCGGGCTCCAGTATCTGGCTTGCCTCGTCTACAACGATGCCCGAGAAGGTCTTCTGCTGGAAGAGGAACGGCCTTGTCTGCAGGGTCGATGTTGTTCCGACGATGATTTCGGCCTGTTCTATCAGCCTTTTCATAGCCTTCAGCTTCGGATTGTCGCCCACTGCTTCGCTGAGCAGACAGGGTCGGAAGCGTTCGTCGCAACTATACTCGCTGCCAATCCTGAGGAACTTGATGCCGTTGTCAGCCAACATTGCGCATATTTCGTCAACGGCACGGTTGGTATAGGCACAGAGTAGTAGCGACGCCGGCTGCCCTAATGCCCGTCCACGGGCCAGTTCCTCCTCGACAAGGAAGTGCAAAGCCATCGACGTCTTGCCTGTTCCCGGGGGTCCTATGATGAGAAAATAGTCGAGCGCCTGCAAGGCTTTCTCGATGGTTTCGTCATAATGCTGGTTGTAATGCCTCGACAGTTTCCGGGTGGTATCGCGCCGAGGCTGGCGCTGAGCGAGCAGCAAGTCGCGCCTTTCTTTCGGCGAACATGCGAAGCGATGGATGCCTGCCAGGGCCGTAGTGCTGGCCATATCGGTCGGCGCATGTTCCACAGCATAGCAGAGACGGTCGTCTATGATGTGTTCGTTCTGCAGGCTGTTGCTCAGCCTGAGTGTCAGTTGTGTGGCAGAAATGTCGGCAACGACGGCTCTGAAGAGCATGCTTCTCCTGACGTCGGGCGTGTCTTTTTCCTCATAGGCATAGAGATAGACCATGTCGTTGCGACGGAAGTTCGACGTTGGCGGTTGTTCTCCTTCTGCAGGCTGGCGAAGGTTGAGCGTCACGAGGTCGATGCCTCTGCTCCGCTCGCTGCACGCTTTTCGGGCAACATGCAGCCCCGTGTAGATGTTTCCCGTGGCCATTTTCTCCGAGAGAGGCATGTTCCACAGGTCAGCGGCGCATCCTCCCGAGGTGTCAGGCTTGCCGGTCTTGGCGAGCAACTGTTCCTTCATCACGAATGTTACCATCCTGCCGACGTAGGCTTTCTCCAGTTCTGAGAGCGAGTGAAGGGGCTGTGTAAGGGCATTCAGCTGCGGCAGGAGGTAGTCGTCATAGAACTTTCCGCCCATGTTGGCCGTGTTGAGCACGTCAGGACGCAGCCGTGGCAGCACCTTTTCGAATCCGTTTCGGGCGATGAAGTAGTCGGTTGCCACCACTTGATTGCGATAGGCAAGGGCTTCGCGCAGCAGCTTTTGCAGCGGCTCCACTTCGAGAAGTCCGTCGGGAAGGTCGTATTTCGAGTAGAGAAGGAGCATCTCTGTCTGGCTTCTCGGCAGATCGAAGTTGTAGGCCAGGACGGCATAATAGAGCAACATCTGTACGTAGTGCCGTTCTATATGCTTGCCATAGGCGCCTGCAAAGGCCGGCCGTTCGATGTTGTAGTTCTTTCCTGCCTTCTGCTCAACGAGCAGGGTCATGTCGGTCGTCATTAGGTCTACTCGCCCTTGCAGGCCCAGCTTCTCGCATACAAACGACGGTTCGAGCACGGCTCGTTCACGGTTGTGGCGGTCGAAAAGGTCGCCGACGGCAGCCTTGATGTGTTCCATCTGCCTGACGGCTTCCTGCTTGAACGCCTCGGCATCGAGGTCGGTACAGGTGGAGTAGTCGATGGCCCGTTCGAGGAAATGGCGCCTGAGCGTCTCGCCAACCGTCACCTCTCCGCGGGTGTTGTTGACCACATCGTCGAGTGCTGCGCCAGAGAATCCGCCCATCAGGGTGTGGCGGGTGTTGGCTTTCGGCGACATTCGCCGGAGGATATAGAGCAGGGGATGGTGGCCGAAGTCTTCAAAACAGGCCGAGAGGGTGCTGATGTCAACCAGATAGTCGGGCTCGACGATGACGGCAAGGGGCACCAGACGGCTGCCCGTTCGCCGGCAATCGAGCAGGTTGAGCTGCATGCCCTCGTGCAGGAGGGGTGGCAAATAGCTGAAGTCGACATAGTCGGGCGAGGCTGAGAGGTCTACCGTGAACTGCTCGTCAAGGCCGTTTCCGTCGATGCTCACTTTGATTTCGCGGTCGTCCCACTCGTCGACAATGCACCGCATGCAGCGGTAGTCTACGCGATGGGTGGCACTCTCGCGGGGCATTTCGACGGGCAGCACCGACAGGAGCGACGAGGGAACGGCCTCTGAGAACACTGCCGAGACGAAAAGACTCAGGGCCCTGCAGTCGCAGAGCCGTTCTTCACGCGAGAGCGAAAGGGCGTCGAGGCTGTCGCGACGGGCCTTCTGTATGGCGCGTGCCACTGGGCGTTGCAGGCGGCAACGCCTGCAAAGGGTGTCGACTTGCGACGACAGATTGCCGAAGCCATGGCGCGTATCACGCAGGCCATACTGGCATGTCAGGCTCAGAACCTCGCGCATCGACGCCGGTCCATACTTGCCTTCTGCCACTGCCGAGACCATCTCAAACAGCTCTTTGGCCGTGATATTCTGCTGCGGTTCGTATGCCATTTCTTCTGATTCGGAAACCTTCTGCAGGGTTTTTCTGTGCCTGCCGGAAGGGTTTTCTGTGTTTTCCTGAGGAGAAGTGTCAGGGCTGTGGCCGAGAAAGCTAAGCTTTCTGCCTGAGAATCCTATCCTTTCTTCCTGATAACTCTATCCTTTCTCGCCCATAACCCTGCCCTTTCTCGGGCTGAAAGCTAAGCTTTCTCACCGGCAACGGACAGCCTGCTGCCCGGAAACCGTCGGGAAAGCCCAAAAGAAAAGCTTCCCCCACGCGCGCAAACATTATATTATACACGCACGCAGGGGAAGCGTCAAGCAGATTTACATCAGGTGAAGCCAGCGCAACACGTCGTTGAGGTTGGCCACCACCATGAGCAGAATCAGGATGGTGAAGCCCACATACTCGGCGCGTATCATGAAGGTCTCCGAGGGTTTGCGGCCCGTCACCATCTCGTAAAGCAAGAAAAGCACGTGACCTCCGTCAAGAGCCGGGATGGGAAGGATGTTCATAAAGGCCAGGATGATCGAGAGAAATGCCGTCATCAGCCAAAACATGTGCCAGTCCCACACCGGTGGAAACAGGCTGCCAATGGCACCAAAGCCACCGAGTGACTTCGCTCCGTCTTTGGTGAAAACATACTTCATGTCGCCCACATAGCCACCCAAGACGTTCCATCCATACTTCACTCCTTCGGGCAAACTCCTGAGGAAGCTGTAGTCGACGTGGGTCTCTTCGTAGTAGTTGTAGAGCGAAGGCTTGCCTACTCCGAACTTCAAATCGCCGGTGAGCGTGAGGCCCACGGGGATGGTGTCGGTGCCTTCAGCCCCGCTACGCAGCACAAGAAGGCTGGTCTGGCGCAGCTTCAAACTGTCGGAAGGCGTGCCTGCACCGGCTAAAGCGTCGGCCAAAGAGTTCAACACTTCGTCGATATCGTTCCACGAATCGACAGCCTTCCCGTTGACCGCAGCAATCATGTCGCCCTTCAACAGTCCCGCAGCCGAGGCAGGACTGCCAGGCATCACGCTGTCGATGGCTGCCGGAATGAGCGGAGTCACAAAGCGCGGCGTCGACTGAAGCATAGAGAGCATGTTGATTTCGCCCGGCAAAGCCACCGTGACCTCTCTGCCGACAGAGTCTGACTCGGCCTTGCGCAGCACCGTCACCTCATGGGCTTTCGACAAGTTGCGATAGAGATCGCCGTCAAACTTCTTGAACGCTCCAAGGTCGGAGCGCAACAAAACATCACCATCTTCGAAACCATAGCTCTTGGCTTCCTGGTTGAACTTCATGCCCATCGACATGTCGTCAACGGCAATATAGTTGTCGCCCCAATGGAAAAGCACCATCGCATAGATGAACAACGCCAGGAGAAAATTGACCAACACACCGCCAATCATGATCAGAAGACGCTGCCATGCGGGCTTGGTTCGGAACTCCCACGGTTGTTCCGGCTGCTTCATCTGCTCTGTATCAAACGACTCATCTATCATGCCTGCTATCTTACAATAGCCGCCAAGTGGCAGCCATCCCACCCCATATTGGGTATCACTATTCTTGGGTTTCCACTTGAATATGCTCCCGTCCCATTTCCAAATACTGGGATCAAAGAACAGATAGAACTTCTCAACACGCACTCCAAACAGCTTGGAGAAGAAGAAGTGACCGCCCTCATGCAGCAGCACAAGAAGCGAAATGGCCAGAATAAACTGGAGCAGTCTTATCAGAAATACTTCCATTGTGTAAATCTTTTTACCTGATTATGTTATTGTTTTCTTGTTTATCACTATTGATTCTCAACGTCTTACACACTTTCCGAAAGGCCGAGCAGGCTGGAAGCTGTGCGACGAGCCTCAGCATCGGTGGCAAAATAGGCATCGAGCGTGGGCGTCTTGTCAAACGGAACGCGCCACATGGTCTCGGCAATCACGTCGGCTATCTGCGGGAAGCTGCACCGGTTCTGTCGGAAAGCAAGGTTGACAACCTCGTTGGCTGCATTCAGAACACAAGGCATGTTGCCTCCCATGCGCATGGCTTCATAGGCCAAAGCCAGACACTTGAACTTCTCAACGTCGGGCTCGAAGAACTCCAACGGACGCTTGAACAGGTCGAGACGGTTGCCGTTCAGGGGCAGACGCTCGGGGAAAGAGAAGGCATATTGTATGGGAAGACGCATGTCGGGCACACCCAACTGGGCCTTCACCGAGCCGTCTACGAACTGCACGGCTGAGTGAACAATGCTTTGAGGATGGATAAGTACTTGGATTTTCTCTACAGGAACGCCGAACAACCATCGGGCTTCAATGACTTCGAAGCCTTTGTTCATGAGCGTAGCCGAGTCGATCGTGATCTTTGCTCCCATCTGCCAAGTGGGATGACGCAAAGCCTGATCGGCCGTGACCGTGGCTATCTCGGCGCTCGAAAGGGTACGGAAAGGACCGCCAGAGCACGTGAGAAGAATCTTCTCGACGGCATTTTCAGGCTCGCCCGCTAAGCTTTGAAAAATAGCAGAATGCTCGCTGTCGACAGGAAGGATGGGCACTTTGTAGGTGTTTGCCAACTGACAAATCAGTTCTCCGGCCACAACAAGGGTCTCTTTATTAGCCAGACAGATCTTCTTTCGTGCACGAATAGCATGAACAGTGGGCGAAAGACCACTGAAACCGACCATGGCCGTGAGCACCATGTCTATGGGATCGGCCTCGACAATCTCGTCAATAGCCTGCTTGCCTGCATAGACTTTAACATCGGGAAGGTCTGCCAAGAGAGCCTTCAAAGGTTCATAATAAGACTCGTTGGCTATGACAACTGCCGAAGGACGGAAGCGTCTGGCCTGCTCGGCAAGCATCTCATAGCGGTTGTTGGCTGTCAATGCATAGGCTTCATAGCGGTCAGGGTGCTGGGCAATGACGTCAAGTGCCTGCGTTCCTATCGACCCTGTTGAGCCTAATATGCAAATTTGCTGTTTCTTCATATTACAAATCTAACAAGCCTTCGGGCAGTCGCATGCGGACGATGCGTGCTTGAAGGTCTATATCTTCAATCAACTCCTCCGACGCAGGGACAAGGACTTTCCGGCCATCGGGAGTAGCTATCTCAAAGAGCATGTTGATGGTTGAGTAGTCGATGTCTTTGATTTCTCCAACTGGCTTGCCCGTTGTCTGATCAATAACCGAAAGGCCTGACAGCTGCGCCCATGACACTTCATTGCTGCCATCGACAGCCTTGTCGCGAGGAAAGAACACTCCGCAATGGGTCAACTGGCGCACTTGTTCCTGAGAATCGATGCCCGAGAACTTCACAAGCACCGTCTCATCACTGCGGAAACGGTATTCTTCCATGAAGAAGGGAACAAGAATCCCGTCGACTTCCAGCACGACAAAATCGGATTCCACCCGGTCAAACACGTCGTCAGTGATATGCATTGTCACCTCGCCATGTATGCCATGCGACTTGCCGATACGGCCTATCTGAAAGACATTCTCTTGCTTGATCATCTTAACTGTTGACTCTTTGAATATGGGCTCCTAAGGCATTCAGACGAAGTTCGATGTCCTCATAGCCACGATCAATCTGTGCAATGTTGGCGATGCTGCTCGTTCCTTGGGCCGAAAGGGCTGCTATCAGCAGGGCTATGCCGGCTCGGATGTCGGGACTTGTCAGCCTTCCTGAACGCAAAGTGATCTTTCTGTCATGACCTATGACCACGGCTCTGTGCGGGTCACACAAGATAATCTGGGCACCCATGTCAATAAGCTTGTCGACAAAGAACAGCCTGCTCTCGAACATCTTTTGATGAATAAGCACTGAACCGCATGCCTGCGTGGCCACAACAAGCATCACCGACAGCAAGTCGGGTGTCAGTCCTGGCCAAGGAGCATCAGAAAGGGTCATGATAGTGCCGTCGATAAAGGAGTCGATGGTATAGTGTTCTTGACGGGGAATGTACAGGTCGTCGCCCTTTTCCCTGATCTCTATGCCCATCCTGCGGAACGTTTCTGGTATTACTCCAAGGTTCTTCAGCGACACGTCCCTTATCTTTATGCCGTTTCCGACCATCGCTGCAAGCCCAATAAAGGAACCTACTTCAATCATGTCGGGCAGTATACGATGGGTGGCGGCATGCAGTTCTTCCACACCTTGGATGGTCAACAGGTTGGAAGCGATGCCCTCTATGCGGCCCCCCATGCTGTTTAATAGATGACAGAGCTGCTGAATATAGGGCTCACAGGCTGCATTATAAATCGTAGTTTGGCCTTCGGCAAGGACAGCAGCCATAATGATATTGGCCGTTCCAGTTACCGAAGCTTCGTCTAAAAGCATATGACTTCCCTTCAGCTTTCCATTGGATTTAATCTCATAAACGTCACGATGCTCGCTGCGAACGAAGGTTGCTCCGAGGTGGCTGAAGCCCAGAAAATGGGTATCCAGACGCCGTCTCCCGATCTTGTCTCCGCCAGGTTTGGCGATCGTTGCACGCCCAAACCGGCCTAAAAGCGGACCTATCATGAGCACTGAGCCACGCAACGACGAGCATTTTCTGACGAACTCGTCGCTTTGCAGATAGTCCAGATTCAGTTCATTGCTTTGGAAACTGTAGCTATGACGGCTGTGGCGTGTCACTTTTACGCCAATATCCTCCAGCAGTTTGATGAGGTTTTTCACATCAAGAATGTCGGGAATATTGTCGATTTTCACCTCTTCGCTGGTCAGCAACGTGGCACAGATTACCTCAAGGGCCTCGTTTTTTGCCCCTTGAGGCACGATGGTTCCGCTCAGCAAGTGTCCGCCTTCTATGATAAATGATTCCATATTTTTCTGATAACATCAATGGTTTCTGCCAGGGAAAGGCTTCCATCCTTACTTTTTCTTGCGTTTCTTCTCTACTTCTTGTGGTCTGATTTTCTCGAACTTAAACTTGTCAAGGTCGATTTGAACCTTTCCGTTCGTGAAACGGGCGAGGTCGGAAACCACCTTTTCATCATCGGCAGATCCGTGTCCCCACTGCATGAGATTGCGCTTCATCTGGTTGGCTGTGATGCTGATGAGCCTGTCCCGTTCCTCGCCATCGGGCATTTCCTTGAGCTTCTCAAACAGTTCGAAGACCATGCTGCCATAGTGGCGCACGGGAATGTCCTGCATCGGATATGCCAGCGGCTCGGGCTTTTTGGTGATGTGTGCAGCCTGACTAACGTCGAAAGGCCAGTCAATGTCGAGCCGGAAACCGCTCATCAAGGCCAAGTGGTCCCACAGTTTCTGCTCATGGTTGCCGGCTTCCTGTGTCTGAGGCACCATGATATCCATGATCTTCACGATGGTATGTGCGCAGCGCTGACGCTCGGCACGGGTCGGAAGCGTGATGGCATAGTCGACCATGTTTTGTATTTCACGCCCGTATTCGGGCATCATCAGCTTCTCACGTTGGGTGTTGTAGTCTAATCCTTCTATGTTCATAGCTTGTTATAAGAGTTTCTTGGAGGGTTTGGCGACGAAGTCTTTCAGATAGAACGGCACGAAATAGGCCATATCTTCAAAAGCCCCGTCGAAGTATTTCCTTTCGGCCAAGGGGAACATCCATTTGGCTAATGGCACAACATCGTCGATAAAACAGGCATTGGGATGGCAGATAACATCCTTGCATTTGTCGGCTCCATTGCCGAAAAAACACACCTTTTGCCGGTCGAGATACTCCCGATAGGTGTCGGCATCCACCACGTCGGCACCCACATTCCTTACTTCTTTCAGCGAGCGATCGTAAAGAGCCGAGTAGACTTCCATGCGCCGGGCGTCGAGCATCGGGCAGAGCAATGCATCTTCCGGCACCTTGTCGCCCAGCAGAACGGGCACGCAAAGGAGCTGCAAGGTGGGCACGGAAAGGAGCCGGAGGCCACGTCCGTAGCACACGCCCTTGGCCATTGACACCCCAATACGCAAGCCCGTATAGGAACCTGGACCCTGACTTACGGCCACAGCGTCCAAGTCTAAGAGCCGCATGTCTGCAAAGGAAAGGGCTTCGTCGACAAACGTTCCGAGGCTGACTGCATGGTTAGGCCCGTCAAAGTCGGCCCGTTCGAACACGCATTCCCCATCCTTGCTGACTGCTACTGAGCACACATCAGTGCTGGTTTCGATATGTAGGATACACGACATGTTGTTCTCTTCAAAGAAATTATTTTGCAAATTTACTTATTTTTATTCTTTTCTCTCTTAAAAAAAGCGTACTTTTGCAGAAAATTAACGCACTACATCATGATTCTTTCCATGACAGGCTTCGGCAAGTCCGTTGTCAATTACAAAAACAAGAAGGTCCACATCGAGATAAAATCGCTGAACAGCAAGTCTCTCGACCTTTCCACACGTATCGCTCCTCTCTACCGAGACAAGGAGATTGATATCCGACAACTCCTTGCCCAGGCACTCGAACGTGGCAAGATAGACTTCTCCATCTGGGTTGAAAACGACGAGGAAACCAATTGTGTTCCTGTCAATGCTCCTTTGCTTGAGACCTATTTCAGACAGTTGCAGACCATTGTCCGTCAGGCAGGAATGCCCGAACCTTCCGACTGGCTGGGCACCTTGATGCGCCTTCCCGACGTGATGTCAAAGACTGAAACCGAAGTGTTGGAGGACGAAGAGTGGGCTGTCGTGGCCGAGGCCATTGCCGAAGCCGTCGGTCAACTCACGTCGTTCCGCCGGCAAGAGGGCGCTGCCCTGCAGAAGAAGTTTGAGGAAAAGCTCGACAACATCGAGTCGCTCATGCGCAGCATCGAGCCCTATGAAAAGAGCCGGATAGAGAAAATCAGACAGCGAATCGTCGACAACCTCAGGCTCATTCCTGAGGCTGACTACAATGAGAACCGCCTTGAGCAGGAGTTGATCTACTACATTGAGAAGCTCGACATCAGCGAAGAAAAGCAACGACTGGCCAACCACTTGGCCTATTTCCGCCAGACAATGAACGAAGACGGCCACGGAGTAGGCAAGAAACTGGGATTCATCGCCCAGGAAATGGGACGCGAAATCAACACCACAGGGTCGAAAAGCAACCAGGCCGAGATGCAGAACATCGTGGTGATGATGAAAGACGAGCTCGAGCAGATCAAGGAACAAGTGCTCAACACCCTGTAACTTACGCCCGGCATCCATTGCCCTTACGCCAACAACAACCATTCTTAGAACGAAAGACTCCCCACTATGAGCAGCAGAAAAAGCACCAAGGCCTCGGGACTGATCATCTTCTCAGCCCCGTCGGGCAGCGGAAAGAGCACCATCGTCAACTGGCTCATGCAGCAGCATTCTGAGCTTCGTCTGGCATTTTCCATCTCTTGCACGAGCAGAAAGCCCCGCGGTGAAGAGCGCGACGGGGTGGAATACTTCTTCTTGTCGCCTGAAGAATTCCGCCAGCGCATAGAGCAAGACGAGTTTCTTGAGTACGAACAGGTGTATGAAAACCGGTTCTACGGCACGCTCAAGTCGCAGGTCGAACGCCAGCTTTCGGCCGGACAGAACGTCGTTTTCGATGTCGATGTGAAGGGCGGAGTCAACATTAAGCGCCATTATGGGTCACGTGCCTTGAGCATCTTCATACAGCCTCCTTCGATTGAAGAGCTGAGAAGACGGCTTGAATCGCGCGCCACCGACTCTGCCGAAGCCATCGAAGAACGGCTGGCCAAGGCTGAATACGAGATGACATTCGCCTCGCAGTTCGACCGCATCCTTGTCAACGACGACCTTGAAACGGCCCAGGACGAAGCGTTCGACATGGTCAGCCAATTCCTCGACTCATGCGAATAGGCATCTTCGGAGGGTCCTTCAACCCCATCCACCGTGGCCATATTGCCCTTGCCAGACAGCTTCTCAAGGCTGCAAGGCTCGACGAAATATGGCTGATGGTCACACCCCTCAACCCCTTCAAGCAGCAAGACGCCGACCTGCTCGACGACCATTTGCGATTGCAGATGGCCGAGAAAGCCCTCGAAAGCGAACCCCGTCTGAAGGCCTCCGACTATGAATTTCACCTTCCAAAGCCATCTTACACCTGGCAAACCCTGCAAGCTCTCAGCCACGACTATCGACAACACCAGTTCACTTTGCTCATCGGAGCCGACAACTGGGCGAGCTTTGACCGGTGGTATCACCACGAAGACTTGCTCAAAAACTATCCCATTGTGGTCTATCCACGCGAGGGAAGCCCCGTTGACGAGGCGTCATTGCCCGACGGAGTGACGACGGTCAACACCCGCCTATACCGCATCAGCAGCACAGAAATACGCCGGCGCATCCGCCAAGGGAAGCCCGTCAAGAGGCTCCTACCAGCCCAAATCCTCGAAATGGCCACCGAGTTCTACTCGGCAACCGGCAAGAAAGACGCTGACAACAGCAACCACCCAACCGTCTGACAATCAGCCATCTACGACCACACACCCTCCCTTCCCGGGCAGATTTCCCCCTCTTCCTTTCCGCGCCCCGAAGACTTGACCTTGAGAAAGCTGCCCTTTCACGTCGAGAAGTCATAGCTTTCATCCCCAGAACCCTATCCTTTCTCAGCCACAACCCATAGACTTCTCGACCTGAAACCTAAGCTTTCTCGCCGAGACGCCTCACGAAAGCACGAAAAAAGGGCGAGCCCCGAAGGACCCGCCCCTTGTCTTTTAGCGGCTGTCATGGCAGGAGTCAAGCCCTGTAACGCATGCGCCAAAGGAAATGCCACGTACGAAACAATGGCTCAAAAAAAGCCTCTGAGGGGAAATAGCGCATGAACTTCAGACTGTGAACAAGCTTCTTGTAGGCGCGTTTCGGATAGAAACGACGGGCAGAAGCGTGCTCATAGTCGTCGTTGTAGCGCCCGAAAGTGCCCCCTCGAAGCACGTCTTCAAGCACAACCCTGCCACGCTTCTCGTCGGGATCGGCCAAGAGATATCGCTCAGGAAGACCCAGAATCTCGTGCTCAATCCACATCATCGCCCTCGCAAAACGCAGCATGTTATAGCTGCTGAGCTGCCTGTTCAAGCCGGCACGGTCAATGTCTTCGGCCTGCAAGAGCAGGTAGTAATAGTCGACAAGCTGCCGAAGGCCGATGCCTTCGTCGAAGATATGGTGCATCACGTGGCAGAGCTGATAGACAAGATTGAACCGGATCGTCGGCACAGGCACGCTGCCTTCCGCCGATGCCAGCGCCACTCGACGGCCCATCTGCTCGCGCTTCTCGCTCTCAAACCATCGCTGCAAGCGCCTGTTGCAGAAGGGATTATTGACATAGGAAGGCCGATAGTGCACCTCGACATCGACTCCCTTCACCGCCGGAAAGTCGATATGCAGGTAGATCATCTTAGACTTTGGAAACAGACCGCGCACATATCGTGTGATGTCCCGGCGCGTTCCGTCGAGCCAAATGTCTACATCGCCGGCCATACGCAAGGTGGGATCGGGGTACATCAAGGCATTGCCCTGCCCTTTCAGGATACAGTTGGGGAAGCCTTCCGTGAGGAAAGCCTGCGAGACAAAGAGCGTCTTCTCGTCTAAAAGGCGATTCTGCTTCCTCACCTTCGCCACCAAAGCCATCCACGCCATTACATCGTCGTCGGTGGGTTTGTTGACGGTCATGCTGCCCAAACGTTCGACTCCTCGCCAGCAAACACCCACAATCGAATGCTGATTGGCAAAGTCACGCAGGTTCATCCAGCTGATGTCACGGGCACAATCGGGCACCTCGCCGGTCTCGGAAAGGCAGAATCTGAGAAACTTCAGATAGCTTTCAAACTCGCTCTTCATGCAAAAGGATTTTGATATCGTCCCAAAAGCTGTCGAGAAAAATAACGGAAGAAGGCCATGTCGCGAACAAAATAGCGGCGGAACAAGCGCCGGGGCTCATGAAGAAAACGGTAGAGCCACTCCATTCCAAGCGTTCGCCACCACCGCGGAGCACGCTTCTGAAGGCCTGCTTCAAAGTCGATTGTCGCCCCAAGAGCCATCCAAATACGCACATCAGGCAGACGGTTCTTCCAGTCGACAATCCACTTTTCCTGCTTCGGAGCACCCACTCCTACGACCACAACCGTAGCCTTGCTGCGCTTGATGCGGTCGACAATCTGCTCACATTCGCCAACCTTCTGGTCGAAACCCCATGAGGGTGACAGGGCGTCGACTACGATTTCTCGGCCGATTCGCTCATTGACGGCGCGCTGAGCCATCACGGATGCATCGCCCATTCCGCCGAGAAGAAAAATGCGACAGCCGGGATTCTCACGATGATAGTCACAGAATGCCGGGAAGAACGAACTGCCGGCAATCGACTCAACAACGGGCTTTCTCAGCAGCTTTGAGCAGAAATACAGCACGCGACTGTCGCAGATCACCCACTGAGCCTGCCGGTATGCCTCGTAGAAACGGCGGTCGCGCTGCAACATGACGAGGTGGTCAAGGTTGGGAGTGACCAGCATTCCCTCGGTCAGCGACTCGAGCAACTGGGCTTGAGTGACGTCGGCAATGTCGATGTTGAGTATCTTCATTTCCCAGTATTCTGTTTCTTCTCCGCCTCTTCCCTATGCATTCCGGGCGACAACCTGCAGACTTTCGCGGTGGAATCGGGCTGATTGCCGGCACGACTACAGCCGTCCAAGCAGCATCCACCAAAGGAACTTCAGTCTGTAGACTTCCCTTCGATAGCGGCTGGGCTGCCGAAGAAAGCGGTAAAGAAACTCCATATTGTGGTCTTGCCACCATTTTGGTGCTCGTCTTACACGGCCCGTATAGACGTCAAAGCTACCGCCCAACCCCTGATATACAGCCTGATGACGGGCATGCATGTCGGCCATCAGCAGTTCTTGCTTGGGCGATCCCATCGCCACAAACACCACATCCGGACGTTTTTCTGCCACATCGTCGATGAGCTGGGCTCGCTCTTCCTCCGTGTTCAGATAGCCGTTTCGATGGCCAACAATCTGAATACCCGGAAAATCGGCATGCAGTCTGGCTATCGTCTCATCGATCACTTCCTGTCGTCCGCCCACCAGATAAAAGGTCTTGGTGGCACATCCTGCCTTGACCAGTTCCAGCCAAAGGTCGCAACCGGCAATGCGAACGGCATCTTTCCTTCCCTTTCTGTGCAACGCCACGACCACTCCTGCCCCATCGGCATAACCAATGTTGTCGTTGACGACCGACCGTGTTGCATCAGAAGCCTTGGCAACCTTCTCGGCATTCACGGCCACCAACAGCCCCTTTCGGGCTTCAGCATAGGCAATAAACTCAGCAGCCGAGGCAAAAGGATAGACCTTCATGCCGTTCAACGCAATCCTGTCAGCTTCAGAAATCATCCCCTTTTGAATATGCCACAGAAGTCAAGTATCACCTTTTCGCTGCTCCACTGCAGTTGTTTAAACTCGTTATGCGCCGTCAGGAACACCACAATGTCGGCACGATCGTAGGCCTCTTGGTAGTCAGTCAGCTTGAAAACCTTGTGCTCTGACAGGTTTGGTTCGACAACTAAGATGCTGGCATCGCTGTAAGCCTGCATCACTTTGCTGACGATATATTTGGCAGGCGACTCACGCAGGTCGTCAATATTCGGCTTAAAGGCCAGCCCCATCATCGCCACAACAGGCTTCTGCCGGTGATTCAACTCGTATGTGAGCATGGCATTCTGCACCTTTTCGGCACACCAGTCGGCCTTGTAATTGTTGACTTCACGGGCCATCGCAATCATACGAGCCTCCTTTGGAAACTCGGAAGATATGAAATACGGGTCAATAGCGATACAATGTCCGCCCACTCCACAGCCAGGATTCAGGATGTTTACACGGGGATGCTTGTTGGCTAAGCGGATAAGTTCCCATACGTTGATGCCTGCTTTGCTACATATCAGTGAGAGTTCGTTGGCAAAAGCAATCTGGGAGTCGCGAGAAGCATTTTCGGTCAACTTGCACATCTCTGCCGTTTTACAGTCAGTAGGATGCAGAGAACCCTCGACAAAACGTCCGTAAAAGTCCTGCGCACACCGTGTCGATGCCTCATCTATGCCACCAATGACGCGGTCGTTGTGCACGAGTTCATAGATGACATTGCCTGGTAATACGCGTTCAGGACAATAGGCTATGTGGAGGTTTCCTTTGAGTTCTGGGCGTTCACTGTATATGAGCGACGCCATCTTCTCTGTGGTTCCTACGGGTGAAGTCGACTCAATCACATAAAGATCGCCAGCCTTCAAAAACGGGATGACCATCCTTGTTGCCGCTTCAACATAAGAGATGTCGGGCTCGTGATTACCCTTGAACGGAGTAGGAACTACGATAAAATAGGCATCAGACACGACAGGTAAGGTGGTTGCATGTAGCTTTCCTGAAGCTATTACCTCCTCCAACAGGTCTTGAAGTCCGGGCTCTACGATGTGCAACCGGCCCTGATTCGTCTTTTCCACCACATCGGGATTGATGTCAACTCCCGTGACATTCACTCCGCTTCGTGCTGCAATAATGGCAGTGGGCAATCCTATATAGCCCAGCCCCATGAAACATGCTTTCATAAGAGATTTTCTATGTTCCGTCTAACCGATAGATCAGCCGTTCTTATTTGTTGCTATTATATATTATATGTCTAAGAAAAATGTATATGACAAGAAGGCATTCCCCCTATAATCTTCTGCCGTAGAACCTGTGGAACAGTGCTTTTCCCGACACGAAACACCCGTTCTATTTCATTAATCCACCCAGAATAGCCTGAGCTTCTAAAGTAAATCCGACATTATATCCTGGCATAAAAGTCATTTCTCCAAACACAGGCTTCCCCTTAACGCTGTACAAATCAACCCTAACATAATTGAAACCTGCCGACAATTTCTCTGCCATGCACTTCATTTCATCAAAGCAAGCAGGCCTCTCTGCTTCTTTTAGTCTCTGGGTAGAGACAAAAAACTCTGGCAAAGGATTCCATTCCATATCATACATCATAAACTTAAAGTCATGAGTATTAAAAACTCTGTCGCACATGACCATACAATATTTCGGAATCCCATCAAAGCAATAAAACTTATAATCGATAAGCGGCGTGAACTCATTTCCATCTTGAATCAGCAATTCTTCCACTATTACTTTCGGTGAAATCTTAGCATAATGCTGCTGTCCCGTCAGTTTCCCATAAGGATATCGAAGCCAATAGCCTAATTTCCGGCACAGATCCTTCCTATCTACCTTCTGTTTGTCTTGAATCAAGATGTTTGAAGCACAACCATTATTGGTCTTTACTACGAATGAATTGGGAAGACTGTCTATATCAATATCCTCTGGTTTCTCGTATACACCTAAGAGATTTGGCAAACAATCTTTTCCACACCGTTCGCCAACATAGGCTCTAACTTTATATTTGTCAGCCAACTCACTCCATCGTGTCGTATCCGTATTTAAGCTATTCCAAAATATCTTATCATAAAACAATTGGGGATTTGACCTATTGAGCGGTCTGTGGAACTTCTTGAAATACCGTAAAGAGAGTACCATCTTGGGACATTTTCCCAATATTTGACCTAAAGGTAACAGATAAGCCAGTTTAGAAAACATAGAAATTGCGGTTATTCCTGTGGCAGAAGGCTCAGATATACATCTGTCAGTTTTTGCGCAACACGCTCCGGAAAATGGCTTTGAACACGGTGCAAGGAATGCTCCCCCATCCTTTTTCGCATTCCAACATCCTGCAGAAGCACAGAGATGGCTGTGTACAACCCGTCTTTATCCCCAGGATTTACCAAGAAGCCATTCTCTTCACTCTCTACGATCTCGGGTATTCCCCCCACCGTAGTTGAGATGATCGGTTTCGCATAGCTCATGGCTTCCAAAATGGAAATGGGCAAACCTTCGTTATAACTCGGCAAGACAAAGACGTCTGCTGCCCTGAGAAGTTCGGTCTTTTCCACTCCATCTACCCATCCTTTATAGCAGACGATTCCTTCAAGTGCCTTTTCTTTTATGACTTTCAATGTCTTTTCCACTTCTCCATTGCCTGCCACATACAAGCATATCCGGCCATCCCATTCTGCCTTGTGCTCCGCTATTACATGGAGCAAATCGTAGATTCCCTTCCGCTGTCCCAAAGCCCCCATGAACAAAAGGTTCAAATCCTTACTGTTCTTTTCTTGGATTGACGGCGGATTTTCGGGAAAGTTCACAATATTAGGCACTACGACTGTCTTTACTCCGCTCAGGTTTGCCTCCATCCATTCCTTCCAACTGTTGCTCAGCACGATTACCATGTCGCACCATCCCAACACCATCTTCACTGATTTAGGATGTTTTCCCTCAAACGTCTTGAACTCAGCTCCGTGCAAATGGTATATTACTTTTTTGCCCATACCTTTGGCTATCACAACGAACATGGCCTTCCGCCAAAAACTTCTATAAGAAGCACCATGTATGTGCACTACTTTTATCTCATGCCCCAGATTCTTTTTAACGAACATCAGGACTGCCACAACAAACTGTTTCAGCACTTTCAGGCCTCCACCCTTTGTCGTGGCAATAAAATTGAACGGCCTATAGATTTGAGAATATGAGTTCAGCACCTGAGCGATTCCTCCCTTGGGACTAACCCAATCGGGGCCAATCGTAAGGATTTGCCGGCATATTTCAGGGCTTAACATCGGGCTACAGGGATTAAAAGTGTTTTCTTTTTGCCTGGTTATACCACTGCAACAGGCTTTCTGGCAAGAAGCTGCGCAGGCGTTTCTTCATCTGTCCGAGCCATGTCTTTGTCTTCCAGGAGGCTGCATAATGGTGGATTGTGCGAGTGTTCTCGGTCAGATGCATCCGTTTTGTCACGATGTTTCGCGGACAGAAATACTCGCTTGGATAGATGGTGATGCCTTCGATCTGCTGCCGTCCTGGCAGTGGTTGCAGGCCATGCTGGCGGAGAACGGCGGTGGTATAGTCGACGATAGTTGTCATATCAAGGCTTCCGTCGGGCCTTTTGAAGTGGAGCGTTGCATAGAAATCAAGCATTTCCCGGTAAAGGGGATGGTGGTCATAGCTGGCCAATCCCAGTCCTGGGGCTACTGCGGGATAGTCATTTCCGGTGCTATCCTTCTCGATTCCCATCAATGGTCCTTGAGCTAAGAGGTCGTCTATCGGACGCACGACCTCGACGTCGGTATCAAAATAGACGCCTCCATGCTGGTATAAAATGGCAAATCGGGCGTAGTCACTCACGAAGGCATACTTCCCCGACTCATAGGCTTCCCGGGTATAGTCGATGGCATTGACGTCGAAATTGTCCTCGTTCCACTCCCTGATTTCATAGTCAGGCAGGTAGCGTTTCCACGATTCGATGCACTTGACGGCTAACGGTGGCAGCGGATTTCGGCCAAACCAGCAGTAGTGAATGGTCTTTGGTATGCTCGGCATGTGGATGGGATGCTGTGGAGGAACCTTTCTGCGGAAGGCTAAAAATGGTGGGTAGTGTTGATGCGCAGGTCGGGCGAGCAGGTGATTTTCTCCGGATTTGTGTTGAGCCATGCTGCCCACCATCCGAAAGAACTGCGTGTGACGACCTGGTGCTTGCAGGCTGCCATCAGCTGCATGTCGCGCCAACTGTTGCGACCAGTGTTCCAGTCGACGAAACGGACGGTGTCTTTTTTGAAGTTCAAACCGAAGATGCGACTGTTTCGCCGGGCCCATTCGATGCTGTCAGAGTCGCAGAAGATGTAGAACACGGGGTTGGAAACGTGCTGTCGGATATAGCGGATGCTGCGCTTGAAGTAGCCCCCTGCGTAGCAGTCGAAGTTGTAACTCAGCATATCTCCGCGACGGGCATGGATGGCAACCGAATTGGTTTGCCCGATCTCTTCCATGAGAGCTGCGTTTCTTTCGTCGTCAATTGCGGGGAAGACAAATGCCGAACGAATCTCGCTTTCCAGGCGTTCAATGCCGCTGTTCCTATATTTAAAGAGGAGCTTCTGCCCCGCAAACACATCGCGTTCGACGTGCTGGAAGAGTTCGCTGGCATAGTCTTCCCGAACTGCCGGCTGCTGGTTGAGGAGCTTTCGCTTAAGATATCTGATATAGAGATATGCCTTCGACTGCCGATATTTGGCAAGGCCGACGGTGGTCTTTCGCAACTCACCAGGGGCTTCAAAGTCGCCGCAAAAATTCTGAAGAGGCAGCCCGACGTGGCTGAAAGCCTGCGTGAAATAGACGGGATAGTTCCAGTTCTTCAGCCAGAAGGCCGACTTCCTGACTTCGCCCAGCAGCTGTTGCCACCGGCTTTCGTCGAACAGTTCGCGCACGTTGGGCGCATCGATATGGAAGATGTCGGCCAGTTCAAAGCCGTTCCACTGGCAAATCACGTCGTTGCACTCGGGAATGTCGTAGACCATCGTCTCTACATAGCAGTCGGCATCAGGATTCATCTGACGCATCGCCAGCAGCTCACAGTAGCTGAGCATCTGGTTTCCAAGTCCCGATTCTATATGGACGACGATCTTCATGCTGATGGTTTCAAGCCTGGCGGAGGAGGAATGGCGGTGTAAGTGGTAAGTGAACAGTTTGAGAAAGCTTAGGATTCAGCCCGAGAAGTCTATGGGTTCTTCGGCATAACGCTATCCTTTCCCGGCCATAACCCTAAGACTTCTCACCCTAAACTCTTAGCTTTCTCAACGTGTATCGCCATCGTTGACGCTCTGGGAAAGCAGCTTTCGCTTCAAGGTCTTTCCTGATCCCTGCCTTTGCTCTGCACAGAGATAGGTGGCAAACATCATGAACGGCAGGATAAGGTTGCCTGTTTCTGAGATAATAGAGCCCGACAACGAGCGCAGCATATAGCCAATCAAGAGGATGGTGAGCACATTTTCAAACGGTTTCAGGCCACGCATGCAGAAGGCTCTCCATGCCATATAGAGCCAGATGACCATCAACAGCGCCCCGCCACCGAAGCCTAAGTGGGTGAGCATGTTGCCATAGGCGATGTCGGGAGTTCCCAGTTGAACGACCTCACCCGTCTCCTCATTCTCAAGACCCACCTTGAAATCGTAGCGCTCGCGTACGATTTCCGTCTGAGAGTCACTGATCATTCCCAAGCCGAACACTTTCTCTCCTGTAGGTCGGTCCTGCAGGTATTTGTAGCGTTCGTATATCCATGCGATGCGGTAAGTAAGCGTACCACCCTCTGTTTTGCCCTTTTCGGTCACCTCTCTGTAGCTGCCTCTTACCAAGGCTGACAGATCCATCTCGGTGTCACCCTCCATGGTAAAGCGGCTCTCCAGTATCTCAGCTGCAGGAAAAAGCAACAGGGAGACAACGAAAAGAACACGCACTATGGCCGTGCCTGAGCCCTTTAACAGGATGCCAAGAAGCACCATCATGAACGTGACGGCTATCTCTACTCGCCCTAAAGTGCATACTTGGGCACCCACAAGCACGACCAAGTCGAAGACCTTCGTCGGCGACTTTACCACAGAAGGCTCGAACAAGAGCAGGTAGATGGCTAAGGGAAGAGAGAGAGGAGCGTTATAATAGCGACCCAGACCCGTGGCCGGATCGATCTGCACTTCACGGGAATAAGGCAGTACAGCGTAGCCTCCAAGCACCTGAATGACATAGAGAATGGAGATGACAACCGTGATTTTATACACTTTTTCAACGAGCCATAAGACGTCGGAAGGCTTCGCTTTTATCACAAAGAAGTATCCCATGAAGAGGAAAAGGTGCCTTCCTCCCTGCAAAATCTGATACCAGGAAAAACGATAATGGACGTTGGAATAGAAGGCCGACGCTGCCAAGAAGAAGAAGAACAGCTGGACAAACCGCCTAAGCCACTTGTCCTCATAGGCACAATTGCGCTCCCTGAAGAACGAGAACACAAAGACAATAGCTGTATATACCACAGCCAAGTCGGCGTTCTTGGCGCCGATGACGTCGTCGGTCAGTACCGAAAAACCATTGGAAAGGAAAAAGATGTAAATCAGAAAGCTCCACCGCTTTTGTCCGAAGACATAAAGCAATACGGCCACTATCAGTAATGCGATTCCCCACATAGCGTCAAAATCCTATCTGGACCAGATGCCTTTCGCCCTGCCGGCAAGAAGCTTTCCCAGCTGGATACGGGCCAAAACAGCCTGAACAACATAGGCCATCGTCGGCAAGACCAATACTCCACACACGCCAAACAGCCTGCCTCCACACACCATACCGAGCCAAGACACCAAGGCAATCAGTACATATGTGACCAATTGCAGTCGAACAGTGCCGATGCCATTCACCATGTGCATGTAGATGATTCCTATAGTCTGACTCTCGACAAACAGCAGGGTTGACACCGACAAGGCAAACGGAACCGTCACTGAACTGCCGATCCATACCCTGTAGAACCAGCCGGAAGCCGCAAGCATCAGCAAGCCTGCTGCGAGGCAAAGCAGCCACAACTGCTCCAGCCGGTGCACGGTTGACCTCATCCAGGCGAAGTCTTTTTTCGCATAGGCATCGGTGAAAGCCGACCAGAATGGCGTGACTATAATGGCTGCCACCATATATAAGATGTTGAAATATTTCTTTGCGATGTAATATTGTGTGGCTGCTTCCGGACCTAATTCACGGGTAATGACGAGCATGATCATCTGGAAAACCAGTATCAGGCATATGTAGATTACGAAAAACTGGATGCCAACCGTCAGCACGTCTTTCACCAGTGACGCCCTGACACTCGACCATTGCGGAGCAAAGTCCTTGTAATACGTGCTGTAAGCTGCGACCGATGCCGCCGACATCACTATGACCGGCACACCGGCATAGTAGGTGGCAAGGTTCTGAAGACTGCCCTCTGTGAGTCTTGTAAGCAGGAAAATAGCGATTAAAGACATCAGCTGGCCGAGCCCGTTTATCAATGCAGATACCCCAGGTTTCTGGTCTGCCGTGAGCATAATGCCGAAGATTCCCGCCACCATGTTCAGGCAAAAAAAGGCACTGAGGATGGCAAACACGCTCTTCAACTCGTCTCTGTAGGAGGAGTCGATGTGCAGAAATGCCGACCAGTCGACATATTGGTTCAGCACACAGATCACCCCGAACACCAGCATGACGATGGTTCCTATCGCAAAATAGGTGGTGCTCAGGTATTGACGGGCCAGCAAGTCGTTGCCCTTTGCCCGTGCTTCTGCAAAGCGATTGCGGAATCCGTTGCCCAGACCGATGTCGAAAAAGGCGATCCACCCTATGACTGACGAGAGTGTAACCCACACTCCGTAGCGCGTAGGATTAACGTAGCTGACGGTCAAAGGGACGATGAGCAGGTTGCAGACGATGCTCATTGCCCTCGCTCCCATCGACATTGCGATGTTCTTGATGGCCTTTTTCGTGCGAGGAGACTTTCCTCGCAACTGGTTAAGCCATTGATTAGTCTTCAATGTTTCTTTGATTTCAGGCAGACAAAGGCTGCATGTCTGTACGACATTGCCGAGCCTTGCCGGCAGGAAAGGATGTCTTTTCTTCGGAGCATCTATCAAGGACAGGAGCACAACAATCCTTGTTGCTGCCCATAGCCGCAACAAAACGTGAGGATAACCGCAAGTGCACTTGCCCGCTATGATAGTCTCCGCTTAGGAGAAGGCTTGCCAAAGGCGCGCTTCCCGCAGAACTAAGACAGTTGCAAAAATGCTGTGCAAAGATAAGTAAAAATGGTGATATTCCGAAATTTTATCACACTTTTGTTGGTATTTGCCTGTCAGAGTGCTTTTTAGAGGAATTGTTTCTTCAGAAAAAGACGGCCAGCGAAAGTCCTTCCGGCGATGCTCCCACGGCAAACTGGCTATGCTCTCCCGTCAGTTTGTCGCCTATCCAATAGCCTAATTCCGTGCCCAACATCCCCACAACGGCGCCCGTTCCTGCCTGCCACCATGTGTGATGGTCGCGATGAACCCTGCAGAAGGCCGTGGCAGTCGCTATCGAAAAGCCGGCCACAGAGAGCCATGGCGAGAGGTGTCCATACTCCTTATATAATATAGTTGCACCGCAGAAAGCCATCATCGTGTGCCCTGACGGAAGTCCATGGCGGGCATGATTGGGACGATCTGAGTCGATGGTGTATTTCATCCCATAGGTTACAGCGGCAGAAGCGGCGAGCGAAGTGGCCGAGTTCACGGCGAGCCGCTTCCACGAGCTGGCACTTTCCAGGCCGCAACCTTTCATGACATAGACCGAGGCGAGGGGCACGAAACGCAGCACATCGCCCACGGCATCGCTCTTCACGGCGATGTTTCCGGCCGGTGTCCCTGCATCTGAAGGGGCATCAGCCTGTGCCATGACGGCCACGGCGCTCATCATCATGATGCAGCATGTCAGCATGCGTAGCTTCATTTTGTCTGCAACAAGGAGGAAAGGGTGAGGGAATTGAAAAGAGCTGTCCGAGGTGTTGTCCGGACAGCTCTTCCTTATCTGCCAGTTGAGTCTGGCTTACTTCAGCTTGGCATAGCCGTAGGCAGCGTCGGCACCGAGTTCTTCCTCGATGCGAATGAGCTGGTTGTACTTGGCCATGCGGTCTGTACGTGAGAGAGAACCGGTCTTGATCTGACCCGAATTGGTTGCCACTGCAATGTCGGCAATCGTCGTGTCCTCGGTCTCACCCGAACGGTGTGAAGTAACGGTTGTGTAGCCATGACGATGAGCCATCTCGATAGCCTCGAGGGTTTCGGTGAGCGAACCGATCTGGTTTACCTTGATCAGAATGCTGTTGGCAGCACCCATCTTGATGCCCTTCTCAAGGAACTTGGTGTTGGTCACGAAGAGATCGTCGCCTACAAGCTGGCAGCGGTCGCCGATACGGGCGGTCAGTTTCACCCAGTTCTCCCAGTCGTTCTCGTCGAGTCCGTCCTCGATAGAGTCGATAGGATACTTGGTAATGAGCTGCTCGAGATAGTCAATCTGCTCTTCAGCCGACAGTTTCTTGCCGTTAGGATCCTTCTGTGCGCCGTTCTTCAGTTGGCGATAATCATAGAACCACTCACCATTCTCCTGCACTGCGAACTCTGAAGCTGCGCAATCCATGGCAATTTTCACGTCCTTTCCGGGCTCATATCCGGCTTTCTTTATGGCCTCAACGATGGTATCAAGAGCGTCTTCGATGCCGTTGAAGTCTGGTGCATAACCACCTTCATCACCGACAGCTGTGCTCAGGCCGCGTGCCTTAAGCAGCTTGGCAAGGTTATGAAACACCTCTGCACCCATGCGGATTGCTTCGCGTTCGTTGGCAGCTCCGACGGGACGAATCATGAACTCTTGGAAGGCGATAGGTGCGGCTGAATGGGCACCACCGTTGACTATATTCATCATAGGCACGGGCAAAGTGTAGGCATTTGCACCGCCGATGTAGCGATAAAGGGGCACGTTCAAGGCCTTGGCTGCAGCCTGTGCGCAGGCAAGACTGACGCCGAGGATGGCGTTAGCACCCAGCTTTGACTTGGTTGGAGTGCCGTCAAGGGCGAGCATCTTGTGGTCGAGTGCGCGCTGTCCGAACACGCAGTCACCCTTCAAAGCAGGAGCAATCACGGTGTTCACGTTCTCAACAGCCTTCAGCACACCTTTGCCGAGATAGCGTCCTTTGTCGCCGTCGCGCAGCTCAAGGGCTTCGTTCTCGCCGGTAGATGCGCCTGACGGTACGGCAGCACGGCCCATGACGCCGTTCTCAAGGGTTACCTCTACTTCAACTGTCGGATTTCCACGTGAATCCAAAATCTCTCTTGCGTGGATTTTTTCAATCTTCATAATTGTGCTATTTTTAAAAATACGTATTTTTGAATTCGGATGCAAAGGTACGCCGAAAAGTTGAAAGGTTGAAACGTTAGGTGGGCGAAACGCTCGTTCTTAGCAACTTTTAACGTTTCTTTTTGTGGCTCTCCTCGCCTGCTTTCCTTCGGAATGTCGTTGTGAAAACGACTGGAAGGCTTCTGGAAACAGGACTGACGGCGAGGACTTCCGACAAGAAGACGGGGATTCAATATGTAAAACTTTTTGCTCAAATTTAACACTTTACGGCAAGATTTCCATGGCACATGGGGCGGGGAAACGGCCTTTTTCGTGGAGAAACCGCAGCGTTCCGGCGCCGGTCCATGACGGTTCTGCATGAGAATGCTATCCTTTCTCGCCAGCTATCCAAAGGGTTCTGCCCATGAAGACATAGGTTTGCCGGCGAGAACCCTTAGCTTTCTGCCTGAGAAACATGACGTTTCTTGAAAACGATGAGTGAAGAACAAGAAGCAAATCGTGCCTGTCGTCTGGGAAAATTCTTGCAAATGGCTGACACTTAGCTATTTGCAAAACGCTTCAAAAACGTCCTCCTTTCTCGCCGAAAAACAGGATTCACTGGCAGGACGGGCTAAGTTTGTCGTCAGAATGTCCTTATTTTTCATCGGTTTTTAACATTTCCGCCTTGCGAAAAACCGGCTATTTACGATGGCAAACCGAAGCCTTCGGCCCGGCAAGTGAAACAAAAAAAAGAGACATCGCCCATGCGGATGTCTCTCAAAAGCTGTTGGGGTACCCGGACTCGAACCAGGAAAGGCAGGACCAGAATCTGCAGTGTTACCATTACACCATACCCCAATGCCTCACTTGTTTTGCAAATTGCGGGTGCAAAGTTAGTGCTTTTTTCCGAACTACCAAACTTTTTTACGTGGAATTTGCAAAAAAAATCAAATAAAACAGCGTTTTTTGCCTTTTTCAAATAAAAGGGTGTACCTTTGTAAGCTGATAATAATTCGACGACAACGACGACTGAATGAAAGAGAAACAACAATTGGTAGATACCATCATCAAGGGTATACAGGAAAAGAAAGGACAGAAAATCGCGGTAGTTGACTTGACTGGCATCGACGGATCGATAGCCAGTTACTTCGTCATTTGCCAGGGCAATTCGCCTACTCAGGTAGAAGCCATCGCCGAATCTGTAGGCGACACCATGCGCGAGACGCTGCAAGAAAAGCCCACAACCGTGGTCGGTCTGGGGCTGAGCCATTGGGTAGCAATGGATTATGTCGACGTGCTGGTCCACGTCTTCCTGCCCGAAACCCGCGCCTATTACGACCTTGAAAACCTTTGGCGCGACGCTCTTCTGACCGAGATACCCGACTTAGACTAACCAAGCTCACGACAAAACTATGAACAATACCAACCCCAACAAGCCGACCAACAACAGCGACGACCAGCAGCCGAAGATGCCACGTTTCAACATGAACTGGCTATACATCATCATCTTCATCCTGCTTGGCTTCTTCTTCATTACCGATGCCGGCGAAAAAATGGCTGCCGGAGCGAGCTATTCCGACAAGGCAACTTACACTAAATTCAAAGCTTTGGTCGACAGCGGCTATGCCTCTAACGTCGTCGTCAACAAGGGCGAAGGCAAGCTGCGCATGTATGTCAACGCCAAAGACGTCTACGAAGTGTTCGGCAAACACACCTCGGAAATCGGCGAAAAGCCCTATCTCAACGTCGTCTACGGCTCGCCTGACGAGCTCGAGGCATTCCTCAACCAGGCATGGACCGAAGGAAAAATCCCCGAATACAACTACGACGAGAAGAGCAACGGCCTCTTCGAACGCCTGCTCTACACCTTCGGACCCATCTTGCTGCTCGTCTTCCTGTGGATGTTCATCTTCGGACGCATGGGAGGAGGCATGGGAAGTGGGGTCTTCAACGTGGGCAAGTCAAAGGCTAAACTCTACGAGAAGGCCAACGAGGTAGGCGTCACTTTCAAGGACGTTGCTGGCCAGGCAGGGGCAAAACAAGAGGTACAAGAGATCGTTGAATTTCTCAAAAATCCCCAACGATACACCGACTTGGGAGGCAAAATTCCCAAGGGAGCCCTCCTCGTAGGTCCTCCGGGAACTGGTAAAACCTTGCTGGCGAAGGCCGTAGCAGGCGAGGCTGGCGTGCCATTTTTCTCAATGAGCGGAAGCGACTTCGTCGAGATGTTCGTCGGCGTAGGTGCCAGTCGCGTCAGAGATGTCTTTGCACAGGCCAAGCAAAAAGCCCCCTGCATCATCTTCATCGACGAGATCGACGCCGTAGGAAGAGCCCGTTCGAAGAACCCGGCCATGGGCGGAAACGACGAGCGCGAGAACACTTTAAATGCACTACTCACAGAGATGGACGGCTTCGGTACCAACAGTGGTGTCATTGTTTTGGCAGCAACCAACCGCGTCGACATGCTCGACTCGGCCCTCTTACGTGCCGGACGCTTCGACCGAGAGATACATGTCGACCTGCCAGACCTGCCCGAACGCAAGGAGATCTTCCTCGTTCATCTGAAACCTTTGAAGTATGATCACGACTTGGATGTCGACTTTCTTGCCCGCCAAACGCCAGGATTCTCGGGCGCCGACATCGCCAACGTGTGCAACGAGGCTGCCCTTATTGCCGCGCGACACAATGCCGGGACGGTCTCCAGGCAGGACTTCCTCGACGCCGTAGACCGCATTATCGGCGGACTGGAGAAAAAGACCAAGGTGATGACGCAGGGCGAAAAGCGCGCCATAGCCCTCCATGAAGCCGGACATGCCACGGTGTCGTGGTTCTGCGAGCATGCCAATCCGCTCGTGAAGGTGAGCATTGTACCGCGAGGACAGGCACTCGGCGCAGCGTGGTATCTGCCCGAAGAGCGCCAGATCACTACCAAAGAACAGATGCTTGACGAGATGTGTTCGCTCCTTGGAGGGCGTGCTGCTGAGGAACTTTTCACAGGACACATCTCCACCGGAGCCATGAACGACCTCGAAAGAGCCACGAAGAGCGCCTTTGGAATGATTGCCTATGCGGGCATGAGCGACAGGCTTCCCAACATCTGCTACTACAACAACCAGGAATATCAGTTCCAGAGACCATACTCCGAGACCACGGCCAAGGTGATCGACGACGAGGTATTAAAGATGATCAACGAGCAATACGACCGGGCCAAGCAGCTCCTTCTCGACCATAAGGAGGGCCACAACGAGCTGGCTGAGCTGCTGATCTCGCGCGAAGTCATCTATGCTGAGGACGTCGAACGTATCTTCGGCAAGCGTCCTTGGATAAGCCGCACGCAGGAAATCATCGCTGCCAACGAGGCCGAAGAGCCCCGTCTTGAGGATATGCCCGAAGAAGTCAGGCAGGCACAGGCCGAGTATGAGAACAAGGAAAGTGAGACCGAAAACAACGAACAGCAATGAAAAACTTCATCACTCGCGCCGTCAGCGGCGTCATTTTCGTAGCCATCATGGTGTTGGGCATGGCTGTGAACGGTGTGGCCATGACCTTTCTTTTCACACTTGTCACCACGATGACGGTGTGGGAGTTCACGGGTCTGATGAACGAACACCACGGTTGCGGGGTCAACCGGTTCATCACTACGGCTGCCGGAGGCTACCTCTATCTGGCATTTGCGGGCTTCTGCTCGGGCATAACCCCACCGGTTGTGTTCGTTCCCTATCTACTGACGTTGGTCTACCTCTTCATCAGTGAGCTCTATCTTCAGCAGCCTCGTCCGATAGACAATTGGGCATACGCGATGCTGTCTCAGCTGTATATAGCCCTGCCATTGTCGATGATCAACGTGTTAGGGTTCACCTACGACACCGTAGAGGGGCTGACACGCTTCACGGGAATGCTGCCTCTCTGCGTGTTTGTGTTCCTCTGGATGAACGACACAGGTGCCTATTGCGTGGGATCACTCTTGGGACGTCACAAGCTTTTTGCGCGTATTTCTCCGGGGAAGACGTGGGAGGGGAGCATCGGAGGAGGCGTGCTCGTGCTGCTCGTTGCTGCCCTTGTCAGCCGACTATCCTTTGTCGACTACCCCTTATCTCTCGTCCAATGGCTCGGTCTTGGCCTCGTAGTCGTGGTATTCGGCACGTGGGGCGACCTCGTGGAGAGCCTGCTCAAACGCACGCTTGGCATCAAAGACTCGGGCAAGATACTGCCCGGCCACGGCGGGATGCTCGACCGTTTCGACTCGTCGCTCATGGCTTTGCCGGCAGCAGTGGTCTACCTCTACACGCTGAGCCTGCTGTAAAAACTTCGGGAAAAGTTTGGCCAGTCGGAAATAATTGTTTACTTTTGCATCCGCAACCGGGGCTTCTCGCCACGAGTTGCATACTGAAAGGGGCGTAGCCCAGTTGGTTTAGAGCGCTGCAGTCACATTGCAGAGGTCATCGGTTCGAGCCCGATCGTCCCTACTTCCAAGCAGACTTCCGGAAGGAAGTCTGCTTTCTTTTTCCGCCAATCCCAACAAATGCCCCCGGCAACGGCATGGAAGGGCACGCTAAGTTTGGATCTGCATAATCAAAAATCGAGCCCG
>JAFUFJ010000019.1 GCA_017469955.1 Prevotella sp.
CGACTTTTCGTAACTTTAAATAAGTTACTCACGCTCGGAAATGCAAAAAATATTTTGCCCTGCTCTCGACTTTTCGTAACTTTAAATAAGTTACTCACGCTCGGAAATGCAAAAAATATTTTGCCCTGCTCTCGACTTTTCGTAACTTTAAATAAGTTACTCACGCTCGGAAATGCAAAAAATATTTTGCATTTCCCTCGCTTATTCGTAACTTTGCAAAATACTAAAAATAAACCGAATAGACTACCCTTCATGCTTGTAAAGACATTCAGTGCAGCCGTCAACGGACTCGAAGTAACCCCTGTAACCATCGAAGTGAGCCTCTCGAAGGGCTTCCTCTACCACTTCACCGGCCTCGGTGACGCAGCAGTAAAAGAAGGAAGAGACCGCATCGTGGCTGCCATTGAGAACAACGGATTCAAGTTTCCAAACGCTGACATCACGGTCAATATGGCGCCCGCAGACCTGAGAAAAGAGGGAAGTTCGTTCGACCTTCCGCTCGCCATCGCCATCCTTGCCGCCAACGGCGACCTCGCTTCTGAAGAGCTCGGCCGATACATGATGGTGGGAGAACTGAGCCTCGACGGCCACCTTCAGCCCATCCGGGGCGCACTGCCCATAGCCATCCGCGCCAGAGCCGAGAAATACAAGGGCCTCATCGTGCCCCAGCAAAATGTACGCGAGGCAGCAGTCGTCAACAACCTCGAGGTCTATGGCATGGAGAGCATGCTCGATGTCGTCGACTTTCTCTCAGGAAAACGCACGTTCCAGCCCACCATCGTCGACACAAGAGGCGAGTTCTACGAGCAGCAATGCAGGTTCGAGCTCGACTTTTCCGACGTCCGTGGTCAGGAGAGTGTCAAGAGAGCACTCGAAGTAGCAGCAGCCGGAGGCCACAATATGATCATGATTGGTCCACCGGGAAGTGGCAAATCAATGATGGCAAAGCGACTTCCGTCAATACTTCCGCCACTCTCTCTCGCCGAAAGCCTTGAGACAACACAGATTCATTCCGTAGCAGGCAAGCTCGCAAGAGGCACCTCTCTCATCAGCCAACGGCCCTTTCGTGCCCCTCATCACACCATATCCGAGGTCGCACTTGTCGGTGGAGGTGCCTCGCCACAGCCAGGAGAAATCAGCTTAGCCCATAACGGTGTACTCTTCCTCGACGAGCTTACAGAGTTTAACAAGTCGACACTTGAAGTGCTCAGACAGCCTCTTGAAGACCGTAAAATCAGCATCGCACGCGCCAAATACAGCGTCGATTTCCCCGCCTCTTTTATGTTTGTTGCCTCATGCAATCCATGTCCGTGTGGCTATTACGGCGACCCTCACCACAACTGTTGCTGCACTCCAGGACAAATTCAGCGCTACCTAGGCAAGATATCAGGCCCCCTGCTCGACCGCATCGACATCCAATGCGAGATACAAGCCGTGCCTTTCGCCCAGCTCTCACAGATGAAACCCGGAGAGACAAGCGAGCAAATAAGGCAGAGAGTCATAAGAGCTCGCGACATACAAGAGCAGCGATATCGGGAACATAAGGCAGTACACTGCAACGCACAGATGACCGAACGCATGCTCCACCGGTATGCAGAACCCGACGAACCCTCGATGGAAATGCTGCGCATGGCTATGGAAAGACTCAAACTTTCGGCACGAGCCTACAGCAGAATCCTCAAGGTTGCCCGCACCATCGCCGACCTTGACGCCTCAGAAAAAGTACGGTCCAACCACATAGCCGAGGCCATTGGCTACCGCAACCTTGACCGAGGAGACTGGGCAGAAAGAGGAATATAAGAGAAAAGAAGTATCCATCCATAAAATAAAAAAAACATGTTTGCATTTGTAAGGATAAGGAATATCTGGAGCCTGCTTGCCTATGGCTATACGATGGGCAAGATCAATCTCGTTTCGATGCTAATCAACATCGCGATACTCGTCTACTCCGTCCTCCACTTCGACGACATCTTGGGCAAAGGTCTCTGGCTGTTCCTGTTCTTAGTGTTCGTCAACATCGTCTGGCAGACTAAGTCAATACTGGAAGATGTCGTGTCGCTGTTCCGCTATCCTGAATACAATTTCGACAATCATCGCTTCATCGAACACATTGATCTGGCCGAAGAGACGAAGGAAACCTATGACCATATGGTCAAGAACGACGACCATCACGTCTATGCTATCTACAGTTCCCCTGTCAACATCTGCCTGCAAGGCGACGACGAGATTGCCCTTTCAGAGATAAAAGAAACAAAGACATCGCTCAAAGACTATATCGAACAGAACAAGGAGACACTCCTTCTCTTCCTTAAAACGAAGTGGCACCAGAGCCAAAGAGCTACCTTCTTCAACGAGAAAAAGCTCTGTATGAAGAGTGAACTGACAGAGACTTCAGAGGGAAAATACTGTGTAAAGGTGTGCCGGGGCAACTATTATAACTCATTTGTCACCAATGAGATCTATTGCAAGCGCCTGTTTCACAACGACAAGTCTACCTATATCTATCCGCCCATGAATCCTTTCTCTGAAAAGATACAGCCCCTTTCGCGCGACTCTTCTTTCAGTGATCACATTGGAGCCTCAACACTCGTCCTGACAACCGACGGCTATGTCATCATTCTCTCTCACAACAATCGCACGGCAGTGCACCCAAACACCTATCAACCCACATGCAGTGGCAGTGCCGACTATGCCGATTGGCAACGGCTTAGGAAAGCCAACATCACGTCGTTGCGGGCCTTTGTCAAGGAGGTTGTCAAGCGCGAACTCTTTGAAGAGACAAAAATCGAGGGGGCAAGCATCGACCATATTGAGGTGACAGGTTTCTTCCGCGACCTTGTCAGGGGAGGAAAGCCTGACTTCTGCACCGTCACTTACCTGTCGATCTCCCTTGATGAAGCAGCAGATTTGTTTGCTCCGGACAAAAAAGAGGTCAACAACAAGCTCGTCAGCAAGAAGGTAAGAAGCCGTGAAGGGTTTGACTTCACGGCCTTCGACCGTTTCATTGACGACAATGCGGGCTCGGTTTCTCCCGCACTTTACATGAGCTATCTCTTCATGAAGCAAAGGCTACAACCGGAGAAAGGTAAGCCTTGTGAACAGGAAAATGGCCCGTCCAACCTGTGAACCGGCAGCAAAGCCATTTACCATTCACCACTTTCAAGCAGCATACGGGCATGAAACGCATCGTCAACTCTTTGCTCTATCCCATCAGAAGGAATCCTCTTTTCTACACGGCGCTGCTCCTTCTGTTCGGGATGTCAGTCGTTTTCGTCGAATATGCAGGCTGCAGCAGGGTGCGGGCCCTGCTTGAAATGTTCTTCGACGCCTACCTTTTGTGCCTGCTTGTCTCGATGGTTCCCGGTCAGATGCGCCGTTGTTTCAAGCAGGTGCTCTATGCCTTTTTCTATATTGTCGGCCTTGCCGACATGCTTTCTTTTTGCATAACAGGCATGCCTCTGATGCCAAACGTCCTGCAAACCTGGTTCCAGACCAACGTCGGAGAGGCCACAGAAGCCCTTCATTCCTACCTTTCCTGGTCGTTGCTGGCCACGCCTGTCGTTCTTTTCCTTGTCTTTCCTCTCCTGCTTTGGTATATGGGAAAGCGCCGTTTTGCTATCTCTCGCAAGGCTGCCGGCTGCCTGTTCTGCCTGTTCTGCCTAACGGTGGTGTCGCTTCTCCTTGGCATCGGCAACAAACGCTACCTGTATCACGTATATACGCGACAGTCAGACGACGACATGCAGGAGTTTGTCGACATCGAAAGTCAGACTCATGAGTATCTGCCTGTCTACAGACTGGGCCTCTCTCTTAAGGAGATGGCTCGCTTCTCCACCATGCGAGCCACCCTTCTCGACGTCGCCAAGGCTACCCAAGCCGACTCGTGTACGTTTGACTCGCCGCTGATGGTGCTGCTCATCGGCGAGAGCTACAACCGCCATCATGCCTCGCTCTACGGGTATGACAAGCCCACAACCCCGCATCAGGAGCAGCTGAAGACTATGGGAAGCCTGCATGCCTTCAGCGATGTCATCGCGTCGTACAACCTGACTTTCAAGTCGTTTCAGAACATGTTGACCTTTTACGACTATGACTCTTCGGGCAAGTGGTATGCCTATCCGATGGTGACCACCCTCTTCAGAAGTGCAGGATACGAAGTAGACTTCTTCAGCAACCAGTATACGCTCGACAAGTCGTCGGCCTTTTCCGACTATACCGAGGACGTGTTCATGAACAATCCCGCCATCACTCGCTACCAGTTTGACCGGCGAAACGACCGTAGTCACCCCTATGACATGGACTTGCTCGACGACTTTCACCGGCATATAGACCTCGACTCTGACGATCGTCCGCGACTGGTCATCTTCCATTTCGCCGGCATTCACGTCGACTATGCCCGCCGCTATCCCGAAGGATACGGCCGGTTCAGCGTCACGGACTACGATCGTCATGCCCTTACTTCGGAGCAAAAGCAGACGATGGCCCACTACGACAACGCCGTGCTCTACAACGATGCCGTGGTAGACTCCATCGTCAGCACGGTGAAAAACCGCGACGCCATCGTCGTCTATGTGCCCGACCACGGCGAATTAGTGTTTGACGACAACATGGAATACGGCCGCAACTTCCTGCTCACACGTGAGTATATCCGACCGCAATACGACATTCCCTTCTGGATATACTGCACCGACGCCTACCGGAAGCGCCGTCCGGAGACGGTGCGACAGATAGCAAGCTCGGTCGACAAGCCCTTCATGACCGACGACCTGCCTCACCTGCTTGTCGGTCTTGCAGGCATCAGATGCAAGGACTACCGGCCCGAACGCGACCTCATCAGCCCGCTTTTCGACACCAACCGACGACGGCTCATCGGCGGACAGACCGACTACGACGCCGTCTGCCGACAGCCTTGACCACCGCATGCAAGCCTCTTGCCGAGAGCAGAAGAATCCTTTCTCGGCAGGAAAAAAGAGAGTTGTTTCTTTTGCATTGCACTCGTTTTTTCGTAACTTTGCCGATTAGAAATCGGCGAAGTTACTCCGTCTCGCCATAAAAAAGAAATAAATTTCTTTTGTTCTGCCCTCAACTTTCCGTAACTTTGCACCCACGCTGCCAAGAAAGCTATCCTTTTAGGGTGAGAAGTCATAGCATTGTCACTGAGAAACCTATCCTTTCTCACCCAGAACCCATAGACTTCTCGGGCTAAAAGCTAAGCTTTCTCGGGCAGACCAGACACGATAGCGGCCGGCAACCCTATGTGTCAACCCTGTTCATCACCCATAAAACCGACCACGACAATGAAAAAACTGCTCATCGCAAGCCTGCTTTCCCTGGCATTTCTGCCCCTGACGGCGCAGGACATCCAGCTGCATTACGACCTGGGACACTCCCTTTACGGCGACCTTGACGGACGTCCAAACCTGACGTCGACCGTCGAAATGTTCCGCACCGACCGCCTGGGAAGCACCTATTTCTTCACCGATATCGACTATTACACCGACGGTGCAGCGGGAGCCTACTGGGAAATCTCGCGCGAGTTCAACGTCTCGGCCGACAAGCATTGGGCTGCTCACGTGGAATATAACGGCGGTGCTACGTCGATAGAACACACGGCCGTGGCCACGAGGTTTCAGCATGCACTGCTGCTTGGACCGGCATGGAACTGGGCAAACCGCGACTTTACGGCCACCTTCTCGCTGCAAGCCATGTATAAACGCTACTTCAAGGGCATGTCACGCAACGGCTTCGACGGGTTTCAACTCACAGCTGTCTGGAGCAAAACCCTTGCCCACGGACTCTTCACCTTTTCGGGTTTTGCCGATCTCTGGCGCGACAAAGACGTCGCAGGCAAGCTCATCTTCCTGAGCGAACCTCAGCTATGGTGCAACGTTTACACGCTGAAAGGCACCGAGAACCTTCACTTCAGCGTGGGTACGGAAGTAGAGTTGAGCAACAACTTCGTGTTCAACAACGCCGGCCGCAACAACAAGTTCTACGCCATTCCCACACTGGCCTTGAAGTGTAGCTTCTGAAACGCCGACACGAAACCGTCCCACGACAGGAAAGAACCGGAAGACATGTCAGACACCATCCGCATCGAACAGCTCACGATAGGCTACCGGCGCACGGCACGAAAGACGCCCGTCGCCGTGGCAACAGGCCTGAACGCCACGCTCATGCCAGGCCGTCTCACGTGTCTTCTCGGCCGAAACGGCATCGGAAAGTCCACCCTCCTGCGCACCGTCACGGGCTATCAACGCCCGCTCGAGGGACGAGTCTGCATCGGAAACCTCAACCTGCACGCAGTCAGCAAGAGCCGACGTGCACGACTTGTCAGCGTAGTGCTCACCGAAAAGACCGACACCGACCGGCTGACCGTGGCCGAACTCGTGGCAATGGGACGCCATCCCTACACCGGATTCTGGGGCACTCTCGGCGACAACGACCGCCAAATCGTCGACCGTTCGATGCAGCTGCTCGGCATCACCGGCCTCTCACAACGGCTCATAGGCAACCTGAGCGACGGAGAACGGCAGAAAGTCATGATCGCAAAAGCCCTCGCACAGCAGACCGACTCTATCATTCTCGACGAACCAACGGCCTTTCTCGACTACCCAAGCCGCATCGAAATGATGGAGATGCTGGCCCGACTCGCCCGAGAACAGCAGAAAAACATCCTCGTAGCCACCCACGAATGGGACCTCGCACGGCAGCTTTCCGACCAGCTGTGGCTCATGACAAGCGCCACAAACGGACAGACCGTGCTCGAGACAGGCACCCCCGAAGAGCTGCGTTCCACCCCCATGCTACAGCCATTCTTCACCATCGGCAGGCAGGAAAACGCCGATCCTTGTACTAAAGAAATGTAAAATTTACATTATTATATATGTGCAATCAAGGAATTTGCTTAATTTTGCCGAGATTTACAACACTCACCCTACATCAAAAAGAAAAACAAAATGGACAACGTTAGCTATGCTTTAGGCCTTGGAATAGGCCGTCAACTCTCCGACATGGGTGCAAAAGACCTCAACATCGACGACTTTGCACAGGCTATTAAAGACATCATCGCCGGCAGCAAACCCCTCATCGGCGACCAGGAAGCCCAGCGGCTCGTGCAGGATTTCTTTGCCGAGCAGGAGAAAAAGCAACGCGCTGCAGCAGCCGAACGGTTCAAGGCTGCCAAGGAAGAAGGCGAGAAATACCTCGCAGCCAATGCCCTCAAAGACGGCGTTCACACCACAGCAAGCGGACTGCAATACCAGATCCTCCGCGAAGGCAACGGCAAAAAGCCCAAGGCCACTGACCAAGTAAAGTGTCATTACGAAGGAATGCTCGTCGACGGGACACTCTTTGACAGCAGCATCCAGCGAGGAGAACCCGCCACTTTCCCACTCAATGGCGTCATCAAAGGATGGACCGAAGGACTGCAACTCATGCAGGAAGGAGCCAAATACCGCTTCTTCATACCCTACCACCTGGGCTATGGCGAGCGTGGAGCAGGCGCATCCATACCCCCATTCGCAGCCCTTATCTTCGACGTAGAGCTCATTGAAGTGGTATAACCCTGACCACCCTGCACGAGAAAGCATAGACTTCAGGTCGAGAACCCATAGACTTCTCGGTCAGAAAGCATAGACTTCTCAGCCAGAAAGCATAGACTTCTCAAGCTAAAACCATAGCTTTCTCAGGCACAACAGAAATCATTCATCAAAAAACAAATAATCAAACAACGAGAAAAATGAAAAAAATCACATTCATGGCCCTTGCAGCCATTACCGCCGCAACATTCACTTCTTGCGGAAACCAGACTCCAAACGCCAGCTTGAAGAACGACATTGACACCCTGAGCTATGCCTTCGGTCTGGGACAGTCACAAGGCATCGAAGACTATTTCAACTACCAAGGCATCGACAGTGCCTACATCGGCGCATTTATTAAAGGCCTGAACGACGGCGCAGCTGCCGGCGACAACAAGAAGAAAGACGCCTACTATGCAGGTGTTCAGATTGGACAGCAGATCGCACGCCAGTGGGTCAAGGGCCTCAACGGCGAGGTATTCGGACAAGACAGCACGCAGACTGTCTCGCTGAAAAACATCCTTGCTGGCTTTGCCAACGGTGCAACCAAGAACTATAAGTACATGGATCAGGAGACCGCACAGCAGATTTTCCAGCAGAAAATGGCAGACATTAAGAAGGTATATGTCGAGAAAGAATACGGTCCTAACAAAGAAGCCGGCGAGAAATTCCTGGCAGAAAACGCCAAGAAAGACGGCGTGCAAACCCTTGAAAGCGGCGTGCAGTACAAGGTCATCACCGAGGGTAAAGGTGCTATTCCGACCGACACATCGATGGTAAAGGTCAACTACGAAGGCAAGCTCATCGACGGAACAGTGTTTGACAGCTCCTATCAGCGCGGCACACCTGCCACGATGAAGGCCAACGAAGTGATCAAAGGCTGGACAGAAGCCTTGGTTCGCATGCCCGTAGGTTCGAAGTGGGAAGTGTACATTCCTCAGGAAATGGGCTATCAAGACCGCAACATGGGCAACATCAAGCCCTTCTCTGCCCTCGTGTTCACTATCGAACTGCTTGGTATTGAAGATCCCAAAAAGCCATAATCAGCAAGTCATCCGATGAAGAAAGCATTCCTACTGGCACTTGTTGTCATGGCAAGTGCCTGCTTCACAACGGCAGATGCCAAGAAGAAAAAGACCAAGACCATCGTAGCTCCGGCGTCAACCTACGTCGAAGAGGCCATCCCCCTGACCTCTTCACGTGACACTTTAAGCTATGCTGCAGGCTATGCATCGACCGATGGGCTGCTGAAATACCTGATGAACCAGTATCAAGTCGACACGGCTTACATTGCCGATTTCGTCGAAGGATTCAAGATGTCACTTGGTAATACGCAAGACCCTAAGCTCAGAGCACAGCATGTAGGCGGGACGATCGCCGACCTTTTTGAGCAGCGTATCTTGCCTACGACGGTCGAAACCTTCGCGGGAACTCCCGATTCAATCAATGCTCAGATCTTCGCACAGGCCTTTGTGGCTGCCGTGCTTGGCGACACTTCTGTGCTGAACATGGAAGAAGCCACTGAGATAACGCGTTCGAAATCGGAGAGCACCAAGGCCGAAAAAGATGCAGCTTACAGGGTTCACAACCTGCAATGGCTCGTGAACAATGGCCAGCAAGAGGGTGTTGTCACGACCGAAAGCGGGCTGCAATACAAGGTGATTACGGCCGGAACAGGCGAGGTACCGACAGCAGACGCCAAGGTGACGGTGAAGTATGAGGGCAAGATGATTGACGGAACTGTTTTTGACAGCTCCTATCAGCGCAATCCCCAGACCTCGACTTTCCGTTGCAACCAGGTCATAAAAGGGTGGACTGAAGCGCTCACGATGATGCCCGTTGGTTCGAAATGGGAGCTGTATATCCCACAAGAGCTGGGCTACGGAAGCCGGCAAGCCGGCAAGATCAAGCCCTACTCAACCCTTATTTTCACGGTCGAGCTGATCAGCATCGAAAAGTAACTGCCTGTCGCCGGGAAGCTTTTCCAGGCTGAAGCGACCGCCGTTTCAGGCTGAAAGGCACGGCATGGCGCGCAGAAACATCAAGAGAGTTTCTCTGACAGAGGAGCTCTCTTTTTTGTGTTATTTTGTCTTTTTGTCATAAAAACATATAAAAATCATGCAGAATGTTGTCGGAATCGGGCGATTTTCTTAATTTTGTAGGGTATTTCACTTACATTTTCTCATCAGGACACTGATTACATATCATTAAGAAACCTACGTTATCATGGAAAAGATCGACAAAATTGACCGGCAGATTCTTGGCATACTTTCGAAGAATGCGCGTGTGCCATTCAAGGATATTGCATCTGAATGCGGCGTTTCACGCGCCGCTATTCACCAGCGTGTGCAGCACCTCATGGAGGAAGGGGTGGTGACTGGCAGCCGCTTTGACGTCAATCCAAAGAGTATAGGCTACAGCACGTGCACCTATGTGGGGCTGAATCTCGAGCGCGGGTCTATGTATAAGACCGTCGTAGAGCAGCTCCGTGAGATTCCCGAAGTGGTGGAAAGTCATTTTACCACGGGCCCTTACACGATGCTTGTGAAGCTCTATGCGCGCGACAACGAGCAGCTCATGGACCTGCTTAACAACAAGTTGCAGACCATTCCGGGCGTGATGTCCACCGAGACCCTCATCTCTCTTGAGCAAAGTATACGCCGGGAGGTGCCCATCTGCGAATAGTCTGTGGAGCTGACCGGCAAGTCCTTGCCGACTGGCTTGGCAGCCTTGCCGACCGTTTTTATGTGCCTCCGGTAAGAGAATACCAAGGAACAACGCCAGGAAGGCCAAGAAACACCGCCGAGAAAGCTAAGAGTTATGCCCGAGAAAGCTAAGGGTTATCGGCAAGAAAGCTATCCTTTCTCGATGAGAACCCATAGACTTCTCGCCCTGAAAGCTAAGCTTTCTCGCTGACAAGGCAACAGAAACCGGCAGAGAATTCTCAGCAGACAGGACCGGAAACACGCTCTCAACCCCCGTAAACACTATGATCAGAGCAACTGAAAACAATATGAACAGCTACGATATAGAGGCCTGGCTCGACCCTATATACAAGCGCTTTCCAGAAGGAGACTGGCGCCCCGTGGTGGGCATCACGACCAACTATGCCGACGGCGATGCCACTTTGCGCGAGAAATACTACAAGATGGTGGTCAGAGCAGGCGGTGTGCCGATGCTCATTCCGCCCGTGAGCGACGCGGAAGTCATTCTGAACACGCTCGAAACCCTTGACGCCCTGCTGCTGACAGGGGGCGGAGACTACGATCCGCGATGGGCTAACGAAGCGCCATCAAGCAGGGTTGGCACGGTGAACACCGAGCGCGACCTGCCTGAACTGCTCATTACGCGCCTGACTTTCAACCGCCAGCTGCCCATGCTCGGCATCTGCCGAGGCATGCAAACACTGGCCATGGCGCTCGGAGGAAGGCTGGCTCAAGACATCGAAGAGGCCTTTCCCGAAGCAGCACAGGCAGGAAAGCTGCTCAGACACTCGCAGGAAGAGGCGCGCGAAGTGGCCACACACGAGGTGGAAATCGCACACGGAAGCCGGCTTTTCAGCCTCTTCGGCAAGGAGAACATCCGAGTGAACTCGTTCCATCATCAGGCCGTTCTCGACGGCGGAGCACGCTTTTCAGTGGCAGCAAAGGCACCCGACGGCGTCATCGAAGCCATGGAAAGCAGCGAGGAGAAGCCCATCATAGGGGTGCAATGGCATCCGGAATGGCTTGCAGACGACGGCCTTCCGCTCTTCACATGGCTCGTCGGCGAGGCGCAACTCTTTGCCGACGCCAAGCAAATCCATCGGGAAACGCTGACCATCGACTCCCATTGCGACACGCCGATGTTCTTTCCGCAGGACATCAACTTTGCCCATCGCGACCATCGCATACTCGTCGACCTGCATAAAATGGCCGAAGGACGGCTCGATGCCACCACAATGGTGGCCTACATCCCCCAGCCGAAGCCCGCGGGAAAGACGACGGTTGACAACCTTGACTATCGAGACAAACCGAAGGCTTATGCCGACAAAATCTTCGACAAGATTGAGCAAATAGCGGCTGAGAACCACGACTTCCTCGCCTTGGCACGCACACCTGACGACCTGAAAGCCAACAAGGCAAAGGGACGGAAGTCGATCGTTCTGGGAATTGAAAACGGCCATGCCCTGGAAGGAAGACTGGAAAACGTCGCCCATTTTGCCAGCCGAGGCGTCACCTATGTCACCCTTTGCCACAACGGAGACAACGCCATCTGCGACTCAGCACGCACCTTCGACCCCGACGGAGGCCACCTCTGGGGCGGACTTTCGCCCTTCGGCCGGCAGGCAATTGCCGAGATGAACCGGCAGGGCATCATGGTTGATCTGTCGCATGCGGCAGAGTCGTCGTTCTATGAGGCCCTCGAAACGTCGGCCACACCCATCGTTTGCAGCCATAGCAGCTGCCGAAGCTTGTGCAACCACCCACGCAACCTGACCGACCAGCAGATGAAAGCACTGGCTGACAGGGGCGGAGTGATGCAGATAACACTTTACAACGGATTCCTCGTAAGCCAAGGAAAGGCCACCATCAACGATGCCATGGCACACCTCGAACATGCCATAAGCATCATGGGAACCGACCATGTGGGACTGGGAACCGACTTCGATGGCGACGGCGGTATCATCGGTCTTGCCGACGCTTCAGAACTCATCAACTTCACCCGGCAGCTGCTCCTGCGCCGATACAGCAAAGAAGATATCGGAAAAATATGGGGCGGAAACTGGCTGCGCGTCATGAGTCTCGTACAGAAAAGCAAGACTGCAAGGCCGGAAAGCAGCCTCTGACACCCCGCAAACCAAAGACAACACAACATCAACCACAAAATGAAAAAAAAATACGTGACACGCATCATCATCGCCATCGTAGCCCTGCTCTTCGGCTATGCCTACGCTATTCATCCTCTTGTCATGAACAGGAAAGCGGCAAAGCACGCGGAAGCCGTCGACAACACCGACCGACGAAAGCCGGTAGGGCCGGCCTTCGACGCCGACTCGGCCCTGTTCTTCTGTGCCGAACAGTGTGCTTTCGGCCCGAGAACCATGAACTCTGTCGCCCACGACCAGTGTGGAGAATGGATTGTTGGCCGCTTCAAGCAATACGGACTGACGGTCGATCAGCAGAAGACCGACCTCAAAGGATATGACGGAACCACCCTGAAGGCAACCAACATCATTGCCCGTTACCAGCCCGAAAAGGCCGATCGCATCGTCGTTTGCGCCCATTGGGACAGCAGACCGTGGGCCGACAACGACCCGAACGAGGACAACTGGCACCAGCCTGTCATGGCTGCAAACGACGGAGCAAGCGGTGTTGCAGTGATGATTGAACTGGCACGGCTGCTGGCTTCGGCAGAACCCCTGCCCATCGGCATCGACTTTGTGTGCTTCGATGCTGAGGATTGGGGCACACCACAATGGGCAGAAGAGGGACAGGAGTCAAGCGAAACATGGGCACTGGGAGCACGATACTGGTCGGAAAACCTGCCCGAAGGCTATCATCCGCGCTACGGAATACTGCTTGACATGGTTGGCGGACAGGGCGCAAAATTCTACTATGAGGCCTACTCGAAATACTATGCTGCCGATGTCATGAAACACATCTGGCGCGCAGCCCACGACACTGGTATGGGTAGTTTCTTCCCAAAGCGCGACGGAGGAGGGGTGACTGACGACCATGTGCCTATAAATCAAAAGGCGCATATACCGACAGTTGACATCATTGCCTATTATCCCGACTGTGCAGAAAGTTCGTTCGGACCGACGTGGCATACCGTCAACGACGACATGAACCATCTGGATTCACACACGCTGAAAGCCGTCGGACAGACGCTTGTACAGGTGATTTTCAGCGAGAAATAAAAGGAACGTTCACCACAACCTGTCGCAAAAGCCACAGCAAAGCATCAAACAAACACAGGAAACGGACGGCTCTCTTGCAAACCTTTTCCTCTAAACAATGCCACTAAAAAAGCAGGCCACAAGGTTGTGACCTGCTTTTCATTGTATGAATTTTAGAAAAAAGTGGCTTATTTCACCAGGTATTTCTTGCCGTTGCGAACGACAATACCCTTGAAGTTGGTTACCTGCTGGCCGGCAACGTTGTATGTTACGCCGTCGTTATTGGCTGAAGCGTTGACATTGGCAATGCCATCCCCACCATCTTGAACAAACTTTGGCAACTCGTCGCCTATCTTACGGAAAATAACATAGACGTAAGTGTCAGGTGTTTCGCTAACATATTGGTCAAAATCTGCAAACACTTCTTCACGAGTAGGACCGTCACTGGAATGACCATCCTGTGGATGATTTACATTGTTGACATTGATTTTATCAGCATTTCCAGTATATTCAAAGTCGAATGTCCAACCAGCTTGAGCGTTTTCACCATGGATAAGACCGTAGCAATCGTCTTCGGTATAGATGCCATCGTCCTTTATTGTGTTGGCATAGCAAACGAGTTCATAGCCATCATTGGGGAAAGCATAGACGTTGACTTCATACAAACCGGTCTGCTTGGTACAGCCAATTTGATAGTCATTGCCATCAGAATTTTCGCCGCCAACCCACTTGATGAAAGCACTTTCGCCTTCTTCATCAGAAATGTCATAAACAAAACCTTCGTCTTCCTGACTCTTCGGAGAAAGATAAACCTTACCTCCTGCTGTCGGTTCAGCATAAGCTTCTACATAAAGAGCCTTGTAAGGAGTGGCGTTCACGTTTGCAGCAAATGCAATTCCTGCAATAAGAGTAAAAATTTTCTTCATAAAAATCCTTTCTTTTTAAATGTAAATAATAAATGTACTTATATAAGTGTTGTTTTCTTTTATTAGGTTACTGGCTGCAAAGATACGAGATTTAACTGAATAGAAATATAAAATTTGATTCAAGTTTTATAAAAATCGATTCATTTTGGCCATTTTTATGCTTTTTGACGCTTTGTTGTCGCAGGCTATATAGGTATTTTGCGTATCACCTATTGTTTTTATAGCCTGCGACTCAAAACGCTTGATGAGAGTTTTTTCTTAGAAACCTAAGGATATTCCGAAGTTCAATACGCGCTGGTTCATGTAGGCATCACCGGCAGTATTGGTTGAGATTTCGGGGTCTTGCTGGTACTTGTCGTAGCTGGTCCATGTGAAAAGGTTGTAGGCATTCATATAGACACGGGCATTGTCGAGGAACTTCGGCAGCACCTTGCGCGGTATGTCATAGCTGAGATCGATGGTCTTCAGGCGGATATACCATGCGTCGACAAGCCAGAAGTCTGACATATAAGCCTCAGCAGAGTTGACAGTCGTGGGATTGGAGGTCAGGCGTGGGAAGTTGATCTCTTCGCCATTCAGGTAGCGTTCCTCTGTCCAGCGTTGCTGATGCAGTGGCTGGAACTGGCTCTTGAACGGCTCAATACCCGTTCCGACAACTGAGAAGCTGTAGTTGAACGAGCCCTGAAAGAGGACGCTCAGTGTGAGTCCCTTCCACGAACCGCCAATGGTCCATCCGAGAGTGGTATTGGGAAGGTTGGGCTTTCCAATGGCTTGTTTGTCGTAGTCGTCGATAACGCCGTCTCCGTTAAGGTCGCGATACTTCAAGTCGCCTGCCTGAACAGGGGTTTCACTGACTGGTACGGCGGGCTTTCCTTCGCTGTTGTTTTCAATGGCTTCAATGTCTTCCGGTGTATAGAAACCGTCCCATACGTAGCCGAACGGCTGGTTGATGGGGCGTCCGGTCTTGGTAAGCCATGGGAAACGCTGCTGTGCTTCCTGCTGATAGAGTATGCGGTTTTGGGCATAAGAGAACACGAAGTTGGTGTTGAAGCTCCAGTCGCCCCATCCCTTACGATAGCCTACTTGTCCGTCGAAGCCTCGGTTCATGGTCTTGGCAACGTTGACTGGTGAGGTTCCGATACCGATAAGCTGTGGGATGTCACCACGATAGACAAGCTGATCATAACGATGATCGTAGAAGTAGTCGAAGGTGATAGAGACACTGTTCCAAAGGTTCAGGTCGATACCGAGGTCGAACTTGCGTGCCTTCTCCCAGGTTACGTTGTCATTGCCGAGAGCACCCTCTCGATAACCTTGCCAGCGAATGGCACGGTCGCCGAAGTAATAAGTGTCGCCAACCTCATAAATCTGGTTGTAAAGATAACGGTCGCCCATGGCAACATCAGAACCTACAACACCGTAAGAGGAACGAATCTTCAGGTGGTCGACACTCTTGGCAAAGACTTTGCGGAACCATTCTTCCTCACTGATAACCCAACCGACACCGATAGCGGGGAAGAGTCCGTAGCGATGGCCTGCTGCAAAACGGTCAGAACCGTTGTAGGCCGCATTGAAGTCGACAAGGTATTTATTCTTATATTTATAACCCAGCTTCAAGGTCATGCCCATGAACTTCTCAGGAACCTTCTGTCCAAAGTTCTCGTTGGTGGTGCTTTCACGGTTGTAAAGCAGCATACCGCTGACATCATGGTCTTCGTTGAAGACGCGAGAATAGTTGAGGAATGCCTGCAAGTTGAGGTCCTTGCGAGCCGTGTTGGTACCGGCAGTAATAGCATAAGAACCATTGGTGTAGACGTGATCTGGATTGATGTTGTAGTATCCGCCTCCGTTACCATCAGAATTAAAGTGATAGGTCGGGAACTCACTACGCCATGCCGAACGCCAGTTTTCATCAATAGTAGAATAGGCTACACGAATGTTGCTCGAAAGACCCTTGGTGATGAAGTCCATCTTCCAGTTGGCACTATAGAGCAAGTTGTTGTCGTTGCGACGCGTACGACGATAGCCTTGGTTGGCCAAACGGGCGTTAAGCGTCGGACGACGACCAGAAGTGTCATAGAGATAGGCCCACGAACCATCAGGATTGATGACGGGAGACGAGTAGGGATGCATCTCTTCCCAACTGTAAATCTGTCCCGTTGCATTCAGGTTATAAGGCTCGTTGATGTTCATAAAGCGCGAAGTGACATCGAGACGCATCGAGAGATTATTGGTTACTTGGAAATCGATGTTCGAACGATAATTGAAACGTCTGTAGAGATAGTTTGAATTAACATCGTTGTTGGCCGAACCAAAGTTTCTGACAAGACCGTTCTGGATGAAGTAGCCTACAGAGATAAAATACTTCAAGCGGTCAGTACCGCCAGACACATCCACATTGGCATTCGACTGCTGGGCTGTGCTCTTGAATATCTCATCATACCAGTTCACATCGGGATGTCCATAGGGATCGTCACCAAGACGGAAGTGTTCGAGGTCTTCTTCTGTAAAGAGTTGGGGTATGCCGTCATTGGCATATGCCTCATTAACCAACTGAGCCGTCTCATAAGATCCAAGGAAATTGGGCGTGCGGACTGGCATTTGCATACCGCTTTCAAGACGGACATTGATGCGAGGACGGCCATCTTCACCACGACGAGTCTTCACAACAAGCACACCATTGGCACCTTTAATACCGTAGATGGCTGTCGTAGATGCATCTTTTAATATAGAGATGCTCTCGATCTCGTTGATGTTGATCTGCGAGAGTTGTTCGTAAGTATACTCAACATCGTCGACGATGATGAGTGGCTTGTTTCCGTCACCATTAAGAGAACTCACACCACGGATAAAGAAGTCGGAAGCATCTTTACCAGGCTGTCCGCTTCGTTGCTGTGAGAAGAAGCCGGGAAGCTTACCTGCCAAAGTGTTCTGTACGCTGCTGACAGGGACTTTTTGAAGCTCCTTGCCATTAATGGCACTGACAGCACCCGTCAGGGTTATACGCTTGGCTTGTCCGTAACCAACGACGACAACCTCGTCAAGGCCGTTTGCATCGGGAGACATTTCTACATTGAGGGTGGCGCCACGTACAACCATTTCGCGCTCTACATAGCCGACATAGGAGAACAATAAATGGTCGCCTGCATTGGCTGATATGGAATAATGGCCGTCAATATTGGTGACAGCAGCGGTCTGAGTGCCCTTCACTTTTACGGTCACACCAATAAGAGGCTCCCCATCATCACTGGATGATACCACACCACTGACTGTTTGAGCCATCATAACGGTGTATGTGCAAAGGCACATTAAAAGCAATATATATTTTTTCATAATCAATCTTTCCAATTAGGGTTTTGCACCATGTTGCTATTCTTGTTTACTTCCGTGTAAGGAATCGGGTAGAGATACATCTTGTCGCTCCAGTCAACATTAAGGATATCAATAGGAGTATAAACTACTTGATTAGAACCTTTCACTATCTGCATACCCAGAATCGGCTTTTGGAAGATGGTCTCTGCCTCGCGCCAACGACGGATATCATAGTAACGGTGCTCCTCAAATGCCAGTTCACAACGACGCTCATTATGAATCACTTCGCGAAGTTGTTCGCGTGTCATTGTTTTGTCAAGACCGTAATTCTTGTCTTTACCAGCCTCTATACCGGCTCGCATACGAATAGTCTGAAGCACAGCCATGATGTCATCCATGTATTCATCACGCTGATCGCTTTCATTTGCAGCTTCTGCAAAGTTCAGCAAGATTTCGGCATAGCGGAAGTAAACCCACAGTTCTGTATGGCTACTGTATTCATTGGCAGTCTGGAAATTATTCATAAACTTGCCCATATAATAGCTTGTCTGATTGAAACGACCAGAACCGGAAGGATTGTTTGAACCGCCTTGATAGGTGTCAAGCTGTGTATTAAGCCACAAAGAACCTTGATGCAACACCGTATAGTCTAAACGCGGGTCACGATTTTCATAAGGCTTCTGCGGATCATATGGATAAGAACTTTCTCCTCTTGGCTTTCCATCCTTCATGACAAAGGCATCGACAAGGTTCTGAGTAGGATTGGTTCTTCCGTTTCCTAACTTGTTTCCAGAGAAACCTAAAGGACCGTTGCTTCTCTCTACAGAAGTTCCGCTGCCATTATTTCGGAAGAAAATAACCTCACGAGTGTCATTTCCAAAATAATTAATGAAAATATTGTAAAGATTGTCAACGAGCCTGAATTTAGTTCTGTTCATCATGCTTCCCGAACCAACGATACCATAAGTCTTGAAGAAGTCTTTGGCTACTTCTGCTGCAAGTGTCCAACGAGCGGGGTCATAGTCAGTATAACCTACGTACGGATTTCCCTGTTCCAATGTTTTTCCATTGAATAACGGGCTTGCTGCATAAAGGAGCAAGCGTGACTTAAAAGCTATGCAAGCCTGTTTTGAAGGCGCATGGGCAAATGAAGTGGCATCACGCATTGGTATGGAGCGCAACGAGTCTTGAATGTCATCAAGCTCACTTATAATATAGTCTACACATTCGGCAAACGTGTTGCGTGGCAATTCAAGATTGTCATTAATGTCAAACACCTTGTCGCCAATCAACGGAACTCCACCATAACGCTCTAACAACTGGAAATAGAAGAATGCACGTAAAAAGCGAGCCTCAGCCTTATAAGAAGATCCAAGCGGACGGAGCTCTCCCGTTTCTGGCTTACCTTCCTCATTAATGACTTCTTTTGAATTGGTATAAGTAACATTAAAAGGTACGCGATCTATATTATTAATAAATATATTGCACCTTCTTATTGCTTCATACCATGTATCCCAGTTCATGTCAGACGAAACCTGATTGCTTGCGGTATAGCGTCCTGTCTGCAAACGCAGAACATCTGGATCGCTGTCCATGTAAAGGGAAACCGCATCGTCTGTTGCTGCATCAAGAAAATCACTGCCAACTCGGTTGTATCCACTTGGCAAGGAAGAATAGATTCTGTTCAAGAAACGAACAGCTTGAACACCTGCAGAGTCTGTCTCAGAGAATACATATTCTATCGTGTATTGGTCTACTGGCAGACTTTCATAATCATCGGTGCAAGCCGTAGCAAAAGCTATTAAGGCACCAAATAACAGAATATTTATCTTAATTGATTTCATACAGTGCATATTATAATTAGAAGTTGAGTTTAACACCGGTGAAAATAGTACGCTGCAGAGGTGAACTTGTAAATGTTACTTCCGGATCAACAAGGTCGCATCCAGAGAATGTCAACAAGTTTTGTCCTTCCAAGAACACTTTTACACGTATACCGCCAAGTATGTTGTTACAGAATGCTTCTGGAAGATTATAGGCAATAGATGCATTCTTTAAACGAATGTAATTGCCGTTCTGCATCCAGAGTGAAGAACCATAATAGCCACCATAGTTATAAGTATTGCCACCTGCTGTAAGTCGCGGATACTTGGCTGTAGAGGCTGTTTCTGGTGTCCAGCGGGCAAGCATGTTCGTATAAGCTTGTCCGTAACTGTTGCCAATTGGTTGGAAACCTTCTACAAGCGTGCGGTTGTTTACATAAAGGTCGCGATTGTAGACTCCTTGCCACAGCATGGAAAATTCAAAACCTTTCCATTCCAATCCAAGGTCTAATCCGAAATACTGTACAGGTTTATCTCCACCTATGACTACGCGATCCCATTCGTTGATGACCTTGTCACCGTTCTGGTCTACGTATTTTACATCGCCTGGCTGTACATCATATCCTACCATGACTGGATAATTGTTGGCAATGTCTTCTGCTGTCAGGAAACCATCTGCCTGAAGACCGAATATAACACCTTCGGGACGTCCTGTCTGTCGTAAGTAATTATAAGGAGTTTCTTGCTCGTCCATGAAAAGAAGTTTCGTGTGAGCAATGCTCCAGTTTCCACTTATATAATAGTTAAGAGCACCTATATTGTCTTGCCATGTAAGGGTAACATCCCATCCATAACGACGTGTGCGACCTATATTCTCATATGGATAGGTTGCTCCAAGTATTGCAATACTCTTTCCACGTTGCTGAAGCAGGTCGAAATACTTGTCGTTATAATATTCTATCGTACCGCTCAATCTGTTTTTAAGGAATGCCATGTCAAGACCTATATTAAGCTTATTGGCCTGTTCATATGATATATATGGATTAGCCAAACCGTCCTCTGTCACCCAATATCCATTACTACGCTCTGAACCTAAAGGATATAATGCCGTCAGATTCGTCGAATAGGTCTGTCTCCAGATATAGTAACCTGAGTTACTTACGCCATTTCCGGTTCTACCCCATGTACCACGAATCTTCAGTTTGTGAACCCATGTAGCCGGTTCCATGAAGCTTTCCTTGCTAATATCCCATCCGAGACCTATTGCGCCGAACGTTCCCCATCGGTTGCCTGGAGCATATCTGTTGTAGTAGCTTTCCGTAAGGCGTCCCTGTATGAAGTACTTCTTAGCATAGTCATAACCAAAACTCTCCATGATGTTTGAAGGAATCATTGGCAAGTCATAGTCGTCTATCTCATGACGAGTGTCTCCCATAATGCTTCCAGAGACTGTATGTAATCCGAACTGACGTTTATAGTCAACCGATAACTGACCATACAAGTTATGATAGTTGGAAACAGATGAGAAATTATTTGTCTGTGGAGACGGCGAACCATATTGAGAATAAACGGGATTTCCTGAATCGTTAATACTGAATTCATACACAGGATTACGCTTGGTACGTGTAATAGCTGTACGCGTCTGCGTTGTTACATTACCGAGGAATTGAGCCGAAAGGCCTTTGACTACGCGATTGAAATCGTAGCGCAACTTACCCGTTGCCATAATATCGCGGGTATTGTCTGAAATGTATCCGCTTTCCATGACCTGCGAAACGAGGTTGTTCTGGAAAGAATAGTTACCTCCAAAGCTTCCGTTTTCGTTATAGACAGGGTAGGCATTGTTAGGAGTTTGGAATACGGTCAGCAGCAAATCACTATAGCCACTTCCGCTTCCGCCAGGCTGGTTTCCTTCTATAATTCGTCCGATAGCTGAAAGTGAAGCCGTAAGATCCTGTGTAACGTTAATGTTAACTTTCGAAGAAATGATATAGCGATTATAATTCAAATTCGTATTATAGTCGTTGTTCTTATTAGTCTTAAAGAGACCTTCCTCGTTCATATAGCCAAGATTCACTATATATTGTGCAATCCTATTACCTCCAGACACATTCAGGTTATACGACTGTGTGGTGGCATGGCTGTTCATTACCTCGTCTTCCCAGTTGATATTAGGATGTCCGTAAGGATCGCTACCTGTCAAGTAAGCCTGATAGTCATTGTATGTATAGATTTGTGCCTTGCCGTCATTCTGCAAAGCCTCATTCAGTAAGTAGGCATACTGTGAGGCTGAAAGTGGCTTAAGGCTCTTAACATTACTATGCACACCAAACTTTCCTGTCAGCGAAAGACTCAGTTTTCCTGCCGTAGGCTTCTTGGTCGTAATGACAAGTGCACCGCGCGAACTCTTCATTCCGAGGAACATTGATGAAAGAGCATCACGCTCCAGACTTACTGATTCAATATCTTCTGGATCGATGGAGAAGAAAGAACGCTCTACACCGTCCACAATAACTACTGGCGATACACCACGCGAAGTGATGTCAAAGCGTGTATTATCACTCAAAGAACCAGTTCCATAGGTCGATGGCAGACTGCCTATAAGGTCAACTCGTGTGTTTGATGAAACACTTGTAAGAGCCGAACCGCGATATTGGGAAACGTTCAGTCCTGCGATACGTCCTTGAAGTGCCGGCAAAATGTCCGTAGAGATATATTTCTCCAAATCCTTATTATAGACAGTCGCTACAGAACCAAGGTTGTCTTCACGGGCAACCGTCTCACCAAAAGGTCCTGTAATATCCTTGTTATTATCTACAAAACGGTCAAGAAGATGGAATGTATACGCCTTGCGTGCTCCCACTTTCTCTTCCTTATATAGATATGCCATGTGTGTAAAGGTCAGTATGTCGGCCTCTGTGCATGCCAACGTGAATTGACCCTCACCGTTTGTCGTTGTTGAAACATCAGTTCCCTTTACCTTTACGATGACGCCTGATACAGGTGAATTGTCCTGTGTATAGACGACACCGGTAACACTTTGTGCCTTTGTTGTGAACGAGAAGAATATTCCCACAACCATTAGCACAAGTGATAACAACCGATGCTTGTTGTTTAATATATCTATTTTCATATTTCTATTATGATTTTAACGTTAAGACTTCTTATTCACATTCAAATTGGAACAAGAACGGCTGCTTCTCTTCTGGCAGTGGCGTTCCCAATTGAGCAAAATCATCATCCGACTGAGTGACCGTTATTGATCCGTCACTGTTGGTGAAATAATACTCGATGCGTTCGATAACTTCGTCTTCAGGCACTCCAAACAATTCTACGGGCCAGAATGTGATGTTGTAGGTGTCGCTATAAGCATTCTCACGTTCCATGCGGCTTTTTGCGTCACGCGTATTCAACATATACTTTCCACCATTCACAGTATATGCTGTTCCCTGCAAATAGATGTCGCCAACGCCAGTAAGACCATTCTCAGCTGCCGACCCTTTAAATGTGAAAGTCACAAAGTCGTTCTGCAGACAGGTCATGGGAGAAATCTTGTTGAAATGGTCATTACAGAAGTCAAGGGTAATACCTGTTCCGCCGACCACTTCAAAGCAATCGCTGCTAAACAGCACTTTCTTGTGGTCATTGCCCCCAGAGAAACCGTCGTCTGTATGGTTTACAAAGACGCCAAGATGACACTTCAGGTTCTTCTCACCTACATTAGTCGTTATATATATAGTATAGGTAGGAAACTGGTTGTTGATGATATTAAACTTGTCGTCGGTCTGGAAAACCACCCATTCCATGTCGTCAAGCACATTAGTACCAACTCCATAGTCCTGAGTCAGGCATTCCACCCACGTACGTCCGCTGCCATTCTTTGGTAACGAGGTTGAAGGTATGGGCGACATGGTGAGTATCTGGTCATGGTCTTCAGCCAAGTCACACTTATAGGTCACACGTCCGTTCTCAGCCACTTTCCAGCTTTTCGGTGCCAAAAAGCCCACAACAAAATTAACTCCGTTATGATCTTCGTGACATTCAATATGTCCTCTAAGCGTGAAAGTTGCTTCTGTATTTGCTTTTGCATAATAAACTTCGTTTCCGTTCTCATCGATTTGTGCCACGATGAATTCGTCAATGTATACACAACTGGCCACGACAGCAGCAACGATGGCTGCCAACAGCAGGAAGTATGTTTTATACAGTTTCAATGATTTGATGTTCTTTTTCATACTTCTGCCCTCCTATTCGTTAGATTCATGATACAGAGTATATACATAGGTGTTGCTGTAGCATCCTGGCGACAGCGTGATAGAGATGGCGCGATCACCGTTTACTACAGGATAGTTGAAGTCGAGGCTTATGGCTTCACTTGCCCCGTTCTCCATGAACGACAGCAACATCGGGTGTTTCGGGTCGTTGACCGACCACGTGCCACTTCCATTCACCACAAACGGCAAATAGTTCTGAATATGATAAGACCCGTCTGAATTCAGCTGAAGCTGGAAACGTGTAAAGTCCATTGATTTCGTAATATCAACACCATTGCGTGTCACCGTCTTGAGTTTCCATATACCACTCATGTCTTTAACGGCCTCTTCCACGTCATAGGGGTTAGAGTCGTCGTTGAAAGTGCTACATGAAGCCATCAATACCAATGCCGCAAAGGCCAGAAAAAATCTATTGATGTATTTCATATCCTTGTTTTTAAGTTAGTTTTCATAATATGGGTTCTGAATGAGATCGGGCAGTTTCACAATCTCATCATAAGGAATTGGCCAGAAATACATTGCCTGACGGAAGATATGTTTGCGCACATCCACCACGCGCCATGTATATCCTGTGTTCATGTTTGTTCCGGTATGCGTCAGTTCCAGACCGTGCATCATGGCGTTGTCTGTCTCCTCGGCTATCATCCAGCGGCGCACATCAAAGAAACGGAAACCCTCAAACGAGAGTTCAAGACGGCGCTCCAAGCGGATAGCCTCGCGCATTTCTTCCTGTGTCATGTTTGCCTTCAGACCGTAAAGACCGTCTTCGCCAGCCTCAATACCTGCCCGACGGCGAATGAGTTTCAGGGCTTCATAAGGACCAATCTCCGTCGAACCGAGCATTTCCGTATAGTCTGGACCGTAGTATTCGTTGGCAGCTTCGGCATAGTTGAGCAGAATCTCTGCAAAACGAATGAGCGGACGCGACATTGGAGGTTCCACGAAATAGTTGCCGGCACAGTTGCGATGCACCATTTTCTTGATGTACAAGCCTGTCGGCGTACCCGAATATATGGCATCTTCGGTAGCTCCGTCACCCAGACAGGTATACACCATATGATTGGCATTGCCTGCCGACATCTGCTTCATGTTGTTCACTGTCACGGTGTTGCCAAAGCGCGGGTCACGATTTTCCTTTGGAGTCAGTGGGTTATATTGATACTTTCCCGTAGGATCGTCAACGGCTTTACCGTCGGCCATTGGGAAAGCTGCTGCCAAGTCATAGTAGATGTAGCCGCCATACTTGTCGCCTCCGCACGACGGAGGGCAGTAAAGATCGCACACACGAATGCCTTCTGGCTCCTTTTTCTGCAGGATTATCTCCTGATAGGCTCCGTAAGGATACTTGAAATCCTCATATGACGTCACGTCAGCAAAGTCGGCTGCAAGCTGTACAGCATAGTATCCCCAGCCTGGTTCGTACTCGTTGTTGTTGTCATCGTCGGCATGAACCTCATACAAGCGATAGTCTCCTGTCGTCATTGTCATGATGCGCCGCGACGCATTGATGGACAGTAACCAGCGTTCTTTATCGTAGTTTGGATAGCCAAGCAAGTCTTTCGTCTGCTCAGTTCCAAACCCGCTTCCGTTATGTAGTGGACTTGCTGCATCAAGATACATACGTGAGAGCAGACCATAGCAGCAGGCTTCGTTGATGCGGCCATTGGTACTACCCGACGTACGAGGACGCAAGACGTTCATAGCCAGTACGGCATTCACCTCGTCGGCTATGTATTTAACGCAATCTTCATAAGTGTCGCGGGTCGATTTCACCTCGTCATCTGCCGTATAGAGCACGTCGCCCAAGATGGGAATGCCACCGTAATGGCGCAGCAAGATGTAGTAATACCAGGCACGCAGGAACTGGCACTCGGCAATATACTGCTGGCGTGTGCCCTCGGCCATTGGCGTATCACCGATGCGTTTGAGAAACTTGTTGCAGCGACGGATGTTGGTATAGCACTTGTTCCATGCATCATCTGTCACAATGACGGGGTTTACCGTTCCGGTAGCGAAGGCCATACCGGTGGTGATGGCAGTCGTTGCACGGAATTCAGCCTCGTCACAAGCCACCTGAAGACCACCGTTTGACGACATGGTGTTGTGTCCTCCAAAGCGGTCACCGTCAGTGTCGAAGCCGATGTCGGTGTAGATTTGCGTCAAGAAGCCTGACGCATACGTACTGTCAGCGAAAACTACCTCTTCGTCCAAGTCGGTGATTACCGTCTGGTCAAGGTAGCTGTCGTTGCATGAAATTACCCCCCCTACAACAAGTATCAGGGAAGATAAGCCCAAGAAGTTTTTTAGTTTCATGTTAGAATTAATTTATTTTAAATTATCGATAATTATAATTTTAAGACGTTTATGCAGGTCATTTCCTTGAAATGAATTTTATTTTTTTAGTTAATAAATATTAAATAATAGTAGTTATTTTAATGGTCATCCCTATTTGTCTTTCATATCAGCGGTGAAAAATTTTGTTTCCCGGCTTTATTCCACTACCTTTGCAGCCGATATATGAAACGTTTTTCCTTTTCCATCCTGCTGATTGTCCTGCTGACTGCTACGGGTTGTCGTAATGACAAGCCGACCGATGATGCCGGGAAAGGCAGGTATCTGTTCACTGATGTGGTCAGACTGAAGACCACACCCGTCAAATATCAGGGCAAGAACCAGCTCTGTTGGGCTTATGCCATGCTGGCTACCATCGAGACTGAGCATCTCGAAGCGGGCGACTCGGTGAACCTTTCTCCCGACTACATCGCACGGGTCTACCTCTCTGAACTGGTCGGCAACTACTTCTTCTCCAGACAAAAAAGCGATATTTCGATGCGCGGCATGGCGCCGATGCTGGTCCATCTCATACAGAAATACGGCATCGAACCCTTTGACACCTATTTCTGTCCGGAGGCCATCAACTACAACGTGGTGTGCCGGAAGCTGCAAAAAATAGCTGATTCAGCCTCTTCAAAAGAGCAACTCGAGGGGAATATGGAGCAGTTTTTTGACGACAACATCGGATTTCTGCCCCGATTCGTGTTCATGGCCAGCGTCGAATATACGCCGCTTGAGTTTGCTCACAGCGTGTGCAGGCGCAACGAATACGAGTGGATCACCAGTTTTTCTCACCATCCTTTCTATGAGTCGTTCGAGTTGGAGGTGCCCGATAACGTCTTTCACGACGAGTTTTTCAACCTGCCCATCGACTCGCTGATGGCACACATCGACACAGCTTTGCTCCACCATCATGCCGTATGCTGGGAGGGAGACACCAGCGAACCCGGTTTTTCCTTTGCCGAAGGCGTGGCTGAACTGAAAGGAAGATGGCCGGCCGACGTGCGCAAACTGCAGCAGCAACGCCAGCGTCTCTTCGAAAAAGGACGAACAACCGACGACCATTGCATGGCGCTTGTGGGCATTGCCCATGGCGAAGACGGACGGAAATACTACCTTGCAAAGAACTCCTGGGGCACCAACAACCCCTATGGAGGCCTGATGTATCTCTCTGAAGACTATGTGGCGATGAAGACGATTGCCGTCGGCATGCCGGAAGAATTTCGTGAAACCAGAAAATAGACCCGTATGAAGAACATGCCAAAACTATTCATCCTCGACTTTGACGGCACTCTTGCCGACACCAGTAAAGTGATCTTGCAGAGCATGAGGCAAACCATTGATTACCTGCACCTTGAGTGTCCCGCCGAGGAAGAGCTGCTCAACACCATCGGACTGCCCCTTCGCGAGACCTTCACATCGCTCTTTCCCAATGCATCTTCACAACAGGCCGACACCTATGTCAATGTCTATCGCGACCGCTTCAACGACAACAACCATCCTGAAAGCGTACCGCTCTTCCCCCATGTCTTCGACACTCTGCAGCAGCTCCACCAGAAAGGATGCCTGCTAAGCATTGCCAGCAGCCGCTCAAGAGACACGCTCGCCGACTTCATACGCCGTTTCCGACTCGACGACATCATTACGTTCGTGGTCAGTGCCAATGACGTTCAGCATGCAAAGCCTCATCCCGAACCCGTGGACATCACCCTCAACCACTATGGCATCACACCCGAAGAGGCCGTCGTCGTGGGCGATGCTGTCTATGATATCCTCATGGGACGCAACGCAGGAACCCGCACTTGTGCCGTCAGCTACGGCAATGGTTCGCGTGAAGAGATGCTCAAAGCCGGCGCAGACCATGTCGTCGACGACTTCAGCGAGCTGCTTTCCATCGCGTTCTGAGCCTCATTTTACTTTCCGTCTCTATCTCCTCTCGCCAAGAAAGCTATGCATTCAGGTCGAGAACTCTTAGCTTTCATCCTCAGAAAGCTATCCTTTCTCACCCATAACCCATAGACTTCTTGGGCTAAAAGCTTAGCTTTCTCAAAACGAATCAATGAAAGGGTCAAGAAAAACTGTCGGCAAACAGCTTTTCAACCCGTTTCCATATGCTCGCAAAGAAGAGTGGTTTTTCCGATAAAATGGGCGTATTTTGAATGAATAACGGTTTTAAAATAACGTCAATCAACCAGTTAAGAGATGAATAAGAAAACGGGCTGACAGGTTGATTCTCGCTCGGAAAAACAAAAAAAAATTGTATTTCGCTCTTCTTTTTGTAACTTTACAGAAGTTACTTCCGCTCGACAATGTAAAGAAAAACAAAAACAAGTTCTCGTTTTTCTTTGCATTGTCCTCACTTATTCGTAACTTTGCACCGATTATATATCGCGCGTGCACGTGTGTATGCGCAATATTTTCGTGAACATGGGTCAGACAAAAATCAAACAGTAAATAAAAATATGGACTACAACTTCAGAGAGATTGAGAAAAAATGGCAACAGCGATGGGTCGAACAGAAAACCTATCAGGTGAGTGAAGACGAAGAAAAAAAGAAGTTCTACGTGCTCAACATGTTCCCTTATCCCAGTGGAGCAGGTCTGCATGTGGGCCATCCGTTGGGCTATATCGCCAGCGATATCTACGCCAGATATAAGCGTCAGCAGGGATTCAACGTGCTCAACCCGATGGGATACGACGCCTACGGACTGCCCGCAGAGCAGTATGCTATACAAACAGGACAACATCCGGCCAAGACAACCGAGGTGAACATCAACCGCTATCGCGAACAGCTCGACCATATTGGCTTCTCTTTCGACTGGAGCCGCGAGGTCAGAACGTGCGAGCCTGGATACTATCACTGGACGCAATGGGCGTTTCAGCGCATGTTTGAGTCGTTCTATTGCAACACGTGCAAGAAGGCTCAGCCCATAGAACGACTGATAGAACACTTCGAGAATCGGGGCACGGAAAGTCTTGATGTGGCACAAAGCGAGCCGCTTTCGTTCACCGCTGACGAGTGGAAGGCTATGTCGCCCGTCGCCCAACAGCAAGTGCTCATGAACTACCGCATCGCCTATCTCGGCGAGACAATGGTCAACTGGTGTGCCGAACTGGGCACGGTCTTGGCCAATGACGAGGTGGTCGACGGCGTGAGTGTACGCGGAGGCTACCCTGTTGTGCAGAAGAAGATGCGCCAATGGTGTCTCCGTGTGAGCGCCTATGCACAGCGTTTACTTGACGGACTCGACACCATCGACTGGACAGAGTCGCTCAAAGAAACTCAGAAAAACTGGATAGGACGGTCTGAAGGCACCGAGATGCAATTCAAAGTGGCCGGCAGCGACACCGAGTTCACTATCTTTACAACCCGTGCCGACACCATCTTCGGCGTCACATTCATGGTGCTCGCGCCGGAAAGCGAGCTCGTAAGCCAGCTTACTACACCTGCACAGCAGACCGAAGTAGATCAGTATCTGGCCTACGTCAAGAAGCGCACAGAGCGCGATCGCATCTCAGACCGCAAGGTCACGGGCGTCTTCTCAGGGTCGTATGCAGTCAATCCACTCACAGGAAAGGAAATTCCCATCTGGATTTCAGAATACGTACTGGCCGGCTATGGCACCGGAGCCATCATGGCTGTGCCAGCTCATGACTCGAGAGACTATGCCTTTGCCAAGCACTTTCAGCTGCCTATCATCCCGCTTATCGAAGGAGCCGACGTCTCAGAAGAAAGCTTCGACGCCAAGGAAGGCATCGTCATGAACTCATCAAACGGAGCGTTCTCGCTCAACGGGCTCACCGTCAAAGAAGCCATTCAGAAGACAAAAGAGTATGTAACCGAAAAAGGACTGGGAAAAGTGAAGGTCAACTTCCGCCTGCGCGACGCCATCTTTTCACGGCAACGCTACTGGGGAGAGCCGTTCCCGGTATACTATAAGGATGGCATGCCTCAGATGATACCGGCTGAATGCTTGCCGCTCCAACTGCCTGATATCGATAAATATGAACCAACAGAGACAGGAGAGCCACCCCTCGGAAGGGCTAAAATATGGGCTTGGGATACTGAAAAACAGACGGTAGTCAATAAGTCTCTCGTCGACAACAAGAAGGTTTTCCCGCTCGAACTCAACACCATGCCGGGCTTTGCAGGCTCGTCGGCCTACTACTTGCGCTACATGGATCCGCACAACAACGAGACACTTGTGTCGAAGAAAGCTGACGAATATTGGCAGCAAGTCGACCTCTACGTCGGCGGAACCGAGCATGCTACAGGCCATTTGATTTACTCGCGTTTCTGGAATAAGTTCCTGTTCGACCTTGGAATATCCTGCAAGGAAGAACCGTTCCAGAAGCTTGTCAATCAGGGAATGATACAAGGACGGTCGAATTTCGTATACCGTGACAACAAGGCTTCCAAGGAAGGACGGCCTGTATTCGTCTCGTTCGGTCTGAAACAGCAATACGAAGACGTGACGCCTATTCACGTAGATGTGAATATTGTGTCGAACGATGTGCTCGACATCGAGGCCTTCAAAGCCTGGCGACCGGAATATGAAAATGCCGAATTCGTGCTGGAAGACGGAAAGTATGTCTGCGGATGGGCCATTGAAAAAATGTCGAAATCAATGTTCAACGTGGTCAATCCCGACATGATCGTCGAAAAATACGGAGCTGACACGCTGCGCCTCTATGAGATGTTCCTTGGCCCTGTCGAGCAAAGCAAGCCTTGGGATACCAATGGTATCGACGGATGCCACCGCTTCCTGAAGAAGTTTTGGAACCTCGTAAGCAATACTGATCAGACAGAAGGAACAACAGCCACGCCCGAAATGCTGAAGAGTCTGCATAAACTCATCAAGAAAGTATCGCAAGACATCGAGCAGTTCTCCTACAATACCTCAATCGCTGCATTCATGATCTGCGTAAATGAGTTGTCGCAAATGAAGTGTAAAGATGCCGAGACAGCTAACACATTGATAAGGCTTATCGCACCTTTCACCCCGCATATTGCCGAGGAACTCTGGGAGATGTCGGGTGGAAAAGGCTCTGTTTGCGACAGCCAGTGGCCCGCTTGGAACGAGGCTTATCTGGTAGAAAACGAAATGCAGCTGACCGTTTCCTTTAACGGAAAAGCCCGCTTCCAGATGCAATTCCCTGCAGATGCCGCGAATGAAACCATTCAAAACACCGTGCTTGCCGACGAAAAAACAAAAAAATATATCGACGGAAAACAAGTGTTGAAGGTCATCATCGTCCCGAAAAAGATAGTTAACATCGTGTGTAAATAAAAATTATGCTACATGTATTGAAAAATAAAAACATCGAACGCGAGGTCAAAGACTATCTTTTCATCACCTTTGGCCTTGTGCTCTTTGCCTTTGGATGGACCGTTTTTCTGCTTCCCTATCAAATTGTTACAGGAGGAGTAACGGGTATTGCGGCCATCATCTACTATGCGACAGGCATTGAAATAGAAATCAGCTATTTCATCATCAATGCCATACTGCTCGCCATAGGCCTGAGGATATTGGGATGGAGGTTTCTGATGAAAACCATCTATGCCATCTTCATGATATCGTTTCTGCTGTGGCTTTTCCAAGAACTCATAAAAAGCCCGGATGGAGAAATCGTGAAAATACTTGGCGAAGGGCAGGCTTTCATGTCACTGATAGTAGGATGTACGTTCACAGGCAGCTCGCTTGCCATCGTCTTCTATAACAATGGCTCTACAGGAGGAACTGACATCATCGCCGCATCCGTCAATAAATATTACAATCTTTCCTTAGGACAGGTGCTCATCATTGTCGACCTTATTATCATAGGATCATGCTTCTTCATCCCGCAATTCGGCGACGGTATCGACCGCATCCATAAGGTAGCATTCGGTCTTTGCACCATGGTCGTAGAGAATTTCGTGCTCGATTACGTCAACAACTCTATGAGACAATCCGTACAATTCATGATTTTCTCAAAGAAACATGCCGAGATAGCTCATGCTATTGGCACAGAGATGGACCATGGAGTGACCATACTTGACGGTCACGGATGGTACACAGGACAGGAAATGAAGGTACTATGTATCCTGGCAAGAAAGCGGGAAAGTCCGCAAATGTTCCGCATTATCAAGTCAATAGACCCAAATGCATTCGTCAGCGTAGGCAGTGTAATTGGTGTATATGGAGAAGGATTCGACCCCATTAAGGCAAAGGTTCCCAATAAAATAGAAAACAATGAAGATAGTATTCGCAACGAATAATCAACATAAACTCGAAGAAATCAAAAGCATTTTAGGCAGCGATTTCGACGTTGTATCCCTGCATGACATAGGATGTGAAGCAGACATCCCTGAGACAGGCGATACACTTGAAGAGAATGCTGTCATGAAAGCCCAGTATGTTGTCGACTATTTCAGCCTCAGTTGTTTTGCCGATGACACCGGACTTGAGGTCGATTCATTAGGTGGAGAGCCGGGAGTTTACAGTGCAAGATATGCCGGTGGTGAAGGACATGACTCAGAGGCAAACATGAGAAAACTATTGGATAAATTAGGAAATAATAACAATAGAAAGGCACGATTCCGCACTGTTATTGCGTTAATAGAAAGAAAAGACGACATTGAAGGAAAGCCTTCACCCGAACTTCAGGCTGTCAAAAAGTTTGAAGGTGTCGTTGAAGGCAGCATTGCATTTGAGAAAAAAGGATCGGAAGGTTTTGGATATGATCCTATTTTCATACCAGAAGGCTACGATAAAAGTTTTGCTGAACTTGGAATGGAGGTAAAAAACTCCATCTCACACAGGGCAAGAGCCATCAAGAAACTGGCTGAATATCTCAAAAATAAATAAGCTAATATGAGAAGAATTGTTGCTTTATACATAATGATAATGACTTTTTCCATGCTATTTTCACAAACTGGTAGCTGGAGAACCTATATGGCTTATCATGATATTGCTGAGGTTGAAAAGGCAGGAAACATTGTCTATGTATTGGCATCGAACAATCTTTATGCCTATAATACCAACGATCAAAGCATTCAGACCTATGATAAGGTGAACTTTCTGAATGACTGTACCATCAATCATATTGCCTGGTGTCAGTCAGCCCAACGGTTGATCATTCTGTATAGTGACAACAATATCGACTTGATTGACCGTGAAAACCACGTAGTAAACCTTCCAGACTACTACATGAAGTCGATGATTGAGGACAAGACTGTCAACGATATCTACATAGAAGGCAGCCATGCATACCTGAGTACCAATTTCGGTATTCTAAAGATCAACGTCAAAGATGCTGAAATAAGCGACACCTACAACCTCGGTTTTCTTGTCGACTACTGTTATATAGAAAACGGAAAAATTTATGCTGCTTCACATACAAAGGGCATATACAGTGCAAAACTGACCGACAACCTGCTGGACAAGAACAGTTGGACCTATACGAAAAACTATCAGAAAAAGAACAAAACAATCGATGAAGACTTGCTGACCTTGATAAGAACGCTCGATCCAGACGGTCCTAAATACAACTATTTCCACTTCATGAAGTTTGTGAACGGCAGTCTTTATACTACCGGAGGTATGTATAGCGGAGGCGTACAAGGGGGCAGACCAGGCTGTATTCAGGTGATGAAAGATGGCGAATGGACTATATATGAAGACGAACTTGAGTCGAAAACCGGCATCCGTTACACCGATATCAACGGCCTTTCCATCGATCCAAAAGACAACAACCATGTCGTAGCTTTCGGCAGAACAGGCCTATATGAGTTTCATAACGGCCAGTATACCAACGTATGGACGTATACGAATTCTCCTCTTAAATATGCTGCCGGACTAATTGTTGAGAGCAGTTTTAAAAACTATGTACTGGTGTTGGGTGCCACTTTCGACGATGAAGGCAACCTATGGTGCATGAACAGCCAGACCTATGATGCCAAGTCGGGCCTGCTGCGACTCTCAGAAGGCAGCCAGTGGACCTCGTTCCATAAGAGCTCTCTGATTTGCAAAGATAACTATTTAAAGATTGACAGAACGCTTGGTTCGATGGAAAATGCCATGTTTGACAGCCGTCATCTGCTTTGGTTCGTCAACAATCACTGGGACGTTCCTTCCGTGTATTGCTATAATACTGTCAAAGACGAGCTGAAATCCTACACAAGATTCATCAATGAAGACGGTACGAGAGTTGAAGCAGAATACGTGAGATGTGTTGCTGAAGACAAGGACGGAAACCTGTGGATAGGCACTAATGTGGGACCAATCTACCTGTCATCGACCGACATAGATGAAGATGTTTCGAGTACAACGTTCATGCAAGTGAAGGTTCCTCGTAATGACGGAACCAACCTTGCCGACTATCTTCTCGGCGGAGTCGACATCACGTGCATGGCCATTGACGGCGGTAACCGTAAGTGGTTCGGCACGGCAAACAGCGGTGTCTACCTGATCAGCAGCGACAATCTCGAGCAGATCCATCACTTCACTTCCTCTAACAGCAGCCTTATTTCAGACAACATCGAGTCTGTAGCCATCAATCAAAGCAACGGAGAAGTGTTTTTCGGCACAGACAAAGGCCTATGTTCTTTCATGAGTGATGCCACGGAAACCAATGAAGACATGACGAAAGACAACGTATGGGCCTATCCGAATCCTGTGCGTCCTGACTATAATGGACCGATCACTGTGACTGGCTTGAGCTACAACTCATATATCAAGATTGTGGCTTCTTCGGGCTCATTGGTGGCCGAAGGGCGCAGCAACGGAGGCTCGTTTACCTGGGACGGCTGCGACAAGAACGGCAAGAGAGTGGCCTCTGGCGTCTACATGGTTGAGACAGCTACCGAAGAAGGCAAGAAAGGAACGGTCTGCAAGATAGCCATTGTCAATTAGAAAGACGATTGTCAAACCATAAGAGCCAGTCATTTCCTGTTGGAAAGGCTGGCTTTGTTTTTTATCCGCATGCTATTATCATCTTTATTATTTTATTTCTTTTAAAATAGAATAGTATTAGGATGATATGGTGTGGATAAGTGGATAAGTTTTTAATGGGAAGTTTGGTAGTTAAGTTATCAAATTGTGGTGCAGTTTTATGCACAATGATGCTTTATATTTTTTGTTTGATTTACAACGCATTCAGTTAGTTTTCCACAATTTTCCACATGAAGGTATGGATGTGATAAGTTGATAAAGAAAATGAGTTTCACGGTATGGAAAAGCTGCTGATAACACTGTTGTTATGATGTTTGTTTTCATGTATGTGGATGACGGTTTCTGATAACCCATGTTCTGTACACGGGTTATCCACCAGTTTATCCACCAAGTTTTCCACATTGACTGTCTTTCGCGCGCGTATATGATAATAGGTACGCGCGAAGAACGGGCTTAATGTTCTAAGGTTTGATGTTTTCTTCAATCTTTGCTACAATCTCTTCCGGCTCGATAGTGTGAAGACAGGCGTAGTCGTTTCTGAAGCATTTCTTGCTTCCATAGATGCTGCAAGGCCTACATTCGAGCTCTTTCTGGATGACGTTGCTTGCTTTTTGGTTCCATCCGAGGAATCCTGCGTAGGGATGAGTGGCCCCCCAGATGCTCACGACTGGTGTGCCGACAAGCGATGCGAGATGCATGTTGGCGCTGTCCATCGACAGCATTGTGTCGAGCTGTGCCATCATTTCTATTTCAGCACTGAGCCCTTTCAGCATCTGTGAGGCATTGAACGTTTGCGGATATTGTTCGGTCCACTGGTTGATGACGTCCATTTCTTTTTGTCCCCCACCGAAGAAAAACAGCTTCCAGTCGGGGTGTTTCGCGACGAGCATGCTGACCACTTGACGGGTTTTCTCTATGGGATAGATTTTTCCGCGATGGGCTGCAAAGGGAGCTATGCCTATCCATCTCTCTCTCTCCGGCTTCACTTTCAGCTGTTCGGGCAGCAGGTTCAGCTGGCTGTTGCCGCTGTTGTTGATGGCGTTGAACTTGAGTTCTACGGGATAGCCCAGCTTTCTGAGCACGTCAGCATAGTTTTCAAAGGCCGACTGTATGGGCTGAAGCTGTTTGTTATGCTGTCTGGTCAGGCGGTGTTTCTCGGCTCTGTGCTTGTTGATGTGAGCCACTTTATATCCGGCCAGGGTATATCTGGTGCGCAGATATTTGGTGCGCAAGACGTCGTGGAAGTCGGCAATAGCCGTAAACTTCTTGGCGATGAGCCTCCGATAGAGGGTGTTAAGTCCTTTGACTCCCTTGTATTCCTTCACGACGTCGGCTCCCATGAAATAGACATTCGGCGCCAGGTTTTCGAAAAACGGACGGGCAAACGGCCGGCTGAGCACGGTGATGCGCACATGAGGATGCTGCATGGCAAGCGAGTAGACCACCGGAACCATCATGGCTACGTCGCCCATTGCAGAGAAACGCATGATGAGTATATGCTCAGTCTTCATTTCTTCAGGCGGTTTTTATGGTCTATTTTTTGTAGAGTACGGGGTTGGTTGCCGGGTCGTTGTACATCTTCATCTGCCGGTATACCTTCATGTATTTGCGTCCGGCCTCAATGTCTTCGAGCAGCTGGTCGATGGCTGTCGAGAGGTCTGCTTGCTGTTCAAGCAGGACATTCAGCTTGTTGGCGCACTTCTGCCTGTGTTCTTCCGATGCGTCAGGACGCTCAACCTGCTCGCGCATGTGATAGATCTTCAAGGCAAGTATCGACAGTCTGTCAACGGCCCATGCCGGACTTTCGGTATTGATGCGTGCATCGGGTAGCACTTTGACGTCGCTGTACTTCGTGCGGAAGTAGGAGTCGATCTGTTCTACAAGGTCGGTGCGGTCCTGATTCGACTGGTCGATGCGCCTCTTCAGCTGAAGAGCTTCGATAGGATCGATGTGCGGGTCGCGGATAATGTCCTCGAAATGCCACTGCACAGTGTCTATCCAACACTTCAGATAGAGACGGTTCTCAATCAATTCCCTGTCGTAAGGATTGTTGATGGGCGTGTCAATATCGTCTTTCACGTGGTAGTCGTCAATGGCCTGACGGAAGATTTTGTTGGCAATTTCAGTAAAAGTCATCTTAAATAGCGTTTTTATTTGTATGGGCAAAGATAAGTAAAAACTGTTAATCCTGCAAATGTTTTCCATAGAATTTGCAGGGCAGCCGGCCAGAAAGCTGCCCTTTCATGCCGAGAAGTCTATGGAATATGGTTGAGAAAGGATAGCTTTCTGGCCGACAACCCATAGACTTCTCGATCATAACCCTTAGCTTTCTCGTCAACAAGCGTTTTCAGTATGAAAGCAAACCGTTTGTTTTCATATTGTCTTTTAAGAGTTGTTTTTTTGCACAAATGGTATTTGTTTGTGCATACAAAGTAGCATTTTTGTTGGAAATATTTGGAAATATGACAAAAAATTTGTTTCTTTGCACCCGATTTTGATTTAAAAGCACTTTTTGAAGGTATTTTTCCTATGGAAGGACACCTGGCTAAGAGTGCCAATGAGGTAATGAATTTTTAATTTATCAACATTTAAAAACAAGTTATTATGTCAGAAATTGAAAGCAAAGTTAAAGAGATTATCGTTGAGAAACTTGGTGTAGACGAAGCAGAAGTAAAGGCCGAGGCCAGCTTCACAAACGATCTTGGTGCTGATTCTTTGGACACAGTAGAACTTATTATGGAGTTTGAGAAAGAGTTCGGAATCTCTATCCCCGACAGCCAAGCTGAGAAGATTGCCACAGTCGGCGACGCTATCGCTTACATCGAGGAAAACGCAAAATAAATCATTCCGATGATGAATGTTGGGTGTTGGGTGTTGGTTATAACTTAACCAAAAGTCAACACCCATTTTAGTAGTAACCAACACCCCGCATCCATCACAACCATCTTACATTGCTATCTATGGAATTAAAAAGAGTTGTAGTAACAGGACTGGGCGCTGTAACGCCATTAGGCAACTCCGCCGAGCAGACTTGGCAGAACCTTCTGGCAGGAAAAAGCGGCGCAGCACCTATTACTCATTTCGATACCACCAACTTTAAGACACAGTTTGCCTGTGAAGTCAAAGACCTTGACGTCACACAATACATCGACAGAAAAGAGGCTCGCAAGCTTGACCGATACACCCAGCTGGCAATGATCAGTGCCATTCAGGGTGTGGAAGACGCCGGTCTGGACCTGGAGAAAGAAGACAAAAACCGCATCGGAGTAGTCTATGGAGTAGGAATAGGCGGAATACAGACATTTGAAGACGAAGTGGTCTACTACGGACAGCACATAGACCAAGGACCTAAATTCAGCCCATTCTTCATTCCGAAAATGATAGCCGACATCGCAAGCGGGCAGATATCCATCCGATTCGGCTTCCACGGACCCAACTATACCACCACCAGTGCGTGCGCCTCTTCAAGCAATGCAGTGGCTGATGCCTTCAACCTTATCCGCTTGGGAAAGGCCAACATCATCGTCACAGGCGGTGCAGAAGCAGCCATAACTGCCTGCGGTGTTGGTGGCTTTAACGCCATGCATGCCCTTTCAACACGCAACGATGAGCCCGAGAAAGCAAGCCGTCCTTTCAGTGCTTCACGCGATGGATTCATCATGGCAGAGGGAGCTGGCTGCCTCATCCTTGAGGAATTAGAGCATGCAAAGGCACGAGGAGCAAAGATATATGCCGAGATGGTGGGCGAAGGACTTAGCGGAGATGCCTATCACATCACAGCAAGCCACCCGGAAGGCCTCGGCGCTCGTCTCGTGATGGAGAACGCTCTTGAAGATGCAGGACTGACACCTGACGACATCGACTATATCAATGTACATGGAACATCGACACACGTAGGCGACATTTCCGAGGTGAAAGCCATCAAGGAAGTCTTCAAAGAAGCAGCCTATAAACTGAACATATCGTCGACAAAGTCAATGACAGGTCACATGCTTGGCGCTGCAGGAGCAGTAGAAGCCATGGTCGCAGTACTGGCAGTTAAGCATGACATCATACCGCCAACCATCAACCATCAGGACGGCGACGACGACCCGGAAATAGACTATAACTTAAACTTCACATTCAACAAGGCCCAGAAACGCGAGGTACGTGCTGCCATCAGCAACACGTTTGGCTTTGGCGGCCATAACGCATGTGTTGTATTCAAGAAATATGCAGAGTAACATCATCGATAGACTGAAGCTCCCGTTCCGCAAGGATAAGGAGCTTCTTTTGTCTTTATATAAGATTCTTGGTTTCTATCCACACGAGACAAGCTACTATAAGCAAGCGCTGATGCATAAGAGCGTTATGCACAGAAATAGCAAAGGAAAGCCAATCAACAACGAGCGTTTAGAGTTCCTTGGCGATGCTATTTTGGATGCTATCGTGGGCGATATTGTATACAAACATTTCCCAGGAAAGCGAGAAGGATTCCTGACAAACACCCGAAGCAAGCTCGTACAGCGTGAGACTTTAGGCAAGCTTGCCAAAGAGATGGGCCTCACAAAACTCATCATCTCAAGCGGAAAAGGAAACTCTCATAACAGCTATATGGGAGGAAACGCCTTCGAAGCGCTCGTCGGAGCCATCTATCTCGACCGCGGATACGAGGCTTGCATGCGCTTCATGAACAAGCGAATACTGGCCCAGATGATCAACATCGACAAAGTTGCTTACAAGGAAGTCAACTTCAAGTCGAAACTGATCGAATGGACTCAGAAGAATAAAGTGAACCTTGAATTCAAAATGTTGGAGCAGACAACCGACGAAAACGGAAGCCCTATATTCAACTTCATGGTGATTATTGAAGACGTTGAGGGATGTACCGGAACGGGATTCTCAAAGAAAGAAAGCCAGCAGCAGGCCTCAAAACTCACACTTGAGAAACTAAAGAAGAATTCAAAGTTCATAGACGCCGTCTTTGCTGCCAAGACTGAACGCACAAAAATGGAAGAAATGCCAGTGGAAACAGTACCGGACACTGAAGTAAAAGACGACTTCATAGTGGTTCATAACGAAGAAAACACAGACAATGAACCTATGGAACGTTTCACTGAAAAGCTTGAAAAAATGCAGGAAAAGGAAACAGAGGAAGAGCAGGATTTTGACCTTAGTGACATATCAGGAAAGCCGATGTCACGGGAAGAAATCATTGCTGCAGCCGAAATGGCTGCCTTTAATGGAGAAATTTAGTATCTTTGCATCCGGAAAACAGAATAGAATCAATCAAGAAAAAACTGCTATGAAGTTCAGAATCACTATCATTTCATTGTTTTTTATATTGCCATGGACAGGAAGTATCATGAAAGTTCATGCCGACGATCCATTGGCAGGCTTCATCAAAGAGAGCTATGAAAGCAAGGCTGACAGCCTGACTAATGCATTAGTGAAGCAGTTTTTAAATACGACAAAAGGTATATTCTGGTCCGTTCCCCGCGACAGATCTAACAAAGACAGCGAAACAAAATACATCTATTGGCAGCAGGCTCACGCAATGGATGTCATCATATATTCCTATGAACGAATAAAAGAAACCAACAGTTCGCTGGCTTTCAACTATCGCCAATATATGACAAGATGGTATGCAAACCATGCAAACAACTGGTATTCCGACAGCTCTGACAAGACGGGATTTGTCAATGAATACACAGATGACATGTGTTGGATATGCTTGACGCTGATCCATATGAGCGAGGCTTTGGGCGATGATCGTTACGTTGAGACAGCAAAGACACTCTTCGACAACAGCATTCTGCCTCGCGGATGGGAAGATAATGACGGATATTTCGGCTTGCCGTGGAAGTTGAACAGCACCGATCGCAATGCCTGTACTAATGCTCCCGGGTGTCTTGTGGCTGCAAAGTTGTATGAAAAGTATAATGATCAGACTTATCTTGACGCAGCAACCCGCATATATGACTTTTGGGAGAACGTGATGAAAACCAAGTTCAACTCTGACGGACGTGTTGAAGAACCGCCGCTTTCCTACACACAGGGGACGTTTGGAGAGGCATGTCGCAGGCTCTATCATATAACAAATGATTCTAAATACCTGCAGATGGCCCGGAAAGTGATATACTATGCCGTCACAAGTTCGCGTTGTGTAGACAGAAATATCTTGCGTCACGAGGGTACAAGCATGGACCAAAGCATCTTCAAGGCTGTCCTGATACCCTATGCAGTCAACTTTGTTTTGGACGAAAGTGCCTCGAAAGTATACCGCCAGCGTATTGCAACTTTTCTTGAAAACAATGCAAAGACCCTTTGGAGCAATCTGGATAAGGACAGCTATCCGAAGATGTATTGCAATTATTATTGGGCAGAGCCGGTAGATGAAAGCAGTGTTCCGTCGATGGGAGCAATGGTAAGTGGGGCTTCCTTGATGGAAAACGTGGCGAGAATGGCAATGGTTCTGCAAGATAAGACAAGTGTAGAAACAATAGAATATCCATTATACAACTCGCGTTCAAACGGTATTTACAGCCTTGACGGACGTCTGATAAATGATCATTCAGATGATATTTCTGACTTGAAGCCAGGCATTTATGTTGTGAATGGCAAGAAGTTAGTTGTCAGATAATCAGTCATCATTCATAAATTGGTGATATGGGTTTTACAAGTTTAGTAGGAAAACTGGTTGCTCCGCGACTTAAAAAGTTGGAAAGCTATCAGAACAATGCGCATGATTTGCAAGAGCAAGTGATGAGACATCTTGTTAAACGTGCACAAAACACAGAGTATGGTCGCAATCATTCCTTTGCAAATATATCGACTTACAAGCAGTTTTCTGAGAATATTCCTGTCAATACTTATGAAGAATTGAAAGCCGACATTGACAGAATGCGCCATGGAGAGCGCGATATTCTTTGGCCAGGCTTGGTTAAGTGGTATGCCAAGTCGTCAGGAACGACCAACGACAAGTCGAAATTCATTCCCGTAAGCAGTGAAGGATTGCAGCGTATTCACTATAAAGGCGGTGCCGACGTGGTGATTTCATACTTGGGAAATCACCCTGAAAGCCGAATGTTCGATCAAAGAGGCAAGGGACTTGTGCTCGGCGGAAGCCATGCTCCTAACTATAATGTGGCACACAGCTTGGTGGGAGATCTCAGTGCTATCTTGATTGAAAACATGAATCCTCTCGTCAATATAGTACGAACGCCAGGCAAATCGACTGCACTTCTGAGCGATTTTGAGGAGAAGCGCGACCGTATAGCCAGGGAGACATTGATGAAAAACATCACCAATCTCTCGGGAGTTCCTTCTTGGATGTTGTCAGTTTTGGTACGTGTCTTGGAAATATCCGGTAAGGAAACCATTGATGAAGTGTGGCCAAATCTTGAAGTATTCTTCCATGGAGGCATCTCCTTCAGTCCCTATCGCAAGCAGTATGAGCAGATTATCCGCAATACCTCCATGCATTACATGGAGACATACAATGCCAGTGAGGGGTTCTTTGGTATCCAAAATGACCCGTCAGACGCGTCGATGCTGCTCTTGATTGATTATGATATTTTCTATGAATTCATACCGATGGACGATTTAGACAGCGACCATCCTTTGGTTGTTCCCCTTGAAGATATCGAGTTGAACACCAATTATGCCATGCTGATTACCACCTCTTGCGGTCTTTGGCGCTATATGATCGGCGACACAATCAAGTTCACTTCGCGCAATCCATATAAGTTTATCATCACAGGTCGCACTAAATACTTCATCAATGCCTTTGGAGAAGAGCTCATCATGGATAATGCTGAAAAGGCACTTTCCTATGTATGTGGGCAGACCAATGCCGAGATTTTAGAATATACAGCAGCACCAGTCTACATGGACGAGCATGCCAAATGCCGCCATCAATGGCTGGTAGAATTCTCTAAGAAGCCTGCCGACATGCAGCAGTTTGCCGACATGCTTGACAAGAAGCTTCAGGAAATCAACAGTGACTACGAAGCAAAGCGGTCGCACGACGTCACCCTTCAGCATCTTGAAATCGTCGTTGCCCGCCAAGGACTGTTCAACGACTGGCTCAGATCGAAGGGAAAACTGGGTGGCCAGCATAAGATTCCCCGCCTTTCAAACAGCCGGAAGAACATCGAAGAAATGCTGCTTTTGAACAAGCAATGAAAGAGATAAAGAGAATATCGTACAGAATGGAGAGCGGAAAGTGTCATTCTACAAAGAGAGAACCGCTTTTCATGACGGGAAAAATGTTTTCCGTTGCGGTGTTGGTCTTTATGCTTTCTGTCCTGCTTTCCGTCTTTTCTTCTTGTGCCCGCATGGGTTCTCCCGACGGCGGATGGTATGATGAAATACCTCCAAAGGTAGTAAGCTGTTCGCCTTCCGACAGGGCTGTCGGGATATCTGACAAGAAGATATACATTAATTTTAATGAGTTCATTAAGATTGACAACCCCTCTGAGAAGGTCATCGTTTCGCCTCCACAGCTTGAAGTGCCTGAAATCAAGTCGCAAGGCAAGCGCATCATGGTCGAACTGAAAGACTCTTTAAAGCAGAACACCACCTATACGATTGACTTCAGTGATGCCATTACCGACAATAACGAGGGCAATCCTCTCGGCAATTTCACCTATACGTTCTCCACGGGCGATGTCATTGACACTCTTGAAGTGGCCGGCTATGTGGTAGAAGCCGAAAACCTTGAGCCAGTAAAGGGCATCATGGTGGGACTCTATCCTTATGTTGAAGACCCGGCAGACAACCTTCTTGCCGACACAACCTTTACCACAACCCCCTTTCTTCGTGTCTCTCGTACCGACAGCAGGGGCTTTTTCTCCATCAAAGGTGTCGCTCCTGGTGCCTATCGTGTCTATGCCTTGGCCGATGCCGACGGCAATTTTATGAAGAGCCAGAAGAGTGAAAAACTGGCATTTCTGGATGATATCATCATACCTACCTTCAAGGATGATGTGCGTCAAGACACAGTCTGGCGCGACTCTTTGCACATCGAACGCATCGACCGTGTGAACTATACCCATTTTCTTCCCGACGACATCACGCTCAGAGCCTTCACCGAAGTGGTGACCGATCGTTACCTTGTCAAGTCTGAACGCCTGCAAGCCAACCTCTTTACCCTATATTTCAGTTATGGCGACGAGCAGCTTCCTGAGATTAAGGGTTTGAACTTTGACTCGTCCGATGCCTTTCTTGTTAAGACGAACGAGCATCGTGACACCATTCAATACTGGCTTCGCGACTCCTTATTGATCGATCAAGACACCCTTGACATCTCGCTCATCTACCGCGAAACCGACACCCTTGGCCTGTTGCAACAGCGCCAGGACACCCTTCAACTCTTGTCAAAGCAGCCCTATGAGCGCCGTCAGAAGGAGCTTCAAAAGAAGATAGAAAACTGGCAGAAGCAGCAAGAGAAGCAGAAAAAGCGCGGACTTCCCTACGACACTGTCATGCGTCCTGAGCCGTTAGAGATGAAAGTCAGCGTGGCATCCACGCTCAATCCCGACCGCAACATTATCCTTTCCTTCCCTACTCCACTGCAAAAAGCCGATGCATCGGTCGTCCATCTCTATGCCATGCACGACAGTCTATGGTATGAAGCCATGTTTGAACTGGCCGAACGCACACCCGGTCTCGCCACCGAATACGAGCTGCGTGCCGAATGGAAGCCAGGCATCGAGTATAGTCTCGAGATTGATTCGCTGGCCTTTACCGACATCTATGGCGCTTCTTCAAACCCTTTGAAGAAGGGATTCAAGGTGAAAGGCGAAGACGAATTTGCCACAATACTGCTCAATATAGAAGGATTCTCTGGCAAAACGCTGGTGGTTCAGCTGATCGACCAGACTGACAAAATGGTCAAAGAACTGTCGGTTGACAATGGCCGTGCCGAGTTTTTCTATGTCGAACCCAAGCGCTACTACGTCAGGATGTTTGTCGACGAAAACCAGAACGGGCGTTGGGATACCGGTGACTACGATGCACGCCGGCAGGCAGAGCCCGTCTATTACTATCCCGAGGCCATTGAATGTCGCGCAAAATGGGACTATACCGAGTCGTGGAACCCCACCGGGCTGCCCGTCTTCCGCCAGAAACCTTCAGCACTCATACGCCAGAAGGCCGACAAGAAGCGCACCGTCAAGAGCCGGAATGCCGAGCTTGCCCGCAAGAAAGGCATCCCCTTGAGCCAGATACCCCAATCGCAATAGAACCATAAAAAATCTTTGTAAACATTAAATACCGTTCCGAATTTGCCGCCAGTTCTTGCAGATTCGGATTTTTCCGACTATCTTTGCCCGCAGCTGCAGGTAGTGAAACAGAGCCTTCAGCGCTATTTTCTATGAAGCGATACGCCTATATCTTTGCGGCCTTGATGCTCAGTTTGTCGGCACATGGCCAGCAGTCGCTCCCCTTTCAGGGCGGAGAATACCTTTCCTACAACCTTTATTACAACTGGCAGTTTGTCTGGTTAAAGGCCGGAACGGCCTCGATGTCGACCGTCGAGACCAAGTATAAGGGCCAGACGGCCTATCGTGCTTCGCTCATTACGCGAGGCAACAGCAAGGCCGACGACGTGTTTGTGATGCGCGACACGCTCATTTCCTATGTCTCGGCCGACCTTTTCCCGCTCTATTATCGCAAGGGAGCGCGCGAGGGCAAGCGCTATTATGTCGACGAAGTCTGGTATTCCTACCCCGACAGCAAGCAGTGTCGCGTGCGTCAGCACCAGCTGACGAGCAAGGGAAAGCATGAGAATCGCGAGCAGATGCTCGACCATCGTGTCTATGATATGTTGGGAATGTTCATGCGAGCCCGTTCGTTTGACCCCTCAAAATGGCAAAAAGGCCACACGATAGACTTCGATATGGTCGACGGCCACAAGGTCGAAAGCGTGCAGCTGAAGTATCTTGGCAAGTCCACAGTCAAGGCCGATGACGGCAAGAAGTATCGGTGTCTGCAGTTGTCATACATCGAGAACGAAGAGGGTAAGAAGAAAGAGATCGTGCGCTTCTATGTCACCGACGACCTCAACCACATCCCCATTCGCCTCGATATGTTCTTGCGGTTCGGCTCGGCCAAGGCGTTCCTTTCGGCCATGCGAGGCAACCGTAATGCCGTTGAGGCACAGCTCAACTGACCCTGTTCGGCCTGTATGGCCGGCAAGAGTAGCGGCTTCAGAATGGCTGACTTTTGCCGTTTTTTCCACTTACAGCAGCCCTGACAAGCCGAGAAAGCTATCCTTTCAGCCCGAGAAGTCTATGGGTTCTGGCCCAGAAAGGATAGCTTTCTCGATCATAACTCTATGGGTTCTGGAGCATATATCTATGCTTTCTCAGCGAGATGCAGAAAACTTGCCGTCATCTGGAGGCATCAAAGTCGTCGAGCTTCTTCTCGTAATAGGCCTTGAAGTCGGCCCAGCGATAGTAAGGAGGGTTGTCGCTGACGAGCGGAAGCGTGGCCTCGTTCTCGTTGAGCAGCACTTTTACCATCACGTCTTCTTCGATGTCTCCGGTGCTGTTTGGGCAGTTTTCTTTCGGTCGATAGAACACGATCTGCAGGTTGGCAGCCATGGGAAAGATGCGATAGTCGGCCCATCCCTCGCGGGCAATCTGTCCAAGGTCGCTGACTTGGCAGTCATATCCGTTGATGCCCAGCAGGCATGTCAGTGGAAGAACCATCGTCTCATGGCCGTATCTCAGGGTCGAGCAAGGTCGCTTCAGGGCCAGACACGAGTCGGCTTCGCTGATGATGTTGCGCAGGAGATTGCGCTGAGTATAGGGTTGAAGACCACCGTTCAGGGGGTTAGGTCCATAGGCCAAGTACCACCACGCGTTCTCTTGCTCCCATAACTGGTACAGCTCGTCGGTCGTAAAGAGGTCGTAGAGCGACAGTTCATGGCGTATTTCAGAGTTTTGAACCACGCCTGCCAAGTGGTAGAGATGATAGTAAAGTTTCAGGCTGTCGACATGCTTCTTCCAGTATTTCCTGCTCTTGAAGAGGCTCGACATGACCCTTTCCGGCCGTGCATGGTCGCGTTCCCACTGCTCGTAGGCTTGCTTTGAGGGCGGGTTCATCTTCTCTTTGAAGAGCGTAGTGTCCTGCTGGTTCATGTAGTACATGTCGTGTTCGCTCGCGTCGTGTCTCACTTTCAGGCGAGGATTCAGCCTGATCAGCTCCTGAAGAGCATTCTCCATCGAGAGGATGCAGCGTATGACAACCGTCGAACGCGCGTCGACATGGGCCGTGTCGGCAAACACTTCGGGCCACCGCTCATACATTCTTCGGGCTATCTGCCGGTGTTGCCGGGCGCCAAGCAGCGTCAGTTCGCCCAAGCGGCCGGAGGCTTCCCGCTGCATACGGCGCACTTTGTCGAGCACTTCCCTGCCCTTCCCGGTCAGCTGGCCTAAGCTGTCGGCCCGCGAAAGCACGTCGATGGTGTGCTGATAGTCGCTCTTCTCGATGAAATATCGCGACCCGTGACGGCCGTAATGGCTCAGGTAGACGGGCTCATATCCCTCGGGTGCAGGCGTCAGTTCGGCCTGTTGAGGTCCGGGATAGGCCAGATAGTTGTTGGCCGAGAGCCTGATGTTGCTGCTGATCTCTTCTCTTGGCGACTGTGCCAGGCCGGCGATAGTCGCCAGCAACAGGCACAAAAACGTGGCATTTCTCTTCATGTTCTGTTCGATGAATACGCCTGCAAAGATACGGATAAAAGGACAAAATGCAAAAATAATGTTAAAAAACTGTCACAAACAGATACCGATTACGTATAATAAGTAGAAGACAACTCGAACACTATCGTTTAATTATCAATCCAAAACACTCACGATCATGCAACGAAAAAGAAAGACCCTACTGCTGTTTTTGTGCTTCCCGACACTCTTGCTGGCTTCTTGTTCGACAGGCAATCCTACCCTTGGCGGAGCAAAAAAGGTTGTTCAATATGTGACCGGCGAAAGCGTTATGACCACCAACAGCGACGACCATAGCACTGGTGAGCGCCGAAAGCTGGCGTTAAGCGGCTTCGACGGTTTCGACCTGAAGGGCGCTGTTGACGTACATTTCACCCAAGGCAGTGACTATAAGGTGGAATATGTCGACAACGACAACATCCTTGAACGGGCAGAAGTGAAAGGCGGAAAGCTCGTCATCTCGACCAAAAACCATCTGAAGGGCAACGTTCGTCATGTCGACTTCTATGTCACCTCGCCTGCTATCACAAGCATCAAAGTGAGCGGAGTGTCTGTTTTTAAGGCAGAAAACATTGCTTCCTCAGACATGAAGATCAGCGTTTCGGGCGTCGGAACCATCACTTTCGGCAGTCTTCAGTGCGCCAGCCTGCAGATCAACGAAAGCGGTGTGGGCAAGATCAAGGGCCGGGTAAAGGCTGAAACCGTGAAGATGACGGTGACTGGTGTCGTGAAAGACGAGCTTGACATTGAGGCTTCCCACCTTGAAGTCAGCAATTCGGGCGCCTCAACCCTCGATATCCGTTATCGTGGAAAGACAGCCGACATCGGCAATAGCGGTACGGGCAAGATCGCGATCACTGTCGACTGCGACGAACTGAAGGCCCGAAACAGCGGTGTGGCGAAGCTCTCTATTGCCGGGACAGCCGACAAGTCAGACATTCATTCGAGCGGAGTCTCGAAGGTTGACGTAAGCCGGCTGAACAACTATTAGCAGCAATCTCGATGGACAGGCAGCAGTTTCAGCGCGAAGCCGAGCAGTATAGAGCCCAGCTTGTCAGGCTTTCCTTGCACTTGACGGGTAGCAATGACTAGGCACAAGACATCGTTCAAGATGCTTTGTTGAAGCTCTGGCTGATGCATGAAGAGCTGCATTCACCGATAGTATCGCTTGCCAGGGCGCTGGTAAGGAATATCTCTCTCGATCATCTTCGTCAGACAAGGCCGGCGGTTTCGTTGGCCGAGTCTGACATTGAAGATGCAGATGCCGGTCTGACAGACCACGGGCGCATCGAGCGGCTGATGCAGGTCGTGGGCTCGTTGCCCACTTCTCAGCAGATCATCTTGCGCCTGCGCCACATGGATAGGATGGAATACAGCGACATTGCCCTGCTGACTGGTTCCACCGAAGGGGCTGTTCGTCAGTCGCTCTGCAGGGCAAGAAAGACCGTAAGAAGCAGATATGAACAAAAGAAACAGGCCTATGAAGACGAATGAAATAGAGCAACTTGTCGGACGATTCTTGTCTGCCGAGACGACACTTGCCGAGGAACAGCAGCTCTACGACTATTTCCAAGGCGGAGAAGTGGCGCCCGAGCTGGCGGGTTTGCGCGAGATGTTCTGCGACTATGCGGCCCTTCCTTTCGGAAAGTCGGCTGAGTTGCCCGCGAGAAAGCCTGCCGTAGCCTCGCGAAAGTGGCTTCAGTTGGCTGCATCGGTGGTGCTGTTGTTGGGCATGGCGGTGAGCTTTCAGCTCTATCAGAACCTTCGTTTGGAGCGACGCTATGCAGGAAGCTACATGATGGTCGACGGCAAACGTATTGACAATCTGCGCCAGATGCGCCTTGAAATAGAGCAGACGCTGGCCGATGCGTCGGCCATTGAAGCGGCGTATGGCGCACAAAGCGTCATTGAAAGCGTTGAGGCCGATGTCGTGAAAGGCATCGACGACCCTCAGGAAAGGGAAAAAATACTCAGAATATTAAAAGATTAGCAGCGATGAAGAAATTGTTTTTCTTGACAGTTTTTGCACTGGCAACCCTCACGAAAGCCACTGCCCAGAACAAGATAGACAAGCTGGTCGACCAGTTTAACACCGTAGGGTCGGCCAGCTATACCTCAGTCGTGGAGCGCAACCCTAAGACTCGTGAGGTGCAGAAAGTGGTGAAGGTGCTGAAGATCGGCGGAGAGCAAGCCCGGCAACTGCGACAGGCCTTCAGCGAAGAGGGCAGGAAGGAGACGCTCATGGAGGTGCGTCGCGACGGAAAAGTGATAGAGAGCCTTACGACGGAAAGCCCCCGCGACGTGCGCATCTACCAGCTTGAACACGACGGTTCGCCACACTTGCCGACGGTCAAGGTGACCATCATCGTCAAAATCAAATAGGCACCCTGCCGAGAAAGCTAAGAGTTTAGCCCCAGAAGTCATAGAGTTGTCAGCGAGAAAGCTATGAGTTATTACTCAGAATCCTATGACTTCTGGGGCTAAACTCTTAGCTTTCTCAGCGTGAAGGCGGTCCTTGGTGCTGCATTTCGCTCTTCTTTTCGTAACTTTACAGAAGTTACTCCCGCTCGACAAACCCCAAGAAATCACAAACAAGTTTCCGATTTCTTTTGTTTTGTCCTCGCTTATTCGTAACTTTAAATAAGTTACTCCCGCTCGGAAATACAAAAAATATTTTGCATTTCGCTCGCTTATTCGTAACTTTGCAGGGAGATAGCATAATGACAACGATATGGCAAAACATCCCTTATGGTCAGACGAATACTGGCTCTTGCTGATGCAAATCTACCTGAGAAAGCCCGTAGGTGTGAAACCTCTCTACTCAAAACAGGTGGTGGGGCTGGCTCTTGAGCTGCACATACCGCCGCAGTTCCTCTACGAACAGATGTTCCGACTGAGGGCTTTGGACACACCGCAGATAGAAAAACTGTGGGAACGATACGGAAAAAGTCCGAGAAGGCTGGCAAGAGGCGTGCAGCTGCTCAGACAGATGAAAGGCTTCGGACAGGCATCAGACTTCTATGACGGCGTGACAATACAGGAGTCGTTCGAGCGCGACTTTAAGCCTATCGAGGTTGACGGCTCATGGATGAAGACCGACCTGACCGCCGTCAAGGCCGGCGAAGCCAAGGAAAGCGACTGCCTGATGCCGATACATCTCGTCATGGTGCTTGACCTCTATTTCCGGCTTACACCGTCGACCATGGTCAAAGAGACACCCGAAGTGGTAGAGCTCAGCCGGCTGATGTCGGTGCCAACAGGCACGATTGTCGACGTGATGGAGGTGTTCCGCGTGTGCGATCCCTATCTGAAGAACGACGACTTCATCATCCATCCTCTGCTCGACAGCTGCTTTTCGACATGGAGAAAGTATGCCGACGACAAGCCTGAACGGCTGGCTTCTCTGGCAGCACAACTGAAAAACTACTTCAAAGAATAGGCCTTTCCCGACCGGAAGGCACGGAAAACAACAGATCATTCATCGCAAAATGGCCCAACGACTCATACAGACACAAGAGCAAAAGCAGCAACAGGTGCAGCGGCTTACGGCCCGGCAACTGCTGCAAGTGAGACTGTTGGAGATGCCTTTGACCGAGCTTGAAGAGAGCGTGAAGGCCGAACTCGACGACAATCCGGCCCTCGAAACGGCTGCAACCGACGACGCACTGGGCGACGACCGGATGGAATCGACGGAGGGTTCGGAAGAAAACTTCGAGGAACAGCAGGAACGTGAGGAGCGCGAAGATGCCCTTGATGCAGCACTTGAAGGCATCGGACGCGACGACGAGATGCCCTTTGCCACCAGCCAGAGCGACTATCAAGGGGCTGAATACGAAGAGATGGTCTATGGCGACACGGTCTCTTTCTACGACAAAATCAAGGAACAAGCAGGAGAACTCGACCTCTCGCCACAACAAAACGAAATCATGGACTACCTGATAGGGTCGCTCGACGACGATGGTCTCTTGAGAAAACCGGTCGACGACATCGTCGATGAACTGGCCATACACCACTATATCGACACGACAGAAGCAGAAGTCGGCGAGGTGCTCGCCATGCTTCAGGGCTTCGATCCTCCCGGCATAGGGGCACAGTCGTTGCAGGAATGCCTGCTTTTGCAGCTCAAACGACAGCCCGAAAGCCATACACGCCAGCTGGCACAGGACGTCATCAGCCGACACTATGATGCCTTTCGGAAGAAAAACTGGGCCAGGATACAACAGCAGATGCACCTCTCTGAAGTGCAAATGGCCGACGTTGTCGCCGAAATCAGAAAGCTGAATCCCAAGCCTGGGGCAGCCTTGGGCGAGACCATGGGGCGCAACGTCCAGCAAATCACGCCCGACTTCATCGTTGATACGGCCGACGACGGCACCGTAACCTTCTCGCTTAACCGCGGACAAATACCCGAATTAAAGGTTTCACCGTCGTTTGTCGACATGGTAGATACCTATAAAAACAACAAGAAAAGCATGAGCCGGTCGGAAAAAGAGGCCCTGCTCTACGCCAAGGAGAAGATGGAAAAAGCCCAGGCTTATATCGATGCCATTAGGCAAAGACGGCAGACGCTCTACGTCACCATGAGGGCTATCATCAACTGGCAGCACCGTTTCTTCCAAGAAGGCGACGAAGCTGACCTCAGACCCATGATATTAAAAGACATTGCAGAGAAGACAGGTCTGGACATTTCCACCATATCAAGGGTGTCAAACGTCAAGTACGCACAGACAAAGTGGGGCACTTTCCCCCTTCGTTACTTCTTTTCCGACAGCTATACAACCAGTGAAGGTGAGGAACTTTCGACACGGAAAATCAAGGCAGCCCTTAGGGAAATCATCGACGAAGAAGACAAAAAAGCACCCTATTCTGACGAGGTTCTCACCATGAAAATGAAGGAAAAAGGACTTGCCGTGGCACGAAGAACGATCGCAAAGTACAGGGAACAGCTCGGCATCCCTGTGGCAAGACTCAGAAAGGAATAGCAAAACGGAGGAACTCCCGACAGGAAAATCATTCACAACCCTTAGCAACAACACCGACAACAGGCATGAAAGAAAAGCAACTCATCGTGATAGCACGGGCAGTAAGCATGGTCTTCACCCCCTTCTACCTGTCGCTTGTGGGCATGATAGCCCTCTTTCTTGCCCGGGACATGAAGATATTCCGCCTCGAATACAAGCTCGAAGTGCTGCTTGTTGTCTATCTTTTCACCATACTTTTGCCGACGATAGCCATCCGCTACTATCGAAAGTTCTTGGGATGGACCCATAGGGAAATGCTGCAGAAAGAGCGCCGTATGGTGCCGTATATCATTTCGATTGTGTGCTACTTCATGTGCTATCACCTGATGAACATGATGCGTATTCCCCACTTTATGAGCAGCATCATCCTGGCTTCGCTGTCCATTCAGATCGTATGTGCCGTCATTAATGTGTGGTGGAAGATATCAACCCACACCGCAGCCATAGGAGGTGTGGCCGGCGCATTGGTGGCTTTTTCGCTTAAGTTTGTGTTCAACCCGGTGTGGTGGCTATGCTTTGTCATCCTGATGGCTGGCCTTGTTGGCACCAGTAGGATGATCCTTCGTCAGCATTCACTGGCCGAAGTTGTGGCAGGATTCTTAACAGGATTCCTGTGTTCGTTCTTCATAATACTCCGCTTTTAAAAGGAAACATCATCATCAAAAGAATATTTAGACTATGAAACCGATTGTTAGTATCATCATGGGGTCGACAAGTGACCTGCCGATTATGGAGAAAGCTTGTCAATGGTTGAACGACCACAGGATTGCTTTCGAGGTGAATGCCCTCTCCGCACATCGCACTCCTGACGCTGTTGAGGCCTTTGCCAAGGGTGCAAAGGAGAGAGGTGTGAAGGTGATCATTGCTGCTGCTGGCATGGCTGCAGCACTTCCAGGGGTGATAGCGGCATCGACTCAGCTGCCCGTTATTGGTGTTCCTGTCAAAGGAATGCTTGACGGATTGGACGCAATGCTTAGCATTGTACAGATGCCACCGGGCATTCCTGTGGCCACTGTGGGTGTGAATGCGGCCCAGAATGCGGCCATTCTTGCGGCTCAGATCATTGCGTTGAGCGACGAGGAGGTGGCTCGTGAGGTGGAGAAGCATAAGGCTTCGCTGGGAGAAAAGATAGAGAAGGCCAACCGTGCTTTAGCCGATATAGAGTATGAATATAAGACCAACTGAGTATCAGCGTCGCCGTTCGTGGGTGGCTCGCGTAGGGAATCTCGAGATTGGAGGTGGGCATCCTGTGAGAGTGCAGTCGATGACGACGACCAGCACGAACGACACGGAAGCCTGTGTGAGGCAAGCTATCAGGATCATAAAGGCTGGCGGAGAGCTCGTGAGACTTACCACTCAAGGGTCGCGAGAGGCGGAGAATCTGGGGCGGATCAGTCAGCAGTTGCGTCGAGAAGGCTATCAGACACCGCTTGTTGCCGACGTGCATTTCAATGCTAATGTGGCTGATGTGGCGGCGCGATATGCCGAGAAGGTGCGCATCAATCCGGGCAACTATGTCGATCCGGCCCGCACGTTCAGGAAGTTGGAGTATACGGATGAGGAGTATCTTCAGGAGCTTCAGAAGATTGAAGACCGTGTGGTGCCGTTCATCAACATCTGCAAAGCCTACCATACGGCTATCCGTATTGGGGTGAATCACGGCTCGCTTTCCGACCGCATACGCAACCGCTATGGCGACACTCCCGAAGGCATCGTGGAGAGTTGCATGGAGTTTCTGCGCATATTCAGGCGTCATGATTTCCGTGATGTGGTGATTTCGATCAAGTCGTCGAATACGGTTGTGATGGTGAAGTCTGTACGCCTCTTGGTCAGAGTGATGGCTGATGAGGGTATGTTTTACCCGCTTCACTTGGGCGTGACCGAGGCCGGTGAGGGCGAAGACGGGCGCATAAAGAGTGCGGTAGGCATAGGAGCGCTGCTCTGTGAGGGCATCGGCGACACGATAAGAGTGTCGCTGAGCGAGGAGCCTGAGTGTGAGATTCCCGTGGCAAGACGGCTGGTAGAGAGCGTAGAAGAGTGTGTATGCCTGCGTGAAGAGGCCGAGGCGTCGATTGCCGACGACACCGTTCGCCTGCACATCGACGAGCCTTGCTGGGAAGACTATCAGCTGAAGGCCTCTATGGCCGTGGGGGCTCTGTTCATCGACCGCAAGGCTACACGGCTGGAACTCTCCGGGGCGCATGACGAAAAGCGCCTGCGCGAGCTGGCCGACGCCATCCTTCAAGCGGCACGCATCAAGTTTACGAAGACCGAATACATTTCCTGTCCGGGCTGCGGACGCACGCTCTACGACCTGCAATCGACCATTGCGCGCATCAAGAAGGCCACGGCTCACCTCGTGGGACTTAAGATTGGCATCATGGGATGCATCGTGAACGGCCCGGGAGAGATGGCCGATGCCGACTACGGATATGTGGGTGCAGGGCCGGGACGCGTGTCGCTCTATCGCGGACAGGAGTGCATCGAGAAGAACATTCCCGAGGCAGAAGCCGTGGAAAGGCTGCTGAGCCTGATCGAGCACGACCGGAAAAAGGGCTGAAGACGCCTCGGAAGACAACAGGAAATACATTGCTTTTTTCAGATATACAAGGCCTCTTAGGAGCAGAAAGGTTCTCATCTCGGGTGAGGACCTTTTCTGTTGTCAGCGAGAAAGCTAAGGGTTCAGCCCCAGAAGTCTTAGCTTTCATCCCAATAACGCTATCCTTTCTCGCCCAGAACCCATAGACTTCTCGGGCTAAAAGCTTAGCTTTCTCGGCGGGATACGTCAGAAGAACGGCTCACGGGGGACAGCTTACTCGCGGTTTAGGGTGTGGAAAGGAGGGCAGACAAGTTAAAAAATAGGACGAATTTGGGTGGAAATTTTGGTCGGGACGGATATTTTCCGTATCTTTGTAGTTCCCATCATCCGGTGGGAAAATGAACCCATCTGACTCGCAACCGCTATGGCAAAAAAGGACAACGGGCTGACACCCATGATGAAACAGTTTTTCTCGCTGAAGGAAAAGCATCCCGATGCGCTGCTGTTGTTTCGTTGTGGAGACTTTTACGAGACGTATTGCGACGACGCGATTGATGCTGCCAAAATCCTTGGAATCACACTTACGCGACGCAATAACGGCAACTCTGCGGCCGCGACTGAGATGGCCGGTTTCCCACATCACGCCCTTGACACCTACTTGCCGAAGCTGATTCGCGCCGGCAGAAGGGTGGCAATATGCGACCAACTCGAAGACCCGAAGCTGACAAAGACGCTCGTCAAGCGGGGCATCACCGAACTGGTAACCCCGGGAGTGGCAATGAGCGACAACGTATTGAACTACAAAGAAAACAACTTTCTCGCATCAGTACACTTCGGAAAGGGCATCTGCGGCGTGGCGTTCCTCGACATTTCAACGGGAGAATTCCTTACCGGAGAGGGCACTTTCGACTACGTTGAGAAACTGCTTGGGAACTTCCAACCCAAGGAAGTGCTATACAACCGCGACCGAAGGCAAGACTTCGAGCGCTACTTCGGCAACCGATATTGCGTGTTTGAACTTGAAGACTGGGTGTTCACAGAGCAGACAGCACGCCAAAAACTCTTAAAACACTTCGGCACAAAGTCGCTGAAAGGCTTCGGCATCGACCACCTGAGAAGTGGCATAATTGCCTCGGGAGCCATCATGCAATACCTCGAATTAACGCAACATGCACACATCGGGCACATCACACACCTGTCGCGTATCGAGGAGGAACGCTACGTACGCCTCGACAAATTCACCATCCGATCGCTCGAACTGCTGGCCCCGATGAACGACGACGGGCAGTCATTGCTCGGTGTTATCGACCAGACCGTGACGCCAATGGGCGGGCGAATGCTGCGCCGGTGGGTGGTGTTTCCGCTGAAAGACGAAGCACCCATCAACCAACGCCTTGACGTTGTCGACTATTTCTTTCGAGAGCCCGACTTCAGAAAGACCGTCGACGAACAGCTGCACCGCATCGGAGATCTCGAACGAATCGTATCAAAGGTGGCCGTAGGAAGGGTGTCTCCGCGAGAGATGGTGCAGCTGCGACTGGCACTACAGGCCCTGCAGCCCGTGAAAACCGCCTGCCTCTATGCCGAAAACGAAAGCCTCAAACGGATAGGAGAACAGCTGAACCTGTGCGAATCGCTGCGCGATCGCATCGGCAAAGAGATACAACCCGACCCGCCACAGCTGCTCTCAAAAGGCGATGTTATTGCCGATGGATACTCAAAAGAGCTTGACGACTTGCGCAGTATCTCACGCAACGGCAAGGACTATCTGCTGCAAATACAGGAACGGGAAAGCGAAATCACAGGCATCGCATCGCTGAAAGTGGGCTACAACAATGTCTTCGGATACTATCTCGAAGTAAGAAACACATACAAAGACAAGGTTCCCCAGGAGTGGGTACGCAAGCAAACACTGGCACAAGCCGAGCGATACATCACCCAGGAACTGAAGGAATACGAGGAGAAAATACTCGGAGCCGACGAGAAAATACAGTCGCTCGAGGAGCGACTCTTCGGCGAACTTGTCGCGGAAGCACAAGAGTTCATCCCCCAAATACAGGTCGATGCCAGCCTCATAGCACGCCTCGACTGCCTGCTTTCGTTTGCAAAAGTGGCCGAGGAAAACCACTATGTACGCCCGGTTATAGAAGACTCAACCCTGTTGGACATACGGCAAGGCCGCCATCCGGTCATCGAAACACAGCTGCCTCTGGGCGAGCGATACGTGCCGAACGACATCCTTCTCGACACCGAACGCCAGCAGATCATCATCATAACAGGACCGAATATGGCCGGTAAGTCTGCCCTGTTAAGACAAACAGCCTTAATAGTCTTGATGGCTCAGATCGGCAGTTTTGTGCCAGCAGAGAGTGCAAAGGTGGGCATGGTCGACAAGATTTTCACCCGCGTAGGTGCTTCAGACAACATTTCTCTGGGCGAATCTACGTTCATGGTGGAGATGACTGAAGCGGCAAACATATTGAATAATGTGTCGCCACAATCGCTGGTTCTCTTCGACGAACTTGGCCGAGGTACGTCAACCTACGACGGAATCTCCATCGCATGGGCCATCGTCGAATACCTTCACGAACAGCCAAAGGCACAGGCAAGGACGCTCTTTGCCACCCACTATCACGAGCTGAATGAAATGGAAAAGAACTTCAAACGCATCAAGAACTATAACGTATCTGTGCGTGAAAAGGACGGAAAGGTCATCTTCCTTCGCAAGCTTGAACGGGGAGGATCGGAACATTCATTCGGCATACACGTGGCCGAAATCGCCGGCATGCCCAAGTCAATCGTCAAACGATCGAACGCCATCTTGAAACAACTGGAAAGCGACAATGCACAGGTAGGAACCGTAGGCAAGCCTAATGCGCAAGCCATCGACTCGTCAAGAGAAGGCATGCAGCTCTCGTTCTTCCAGCTTGACGACCCGGTACTCTGCCAGATACGCGACGAAATACTCGGCCTTGACATCAACAACCTGACGCCTGTTGAGGCACTTAACAAGCTGAACGACATCAAGAAAATAGTGAAAGGCAAGTAGAAACCATTCAGGCCAGGAAAAGAAAACAGCCGTCGCTTAGAATAAAACCATAAGAAAATCGCGTGGGAATACCTTCATTCGGTTTCTCACGCGATAACTTTATGCTACGCCGACCATAGCCTTCCTATATAATAAGGATGCTCATTTCGCACCCAACCGTTGCATCCATTTGCCTCCACACATACAGAAATAGCCGAGAATGATGAAAGGAATGGAGAGCAACTGGCCCATATTAAAGAGCATTCCACTCTCAAACGAAACTTGAATGTCCTTCGTATACTCGATGAAAAAGCGGAAAGTAAAAATATAAAACAGGCAGAAGCCGAAGTAAAAACCACTTCCAACCTTCTCCTTATGCCGTCTGTATATCAGAATCATGACAACAAACAGCATGGCATAGGCAATAGCTTCATACAATTGTCCTGGGTGTCGTGGCTGTTGATCGACCTGCTGGAAGATGAAAGCCCAAGGCACATCAGTAGGCTTTCCTATGATTTCTGAGTTCATAAGGTTGCCCAAGCGGATGAAACATGCCGTGATTCCCGTGGCGATTGCTATGTCATCAAGCACATGCCAAAGGTTCATTCTTGTGTTCTTACAATAGAGCCAAAGGGCTAACATCAGCCCAATCGTGCCGCCATGTGAGGCCAATCCTGCATATCCCGTATAATGCCAACCGGCCGAATCCTTTTGCATTGGTATCAACATCTCTATGAAATGCTGGGTACTTGACAGGTAATAGTCGGGCTGATAGAACAAGCAATGACCCAGACGAGCACCAACAAGTATGCCGATAAAGCAATAGATAAACAGCGGGTCGAACAACTCATCTTTCACTTTTTGGTCCTTATAGAGCCACTTCACCATGAAATAGGCTCCGATTAACCCTACGAGCCAACACATAGAATACCAACGAAGCGTGATGGGACCAAGGTGACACATCACCTCGGAAGGATTCCAAACAATGTAATTAAGTAATGACATATTTCTTAGTATAGTTTGGGTTGACGGAATGTTTCGAATCTTTTCTCAGGAAAACCAGACGACATTTTCTGGCAGATTGGGCTGGATTTTCTGTCAGACTGATAACCTTTCTCAGGAAAACCAGGTTGATTTCTCAGGACGAAAGGATTAAACATTGAAGCGGAAATGCATGATGTCTCCGTCTTGAACGATATAGTCCTTGCCTTCAATGCCCATTTTTCCGGCTTCTTTCACTGCTGCTTCCGACCCATAGGCGATGTAGTCGTCATACTTGATGACCTCGGCTCTGATGAATCCTTTTTCGAAATCAGTATGAATAACGCCTGCACACTGCGGAGCTTTCCATCCCTTTTTGTATGTCCAGGCTTTCACTTCCATCTCACCTGCCGTGATAAACGTTTCGAGATTGAGCAGGGAATAGGCTTTCTTGATGAGTCTGTTAACGCCACTTTCCTCGAGACCTAACTCTTCGAGAAACAGTTGTTTATCCTCATAACTCTCCAGTTCGGCGATGTCTTCTTCGGTCTTTGCGGCGATGATCATCATCTCTGCACCCTCTTCACGGGCCAGTTCCTCCACCTTTTTGGTCATCTCGTTGCCGTTTTTTGCTTCTGATTCACCGACATTACAGACATATAACACGGGCTTTGAGGTTAAGAGAAATAGGTTGCGTGCAGCATCTATTTCGTCCTTGGTTTCAAAGGAAACAACTCGTGCATTCTTACCTTTCTCGAGCACATCCCTATACGATTCGAGCACGTTGGCTAAGATTTTAGCCTCTTTATTGCCGGCAGCTGCGGCCTTCTGTACTTTGGTAAGTTGCCCTTCTATGGTCTCAAGATCCTTGAGTTGCAGCTCGGTGTCAATGATTTCTTTGTCGCGAATAGGGTCAATAGTGCCGTCGACGTGGGTGATATTGTCGTCTTCGAAGCACCTAAGCACATGGATAATAGCGTCAGTTTCACGGATATTCCCGAGGAATTTGTTGCCCAGTCCCTCCCCTTTTGAGGCACCTTTCACGAGTCCTGCGATATCGACTATCTCGCACGTTGCTGGCACAATACGACCAGGATGCACGAGTTCAGCGAGCTTTGTCAGTCGCTCGTCAGGGACAGTTATGACGCCTACGTTGGGCTCTATTGTACAGAAAGGAAAGTTTGCCGCTTGTGCTTTAGCGCTTGACAAACAATTGAACAGTGTAGACTTACCTACGTTTGGCAGGCCTACAATACCACATTTTAATGCCATGTTTCTTTATAAAGAATTTGTTTCTTGCTTGCAAAGTTACGCAAAAACGAGTGCAATGCAAAAGAAAAGCGAATGATTTTTCTTTTCATTGCCGAGTGCAAAGTAATTTCGGTGATAGCCAAAGTTACGCAAAAACGCGGGCAATGCAAAGGAAAAGCCGAAGTTTTTAAATTTTCACGGCTGAGACTGCAGGTCTTTGGAATCGGCCGAACTTGGGCAATGCACAGATGAATCCCCGTTGCGGGTCAGCTCTTTTTCCGGATGTCTGACGGTGACATTCCGAGATATTTCTGCACGAAGCGCGAGAAGTAGGACATGCTTGAGAAGTTGAACTGGCTGGCAATGTCTGAAAGCGAGAGCGTTTTTTCCTTCAGCTGGTTGTTGATGTCGATGATGGTAAAGCGGTTTATCCAGTAAGCAGCCGGCTGTCCGCTGACGAGACAGGTCACCTCTGAGAGGTATTTTGGCGTGATAAACAGCTTGTCGGCATAGTATCCCACGTGGCGTTCCTTGCGGTATATGCCTGTTTCGAGTAGTCTTAGAAAGCTGTTCATCAGGTTGTTGGCGCGCTCAGAGACCAGCATTTTGTCGTTGATGCGTCGGTGAAATTCGAAGAAGTCGATATACATCACCTGCAGAAGGTTGATGAGAATATCGCGGAAGAAATACTTGTCTTCGTCCTGAAGTCTTCTCTCCAGCTGGCTGATGTCGTTGTTCAGCAGGTCGTGTTCCTCAGGTAGCAGGGGCATGATGGGGTTGTTGTAGAGCGAGATGGCTCCTTTTATGTGATAGTTGTTGGTGGGAGTCGACTCTTGAATCAGTTCGGGAGAGACGTAGACCACTCGAGCCATGAAGTCGTGAGAGGGCTGAATGTCGGTGACGAGTCGGTTGGCAATAATGATCATACTGTCACCGACATTCAGCGTAAAGGGCTGCCCGTTGAACAAGAACCGGCACATTCCACCATTGCATACCACGTGCGAATAGTACATCCGCAGTGCTTCAGACGTCAGTCTTCCGAGGTGGTTGTCGATGATGATCTCGTCCATACAGGAGCGCTTTTCTTATCCGACAATGTATTTGCTGCCGGGAATGAGGCTGATGAGCTTGGTCGTTATGGCGCAGCACACGAATGTGAGCAAGGCAATAACGGGAATGCAAAGGCTGACAGGCAGCAGGGGACTGGCGGGGTTGCCGGCTATCAATGCGCTTGCAATGGGAGCCAGGAAGAACAGATGCATCAGATACATGCCGAACGAGAGTTTCGAAAGCGACGTGACAAGGGCAGGAGCCTTGGGCTGATTGATGGCAGAAAAGACGACGAAAAGGCCGAAAGTTGCCAGCAGAACGTTAGGAGTACAGAACTCCCACGACCACTCTAATGCGGGAGTTTCGATAAGGTTGCCGGGCACTCCTTTCCACCAAAAACTCCAAGCAGTGAACGTTGCGCCTATCAGGAAGCAGAGCAGTCCCGTCGTGATGCGTCGCTTTTGCGACCACTTCAGGTGAACTCTTATGTAGTGAGCCAGCACCAGATATCCTAAATAGCCTGAGCAATACCAGAAGAGCGAGTACTGGTTCCAGAAGCATTCGCCCCACAGTTCGGGCGACACAAAGCGGTGAAGCCACGGCGTCAAGGTGGTGAAGGCGAAGATGGAGATGAAGATGAGTTCTTCTTTTGCCGTCGACTTCTCGAGCCAAGGCGACACGACTGGTATGATGAGATAGAGGCTAATGAGCGGATACATGAACCACAGGTGGCCCGCCATCGACGGGAAATTGAACGGCAACAGCTTCAAGTCTGCCATTGATTGCTCCCAAGTCATGCCGCCCCATGCCAACGGAAGAAACGTGTAAAGCAGCATGAAGCAGATGAAAGGAGGCAGTATTCGCTTGAACCGACGGCGGTAGAACTGGGTCATTGTCTGCCCATCGCGCATGGGAACAAGCAGGAAAGCCGACACAATCATGAACAAAGGTACGGCAGTCCGGCTGACGCCTCCGTCCCAGAAGGCCACCCAGAAGCGGTTGCTTTCGTTGGCAAGCATCGACATGTTGCCGGCAAGTCCCGACGAGTCGGCACCGTAAAAATTCTCACTTGCATGGACAAGCATCACCATAAAGCATGCCACCACGCGGATGTAGTCTACAAAAGGAATGCGATCTTTCATAGTTTTCCGGTTTGATTTTCTGGCTGCAAAGATACGCATAATCGGCAAGAGCAGCAAGCAAAAACCGTAAAAAGTGAAAATCATTCCGCCAAATGAATAACATGATTTGCCGTTTTCTGTCGTAACTTTGCACCGAATTTAGACAACATCTCTGAAATGAAACATCTAAAAACCATCGTCGCCTCGCTGGCACTGCTGGTCTCGACGGCCTGCAACGGCAGCAAAAGCGGCGCAGAAACAGAAGCAAAGACAATGGAAAAGACAGGAAAGACTTTGGTGGTTTTCTTCTCTCATGCAGGCGAAAACTACAGTGTTGGCAACATCCCCGTGGGCAATACCAAGATTGTTGCCGACTACATCTCGGAGCTGACCGGCGCCGATCAGTTTGAGATTGTGGCCGACAAAGACTACGACATGCCCTACATGCAGCTCATCGAGGTGGCCAAGCAGGAGACAAGAGACGGCGAACTGCCGGCATATCAGGGCGAAGTGAAGAATATCGACGACTACGATACGGTCATCATCGGCGGGCCTATATGGTGGGGAACCTATCCACAGGTGATGTTCACCTTCTTCCGCGACTACGACCTCAACGGCAAAACAGTCATACCATTCTCGACACATGAGGGCAGCGGACTGGGTTCTGTAGTGGACGATGTCAGAGAAGCCTTCCCCGAAGCCGCCGTCAAAGGCCAGTTCAGCATCTACGGACATGAGGTGCGTTCGGGTAAGTCGAAGGTCGAAAAGTGGCTCAAAGGCCTCGGACTCGTGAAGTAAACACCGCGAGAAAGCTATCCTTTCAGGGTCAGAAGTCTATGGGTTCTGCCTGAGAAACGATAGCTTTCTGGCCCATAACCCTATGACTTCTGGGGCTAAACCCTTAGCTTTCTCAGCGTCAACCCTCAACCACGCACACCATCATCGGCACTCTTGAGAGCCGCTACCCCACCCTTTCAAACAGAAACAATATGGAAAACATCCTTACTTTGTCACAACAACACCTCGTCGCCATAGCCTGTCTTGAGGCAAAAGGCGACCAGAAGGCACTGGCCAGGCTCATCAATGACGGCCTCGACCACGGGCTTACCGTCTCTGAAATCAAGGAGGCTCTCGCCCAGCTTTATGCCTATACTGGCTTTCCAAGGAGCCTGAACGCCCTCGCAACCCTGCAGCAAGTGCTCGGCCAGCGTGAGGCCGGCGGACGTGAAACCGAACAAGGGACCGACGCTTCGCCCCTCAGTCCCGGCTACAACGCCCTCCGTCAAGGCACAGAAGTACAGACACGTCTCACCGGCAAACCTTTCGACTATCACTTTTCACCCTCGACCGACTACTACCTGAAGGCTCACCTTTTCGGCGATATTTTCGCCCGCGACAACCTCACTTTTGCCCAGCGCGAACTGGTGACCGTAGGGGCTTTAAGCGGACTTGAGGGCGTCGAACCGCAGTTGAAGGCCCACATCGCGGGTGCCCGCAACATGGGTTTGACCGATGAAGAGATACACTGCCTGCCCATGACGCTCGCCGCATTAGTGGGCGAAACGGAAGCCTTCAGGGCCGCAAAAGCCATCGCCGAGGTCTATGGAGAGCCGTTCGGCGAGGGACGTCCCGTAGACTTCACGGTGTGGCCGAAGGGCAGTTTCAATGCAGCTTACGCACAGTTCTTCACAGGAAACAGCTATCTGGCGTCCCTCGATGCTGAGCATGGCGGACCGGTCAACGTAACCTTCGAGCCCAGATGCCGCAACAACTGGCACATCCACCATAAGGCCACACAGGTGCTTGTCTGCGTGTCGGGTCGGGGATGGTATGTCGAAGAGGGCAAGGAGCCTCGAGAGATGAGGCCGGGAACGGTGGTGCCCATTCCCGCCGAAGCCAAGCATTGGCACGGAGCAGCACGCGACTCCTGGTTCCAACACCTCACCTATATGACGCAGGCCGGGCAGGACTCGTCGACAGAATGGCTGGAACCTGTGGCCGACAGCGACTACGACTTACTGCCGTAAGGGGCGGCTCTCTGAGGCACAACCGAAGGCAGACAACAGGAAAACGGAGACGAACGGGCCCCAGACAGGCCGACGCTCGTCTCCGTTTTTGTGGTTATAGTCTGACCGAAACCGGCTAATAACGAATCTCGTTGGGAAACTCGTTGAGTGCGATGTACTCGAACTCGTAGCGGTCGGGGTAGACCTTGACGAGGTTCATGCCGTGGAATCCGCCCAGCTGACGTCCCACTGCTCCGCACGTCACCATGTCAAGCTCGCCGTCTTTGGCCACGAACTGGTTGTGCTTATGCCCGCAGAATACGGCATTGACACCATACCGCTTGAACATATTGACATAGTCGCGACGCACGGAAGGCTGAATGGTGAAGTAGTCTTCAGGCTCGTCAATCGACTTCAGGAAGAAGGGAATATGGGTGAAAAGGAAGATGAACCGGCAGTTCTGGGCGCCCTTCAACTCTTCCTCAAGCCACTCTCGTTGCTCTCTTTCCTGCTCTTTTGCCTTGTCGCCAAGCCAGAGAAGCATGGTGTTGATGCCGATGAACGCGCAACGTTCGTGGCGGAAAGAGAAGCGGTCGGGGCCGAAATGCGTGGCATAATAGTCAGTGTCCTCGGGCTCAACCGAACGGAAATCGTGGTTGCCGGGCACCATATATACCCTTGTTGCGGGGCTGATCATCGACACATATCGCTTGTAGAGCATCGTTTCATTGATGTCTCGGCGGTGGTGAAAATAGTCGCCTGTGCCGATGACAAACGGCGGACGCAGCTGGTTGATGATGTCGACGGCCTTGCCCATGAGCTCCTCTTCGGGGCGCGTGTTGTGCTTGTCTTCGTCAGTAAAGCCAAACTGGGGGTCGCTATACTGGATGAAGCAGAACGGCTTGCGACAGGCTTTCTTCGCTGAACGCTCAGGCTTCTCGCCGTCGACAAGCGTCTTTGCCACCATCTCGGGTGCAACACTCAGGCCTGCAACTCCCAGCAAGCCCGACTTTAAAAACTCTCTGCGTGTGATGTCCATATCGTCAACATTAGGCGTGTAGGCAAGCAGTTTACACTTGAATCCTGCCTGCAGTGGTGCAAAGATAGCGATTTATTTCTGTAAACCACTCGTTTTTCACGGAAAAAACAAGCACGAAACCATTTTGACAGGCATGAGCTTCTCTCTGGAAAGCCAGTGCAAAAACGCCCAGCTCCCCTACCCTTCTGCCGCCGTCAACTCTCCTTTCTGGCTGGAGACCCGAAGCTTCGTCTTGCACAGTCGGCCCGTCATACATCAAGAAAGCTATCCTTTCAGCCCCAGAAGTCTATGGGTTCTGGGCGAGAAAGGTTAGGTTTCTCAGGCATAACTCTTAGACTTCTGGGGCTGAAAGGATAGCTTTCTCGGCAAGTCTCTGACGGCTTGCCGAAGGTTTTCCTCAGACAATCAGTGGGCTTCAAGCCAGTTTGCACCCCATCCGCAGTCGGCAACAAGGGGTACACGCAAAGGATAGGCACCCTGCATCTCCTCGAGTACGAGGCGCTCAACGGCGTCATGCTCTTCGGGAACGACCGAGAAGTTGAGCTCGTCGTGCACCTGCAAGATCATCTTGCTCTTCAGTCCTTCGGCTTTCATGCGCCGGTAGATGCGGATCATGGCCACCTTGATGATGTCGGCAGCAGAGCCTTGTATGGGAGCATTGATGGCATTGCGCTCGGCAAAGCCGCGCACTGTGGCATTGGCCGACGTGATGTCTGGCAGATAACGCCGACGATGGAAGAAGGTTTCGGCATAGCCTCTCTCGCGTGCCTGTTGCTTGGCTCGCTCCATATAGTCGTGTACGCGGGGAAAAGAGTCAAAGTATCCGTCAATCAGCTGCTTGGCTTCGTCGCGCGAAATGTCGAGACGCTCGGCCAGACCGAAGACGGTGATGCCATAGATGATGCCGAAATTGGCCCGTTTAGCCTTTGTGCGCTCGTCGCGAGTCACCTCGTCGACGCCCTTCTTATATACGCGGGCAGCCGTAGCGGCATGAATGTCATACCCCTCGCGGAAGGCCTCTATCATGTTCTCGTCTTCCGAAAGATGGGCCATTACACGCAATTCTATCTGGCTATAGTCGGCAGAAAAGAACTGACATCCTGGCTCCGGTATGAAGCATTTGCGAATCTCCTTGCCGTCTTCTCCGCGCACTGGGATGTTCTGGAGGTTCGGATCTGACGACGAAAGGCGCCCGGTGGCGGTCACAGCCTGATTGAACGACGTGTGGATATGGCCGGTCTTAGGGTTGATAAGCTTTGGAAGGGCGTCGACATAAGTGCCCAAAAGCTTCTTGAGTCCTCGATAGTCGAGGATGTCAGATACTATCGGATGTTTGCTGCGAAGCTGCTGAAGTACCTCCTCAGAGGTGACGAATTGTCCCGTCTTTGTTTTCTTGGGCTTATCGACAATCCTCATCTGTCCGAAGAGGATGTCTCCCACTTGTTTCGGGCTTGAGATGTTGAACTGCTGGCCGGCAAGTTCGTATATGTGGCGTTCAAGCTGCAACATACGGCCAGTAAAGACAGCCGACGTCTCCTTCAAGGCATCGGTATCCAGTCGCACACCGTTGCGTTCCATCTCGGCAAGGACAGGCACAAGGGGCATCTCCACCTCGTAGAACAGCTGCTCTACCCCGCTTTCTGCCAGTTTTCCCTTCAACACGTTATAGAGTTTCATCGTGACATCTGCATCTTCACAAGCATATTCGTAGACCGCTTCTGCCGGCAGATCACGCATTGAAAGCTGAGACTTCCCGCGCTGACCTATCAACTGGTCTATGTGAATAGTCTGATAGTTCAGGTAGGCTTCGGCCATGTAGTCCATGTTGTGACGTAGCTCTGGTTGAAGGACATAGTGAGCCAACATGGTGTCAAACATCGGACCTGCGAGCGTGATGCCATAGTTGGCCAGCACTTCCAGGTCGTACTTGATGTTCTGACCGATCTTCAAAGTCGAGGGGTTTTCAAAGAGAGGCTTCAGAGAGTCGGCAATCTTCTGGGCTGCATCCCTGTCAGACGGCACCGCCACATAGAAGGCTTCTCCCTCTTTGACCGAAAAACTCATACCCACTAATTCGGCCTCTATCGGGTTTAAGGAAGTGGTCTCTGTGTCTAAAACGAAAAATTCTTTTTTCTGAATATAATCATATAACTTTGATATATCTTCCTCTTTTTCAATAAGTTTGTATTGGTGGGGGGTGGAATTAATGGTCTCAAAACTCGATTTTTTTGGTTCTTCTGGAGTTTCGGTCGCAAAATTTCCAAAGAGATCAAGCTGGCTGTTAACAGGCTTTTGTTTTATTTCTGTTTTTTTAAGAATCTTATCTGCGAGCGTTTTGAATTCGAGTTCGGTGAAGATTTGGCGCAGTTGTTCCTCATCTGGCTCAGAAATCTGCAGGTCATCCATATTGAGTTCGACCGGGACATCTGTGCGTATGGTGGCAAGAAAGCGTGACATGCGGATGTCGTTGACGGCATTTTCCACTTTTTCGCGCAGTTTTCCTTTGATGTCTGCGGTATGGTTCAGGAGGTTGTTGATGCTTCCGAACTCGCTGATGAGTTTGGAAGCAGTCTTTTCTCCGACACCTGGGCAGCCGGGAAAGTTGTCGGAACTGTCGCCCATCAGTGCCAGAAGGTCGATGACTTGGGAAGGGTTCTGGATGTCATACTTCTGGCATACCTCCGTGGGTCCCATCGTTTCATAGCCGCCACCATGGCGGGGACGGAACTGAAAGACGTTCTCTCTGACCAGCTGTCCATAGTCTTTGTCGGGCGTAAGCATATAGGTTTCAATGCCTTTCTGTCCTGCTTTTGTGGCAAGAGTGCCAATGATGTCGTCGGCTTCGAAGCCGTCTGCCTGCAGGATAGGGATGCGGAAAGCCCGCAAAAGATCCTTGATGATGGGCACAGAGAGGCGGATGTCCTCGGGAGTTTCCTGCCGTTGCGCCTTATATTCGGGAAAAGCCTCGTGACGAAAGGTCTTTCCATGGTCGAAGGCTACGCCGATATGAGTCGGTTTCTCCTTGGTGATCACCTCGTTGAGGGTATTGACAAAGCCCATGATGGCTGAGGTATTCAGTCCTTTTGAGTTGATGCGGGGGCTCTTGATCAGTGCGTAATAACTGCGATAGATGAGCGCATAGGCATCGAGTAGAAAGAGTTTGTCCATGATGAAAAATTCGGTTTTATGGCGTAAAATTACAAAAAAATAGTCAGTTATACGGAAAGAAATGCGTAATTTTGTCAAAAATTTGTTCCGCGATGGATTTCCTGAATGTCATTAAAGAGCCCATAACGTCAGAATTAGCCGATTTCATCGAGCTTTTCAACCGTTCGTTAACCCATGAAGACGGCATGCTTTCGCAGGCATTGACCCATATCCGTCAGCGTGCCGGAAAGCGCATGCGACCGATGCTTATCTTGCTGATGGCGAGGAATTTCGGCCGTGTGAACGGCCAGACACTGTATGCGGCAGTCGGTTTAGAGTTGTTGCATACGGCGTCATTGGTACACGACGACGTGGTTGACGAGAGCTCGGAACGCCGTGGTCAGGCCTCGGTCAACGCCACTTACGACAACAAGGTGGCTGTGCTGGTGGGCGACTATATCCTTTCGACGGCCTTGCTCAACGTCGCAAAGACTGGAAATCAGCAGATTGTGGAGTATCTGGCTGAGCTTGGAAGGACGCTTTCGAACGGCGAAATACTGCAGCTGACCAACATCCAGAACCAGGAAATATCGGAAGAAGTCTATTATCAGGTGATCAAACAGAAGACGGCTGCGCTCTTTGAAGCTTGTGCAGGCATCGGAGCTTTATCGGCAGGGGCGTCGGCAGAGGCGGTGGAAGCAGCCAAGAAGTTCGGTCAGAACCTGGGTATTATCTTCCAGATACGCGACGACATTTTTGACTATTACGACTCAAAGGAGATAGGAAAACCCACAGGAAACGACATGTCCGAGGGCAAACTTACGCTTCCTGTCATCTATGCGCTGCGCAATACGTCGTATGAGTCGATGCAGAAGCTGGCGAGAAAGGTGAAGAACGGGACGGTTAACCCCGATGAAATCGCCGTTTTAGTCGACTTTGCGAAGCAGAGCGGGGGCATCGAATATGCTGAAAAGCGCATGTGGGAGTTTCACGAAGAGTGTCGGAAGTTCATCTCAAGCTATGTCTCCGACGCCGACATCCACAGGTCTCTTCAGGCTTATCTCGACTTCGTGATCGAGCGCAACAGCTGACTTCTGCCACAGGCTGATGCGCCCTATCAGAAAGAGTGGGCACCCTTCTTGTGGAGAAAGGTGCCCATTCTCATTGAGAAGTCTTAGCTTTCATCCCGATAAAGCTATCCTTTCTCGTGCATAACCCTTAGCTTTCTGGGGTTGAAAGGATAGCTTTCTGGAGCATAACTTTTAGTTTTTTCGGACTCGCCCTTTAGTTTTCTTGGTTGCTGAAGCATGCTTTGCAGGGGACGATGCGCTCTGTTGCCCAGCCGAAAGGGCAGGGGAGTGCCCGTGCTATGAGGCCCGACAGCAGCTGTTTCCTGCGGTGTGCTTAGAAGAATTTCACCTCTTCACCCTCAAGTTCGCTCAGGAGCAGGTTGGCCAGGCGTGAGGTTCCGAGGCGGAACCATTTGTTGGTCAGCCATTTTTCGCCCAGCACTTCCTTGACAATGGTATAGTAGGTAATGGCGTCCATGACGGTATTAATGCCGCCTGCAGGCTTGAAGCCAATCTGAATGCCCGTCTCTTCATAGTATTCTTTAATGGCTTGGCACATGACATAGGCAGCTTCCGGCGTGGCCGAAACCTTCTCTTTTCCGGTAGAAGTCTTGATATAGTCGGCACCGGCATACATCGAAATGAGCGATGCTTTCTTGATGTTAGAGGCTGTTTTGAGGCATCCCGTCTCGAGAATGACCTTCATGGCCTTGTCGCCGCATACGGCTTTCAGCTCGCTTACCTCGTCGGCCACGCCCTCAAGGTCGCCCGAAAGGAACTTGCCCACGGGCATTACAATGTCGATTTCGGTCGCTCCGTCTTTGATGGCGAGGGCTGTTTCGGCCACTTTCACTTCGATGAGTGCCTGAGAAGAGGGGAACGAACCGCTCACGCAGGCAATCTCTACGCCGTCGACTTCAAGCGTATCGTTGACAATAGCGGCAAAACACGGGTAGACACAGATGGTGGCTACGTGGGGCAGGTCAGGATATTCTTGGTCAAACTGGTTGACGCGCTCGGTGAAAGCCATCACGCTTACGTCAGAGTCTGTGGTCTTAAGTGTGGTCAGTTCGATGCTTCCCATGAGGAATTTCTTCACTTCCTGCGTGTCATTTTGGGGCACTTTCTCGGTGAGGATGGTGCGCACGGCAGCCTGTACGTCTTCGTCTTTCAGGTTGAGGTTGTACTTTGAGAGCGCCTCTTCGATGCGGCTCTTCGGTGCATCATGATGGTGGTGATGCTCGTGATGATCGTGTTCGTGAATCATGATTTTATGCTTTGAGTTTAGGATTTCCGATGTGTCTGAGCGAGTCGCGCCGTGTTTTCTTCTCCAAGGTGTGCCGGAACTCGGCGGTAAGGTCTGTGCCTGTCTGGTTGGCCAGGCAGAGAAGCACCCACAAGACGTCGGCCATCTCTTCGCCGAGGTTGGCCTTTTCGCCCGCCTTGAAGCTCTGGTCGCCGTAGGTTCGGGCCATGACGCGCGCCAGTTCGCCCACTTCTTCGGTGAGACAGGCCATGTTTGTAAGCTCAGAAAAGTAACGAACGCCGTATGCTTTTATCCACTGGTCTACAGCGGTTTGGGCGTCTTTGATGGTGATGTCGGCCATGGTTTGCGGTTTCTATAGGATGAGATAGACTTGATAGCAGTAGAAGAGGCCGATGACAACCGTCACGATGAGGGCTATCAGACGGTAGATCTGCGGGCTGTCTTTGCTGCAGTTCAGCGTGTAAAGTGCCCAGAGCAACATGCACAGGTATAGCGCATGACGGGGAATGGGGCCGTTGGTGATGTTGTTGACGGTCTCAAGTATGAAGAGCGCCCAGATGGTCCATTGGCTTATTTTCTGGTGGGTCATGTCTTTTTTCTTTCTTGTGGTTTTGTAGAGTTGCGGCTTGTCGGGAGGATAAAGGCGTGAGGTAGGGGACTTGCAGGGGGCCTATTCCTTGTTCTTGGAGTCCATACAAATGGTGACAGGGCCGTCGTTGACGAGTTCTACCTGCATGTCTGCCCCGAACTCTCCTGTGCCTACAGCCTTGCCAAGGGCTGTGCTCAGCGCCTCGCAGAAGCGATTGTAGAGCGGGATGGAGATGCTGTGAGGTGCAGCATGGATATAGCTTGGACGGTTGCCTTTCTTGGTTGAGGCCATCAACGTGAACTGACTTACCACTAAGGCGTCGCCGTTCGTGTCGAGAATGCTGCGGTTCATCACCCCCTCATCGTCGCCAAATATGCGCAGGTTGGCCGTTTTCTTCACCAGCCACCCTATGTCTTCTTCGCCGTCGTCTTCACCGATGCCGAGCAGTATCAGCAGGCCTTCGCCGATCGTCGACTTCAAAGCTCCTCCAATAGTCACAGAGGCATGCTTCACACGCTGTATCACTATTCTCATCTTGCAAAGATACGAATAAGCGAGAACAATACCAAGAAAATCGGGAACTTGTTTCCGTTTTTTCTTGAATTGTCGAGCGTGAGTAACTTATCTAAAGTTACGAATAAGCAAACAAAATACCAAGAAAATCGGGAACTTTCCCTCTTTATTTGCTGCTTTCGGCGATTTTACGTCTTATTGAAAGAGTCTTCAATCGGAAAATTCTTTGCCTTCTGCTTGAGAAAGCTAAGGTTTCAGGCTGAGAAGTCATAGAGTTATGGATGAGAAAGGATAGGTTTCTCGACAAGAAAGCTATGACTTCTGGGGCATAAAGGATAGCTTTCTCGAGGGGAAAAGTGCGGGAATCGGCGGTTGATAGGGTGGACAGTGGGGCAGGAGCCTTCCGGACATTTCGGAAGATGCTCGCAGTATGGGCGGTTTTTTCCAAGGAAAGACTTGCGGGAGCCCTATGTTTTTACTATTTTTGCAGTAGAAAACCTATTTGTCATGAAAAGGAAAATCGTCCGAAAGAGTCAGAAAACCGTATCGCTCGTCATCGTATTTCTGACGGCATTTGTCCTTGGCTTGCAGGCCCAGGATAGCTTTCTACAGGCCGAAAGGCAGTTCAGCAGCATCTCAGACCGTCAGCCTTTAGCCGTCTATTGGTATTGGATGGCGGGTAACATGTCAGTGGATGGCGTGAGGAAAGACCTGGAAGCCATGAAGAAGGCTGGCATCAACCGTGTGCAAATAGGCATGATAGGCGAGGGGAACGGCACTCCTACGGGGCCTGTCCGCATGTTTTCCGACGAATGGTGGGAAATACTTCACGCGATGTTCAAGAGAGCCGGCGAACTTGACATTGAGGTTGGTCTGTTTAATTGTCCGGGATGGAGCCAGTCTGGCGGGCCGTGGGTGAAGGAGACGCAGGCCATGCGCTATCTTGACATGGCAACAGACACGGTCGTAGGACCGGCGCGCTATCAGAAGAAACTGCCCGGCATTGAAGGAAATGCGCAAGACGTGTGCGTGTTGGCCTTTCCGATTACAGGCGGGAATCAGCAATATACGTCAGAGGCAGACGTAGCAGGCTCGGCCTCAGTCGTGCTTACAGCGCCTCTTGCAGGGACGGCTCGCAGCCTTGTGCTCTATCCCGTTGAGGCGAGAACCACGCGGGCGGAGTTGCTCGTAGCCGAGGCCGACGGGTCGTATAGGCACGTAGAGTCAATTGACATCGACCGCAGCAATGCACAAAAAATAGTAGGATTCAGCCCCATGGCTCCCATCGTTGTGTCGATTCCTGAGACCTTTGGAAAGACATTCAGGCTTGACATTGCCGACACGGGGGTGATCGGCAAGGCGGTATTGTCTGACAAGCCTGCAGTAGAACGCTGGCCGGAGAAAACCTTTGCAAAGATGTGGCAGACCCCGCATCCTATGTGGGATGCCTATCTTTGGCGCCCTCAGCCGGCATATGCAGGCACGAATGTGCTGCAGGCAGGGCAGGTGAAAGATCTTTCAAGGCATGTGAACAGTGACGGAATGCTCGACTGGAACGTGCCGGAAGGGCAGTGGGTCGTCATGAGAACGGCCATGCTTCCTACCGGAACTACATGCAGTCCTGCACCAGTAGAGGGCACGGGACTGGAGACAGACAAGATGAGCAAGAAGCACATCAGGGCTCATTTCGACAATTATATAGGAGAGATTCTCAAGAGAATACCTGCCGAAGACCGCAAGACTTTCCGCATCGTAGTGGAAGACAGCTATGAGACGGGCGGACAAAACTGGACCGATGAGCTCGTCAACGATTTTAAGACTGCCTATGGATATGATCCCTTGCCATATATTCCGGCGATATTTGGCGAGGTGGTTGGCAGTGAAGACGAGTCTGACCGCTTCTTATGGGACTTGAGAAGGCTGGTGGCCGATGAGGTGGCCTACAACTATGTAGGCGGACTTCGCGAAGTTTCCAACGAACATGGGCTTACCACTTGGCTCGAGAACTACGGCCATTGGGGATTTCCTGGAGAGTTCTTGCTGTACGGATCGCAGAGCGATGAGGTGGCGGGAGAGTTCTGGAGCTATGGTGATCTGGGTGATATTGAGAACCGTTGTGCGTCGTCTTGCGGGCACATCTATGGCAAGCGTCGTGTATGGGCCGAGTCGTTCACGTGCGGAGCATCGGACTTTTCTCACTATCCGGCAATGATGAAAGCGCGCGGAGACAGGTTTTTCACCGAGGGAATCAATGCCACGCTGCTTCACGTCTACATACAACAGCCCGACGAAAGGGTGCCGGGATTCTGCGCATGGTTTGGCAATGAGTTCAACCGGCACAACACTTGGTTCTCACAGATGGATGTCTTTGCGCAGTATTTGAAGCGGTGCAACTACATGTTGCAGCAGGGCCGGTATGTGGCCGACGTAGCATATTTCATAGGAGAGGACGCCCCTAAGATGACGGGAGTGCGCAATCCTGAACTGCCACAGGGCTATAGCTACGACTATCTGAACAGAGACGTGCTCATGACGGCGCATGTAGAGGACGGAGAACTGGTATTGGAGAGTGGCATGCGCTATAGGATACTGGTGCTTCCGAAGCAGGAAACCATGCGTCCGGAGTTGTTGGAAAAGCTGAGTGAACTGGTGAAAGAAGGGCTCGCCATAGAGGGTCCTGCCCCGCAACGCTCGCCGAGTCTGCAGGACTATCCTGCATGCGACGGAAAAGTAAGCAGGCTGGCCAGGGCGATGTGGCAGCCGGAACAGCAGCAAAAGGGCGAGCCGACAGCCTATGGAAAAGGGCGCATCTACCAGCATTCGACGCTTGAAGACATCTTCAAGCAGATGGGTATAGGTCCTGACTTCTCGGCCGGGACGGCATCGTTGCCCGTGCTTTTCATCCACAAACGGCTCTCTGACGGCGACTATTACTTCCTTTCCAACCAGAGCGACAGGCAGATAGCCTTCGACGGAACGTTCCGTATCGGCGGACGCAGGCCAGAGTTGTGGGATTCCTTGACGGGCGAACAGCGGTGGCTTCCGCAATATGTTGGACATGGCGAAACGACAACAGTGCCGATAAAACTGCTGCCTGGCGAGAGTGCTTTCGTGGTGTTTAGGGCGGAAAGCGGGCGGTTCGCCGACGAGAAGGCCAACTATCCCGAGCCACAGCTCGTCGCAACGATTGACACGCCGTGGACGGTTGACTTCCAGAAGGAGCATGGCGGACCGGAAGAGGTCTTGCATACAGACTCTCTTTTCGACTGGACTCAGAGCAGCGACCATCGCATAAGGTATTTTTCGGGCACAGCAACCTATACGACCTCTGTGAAGGTTGGGCGGATGCCTAAGAACCGTCAAGTGTATATAGACCTTGGAAAGGTGATGGTGATGGCAAAGGTGAAGGTGAACGGATGCTATGTCGGCGGGGCATGGACGTCGCCTTACAGAGTGAACGTGACGGGTGTCTTGCACAAGGGAAACAACAAAATTGAGGTTGAGGTGGTGAATTGCTGGCGCAACCGGCTCATCGGAGAGAAGGGGGAGGTTCCTGATAATGAGCGATATACGTTCCATACGACCAGTTTCTTGAACAAAGATTCCGACCTGCAGCCATCAGGACTCATCGGGCCGGTCGTGATAGAAGCCTACGACTATCTGCCGATTTCAGCCAGTCATTAGTGAGCCATGCAGGCCTGGATTTTGAAACTTCAGCTTGAGAAAGCTATCCTTTATGCCCAAGAAGTCATAGAGTTATGGATGAGAAAGGATAGCTTTATGGACAATAAGCCATAGACTTCTCGCCCAGAAGTCTATGCTTTCTCACCAAGAAGGGTTGGGGGAGTGGCTGAAAAGGCTTTCCGTAAAGGGCAGAAAGCGGGCTGCTACTAATGGAAATGTTGGTGGATAATATGGGCTTTATGTGCTCCAACAGCTTCGGTAAGCATCTGAATATCAGCTTCTTTGATGCGTTTCACAGTCTTGAATGTTTTGAGAAGCTGGTCGCGAGTCTTGGGACCGATGCCCGCGATGTCGTCGAGTTCACTGTGTAAAGCGTGCTTCGAGCGCTTGTCGCGGTGGAAGGTTATGGCAAAGCGATGTACCTCGTCTTGTATGCGAGTGAGCACATGAAAGAGCTCGCTGTCGGTCTTTATGCCAATGGTTTGCGGAGGGTTGCCGAAGAGAAGTTCATTGGTTTTGTGGCGGTTGTCTTTGGCCAGTCCTGCAATAGGAATGTGAAGGCCGAGCTCGTCTTCTACGACTTCGCGGACAACCGACATCTGTCCTTGTCCGCCATCGGTGATGATAAGGTCGGGCAGGGGGGTGCCTTCGTCGACCATACGGCTGTAACGACGGCGTACAACCTCCTGCATCGAAGCGTAATCGTCTGGACCCGTGACGGTTTTGATGTTGTATTTACGGTAGTCTTTCTTAGAAGGCTTCATGCCTTTGAACACGATACAGCCCGCCACGGCATCGGTTCCAGAGATATTGCTGTTGTCGAAACACTCGATCTGATAGGGCATTTTTTCAAGACCAAGCTTCTGTTGAAGCTCCTTCATAAGGCGGGTTTGCCTCTGCTCGGGATTGAGTTTTTCGGTTTGTTTGAGCCGGTCGAACTTATACTGCCTGCCGTTCATCTCCGAAAGGTCTAAGAGATGTTTCTTGTCTCCGCGCTGAGGAATGAAGAATTCGGCATCGGGAAGTCGCCAGCTTATCTCAAAAGGTACGATGACTTCCCGGGCCTTGCTCTGAAACCTTTCTCTGATTTCAGGGATGGCAGTGAGCAGAAGCTCCTCGTCAGTCTCGACAAGTTTGCGCTTGTATTCGAAGGTAAAACTCTGGGTAATGGTGCCGTTGGTGACGTGAATGTAGTTGATGTAGGCATTCTTCTGGCCCGCATCAGTGATGGTAAAGACGTCGACGTTGGTGATAGTATGGCTCACCACTTCACTCTTTGCCGCAAAACCTTCAACGGTAAGGTACTGCTGCTTCAGCTGTTCGGCCTCCTCAAAGCGCAGCTCTTCTGCCTTTTGAAGCATTTCCGCACGCAGCATCTTGAGCACTTCACGGGTGTTTCCCTTCAATATCTCACGGGCTTGCGCAATGCTTTGCTGATATTCCTCATAGGTTTGCCTGCCGATACACGGCCCCAGACAGTTGTGAATATGGTATTCCAGGCAAGGCTTATACTTGCCTTCTGCCACACCTTCTCGGGTGATCGGTTGCCGGCAAGTGCGGGGCTTGCAAACCTTCTTGATCAGATCCAGCACCGTATACATGCTTGAAATATGGCTGTAGGGACCGTAATAGGTGCCGTATTTCCGGTTGATGGAGCGTGTCTTAAAGATTCTTGGGAAATACTCATTGGTTATACAGATGCTCGGATAGGTCTTTCCGTCTTTCAAAAGTACATTGTAACGGGGAGCATACTTCTTGATAAGGTTGTTCTCCAACAGCAACGCATCTTCTTCTGTATTGACTACAGTGTAGCTGATGTAATGGATCTTGCTGACCAATACCTTCGTCTTATATCGGTCAACCTCCTTGTGAAAGTACGACGAAACTCGGCTCTTTAGACGCTTGGCCTTACCCACATAGATAATGGTTCTGGAGTCGTCATAGAACTGATAACTGCCAGGTTTCTCAGGCATGCTCCGCACAATCTCCTTCAATCGTGCCAACCTTTTTTCGTTATCTTCACGAGTCATCTGAGAAATGTAATTAAAAAAGAGGCTGTTTTATTGTAGGTTTCACGTGAAACATATAATAAAACAACCTCTTTGTTCTTAAATCTGGATAAGTGTACTTACCTCAACATCTTCGTCAAATGCAGCACGACCGTTAAGTCCTTCATTGATAAGTTCAATGATAAAATTGCAATAAACTTTCTTTGGATTGAATTTCTTCACAAGGTCGCAGGCGGCCTTCATAGTCCCTCCTGTTGCCAAAAGGTCGTCATGTAACAAAACAATGTCGTTTTCATCGATGGCATCTTTATGGATTTCGATAGTGTCTATTCCATATTCTTTGGCATAACTCTGCTGAACCGTGTCGCAAGGAAGCTTTCCTGGTTTCCTACAAAGTACTATTCCTGCATTTAATCGAGCGGCAACAGCCGACGACATTACAAAGCCTCTACTTTCAATACCGACAATTTTCGTGATGCCTTTGTCTTTGTATAACTCGAACATTTCTTCGGTAATAGCCTTTACACAGTCGGGATTCTTAAACAAAGTAGTTACGTCTCTGAAGTTGACTCCTTTGATTGGCCAGTCAGGAATACAACGAAGATTGTCAAGTAATAATTGATTGTTCATTTTGAAAGATTGTTTATGTGATGAATAAAATTGTTTCATGTGAAACATTAACGGCCTAACAATACAAGTAAAACGTTAATATCTGAAGGGGAAACTCCGGGAATTCTGCTGGCCTGTGCTAATGTTTCCGGGTCGATATGGGTAAGTTTCTGCCGTGCTTCCGTCGAGAGTTCATGTAGAGAATTGTAATCGAAATGCCCCCTGATACGTATGTTTTCAAGGCGATGCATCTTATCTGCAACGATCTTTTCTCTTTCGATATATCCTTTATATTTTATCTTTATTTCGGCAGATTCAATAATCTCTTTCTTACGATTTGGCAGGGATGTAATGATATTTTGTAGGCCAGGGACGGCTTCTGCAAGCTGCAAAATGGTGACTTGCGGTCGTGAAATAAGGTCAGAAATCTTACATCCAAACTGGAGGGGGGTGGTTCCGATGCGTAACAAAGCATCGTTTATATCCCGAGGTTTAACAGGTGTTTTGTCACAAAAATCTACGATTCGTCCAATCATTTCTTTCTTTTCTTTCCACCAATCATAGCGGTTTCGGCGAACAAGTCCGAGGTTGTATGCTTTTTCGGTTAGCCTTTCATCGGCATTATCCTGCCGGAGCAGGATGCGATATTCGGCTCTTGAGGTGAACATGCGGTAGGGTTCGTCAACACCTTTCGTAACAAGATCGTCGATGAGAACGCCGATATACGCCTCGTCGCGTTGCAAAACAAAAGGTGAATAGGCCGTCTTTTTTCCGACTTCTGCTGCAGCAGCTCCGCAGAACAAGGCTGCATTAACACCGGCAATGGTTCCTTGTCCGCCGGCTTCCTCATAACCTGTGGTGCCGTTTACTTGTCCTGCAAAGAAAAGACCCTTTATGATTTTCGACTCAAGTGAATGCCTTAACTGCGTCGGATCAAAGAAGTCATACTCTATTGCATATCCCGGGCGATAGATTTTTGCATCTCTCAGAGCGGGTATTTGCCGTAAAGCTTTCAGTTGTATCTCAACAGGCATGCTCGAAGAGAAACCGTTTAAATACATCTCGTTGGTGTTTTCTCCTTCAGGTTCGAGGAATAACGGATGCTGTTCTCTGTCGGGGAAGGTGACGAGTTTTGTTTCAATTGACGGGCAATAGCGTGGTCCGATGGACTGAATCTGCCCGTTATACAATGGAGAATCTGCCAGTCCTGACCGTAAAATCTCATGGACATGGGCATTTGTGCTCAGCGTCCAGCACGGCAACTGTTCGAGAGGGCGCTCAATATTCATATAGGAGAACATGTGATGTCCGACCTCTCCAGGCTGTTCTTCACAGTCTTCAAAATGTACAGAGCGTTTGTCGATGCGTACAGGAGTACCCGTTTTCATGCGGAATGAGCGTATTCCATGCTGAGTAATGCTCTCTGTGAAGTTGTAAACGGCAGGTTCTGCGCACCGTCCGCCAGCCACTTTTTTGCGACCAACATGCATAAGTCCGTTGAGAAAGGTGCCGGCAGTCACGATGATTGCTTTTGCCTTCAGCTCGACACCCCATACGGTCCTTACGCCGACAGCTGCCCCTTCTTCCACTATCAGTTCGTCAGCCTGATCCTGCCAGATGTCCAAATTGTCGGTATTGTCAAGCGTTTCCCGCCATTTCCAGATAAACTTTTCACGGTCACATTGCGCTCTTGGACTCCACACTGCAGGCCCTTTGCCTCTGTTAAGCATGCGGAACTGAATGGCTGTAGCATCCGTTACGAGTCCCATTTGTCCGCCCAAAGCGTCAATTTCGCGGACAATCTGCCCCTTTGCAATACCGCCAACGGCAGGATTGCAGCTCATTTGTGCTAATTTGTTCATGTCCATCGTGACCAGACAGGTATGTGCTCCCATGTTGGCTGCAGCCGTTGCAGCCTCACATCCGGCATGTCCGCCTCCGATTACGATGACATCATATTTTAAGATCATGCATTGTTTTTGTTTCCGCAAAGGTACAAAAAAATCTTTAAACACATGCATGTTTGCGAGGAAGAATCTTGTCGATGCGGAAAATATCCAAGACACCTTTGTTGTTTTCTTGAAAAACGGTATGAATAAGTTAAAAAAGTTTGCCCGATGATGGTGTTTCCGATTATTTATATTATTTTTGCCGATGTTAATCATCAGTTGTCATTATGAATAATCAAGGTGCTAAGATTCTGAGTGTTGTCTTGCTGTTTTTGGCTGCAACGAGTGTGAAGGCCCAGGTGCAAGACGAGTTGAAAGACCCATATCCCGGCTCTCAGTTGGCCTGGAGCCAGCTTCGGACGGCCTTGATAGGGTGGGGATCGGTAGACGAACGCTACTCCCGAAGCCAGGTGCCCACGGTCGAAACCCGCCAGATGGAGCTCACTGCTTGGCGAGGAGAGCGTGTTCACGCGCAGGCTTTCGTGGCCTCTCCCGGTCAGATTGACCGTGTCAGCCTTTCGCTGAGCAGCCTGAAGTCGGGTCGAGACGTGCTGCCTTCCGACGGTGTCAGGCTCTATCAAGCCACTTATGTGATGGCCGACAACTTCGCAAGGAGCGACTCTGTGCTCGTTCCCGACCGTCTTGTCGAGTCTGACGGTTTTGCTGTTGCCCCGCGAACTACGCGCCCGGTGTGGCTGAGCATACAGGTTCCTCAGTCGGCAAAGGCCGGCCGATACAAGGGATATCTCAGCATCAACTGCAACGGGCGTGAGCATCGTCTGCCATTGACGCTTCGTGTCATCGACCGAGTGCTTCCCGTTCCGGCCGAGTGGTCTTTCCATCTTGACCTTTGGCAGAATCCTTACGCGGTGGCACGATACTATGATGTGCCCCTTTGGAGCCAGCAACATTTCGACCTGATGCGCCCTGTGATGCAGACTTTGGCTGCTGCCGGGCAGAAGGTTATCACCTGTAGCATCATTCAACACCCGTGGAACTCGCAGACCCTCGACCCCTTTGAGAGCATGATAGGCAAGCGTCGCACGGTTGACGGATCGTGGCTTTACGACTACACGGTGTTCGATCGTTGGGTAGAATTCATGATGAGCCTCGGCATCAACCGTCAGATTGACTGCTACACCCTTGTGCCCTGGCACTATCGTTTCGACTATTTCGACATGGCTTCCAACACCGTTCGCTATGTGAACTGTCAGCCCGGCGACCCTGACTACGAAGCTTTCCTCCAGCCTTTCCTCAAGGACTTTGCCGCACATCTGAAGTCAAAGGGCTGGTTTGAGAAGACCTGTATCGCCATTGACGAGCGTCCTACTGACCAGCTTCGCGCGGCATATGAGGTCGTGAAGCGTGCCGATCCGGGCTATCGAATGGAAGGAGCCTACAACTATTTCCCCGAGTTTTTCGACGAGGTTCACGACATCAGCGTGTCTTACGACTATGACATCATCCATCCAGAAGCCATCGTTCGCCGTCACGAAAACGGCCAGCCTGTGACGTTCTACACCTGCTGTGTTCCCGACCGCCCCAACACTTTTACATTTTCTCCGACAGCCGAGTCGGCCTATATGGGCTGGCATGCGGCAGCCGTAGGCTATGATGGCTACCTGCGTTGGGCCTACAACAGCTGGGTGGCCCGGCCCAATCTCGACAGCAGATTCCGCAGTTGGCCCTCTGGAGACTGCTTCCTGGTCTATCCCGACGGCACGAGTATGCGCATGGAACGCCTCGTGGAAGGCATCCAGGCCTTTGAGAAGATACGCATACTCCGTGCCCGGGCCGACGAGAAGACTCAGCAAAAGCTTGATGAAATCTTGCGTCCTTTCGCCGAGACTTCCATGCCGGCCGATGTTGATGTGGCCGAGATGGTGGGCAGGGCAACACGGCTTCTGAACGGAATCTGACGGCCGTGTGGCGGTGAAGGCGGCAGGCGATGCCTCGCAAGGCTGTCCAAACATGACTGGAAAACGCTTCTGGAAATGCTGAAAAAGACCGACAAAAGGCCTTGGAAAATGCCCAATGACGACCAGACGGCAGGTTTTTGTCCCAAAAACAGGACAGAAATCTTCCGTTTTCTTTTCCAGTTGATAGTCATTGTGTTACAGATATGATTCCCGGAAACGGACTTCTTTTTTCGGAAAAACAGGAATCTGTCGTGCGAGAAAGCTAAGGCTTCTGACCGTGAAAGCTTAGCTTTCTTGTCGGGAATGCTGCCGGGAATGCACGTGACGGCTGCGGTTTCTTGCTGAGAAAGGATAGCTTTCTTGCCGGCAACCCTGTGCCGTCTCGCTGTCAACAGTCCGTTTTCTCACCGATGTTGGTCGGTTTTTCCACTGGCAATCTTTGCTTTTCTTAGCAGAAAGGCTTCGGAAATTCAGAATTATCCTTACAATTTCCGCCCTTCTTCAGTGCTCTTTTTCCACGTTGTCTCACGGTCTTTTCCGGCCGTTTGCACCCCGTTCTTTCCGTAAGCCGGCAGCTGCCGACGCCGCCATGCGAAACCATCGCGGAAAAGAAAATTACGGTTTTCTTGCAGAAAAACGGCGAAAAAACTTTGAAACCTCATTAAATTGTAGTATTTTTGCAAAGCCTAACGCGCGAGTACATACTTAGAAATAGGTATGTTTGCGCGCGAATGAGGGGCGGAAAACATCGAAAACAACAAATTAAAAATCATTTAAATAATTAACTTTTAAACAATTATGTGGTTAAACAACTCATCGATCGGTAGAAAAGTGGTCATGGCTGTCACCGGCATGGCACTGATTCTATTCCTGACGTTCCACTGTTGTATGAACGTCGTAGCGCTCTTTTCGAAAGAGGGTTACAACATGATTTGTGAACTATTGGGAGCCAACTGGTATGCAGTTGCTGCAACTATGGGTCTGGCTTTCCTGGCTTTGGTTCACATTGTCTATGCATTCATCCTTACGGCGCAGAACCGTAAGGCCCGCGGAGGTTCCCGTTACGAGGTTACCGACCGCCCGAAGAAGGTGGAATGGGCATCGCAGAACATGCTCGTGCTTGGACTTATCATCCTGCTCGGACTGCTGCTCCACCTGTTCAACTTCTGGTACAACATGATGTTTGCCGAACTGTTCCCGTCTATTCACTTCGACCCGTCACCCGCCGACGGCTTCGGAAAGATCGTGAACACGTTCTCAAACCCCGTCTATGTCGTGCTCTATGTGGTGTGGATCGCTGCCATATGGCTCCACCTTAGCCATGGCTTCTGGTCGGCCATCCAGACCTTTGGCTGGAACGGTAAGACCTGGTTCTGCCGTTGGAAGGCCATAGGCTTGGTCTATGTGACGCTGCTGATGCTCGGCTTCCTCGTGGTAGTACTGGCATTTGCCTTCGGATGTGCCCCGAGTCTCTGCAGTGCAGCAGGCTCTTGCTGTGGCGCATGTTAATGAAAGATGCATTATGAACAATGAATTAGAAAAGCTATGGTAAAAGTATTAGATTCAAAAATTCCAGCAGGTCCAGTAGCCGACAAATGGAAAGAATATAAAGCTCACCAGCGTTTGGTGAACCCTAAAAACAAACTGAAGCTTGACGTCATCGTCGTAGGTACGGGCCTTGCCGGTGCCAGTGCTGCCGCTTCATTGGCAGAAATGGGCTTCAACGTCTTCAACTTCTGCATACAAGACTCTCCCCGTCGTGCCCACTCTATCGCTGCACAGGGAGGTATCAACGCAGCCAAGTGCTACCAGAACGACGGCGACTCAGTCTATCGCCTGTTTTATGACACCGTAAAGGGAGGCGACTATCGTGCCCGTGAGGCCAACGTCTACCGTCTGGCAGAGGTTAGTAACAACATCATCGACCAGTGTGTGGCACAAGGTGTGCCCTTCGCACGTGAATATGGCGGCATGCTTGCCAACCGTTCGTTCGGCGGAGCACAGGTGAGTCGTACGTTCTATGCCAAGGGTCAGACCGGACAACAGCTGCTTCTTGGAGCATATTCCTCACTGAGCCGTCAGATAGAGCTTGGCAAAGTGAAGCTCTATGCACGCTATGAAATGGAAGATGTCGTCATCGTCAGCGGAAGAGCACGTGGCATCATCGCCAAGAACCTTGTCACAGGCAAGCTTGAACGCTTCTCTGCCAATGCCGTAGTGATCGCTACAGGTGGATACGGAAACACCTATTTCCTCTCGACAAACGCCATGGGTTGCAACTGCACGGCTGCCGTACAATGCTATCGCAAGGGAGCCTACTTCGCCAATCCAAGCTACGTCCAGATCCACCCCACTTGTATTCCTGTGCATGGAGACAAACAGTCAAAGCTCACATTGATGTCGGAATCACTGCGTAATGACGGACGTATCTGGGTGCCAAAGAAGCTCGAAGACGCCAAGAAACTGCAGCGTGGAGAGATTCAAGGCTCTGACATCCCCGAAGAAGACCGCGACTATTACCTCGAGCGCCGTTACCCTGCTTTCGGTAATCTCGTACCTCGCGACGTGGCATCACGTGCCGCTAAGGAGCGCTGCGACCACGGTTTCGGTGTTAATAACACAGGTTTGGCCGTGTTCTTGGACTTCTCTGAGTCGATCAACCGCCTCGGTTACGACGAGATCATGCAGCGTTATGGCAATCTTTTCGACATGTACGAAGAGATTACCGATGTCAATCCCGGCAAGCTTGCTAACGAAATCAACGGTGTGAAGTACTACAACCCGATGATGATCTTCCCCGCCATCCACTATACAATGGGCGGAATATGGGTTGACTACGAACTGCAGACCACCATTCCGGGCCTCTTTGCCATCGGCGAATGCAACTTCTCCGACCATGGAGCCAACCGACTCGGCGCGTCAGCCCTGATGCAAGGTCTGGCCGACGGATACTTTGTACTGCCTTATACCATCCAGAACTACCTCGCCGACCAAGACGTTTGGCCTCGCATCTCTACCGATCTGCCCGAATTTGCAGAAGCAGAAAAGGCCGTGGATGCCGAGATCGACCGCCTGTTGGCTATCAAGGGTAAGCGTTCTGTCGACTCTATCCACAAGGAACTCGGCCACATTATGTGGGAGCATGTTGGCATGGGTCGCACAAAAGAAGGACTGGAAGAAGGCTTGAAGCTCATGAAGCAGCTCCGCAAAGAGTTCGATACCAACCTGTTTGTGCCAGGAACAAAGGACGGTTTAAATGTCGAACTTGACAAAGCTATCCACCTTCGCGACTTCTTTACCATGGGCGAACTCGTGGCCTATGATGCCCTTCATCGCGAAGAGTCCTGCGGTGGACACTTCAGAGAGGAGCACCAAACCGAAGAGGGTGAAGCCAAACGTGACGATGAACACTTCTTCTACGTGGGCTGTTGGGAGTACCAAGGCAACGACGATACTGCCCCCGAACTCATTAAGGAGCCTCTGGAATACGAAGCAATCAAAGTACAAACCCGTAACTATAAAAACTAATTAGCCATGGCTAAGAATATATCATTCACCATTAAATACTGGAAACAGAATGGCCCGAAGGAGAAAGGTCATTTTGAATCACGCGAGATGAAGAACATCCCCGACGATACTTCATTCCTTGAGATGCTCGACATTCTCAACGAAGAGCTTATCAACGAGGGGAAAGAACCGTTTGTCTTCGACCATGACTGCCGTGAAGGTATCTGCGGAATGTGTTCGCTTTACATCAACGGAACGCCTCATGGCAAGACAGAACGCGGTGCTACCACCTGCCAACTCTATATGCGTCGTTTCAACGACGGCGACGTCATCACCGTTGAACCATGGCGTTCGGCCGGCTTCCCCGTCATCAAAGACTGCATGGTAGACCGTTCGGCTTTCGATAAAATCATACAGGCTGGAGGCTATACCAGCATCCGTACGGGCCAGGCTCAGGATGCCAATGCCATTCTTATACCAAAAGAGAACGCCGACGAGGCCATGGATTGTGCCACGTGTATTGGTTGCGGTGCCTGTGTGGCAGCATGTAAGAACGGTTCAGCCATGCTCTTCGTGTCGTCGAAGGTGAGCCAACTTGCCCTGCTTCCGCAAGGAAGGCCCGAAGCAGCACGCCGTGCAAAGGCCATGATCAAGCGTATGGACGAGCTGGGATTCGGCAACTGTACCAACACACGTGCCTGCGAAGCCGTCTGTCCGAAGAACGAGTCAATCGCCAACATCGCCCGCTTGAACCGCGAGTTCATCAAGGCTAAGCTGGCCGACTGATAGTCTCAAGAGGGTTATAGGGCAGCAAGGTCTCGGAAACGGGCGGCAGACGACCGCCTCGTCCGGCATCCTTGTCGCCTTATAACCCTGTTTCTTTGAACATGAAAACGGCCGAAAGGCCTTTCCCTTCATGCCCAAACGTAGGTATGGCGCACGGACCTCTTGTTGTCGTTGGCCCTGAATGCTGTCGACATTCGTCAGGAGAGGCAGGCAGGGCGAAGCCGTTTTCCCGCTTCATTTCAAAAGCAAATGGCCGCAGAGGACACAGACTCTGCGGCCATTTTGTTTGGTGTTTCCTGTGCAACAGCCCTTCGTGAAATCCTGAATTCCCGGCAGTGTGCCGGCCGTTGTCTTTCTTTCCGGCCGAGAAAGCTATCCTTTTAGCCCGAGAAATCTATGGGTTCTGGGTGAGAAAGGATAGAGTTCTTGGCCATAAAGCTATGACTTCTCACCCTGAAAGGATAGCTTTCTCACGGAGAAGGTTGGTGCAGGTCAGCCATTTTGCTGCTCCGTGCAGGCCGGCAGGGTGGGGCATCAAAAAGACATTACTGCCCTTGACGCGCGAAAAATCATTGTAAAGATTTGGGTGTTTGGAAGAAAAGAGGTATTTTTGCAGAAAATAAGCTGCACTCGGCAATTAGAAAACAAGTTTTCATTACACTCGTTTGCATTATTTTTGCAGAAAATAAGCTGCACTCGGCAATTAGAAAACAAGTTTTCATTACGCTCGTTTGCATTATTTTTGCAGAAAATAAGTAGACCGGAATCCCAAAGAAATGAACGACGACTTCGACATAAGACAAGAGAGCTACGCCAAAAACGAGCGCGACTTTGAGAATGCCTTACGCCCGCTTCGCTTCTGCGACTTCTCGGGACAGAAGAAGGTTGTAGAGAATCTGGAGGTGTTTGTTGAGGCAGCAAAGTTCAGAGGTGAGCCCCTCGATCATACCCTTTTACACGGTCCTCCGGGCCTTGGAAAGACCACTTTGAGCAACATCATCGCCAACGAACTGGGCGTAGGTTTCAAAATAACCTCGGGACCTGTGCTCGACAAACCTGGCGATTTAGCCGGGCTTCTCACGTCGCTCGAGCCCAACGACGTGCTGTTCATCGACGAGATTCACCGACTGTCGCCCGTCGTAGAGGAATACCTTTACTCGGCGATGGAGGACTATCGCATCGATATTATGATAGACAAAGGTCCCTCAGCCCGTAGCATTCAGATCGACCTCAACCCGTTTACGATGATAGGAGCGACCACAAGAAGCGGCCTGCTTACTGCCCCTTTACGGGCACGTTTCGGCATCAATCTCCACCTTGAATACTACGATCCCGAGACACTGATGCGCATCATCAGACGCTCGGCAGGCATCCTTCAGGTGCCCATCGACGACGATGCAGCCTATGAAATAGCACGACGGTCGCGCGGAACGCCACGCATAGCCAACGCGTTGCTTCGCCGAGTACGCGACTTTGCACAAGTAAAGGGCAACGGACGCATCACCTATGACATCGCCGTCGTGGCCCTTCATGCCCTTAATATCGACCAATACGGCCTCGACGAGATTGACAATAAGATCCTGTTGACCATCATTGACAAGTTTCATGGAGGACCAGTCGGAGTCAGCACCATCGCTACTGCCATCGGCGAAGACACCGGAACCGTCGAAGAAGTCTATGAGCCCTTCCTCATCATGGAGGGATTCATCAAGCGCACTCCTCGGGGAAGAATGGCCACAAAGCTGGCCTATGAGCACCTGGGACGCAACCCATATAACGGAGGAATCATGGAACCGCAGCTCTTCTGAGCCTGGCTTCCCGACCGCATCAGCCCATGAAGCCCCTCTGTTTAGCCACGCTGCTGTTGATGATCACAGCCACCTCCGGGGCTCAACAGCCACGGTCGTGGCAGGAAATGCTTGGCGAATGGTATGAGATCGACGACGCTGAAGAAGATGCCGAACTACAGTTCGAGACGTTAAGCGAACTGGCTGAGCACCGCATCAACCTCAACAATGCCTCACGTGAAGACCTTGAGCAGCTGCCTTTCCTTACCCGTCGACAGGTGGAAGACATCCAGGAATACCTTTATCGCTACGGCCCCATGCGCTCTTTGGCCGAGCTTGCCATGATAGAGTCTATTGACTATCGGCAGCGACAGCTGCTTGAATGCTTCACATTCGTCGGCGAAAACGACGAGAAACCATCGGCTCCAACCCTGAAAGACATTCTGAAATACGGCAAAAACGAACTGACTTTCACAACGCGCGTACCTTTATATAATAGAAAAGGGGATGAAAACGACTACTTGGGATACCCCTATCGTCACTGGTTTCGCTATGGATTCAGGTACGGAAAGTTTGTGAAAGTAGGCGTCGTTGGGGCGCAAGATGCCGGAGAACCGTGGCTGGCCAACCGCAACAAGACGGGCTATGACTATTATTCCTGCTACCTTCTTGTCAGAGAAATGGGAGCCCTCAAGGCGTTAGCCGTGGGCCGTTACCGCCTGCATATGGGCATGGGACTGGTTGTTAACAATGACCTTACGCTCGGAAAGACGGCCACCCTGCAGAGCCTGGGGCGCCAAACAGGCACGATAAGGGCCCACTCGTCGCGCTCGGAGGCCAGCTATCTGCAGGGCATTGCTGCCACTGTCGCCCTGCGAAGGGGGCTTGAGCTGACGGCGTTCCTGTCGCATCGCGACATCGATGCCACGCTCAACGACGATGAAGAAGGGTCGATGGCCACGATATTGAAAACGGGTTACCACCGCACGGCGAGCGAAATGGGCCGTAAGCACAATGCATCGCAGTCGGTAGAGGGCACCCGTCTGCAGTATGCCGCAAAGGGATTCCACGTCGGTACGACAGCCTACCGAACCTCTTTCAGCCGTCCTCTTCGCCCCGACACGCGTCAGACTTACCGGCAAATCTATCCTGCGGGCAGCCGTTTCTGGAACATTGGCGCCGACTATGGCTACACTGGCCACCGATTTTCCTTTGCCGGCGAGACGGCAACCGGCAGCTGTCACGCCTGGGCAACACTGAACACGGCCAGTCTTACGGTGACAAACAGCCTCTCGGTGGTGGCGCTTCAGCGGTTCTATTCCTACCGCTATTACTCGCTGTTCGCCCGAAGCTTCAGCGATGCAGCCAGCGTTCAGAACGAGAGCGGTGTCTATCTCGGAGCACAATGGCAAACCTCCAGGCACGTCAGTCTGGCTGCTTACAGCGACCTGGCCTACCATCCCTGGCCGCGATACATGGCCAACGACGCCTCCTACAGCAGCGATCATCTGGTCATGGCTACCTATAGCCGGGGCACTTTCGGCCTGCATGCGCGCTACAGACTGCGCCTAAGAGAGCGTGACAACCAGGCAAAGACGGCGCTCACCACCAGAGAAGAACACCGCGCACGCCTCGCTGCTGACTATCAGGGCTTGAGATGGCAGGCAAAGACACAGGCCGACATGGCCTACACCGAGCAGGAAAAAGCCAGCTTCGGGTGGATGGTCACGCAGAACATCGCCTGCCTCGTAGGGCAGACCTCCATCGGAGCTACGGCAGGATACTTCCACACGCGCGACTATGACAGCCGTGTCTACACCTACGAACGAGGCACTCTCTATGCACTGAACTTCCCGATGTTCTACGGACATGGCTTCCGTGCTGCCCTGCAAGTGCACGCTCAACTGACGGAAAACGTCCATTTCATCGGGAAAATAGCCAACACCCACTACTTCGACCGCAACCAAATAGGCACAGGACTGCAGCAGATCGACGGCAGAAACCAAGCCGACATCGACCTGCAGGTACGCTGGAATTTCTGATTTCCAGTCTGGCTCACGCCATCCTTACAAAGGCTTTTCATGTTGAAGGGACGACATACTCACCGGCCTACACGAGCAGTCATCTTGAGAAAGCTATCCTTTTAGCCCGAGAAGTCTATGGGTTCTGGGTGAGAAAGGATAGACTTCTCGACCATAAAGCTAAGACTTCTGCCCATGAATCCTTAGCTTTCTCGGCGGAGAGGGAGGCTTTTCTTGACTTTTTCGGGCAGACAAGGTGGTTTTTAAGGGAAAAATCATTAAATTTGCAAACGCAACTTTCCGCGCATCCGGCAGGCGGTTGCGGGGCATGACAGCCGTCTGCGGCACGGCGAAAGGTTGCCGGTGAACGGCAGAAGCCACTCATTACTTTTATCTAAATACCAAAATCAAAATGAAGCAAACAACCAAATTACTCGTTGCAGCGCTGCTCTTTGGACAGGCTGTTGCCATGAATGCACAGAAGGCGGAGCGTCCTTTAGCCCCGCAAGGTACACAAGTCGTAGCCCATAGGGGCCACTGGGACGTAGAGGGAGCTGCCCAAAACTCACGGCGTTCGCTGCAGAACGCCTGCGACCTGGGCCTCTATGGAAGCGAAATCGATATCTGGCTGACCAAAGACGGACACCTGTTTGTCAACCATGATGCCGACTATGACGGTGTGACGCTGCAGGATGCCACGGCAGAAGAGTGCCGCAAACTGGTGTTGAAGAACGGCGAACACATGCCCGAACTGAAGGATATGTTGAAGATAGTCAAAAAGAGTCCGTCGCCAACAAAGCTCATCATCGAGGTGAAGGAGTGCCGTACACTGGCGCAAAACCTTGCCTCGGCACGCGCCACCGTGAAGGCTGTGCGCAAGGCCGGTGTGAGAAACAAGGTTGAATACATCTCGTTCTCACTCGCAGTGTGCGTGGAAATCCTGCGCCTTGACCCCGAAGCCCAGGTGGCTTTCTTAGACGGATGGCGCAAAGACGTGGGCCTGACACCCGAAGACCTTCACAAGCTCGGCATTACAGGCATTGACTATCACCTGAGTGTGTTCCGCAATCATCCCGACTGGGTAGCCGAATGCCACCGGCTTGGCATGATAACCAACGTGTGGACCGTCAGCGACGATGACGAACTGCGCGAGTTTCGCGACATGGGAATCGACTTCCTTACCACCAATACGCCCGTTGATGCCCAGCGCATCTGTGGCGAATAACCCCTAAAAGATGGCCGTAGCCTCGCCCTTCTCCCGACCGTTCTACGTGATGGCAAAGCCCGTTGGCGCCCGTTGCAACCTGGCTTGCCGATATTGCTACTATCTGGAAAAGGCGAGACTCTATGGCAACGAGGGCATTGAGTCAATGGATGACGGTCTGCTTGAGCTGTACATCAAGAGCTACATCGAGAGCCAGACCACCGACGACGTGCTCTTTACATGGCATGGAGGCGAACCCCTGCTGAAGCCAAGGGCGTTCTATGAGAAGGCCTTGAGGCTGCAGCAACAGTATGCACGAGGACGTATGGTGAGCAATTCGATACAGACCAACGGTACGTTGCTTGACGATTCGTGGTGTGAATTCTTCAAAACAAACGGGTGGCTCGTGGGTGTTTCCATCGACGGGCCATCCGTTTTTCATGACGAATACCGGCAGAACCGTCACGGAGAAGCCTCCTTTCAGCGCGTGATGAACGGCATCAGCCGGCTGAACAGGTATGGTGTCGAATGGAATGCGCTGGCCGTTGTCAACGACTTCAATGCCGACTATCCGCTTGAGTTCTACCGCTTTTTCAGGGACATCGGCTGCAGGTACCTGCAGTTTACGCCCGTTGTTGAACGATGGAAGCCGCATCTTGACGGACAACGGCTGGCCTCTGCCGACGACGACGACGGTGAAAGCGTGACACCTTTCTCTGTGGGACCGCGCCAATGGGGCAGCTTTCTCTGCCGGATGTTTGACGAATGGGTGAGGAAAGACGTAGGACAGATGTTCGTACAGCTGTTTGACGCCACCCTTGCAGGATGGCTTGGCGAGGCACCCGGGCTGTGTACGCTGGCCAGAGACTGCGGACATGCGATGGTCATGGAGCACAATGGCGACGTATATAGCTGCGACCACTTTGTCTTTCCCGAATTCAAACTGGGCAACATCCGGTCGCAGACACTGGTTGAAATGGCGAGTGAAGACCGGCAGAAAGCTTTCGCTCGCAGGAAACAAGAAGGCCTTACGCGACAGTGCAGGCAATGCCGTTTCCTGTTTGCATGTCATGGTGAATGTCCGAAAAACAGGTTCTTGAAGGTGGAAGGCGAGAGCAATCGTCAGAACTACCTGTGCGAAGGCTACTATGAATATTTCCGGCACGTGGCGCCCTACATGGACTTCATGGCCGGCGAGTTTCGCCATCGAAGGGCACCGGCCAATGTGATGCAGGCCATTGCCCGCGGGCTTCTTTAGCAGAAAAGTCATCGGCGAAATGCTCAAAAACAAGGAAAAACAGATGGAAATCAGCTCTCAGACACAAGCATTCATATCCCTTCACCGGCAGGACGACGTGAGACAACTGGCGCTGCAGGCCTCTCGCTATCCCGAAGTCGACATGACTTATGCCCTTGAACAGATTGCCGGTTGGCAAGCTGCCTGCCGGAAATTGCCCGCATGGGCTTCGGTTGAGGGGCTCATCTATCCGCCCCATCTCGCATTAGAGCAATGCTCCAGCGAGACAACAGCCCGCTATAAGGCCGATTTGATAGGACGGCTGACGCCCGAAAAGGGCACGATAGTCGACCTGACAGGTGGCTTCGGTGTTGATTTTTCGTGGATGGCAAAAGGGTTCAAACGGTATGTCTATGTGGAACGGCATGCCCACTTGTGCAGCATCATGAGCCACAATTGCCGGCTATTGGGGCTTGAACGAGCCGAAATAGTGAATGGAGAAAGCGAGGAATACCTGAGCGACATGCCGCAGGCTGACGTGGCATATCTCGATCCTGCACGCCGTGACAGAAACGGAATGCGCACGTATGCCATCGGCGACTGTACGCCTAATGTCCTCAGTATGGGCAGCATTCTCGCCGAGAAAGCCCGTTTCATCGTGGTAAAACTCTCTCCGATGCTCGACTGGCACAAGGCTGTTGACGACTTGGACAAGGCGCTTTCTGCATACCGATCGGCAGAGTCCTCTGCAGGAACCGATAGCCGTCAGGCCTTGACGAAGAAAGTTTCAGAAGTACATATCGTGTCGGTGAAGAACGAATGCAAGGAACTTCTCCTGGTCGTGTCTTCCCAAAGAGAGGAAGAACCCCTGAGGGTTTTCTGCGTCAACGATGAGGAAAGGTTCGAATACGAGGCAGGAAAGCGGAGCACATCGGTAGATTTCCTGCCTGAAGAGAGGTTGCTGTCGGGCGCAGGAAGCCTTGTGCTGTACGAGCCAAACGCATCGATAATGAAGGCCGGATGCTTCGATGAAATCGGCGATTTTTACCATTTGTGGCCCATAGCGCCCTCGTCTCATCTCTTCGTAGGTGAGAAACCTTCTGCAGAAAAGGGACAAGGAACCTCCCGTTTTCCCGGTCGTGTGTTTGACATACAGGCCACATCTTCCATGAACAGGCAAGACTTGAAGCAGTCGATGACCGGCATTCGTCAGGCAAACGTTGCCGTAAGAAACTTTCCCATGTCAGCCGAGCAGCTCAGGAAAAGGCTAAAAGTGAGCGACGGAGGCGATGTATATGTCTTTGGAACCACCCTGCAAAACGGGCGACACATATTAATAATTTGCAAAAAGACAGCCTAAATTTGGGTTTCTTACATTTATTTTGTATTTTTGCATGTTTTAAAAAAGAATCAAATACACCAACATGTCAGCAGTTGTCATCAAGAAGGTAGAGTCTAAGAGAGACTTGAAGAGATTCATCAACCTTCATTATGATTTGTACAAAGGTAATCCTTATGACGCACCAAACTTGTTCGTCGACGAGATGAATACGCTGCGTAAAGACAAAAATGTAGCCTTTGAGTTTTGCGAAGCAGAATACTTTCTCGCCTATAAAGACGACCAGCTTGTAGGAAGAGTAGCAGCAATTATCAACCATAAGGCTAACGAAAAATGGCAGCGAAGGAGCGTAAGGTTCGGGTGGATAGACTTTATAGACGACCTTGAAGTATCAAAGGCATTGCTTAAAGCCGTGGAAGATTATGGCCGGAAAAAGGGCATGGATGAGGTAATAGGACCGCTTGGATTCACCGATATGGACCCGGAAGGTATGCTCACTCATGGCTATGAAGAGCTGGGAACGATGGCAACCATCTATAATTATGACTATTATCCTCGGCACATGGAGCAAATGGGATGCTGGACAAAGGACAACGATTACGTAGAGTATAAGCTTTTTGTTCCCAAGGAAGGCATGCCCGAGAAATACAGAAAGATATCCGAACTGATCATGGATCGCTATAACATCCATATCAAAAAGGTGAAGAGAAACGAAGTGTTTGGCCCCGAAGGATACGGAAAAAAACTGTTCGACATCATCAATGAGACATTCAAAGACCTCTACGGATATTCTGAAATATCGGACAAACAGATACAGCAGTATGTGAAAATGTACTTCTCGGTGCTGGACTTGAACCTGATAACATTCCTTGAAGACTGGACTACCGAGGAGCACAAAGTTATCGGTGTAGGCATAACAATACCATCATTGTCGAGGGCTTTGCAAAAGTGTCATAGGGGACGTTTCTTACCTTTTGGGTGGTGGTATCTGTTCAAAGCGCTGAAGCTTCGTAAGACAAAATACGTTGACTTGTTGCTGTTGGGGGTCTTGCCGGAATACAGAAAGAAGGGAGTGAATGCCCTTTTGTTCTACGATCTCATTCCACGTTACCAGAAATATGGTTTTGAATGGGGTGAGACTCAGGTAGAAATGGAGACTAATGAGAAAGTTCAAAGCCAATGGCAATACCTGCAATTTGAGCAGCATAAGCGCCGTAGATGCTACATGAAACCAATAGAAGAAACCCAGATTTGAAGGAGAAAAGGCGATGATATGGCCTTGGAGTCCTTGACTCTTGAGTTATGATAGAGATTAAGAAAGTAGAAAGCAAAAGGGAATTGAAACGCTTCATGCAGTTTCGTTACGACCTGTATCGTGATGATCCGAATGATGTGCCCTATTTTTGGCTCGATGAAGAAGGTACGCTTCGGCCAGACAAGAACGCATCTTTTGAGGATTGTGAGGCCGTTTATTACAAGGCTTTCAGAGGCGAGAGGGTAGTAGGAAGGATTGCAGGAATCATCAATCACAAGGCCAACAGATACTGGAATGCCGAAGTTGTGCGCTTCGGATGGTTTGATTTTGTTGACGATTATGAAGTGAGCCACAAACTTCTTGAGGAAGTCAGACAATGGGGAAAGTCGAAAGGCATGGTCCAGATGGTTGGTCCCATGGGTTTTTCTGATACAGATCGCGAAGGAATGCTGGTCTCCGGCTTTGACACTCTCGGTACGATGTATGCCTATCATAACTATGCATACTATCCCAAGCACATCGAATCTTTCGGAGGTTTTGAGAAAGACAACGACTATGTTCAGTTTCTTGTGAAAGTTCCAACGGTTGTTCCGGACCGCTTTGCGAAGGTAGCCGCTATGGTTAAAGAGCGATATCACTTGCAAGTCAGGCATTTGACTCGCAAGCAACTGATACGTGAAGGTTATGGTCGCGAGGTATTTCGCTTGCTGAACGCCACGTATAAGAACCTGTATGGTTTCGCCGAACTTTCGGAAAGAAAGGTTGATCAGCTTGTAGAGCAATACATCAAGATAGCCGATATCAACCTGGTATGTACGGTATATGACGAGAAAGCTGGCAAGATGGTTGGCTTTGCCGTTACGTTTCCCTCTATTTCCGAGGCCTTACGAAAGACACATGACGGCAAGCTGCTGCCTTTCGGATGGTGGCATCTGGTGAAGGCCATTTACTGGAAACATGCAGATACGGTAGACATGTTGCTCATAGGGGTGCTTCCTGAGTATCGAAGTAAGGGCGCAAATGCTCTTATTTTCAATGAATTGGTTCAGCAATATCAGCGTTATGGTTTCAAATGGGCTCAATCAATGCCGATGATGGAAACCAACAATCACATCTTAAGTAACTGGGATTATTTCGAAGCAACGGAAAACAAACGCTTGCGTTGTTATAGACGTCCGATATAGAAGGCATGCCTTTCTGGGGAAGAAAGGTTGTGAATGTGCCTGACGGGACGCAGAAGAGAAGAACGAAACAAGACGATATGGCAAAGAAAAAGACAGATAACGAAGAGCTGCAAGAAAACGAGTCGCTGCTTCAAGGTTCGCCGATTACGGAGACAGTTGACTATACTGACGAGAACATCCGCCACCTTTCAGACATGGAGCACGTCAGGACGCGTCCGGGAATGTATATCGGTCGTCTTGGTGACGGGTCGCTTCCTGAGGATGGAATCTATGTGCTATTGAAGGAAGTCATCGACAATTCGATCGATGAATTCAAGATGAATGCCGGCAAACGCATAGAAGTTGACATTGAAGACCAGCTGCGGGTGACGGTGAGAGATTATGGACGTGGCATACCACAGGGAAAGTTGGTCGAGGCTGTGAGCGTCTTGAACACCGGCGGAAAATATGATTCCAAGGCATTTAAGAAGTCTGTCGGCCTGAATGGAGTGGGCGTAAAGGCGGTGAATGCTCTGAGCAGCAGGTTTGAAGTGAAGTCTTTCCGCGAAGGAAAGGTCAGGGACTTATGCTTTGAATGCGGACAACTGAAAAGCGACAAGACGTCGGATTCGGCCGACGAGAGCGGCACCTATATCTTTTTCGAGCCAGACAACACCCTGTTCAAGGGCTATGTTTTCCACGACGATATTGTGGAAACCATGCTTCGCAACTATACTTACTTGAACTCAGGTCTTACGATCATGTACAATGGGCGCCGCATATTGAGTCGTAACGGACTGCAAGACCTGCTCACCGACACGATGACAGCCGACGGCCTTTACCCCATTATCCACATGAAAGGCGAAGACATCGAGATTGCCTTCACCCACACCAACCAGTATGGAGAGGAGTTCCATTCGTTTGTAAACGGCCAACACACCACCCAGGGAGGCACCCATCAGAGTGCCTTCAAGGAGCATATTGCCCGTACCATCAAAGAGTTTTTCGGTAAATATGAGTATGGTGACATTCGCAACGGTCTTGTTGCTGCGATAGCCATTAATGTGGAAGAGCCCGTTTTCGAAAGCCAGACGAAGATAAAGCTTGGCTCAACGCTGATGGCTCCGGGAGGAGAGAGCATTAATAAATATGTAGGTGACTTCGTCAAGCAGCAGGTTGACAACTACCTTCACATACATAGCGACGTGGCAGAGGTCATTGACGCGAAGGTGAAGGAGAGCGAGCGCGAGCGTAAAGCGATGGCCGGCGTCACCAAACTGGCTCGCGAACGTGCCAAGAAGGCCAGCCTTCACAACCGTAAACTGCGCGACTGTCGCATACATTACAGTGACGTCAAGAACGAACGCAAGGAGGAGTCAAGCATATTTATCACCGAAGGCGACTCGGCAAGCGGCAGCATCACCAAGAGCCGCGACGTCAACACTCAGGCAGTATTCTCGCTTCGGGGCAAGCCGAAGAACTCGTATGGCAAGCCGAAGAAGGTGGTATATGAGAACGAAGAGCTCAATCTCTTGCAGGCGGCCCTTGACATTGAGGACGGCCTTGACACCCTTCGCTACAATAAAGTGATAGTGGCCACCGACGCTGATGTCGACGGAATGCACATTCGTTTGCTCATCATCACCTTCTTTTTGCAGTTCTTTCCCGAGCTGATCAAGAAGGGCCACGTCTATGTTTTGCAGACTCCCTTGTTCAGAGTGCGCAACCGTCGTACCAAGATCAAGAACAAAAAGGTGGTAGAAGCGGCAGACTCCAAGCTGGGATCGAAGGAGAAAAAGGGTGATTTTATCACCGTATACTGCTACAATGAGGAGGAACGTCTGCAGGCGATACGTGACTTAGGTCCCGATCCCGAGATAACACGTTTCAAGGGCTTGGGCGAGATTTCACCAGACGAATTCCAGCATTTCATCGGGCCGGACATACGTCTTGAGCAGGTAACTCTTCACAAAAACGACCAGGTAGAGAAGCTCTTGGAGTACTACATGGGCAAGAACACCATGGAGCGCCAGAACTTCATCATCGACAATCTCGTGGTCGAGGAAGACCTGCCCGAGGCCGATTCAGAGCCGATGGACTGATTTTTGACGATGCCTTCAGAGGATTTTCCAAGAATCTTCTGGGGGCTTTTTGCTGATAACCAAGAAGTTTCTTTGCAATAGACACGTTATGAAGCATCAAAGAACACTGGCATTGCTGCTGACGATGGTTTCGCTGTCAGCCTTTGCCCAACTGCGAGTCAAGACAAGCGACGAGAGCCTTCTCCGCAAGTTATATAGTGCTGAAATGGCGATAGCCAACCTTTATGTCGACAGCATCAGTGAAGAGAAGCTGGTCGAGGATGCCATTCGCGGCATGATATCGCAGCTGGACCCGCACTCGTCGTATACCACTGCGAAGGAGACGGCTGAGATGAACGAGCCGTTGCAGGGCTCGTTTGAGGGCATCGGCGTGCAGTTCAACATGGTGGAAGACACGCTGGTCGTGATACAACCCGTCACTAACGGTCCGTCAGAGAAGGTGGGAATCGTGGCCGGCGACCGTATAGTAGCCGTTAACGACTCAGCCATCGCGGGCGTAAAGATGTCGAAGGAAGACATCATGAAGCGCCTGCGCGGAAAGAAAGGCACCAAGGTGCGCCTCGAAGTGGTGCGCCGGGGCATCGAGGAGAAGCTGCTGTTCAAGGTGACACGCGACAAGATACCAGTCACAACGGTTGATGCAAGCTACATGATCAGGCCCGGAATAGGCTATATTCGCATAGGATCGTTTGGCGCAACCACCCACGATGAGTTCATGAAAGGTGCCGATTCGCTGCGTAGTCAGGGCATGCGCGACCTCATCATCGACCTGCAGGAAAACGGTGGAGGCTACCTGCAGGCGGCGGCACAGCTGGCCGATGAGTTTCTCGGCCGTGACGACTTAATCGTATATACGCAAGGGTTGAGGGTGCCGAGACAGGAGTTTCGTGCCCATGGAAACGGCCGATTCCAGGACGGACGCGTGGTGGTGCTGGTCAACGAGTATACCGCTTCTGCGGCAGAAATACTGGCGGGAGCCATCCAGGATCACGACCGTGGCACGGTGGTAGGGCGTCGTTCGTTCGGCAAAGGGCTCGTGCAACGTCCGCTGGAGTTTCCCGACGGTTCGATGATTAGGCTTACTGTTGCCCACTATTACACGCCCTCTGGCCGGTGCATCCAGAAGCCTTACGTGAAAGGAGAGAACAAAGAGTATGCCGAAGACATTGAGAAACGCTTCCGACACGGCGAGCTCTATTCGGCCGACAGCATCCACTTTGACGACTCGCTGAAGTGCTACACGCTCAAGAAGCACCGTCCGGTATATGGAGGGGGAGGCATCATGCCCGACCGTTTCGTGCCTCTTGACACCACGCAGTATACCCGTTTCCACCGTGAACTCTCAGCCAAGAGCTTCGTGATCAACGCTTCCTTGAAGTATGTTGACAGCCATCGCAGGCAGTTGAAGAAGCAGTATCCCACCTTCGAGGCTTTCCGTGCAGGGTTTGAAATGCCCGACGAGGTGATCGAAAAGCTGTTTGCCGACGCCGAGAAGCAGGGCGTGAAGCCTCGTGACGAGGCCGAGCGCACGAAGACCTTGCAGGCCTTGAAGCCCCAGTTGAAGGCCCTGATAGCCCGCGACCTGTGGGAGATGAGCGAGTATTTCCACATCATCAACGAGACCAACCACATCGTTCAGCAGGCATTGCGCGAGCTGGAGTGAGGCTTATGGGTGACCGGTCAAAAGCCAAGAGATAAGCCATATTTCCAAACACACTAAGCCATCCCGCTAAGAAAACTAAGGTTTCAGGGTCAGAAGTCTTAGCTTTATTACCAATAACTCTATCCTTTCTCACCCAGAACCCATAGACTTCTCGGGCAGAAAGGATAGCTTTCTCAGCGGGATGGCTTAGTGTGTTTGGAAATATGGCTTATTCCTTATATCGTAATTAGCTTGTAACGAGTTCTTTCTCAGGCAGTTCTCATGGCCAGGGCGCGGTTCTCTGCGGCCTCCATCTGCTCGCGTTCTCCGGGTCCTTTGTCGTTGATGCCGCAGAGATGGAGTATGCCGTGGATGATCACCCGGTAGAGTTCTTCCTCATAGGTCTTGCCGAACAGCTCGGCATTGGTGCGCACGGTGTCGAGCGAAATCACGAGATCGCCGTTGATTTGCCGTCCCTCGTCATAGTCGAAGGTGATGATGTCGGTGTAGTAGTCGTGGCCGAGATATTCGCGATTGACCTCCAGAATCTTCTCGTCGCTGACAAACATGTAGCCCACTTCGCCCACCTGCCGGCCGTAAGCGGCAGCCACCTCGCGTATCCATCTCGATGTTTCGCGCCGTTTAATCTTAGGCATGCGCACGCCTTCACAGTTGTATGTAATCATTGATCGTCTGTTTTCAGGTTCTCAAACCGTTCGCCGACGGCCTCGACTGGTACCAGATGGCGCGTGTCCTTGCCCTCCTTGCGCATCGCTCTGACCAGTGTCGACGACACGTTTCTCAGCTCAGGCTCAGCCATCAGGAGCAGCGTTTCCACGCCCGAACGGGCCCTGTTAAAGTCGGCCTGCTGGCGTTCGTAGTCGAAATCGTCGGCCGTTCGCACGCCCTTCACGATGAATTGCGCACCCACTTCCCTGGCCAGTTCGGCCGTCAACCCAGTGTATTCTACCACTTCCACACGACCGTCGCCGGCATAAAGCCTGGCAATGGCGTCGCGCCTGAGGCTCGCAGGCTGGGAACATTGCTTCGCGGGATTCACCCCAATGCCTATCACCAAGCGGTCGAACAGGGGCAAAGCCCGCCTTACAATGGCCTCGTGGCCGATCGTAAAGGGATCGAACGAGCCTACGAAAAGGCCCGTCAAAGCAGGTTTTCCAGTCTTCTTGTTCACGATGCAAAAGTACGCTTTTCCCCGTAAAGGGGCAAGTTTTCGGCCGCATTTTTCGCCCCGAAAGACGTGATTTTTGGCAAAAACAGAATTATTTTGCCCCAAAATAGTAAAAAAACATGTTAAAAAGATAGTTTTCCACTTATTTTTCTATAACTTTGTAGCTTTGAAAGCATAAAAATAAGGCAGACAAGAAAAGAAAGCAACAATAAACATTTTAATATTAACATCACAAAACAAAAGACAATGAAAGTGAAATCTACAATCGCAATGGCATTCGCACTCCTCGCAGGAGCAGCAAATGTCTCAGCCCAAACCTCGCCCTATCAAGGCTCAGTAGTGGCCGCAGGTGACGAGTATTACCTCTACAACGTGGAGAGTAACATGTGGCTGCAAGAGAACAACCGTTTCAACGGTGACTGGAATACCCGTGGAGAGCTGGGGGCAGTCGGTTTCGACGTGAAGTTGATTGCCAACGGTGACGGCTGGCAGATCGACCCGAAATTCGGACACAACAACAGCATGAACGGCGGAAACTGGTATCTCGACACCGGTGACGGCGTAACAGCATGGACCTTCGAACCAGCCGAAGTGGAAGGCGTCAGCAACGCTTATCGTATTCGTTACAACGGAGACTACCTGCATGCAACACCATCTCCCGAGTTCAAACTGATCCGTAACGACGTTGCAGAACGCCACACATGGCAGATTGTCACCCGCGAAAACCGCCTGGCCTACATGCAAACCGCTACAGAAAACGATCCTAAAGACGCCTCATGGCTCATCCGTGCCAACGAGTTCTCAAATGAAGACACCCGAAAAGAGCAATACTGGACGCTCGCAGGTTCAAGCAATAGAAGCTGGCAAGCTGGACGTTGGGGTGGCGATAACACAGTGAACTCTGTATTCGAAACTTGGGGTCTCACCAACATGTCTTTTACTCAAACCCTTGAAGTACCGAACGGTAAGTACGTTCTTTCTGCCCGAGCTACCTATAGTCCCACAGCAGGAGGCGACATGAATGTCGACGATTTAAAAGCTTATCTGGCAGGAACCCTGGAGAACCACGGATTCCTTTTCGCCAACGACGAGCAGGTAGCACTGCCTTCAGTCTACTCTTGGAACGGCGATGGGCCACAAGCTCATTTCCATTCTAAGGACCTTGACGGCACATATGTCATTGACGGAGTCAACCAGTTTGCTTATACTGTTCAGTTTGATGACAATGCCTTCTATGTGGAAGTTCCCGTCACTGTCATCGACGGTACACTGAAAGTCGGCGTAAAAGTCGAAAATGCCAACGGAAGAGCATGGGTACTTGCAGACAAGTTCCGTTTGACTTATCTTGGAGAAGTAGCGATCGATGTCTCCGAGTATATTGCCGCATTAGAGGCTGCTATCACGCAAGCTGAGGAGTTCAAAGGTAACACAACTGACATTCTTCAGAGCAACTTCGACACCGCACTTGCCAACGCAAAAGCAGCACTTTCGTCGACAGATATCGACGAGCTTGTTGCCGTAACTTCCGCACTGAAAGATGCACTTGCAGCAGCAAAGGCTGTCGACGACACCAACCTTGAGAAGACAATCGTCTTTGCAAAGCAAGAAAACATCGACACTGCCGAGGCCGAAGAGTTCGTAAAGACAGGAACAGAACCCGGTGAACTCACACGCATCCTCGAAGCTTTGAGAGTCGCTCGTCGCATCAACGGCATGGAAACTCTCGATGCAACCTTTGCAGGCAACGAGCCAACCGACCGCGGTGAGTACTATTTCTATAACGTAGGTCGCAAAATGTTCTTCCAACATGGTTCCGATTGGGGTACCCATTCAGCCCTTGGAATGCCAGGTTTGTTGGTGACACTTGAGGCAAATGGCGACGGATATGTATTCCATAACCTCACACTTACCAGCGGTGGAAAGTACACGAATCCTAACGGTTATGTCGACACTGGCGAGCAGCACGTGTGGTTCTTCAAGCCAGTTGAAGGCAAGACCAATGTCTATAACATCGTACATCAGAGCAATAAAGAGCAAGGAATGGCCTTCAACCCGAACGCAAATACCGACACTGGTGCCAAACGTTTCAACACTGTTGGATGCTGGGAGACCAACCTTGACGACGAGGATGCTCAATGGATCCTTGTGACAAAGGCCGACCGTGACGCCCTGTTGGCTAAGGCTTCTGCCAATAATCCCGTGGATGCTTCTTATATGATTAAGGGTGCAAGTGCCACAAAATGGGAAACTGACTTGTGGAAAGGAACAAGCCGTTGGGGTGATCAGAACCCTGACTTTGCTCTTGAAAACTGGAATGGAGGCGACAAGACCAATGCTTATCAGGAGCTGAATGGTCTGAAACCTGGCAAATATCTTGTGACCGTTCAGGGTTACTATCGTGACGGAACATTTGAGAATCAGGCAGCTAACGCCGAGAATCCCGTATCGTTTGCCCGCCTGTATGCTTATGCAGGTGCCTATGATGAGGCCTATTCTGCCGCAGCAGACGAGGCAACTGCGCTGCTTCCCAACATCCTTACAGGTCTTGATCAGGCACCAGGCTTGTGCAGAACGAGCACGGTTGGCGAGTTTCCTGATGGATGTGACCAGGCCACAGAGCTGTTTGAACTCGGTCTCTATGGTGGCAATGCTGTAGAAGTTGAGGTAGGTGTTGACGGCAAACTGGTTATCGGTGTGATGAAGGAACGTGAGAATGCTCCTGGAGGTGACTGGGTAGTTTTGGACAACTTCCGTCTGCTTAGTCTTGGTCTTGCACCGGTATTAGACGAGAATGCTGACAACACTCCAGTGATTGAGAACGCCGGAGAGGTGAAGACAGTTGTGCTGAAGCGCTCTACGGTAGCTGACACATGGAACACACTTTGCGTACCATTCGACCTGACAGAGGAGCAGATTACGGAGGTATTTGGTGAAGGAACCCAGGTGGCAGAGCTGAATGCAGCCGAGGACAACACTGAGCTTGTCC
>JAFUFJ010000020.1 GCA_017469955.1 Prevotella sp.
AAGAAGAAGAAAAGCGGGGGCGCAGGAACAGCAACATTCCGGAAGGATGACACCGGAAAGGGACATAAAGGCGCATGCCTGCGGCTGTGCATGCACATACATACAAGCATATACGCGCGTACCATAATTACATACGCGCGCATAGGCCCGTTCCTAGTTCTTCCATATCTTCGCCACCTAGAACTCCCTATTCGTTTTCGGAATCTTGCAGCACGCAGAACTATTAACCATGAGCCCCTCACCTTGAACCGGTGGCATCGCCACCCCGTGCCCATGCCAAAAGCACCCGTTCACAAATATACAAGTACGGTATTTGCGAAGCACCAAGTCAGGATACCCCGGCAGTCGCTTATGATTCAGCCTATATCGGAATCCCCGTTTCCACAACCCACGACGCACAATCATCTCTGGCTTCGTATCTTTCGACCGAATCGCCGCCATGCATTTGTACCGTTGTTGAGGTATGAAAAGGTCCATGTATTGATATTTTTTTCTTACCCAATATTATACGATAATATAGTTCTGACGCTACACTTATTTTTTCTGCTTGTCGTAGTCTTCTTTCGTCATAATCCCCTCTCTAGCTTTTTCAAAGCTCTCTGCATCTTTATAGAATATCCAATGTATAATGGGCGAGCCACTATACAATGAAGAATATGCCTGTTGGAAATTCCACCCACGATCAACCATATAATTAGCAGCATCTACCATACTGTTAAACTCAATCTCTTTTCCCTCATCATCAACAAATTTCAACTTACTTCTTAAGTTACCCCATGCATTGTAGGACTGACTATTGCCAAAATCAAAGATGATTTTCAAACCCGACGACAAACTCTTTTCTATTCCTTTAACTTCACAATAATACCGATGACTCTGTGCAGAAACTCCCAGAGAAATCGTTAATAAAAATACGAACAATACCTTCTTCATAATTATGACAGTTTATATATTATTTCATTCCAGTGTTTACTAAATGCCATCTCACAGGCATCATCAAGATATTCCTGCAAAAACTTAAATGGGAAAGGATATGTCATCAATTCATTCCAGCGGCCAAAACCAAACCTAAGCATATTTTCAATCTCTTGTATGTCCTCATTTTGCTTTGATGGTTCTCCGCAGTGAAGGATGAGTATTTTTCTTGCTCTTGGCATTCGATCCATCTTGTTGCTTCTCATTATCTGCATGTTTTCACTATTGAAACCAGAAATATATGAGTGAGCAGATTCTTTCTCATCGTCAATTCCTTCTGATTTCCAAAGATGGAATCCTATGTAGCCTCTTAAATACTGATGCGCTACTTTCTTCCTCTTGAATAATGAAAGTGGAGTATTGTTATTCACTATTTCTCCATATCCTTCATCGATTAAAGCTACATCTAGAATAGGTATTTCATCAGTATCGATAATGAGGTAAACATTACCACCTTGTTTTAATGCCATATAATCTCGTCTTCCTTGTATCTTTTCAGTTTCATTGAACATCAATTCCTGTTTTGAAAATGAATTAAAGTCTATGCACTTTTCATTTGAGGAGAACCCATATTCTTCTATTTGGATTTTGCCCTCTTCCTCCACAGCCATTGAGGCTCCAATAACAAATCCTTCTTGAATCTTATATCACCACAAGGATTACCAGCAGAACGGCACGATTCAGACGGTGGAACGTCTCGCGCCGGAGCAATAGCCTATAGAGCGAGTAGAGCAGCGTAAGCGTTACCGCCCAACGGATGGCGTAGATAATGAATGTAGCCATGCGTCAGCCCTCCTTACGTTTTAAGTCTGCCAGATATTGCAGCAAATCTGCCTCGGTTACTTTGTCCTCCTGCATCAGTGCCGACACGACGCTCATGTACGAGTCATTAAAAAAGCGATTGATGACGCTCGACAGCCTGCCTCGTCCGTATGCCTGCTTGTCCACGATAGGACGATAGACAAAGCCGCGTCCTTTCGGTTCATGTGCCAGGTAGCCTTTCTTCTCCAGTGCCTGAAATACCTGTGCAATAGCATTTGCGCTGGGCTGCGGTTCGGGATAGAGCGATGAAACATCCTTTGGGGCACACTGGCCAAGTTGCCAAATCAGTTCCATCACTTCCTCTTCTTTGCTTGTAAGTTTCTCCATATTTCAATTGTTTTAGTTCGTTTGAACATTATTTTCTGTTGATTTTGGTGCAAAGATAGGCTTTTTATTTGATTCAACCAAACAAATTAGTGTTTATTCAACAGAAAAAATGTTGTTAAAAGAATAAAAAATGGAGAGTTTTTGCTCTAATCTAACCCTAATTACTGGAATTGCTGCACACTTTGTGGAAAAAAGATGAAGAGATACTTCATGCCCTGAGAAGTTTTTCTCATTATCGACATCTGTTTGTTGAGACTCTGCGCCTGCAGCGATGCTATTGACAGGACAGGCGAAAGCGTCTAAACCCCCAGACACTATTCGCCTTTCTTCCTCTGTGCAATGAGAATAGAAGAAAAGGGCTTGCGCTGTATCATGGTATCACCCCAAATACCATTCTCCGCAAAGTACTGGGTTCAGCAGGAATAGAGAAGTTAAACGGTTATAGCCTATCTATCCAATCAGTTGAATCTCGTTTAGATAGAAGAACGTCTCGGGATGTGTCTTCTTAAGTTTGTTGAGTTTGGTGGGCATAGGGAGTTGAAGAGTCTGTGATGCCAACATACCTATATCGTCAGGTGTATAGTGCCGTATCTCGTTAATCCCCTTCTCCAAAAGTCGGCTGAGGTATGCCACTTTGGCTGCATTGATGATGGCAGAATCCAAGGCGTACTTCTCGCTATGAATGAAATTGCCAATACGACTAATGCCATCTTGCAGGAGTTTGTATTCCTCTGGATTCGTCAAGCCGCGCATACAGATGGTGATGGCAGTCTAGTATATGTCGTCAAGCACCTGCTGGATGTCCTCTGATGGCAGGTTGCGATATTGCAGTTCCACCTTGGCAAACTTCAGGAAGGTCTGACGGGTGACGGTCAGGTCGTTCGTGATATCGAACAGCGAGGCAACGTCAAAGAGCTGTTTGATAATCTCCATCGTACATTTCTTCTGTCCTTTGAAGAATGGGATGCCCGTCGTGTGCGGAGCAAAAGCCGTCAGTTTGTCGCCCAACAAATCCCCATGGCTCGGCAGACTGACCGTGACAAGAGGCTCGTCTGTCATCAGCAACGGACTCAGTATGGGCAGCGGCACAATCTGCGAATAGTGCGTTTCCTCGAAGAGCACGTCAAGCAGAATCTTGTCCTGTCCACCCTTACCGGGATAGCTCACTTCGTAGTAAAACTTGGCGTATTGCTTTGGGACATCTGTGCGCGATATGCGCTCCACGAGTTCCACTTTGCCAAAGCCGTATTCTTCGGCATACTGGCTGAGGTAGTCTTCTATGGCGGTTCCTGGAGGACAGATGATGTCTATGTCTATTGACAATCGTTTGCTGGTGTTCAGGTGAAGCATCAGCGAACTGCCACCCTTGAAGATGAAAGGACAGCCTGAACGGGCCAGTGCTTCAAGCAGCGAAAAGGCACGGATGGATGGTCTTTTCAACCAATGCAATGTCGTGGACACCCATTTGGCGGGCAGATTCGGTTATCCATTCAAGGCTTCTACTCTTGGGATTGATCATGGTCTATTGTGTATATGATATGTTCAACTTTCTCTTTTCTGTTGCGGCGGGAGGCATATCTCAACAGTTTTCTCATGTTGACATGATTCCTCTCACGCGCATACTCATATATATTGTATATCTCGGAACCGCTGGCGAACAGCAGTTCGTTGTCGCCAATGGCATCCACAAGGATTTTCTCTATACGCGGCACTTGGCAGCCATCCACGATGGTCAATGGCGACTGACCTATCAGTTGGCGTACCACTATGGCATCAGTCCCCGTCAGATAGCGGTCGCAGTCTATGGGTGACGGTGACAGGAGTATGTTTCTGCCAAGTTCCATCTCCTGCAAGGCATGAAATACCGTTTCCATACCGTCTTTCTCCACATCCACGAAAACATAGCCGATGTTTGGCACATGGAGCATGAACGAGGCAAGCACCCGTGGACTCCAGATGCACATATCAAGGAGTGGGAACTTCTGCTTTAGTCTCAAAAAGATGTCCTTCTCCTTCTCTGATGGCTGATATACGAATTCTGGCAGACTATCAAGAGCCAATTTATACACACCGTAACCAACCCTACGAAGTGAGCCAGATGCAAGCATCCGGTTAATCTGGAGGGTTAGCGCACTGCCCTTGATGCCCGTCTGCTGGCGGGCAACTTCACGCAACAGGTCCTTCCGATGGAAGATACCACCTTGTGCCACTGCGTAATTCAATATAGCTTCCGTTGCTGTCATATCTTTGTTTGTCGCTGCAAAATTATATCTTTTTTGTCAAACATCAAAACATTTTGCCAAGAAAGAAATATTTAGGTTGCTTTTTTAACAAATTACGAGTCCATTCTGACTAATTCCAGCATTATAACTGAAAAATCTTCTCTCAGATGAGCCATAGATATTGGCACATCTGACTGTCCTTTTCTTCTTCTTCGCTGACTTTGAATTATTAACCGCCACTGAATCCCAGCCACTTAGAGCGTCCGAGATACAATAACGGTACAAGAACCCTGATTTTTGCCGATTTTCGAGCCATCTGCGAAGCAAAAAAAATGAGCCACCGATGTCAACCAGACTTGGCAAACGGCAAAAATGCTTCAAAATCAAAAGTTAAATAATCTTAATGAATTGTTAAATCTTTCTCTCTTTTGAAGGCTGGTTTTGCTCTGCAAAACTCATCGATTTGCCCTTTTTCTTGATTGCACTTTTTTGCACCTTTCAACTTTGAGTATTTTACGTAAACCACTGTGCTGCAATCACTTGTAAACCTAAAAAAACAATCCCACATGAATTCTTCACCTTTTACATATTCCATTACTACAGGCTCGACTTCAACGCCTTTAAACTTCTTTGTGTTGAAGCTGTAGGCCATATAGCCCTTTGCATTAAGCAGAGGTAGATAGTCGCTGAACGTTGATTCGTTCATCTTAATCTCTTGTGCCTGTCCCGCCATTGCAACAAGGGCAAACAGTGCGGTGATGATGATGGTTTTCTTGTTCATTTCCTATTGATTATTTCTTGCATCATTCTACGGACAGACTCTGGGTTATATGGCTTTGGCTCGCTATCTTCTGTTGTAACTCGTTGCCCCTCTTGGTCAAAGATAATGTAGGTCGGGAAGTGGCTTACGTGCAGATATTTCTCGACGGAACTTTGCTGAACGGCAGGGAGGTTGTAATGGACGAGGTGCTCACCTGTGAGTTTATACTCTGCAATCGTGCTACGCCAAGCCTCCGTTTTACTGCCATTACACAGATAAAGGTAAGTGACAGGCAGGTCGCTGAGGGCTTGATGCAGAGGGTGGGTAAAGTTCTTTAAGCCCATTTTGCAGGGGCCGCACCACGTTCCCCAGAAGTCGACGAAGACTATGCGCCCACGGTAGGGAGCGATGATTTTGTCGAAGATTTCCTTACCGTCGGTAAGACCTTCAAGTGGCTCGTTTGGCATTAGGCTTGATTCGTAATCGCTGCGGAGAGCCAAAGTATGATACCGTTCATTGGTCGATGTGATAATATTGCGCAAATAGTCGTTCTTGACTTCCGCTACAAGGTTAAAGAGGGGTGACTTTAAGGGAGCATGGTATTGCTCTATTTGGGTGTAGAGTAGTACGGCACGGGCATAGTCGCGGATTTCCTCAGGCATGTCGAAGTCTTTCAAGCGTTCTATGTCTTCCATAGTTTCGCGCTCTCCGACGGCACCATCCGTCAGCAGTCCCGATAAGTATGCATCGGAAAAGTAATGCGGAACGGTCAGCGCAAAAGGATGATTTTTCAGAACGGAATCGGCCGCATTGTTGTTCGTCAGTGTCTTATAGTCTTGCAGCAAGGTGCGGAGTGTGCGCAAGCTGTCGGCGTATGCTTCGCCTCGGCCGATGGTTCCATCGGCATGCTGTTCAAGGGCGATGCTGATAGCAGTGTCGATGCTCCGCAGGTTGAAACCCTTGCGAAAGCGGGGGGCAACGAGTTCCATTGTGTAGTTCATGACAATGTAACCCAACTCGTCTTGAATGAGTGTATAGGGCTGGGGGAGTTGGCAGATGAAATGGTCGTGGAGACACTGCCATAGTTTTCCGTCAGTTGACTGGCGCACCGTGGCATCGACATAGCGCCTCTGCACAAGATATTTGGCAATGCTGCTGGCGGCGCGAGCGTTGGCATAGTCTCGCCAGCCTTGCGAAAGCGTGGGATTGCTTTTGTAGATAGAGTCGTTGGCGGCTTGCAGTCGTTTCAGTTCTTTCTCGGCTTCATCAATTACGACAGCGTCCGTCTGTGCCTTCATCCAGTCCATATCCCAAGTGCATACTGAGGGCTGATGGGCAATGACTTCGTTGCTAAGTTGTGCATCCTTGCCCTTGACAATGACATTACCTGTACCACCATCCATTTCCACGTCGTATATTTCTCCTGGCGACAGCAAAAGATGTGCCCATACGAGAGTGACGGGAGCAGTATCCAGCAGAGGCACTTCCACCTCGAAGCGTCCAAGACTGTCAAGTTGCAATGGAACTTCATCAGAACTCATCGTTTGCAGAGGTTCCGTGTAATGAATGGTCAGCCGGTCTTCATGTCCTTTCGGTACGTTGATGATGCGACCACGAATCAAAGCCGAAGTTTCTGTTTGCCCCTGCCCTGCCATTGCAACAAGGGCAAACAGTGCGGTGATGATGGATTTCTTGTTCATGATATATAAGTCTTTTCTGCAATCATCGGCATTCTAATATTCTGTTTTGTCGTCCTTTTCCGCCCACAGCCGGAACGACTGCAACGCTTCATCGCGCAACATCGGGATAATAGGCACGGTGCGTTCGTCCATCGGACGGTCCAGTTCTTCGTAAATAAAGTCGTCGGCGAAGTCGATGTCACGGGCATCTTTCCGGGTGTTTCCATAGTAGATACGGCTGATATGAGCCCAATATATGGCTCCGAGACACATCGGGCAGGGCTCACACGAGGTATAGATGGTGCACCCTGAGAGGTCGAATGTGCCTAACTCATGGCAGGCCTTCCTGATGGTGTTCACCTCTGCATGTGCTGTCGGGTCTTTGTCAATGGTGACACTGTTTGCACTGCCCGCCACTATTTTCCCGTCTTTCACTATGACGGCGCCGAAAGGACCTCCACCCTGCTTTACACTCTCATTGGCCAGTCTGATGGCCTCGCGCATAAATTCGCGGTCTTTTTCTGTTATTCTCATTGATTTCTTCTTTTCGTTGGTTGCAACTTGGTGCCGTTCACACGGACGATCCAGCCTGTTTTCCTCCTATGCGTCGGCAAAGACCCTGCCGTCGTCCAGGGTTATATGGAGCTTGGCATACTCGCTATGGAAATCATTCCTCAGACGATCCAGGTATCTTCTGCTCTCCCACTTGCACATTGGCAGGTCATGAAGCAGATAGTTACCGCAGGCTTCCGGCCTTGTGGCGGGCACTTCCTGCTGGGTTAGCATCCATTCCAGGCACTGAATAGTCAGCTCGCGGATGTCTTCCACGGAATAATCTCCCGTCATGATGAGGTACATGCCTGTCAGACACCCCATAGGACCGACATACACGACGTCGTCTTTCACCGCCGAGTTACGGAACCAAGTGGCCATCAGATGCTCCATACTGTGCATGGCTGCGGGGGCGACAGCCGGCTCTTCGTTGGGTTCTGTGATACGAAGGTCAAACGTTGTGAAGCCCTTGTCTTGTCTTGACACATAGATGCCCGGCTTCAACTTGGTGTGGTCGATGGTGAAACTCTGAATTACTTCCATGTTGTTACTGTTGTTGTTTGATTTGTGTTTCTGCCCTATTGATAAGTTTTCATTCCTTCAGGCACCCCCGAAGTCTGCCCGTTTACGAGGCAATGCCTCGCCGTTGCAGCCGGCCGGTGCCGTCATTGTCCTGATGCAAAGGTAAGTAAAATTCCCCTATGCCGTACACTTGTCCGTGTGAATTTTATGTTATTTTACGGATTTCCTGCACAGAGGCTGCCGAGAAAGCTAAGAGTTTAGCCCGAGAAGTCTATGACTTATGAACAATAAACCTTAGCTTTCTCACCCTTAACCCATAGACTTCTCGGGGTGAAAGGATAGCTTTCTCAGGAAGACGGGAACGTGGAAAGGCGGAGAACGGACGATTTACTGCGAAAAGTTATGGCCAATTATTTGGCTCATCGCAAAAATAATAGTAAATTTGCAGCAATGTTAGCCTCGTGAACATGCTCCGCTTGTTCTGCGACATACTATACGATCAGATACCTGAAACTTATGGAAAAACCATCGACCACACAGCATTCCCATCGGCCTGCATTCCACTTGTTGTACGCCCTGGGGCTTTTTGCCAGTATCTTTCTTTCCTGCCACGCCCCGGCTAAAGCCCAAACGGCGAGGATGACGCTGCGAGGAGCCATGGGCGAACGCTATGAAGCCAACCTGCAGAACTGGCTGTTGCAGGCTCCTTTTGCCAATCCGGGCATGACAGAAATGTACTTCAGGCGCAACGCATCTCACCAGCCTATTGTGCCTTGGTATGGTGAGTTCTCGGGTAAATACCTGACGAGTGCGGCCCTTGCCTACGCCATGCAACCCGACGAACGATTGAGACAAGCCGTCGACTATGTGGTCGGAAGACTGGCTGAAGCGCAAGACTCCGACGGCTATCTCGGCGTGTGGTCCGACGAGAAAAAGCTGGCAGGCATGGCTCCCGGACACGGAAAGACATGGGACGTCTGGGCCCATTACCACAACATGCTGGGGCTCTTCTACTGGTATAAAGCCACCCATGACGAGCAGGCTCTGCAGGTCTTACGCAAAGCAGCCGACTGTCTGTACCAGTATTTCTGCGTCAACGGCCACGACCTTGACGAGGCAAAAGACGGTACCGACGCAGCCGTCGGCCACATCTTCGCCCTGCTATACAATCACTGTTCGCGCGAGGAACGCTATATGAAGATGGTCGAAAAGACGCTGCACACGTTCGCTTCCGAACAAGGAGGCGACTACTTCCGCAGCGGTCTTGAGGGAGTTCCGTTCTACAAGATGAAGCGCCGACGCTGGGAATGCCTGCATGCCGTCGAGACAATCCGCGAGATGTACGACATCAGTGGCGACGAGACCTACCGGAAAGCCTTTGAAAACATCTGGAGAAGCATCGCCGAATACGACCGCCACAACACCGGAGGTTTCTCGTCAGGCGAAGCAGCCTGCGGCAATCCCTACGACACTCGTGCCATAGAAACCTGCTGCACCATCGCCTGGATGGCACTGACAATCGACATGCTCAGCCTGACTCACGACCCTAAAGTGGCCGACGAACTGGAACTGTCTACATGGAATGCGTTCCTGGGAGCACAGCATCCTTCCGGACGCAGCTTCACCTACAACACGCCAATGCTGGGCGACAAGAAGGCAAGTGCTCACGACATCGTCTTTCAATCCGTTGCCGGAAGTCCCGAACTGAACTGCTGCTCGGTGAACGGACCACGCGGTTTTGGAATGATTGGACAATGGGCCGTCACCAGCAACGACAAGATTCTCACCGTCAACTACTATGGCGAGTCATCCACAACCATCGACCATGACGGCGGAGAAGTCAGCGTGTTGCAGACCGGAAACTATCCCTTTGACAAGGACATCCACCTGCAATTCTCAACAGGAAAAGCCATCAAGACCCTTTGCTTGCGCATTCCCGCATGGTCGAAAGAGACCATTCTTACCCTAAACGGGAAGCCTATGAAAGACGTGTGTGCAGGCACTTACTACACGATGCACGACATCCGTGACAACGACCAGATAGACATCAGCTTCGACTTCAGCCTTCATTACTGGCAGGGCGACCGCGAACTCCACGGGAGAACAGCCATCTATCTCGGGCCGATTCTGCTGACTTGCGACCAGCGATTCGAACCCCTCACGACCGACTCCCTACCCTCTCTTGAACTCTCTTCTATTGAAACCGAGCCACTCGACCCGTCAGCATGCCCATGGCCGCAACCCTATCTGCTGGTCAAGGCTACCGACAGCAAGGGACACCAGCTCACGCTCTGCGACTTTGCCAGTGCCGGTCAGGCCGGAACAAGCTACACATCATGGCTTCCTACCCTGCCCTTGCTGCCCGTTTCCACAGGCATTATGCAGTGGAAAGACCGCCTTCCCGTGCAAGAACAGCAAGGAAAGCGCATCACACTCAGCAAGACAGTCCTCAAAGATAAGATCAGAGGCGGATGGGCTGGGCAAACTATCGGCTGCGCATATGGCGGACCTACGGAGTTCTGCTACCGTGGAATCATGATAGATGACAGCATCAACATCGCCTACCCCGAGCACCATCTGCAGTATTTCTATGACAAAGTTCCGGGACTCTACGACGACATCTACATGGATTTGACCTTCGTCGACGTGTTCAACCGTCTCGGTCTTGATGCGCCAGTCGACTCTTTCGCCACCGCTTTTGCCTATGCAAAATACCCGCTTTGGCATGCCAACCAAGCCGGACGATACAACATTCAGCAGGGCATCATGCCCCCATCTTCGGGTTATTGGAAAAACAACCCGCACGCCGATTGTATCGATTACCAGATTGAAAGTGACTATGCTGGCCTTATGACACCAGGAATGCCAAACGAAGCATCAAGGATTAGCGACAAGATCGGCCACATAATGAACTATGGAGACGGCTGGTATGGGGGCATATTTGTTGGCGCAATGTATTCACTTTCCTTTGTATACAGCAACATCGAGACCATCGTTACTCAGGCGTTGAAGACCATTCCTCAGCGTAGTAAGTTCCATCAATGCCTCAGCGACGTACTGAAATGGTACCATGAAGATCCCAAAGATTGGAAACGGGCATGGAGACTTTACAACGAGAAATGGGCCGAAGATGTGGGATGTCCCGAACTGACCATCGAACCAGGGAATATCGATGCGACGATGAACTCGGCCTATGTCGCCATAGGACTGCTCTATGGACACGGCGATTTCGGCAGGACTCTCGAGATTGCCACTCGTTGTGGTCAGGATTCTGACTGCAATCCGTCGACGGCAGGGGGCATCTTAGCCACCATGATGGGCTACAGTCATCTCCCAGAATCGTGGATGCCCAACCTGAGAGAGGTCGAGGATCGCAACCTTGCCTATACAGACATGTCGCTCAGCAAGGCCACCGATATCGTGTACAGACTGGCCCTTGAAGAGGTTGAACGCAATGGAGGAACCGTCGATGATGAGACGGTTACTATCAAGATTCAGCAGCCAAGAGCCGTAAGACTCGAACAGGGATTCACGGGATTGCATCCCTTTCTGCTTGACAAAGACCGGGAACTCACGTCGGCAACCCTGTCCTTTGACGGCCACGCCATTGCCGTTTACGGCCAAGTTTCGTGTGCCGACAAGGACTATGAAGCGCAGCTGGAAGTCACAGTTGACGGGCATATCGACCGCATCATGACGCTTCCCGTCGCCTTCCTTCGTCGCTCGGCTGATGCTATTTACTGGAACTACGACCTCGAAAAGGGGCATCATACCGTCACTTTCCGATTGCTGAATCCGCACGAAGACGCGAAAATCAACGCCCGTAAGATAATTGCTTATAATTAGAAAGGTATGGAAAGAAAGAAGAAAATCGTTGTAGTCGGCAGCTTCAACACCGACCTTGTCATCTCAACCGACCGCCATCCTCGCCCGGGAGAGACCCTCATCGGACATGGTTTCATGGCCAATTTCGGCGGAAAAGGAGCCAATCAAGCCGTAGCTGCAGCCCGTTTGGGAGGCGATGTGGCCTTCGTTGCCTGCATGGGTCGCGACGCATATGGGCAACAAGGACTTGAACACTTGGAGAAAGAGGGCGTCGACACGACCCATATCACTCGATCAGAGCAGCAGCCAACAGGCATTGCCGTCATCACGGTTGATGCCAAAGGCGAGAATACCATCATCGTAGACAGCGGTGCGAACGGGCTGCTTTCGCCCGAGGACATCCACCAGTCTGCCGACGTGTTCAGCCAGGCGTCGATCATATTGATGCAGCTTGAGACCCCGATACCTGCCCTTACCGAGGCAGCACGCTTAGGAAAGCAGCACGGAGCCCTTATCGTTCTCAACCCTGCTCCGGCACCAAAGACGCCCTTACCTCTTGAACTGCTGCAGCATGTCGACCTGCTTATTCCCAACCAAACCGAAGCTGAAAGCATCAGCGGCATTGCCGTCGGCGACCTATCTTCGGCCCAATCAGCCATTGAACGGTTAAGAACGATGGGCATCAACAACACCATCATCACCATGGGAAGCCAAGGAGCATCGCTGATGGAGGATGGAGAAATCAGGCTGATAGCCTCCTATCCTGCCCATGTAGTCGACACAACGGCAGCCGGAGACACCTTCTGTGGAGCCCTCTGTACGGCTCTTTCCGAAGGAAAAACGATGGCCGAAGCGGCCGACTTCGCCTGCAAAGCCTCCTCGATCACTGTCTCGCGCAAGGGTGCCCAGCAGTCATTGCCCTATCGAAAAGAAATCAATCTCAACCATTAAAAATAAGAAACTATGTTTATTGTCAACAGTTATTTCCTTGCCGTCGTGCTCTGCGTGGTCACGATGTTGTGCTGGGGTTCCTGGGGAAACACCCAGAAGCTGGCCGCCAAGAACTGGCGTTACGAGTTGTTCTATTGGGACTATGTCATAGGCATCGTTCTGTTCTCGCTCTTAATGGGCTTTACGCTGGGCAGTCACGGCAGCGAAGGCCGCGGCTTCGTGGCCGACTTACAGCAGCTTGCGCCAGCAGCCTTCTTGAGTGCGCTGCTGGGTGGCGTGATCTTCAATGCCTCCAACATCCTGCTTTCCACCTCAGTCTCGCTGGCAGGCATGTCGGTAGCCTTCCCCATTGGTGTGGGTCTGGCCCTTGTTCTCGGAGTCTTCAACACTTATTTCTTTGCTCCGAAGGGCGACCCTGTTACTCTTTTTGCCGGTGTAGCCTTAGTGGTGTTGGCCATCATCTTCAACGGAATGGCTGCAGCCAAGGCCCAGAAGTCTGACGACAGCCACAAGAAGAAAGGCATCGTCATTGCCATCATTGCCGGTATACTGATGTCGCTGTTCTATCGTTTCGTAGCTGCTGCCATGGATCTCAGCGACTTTGCCCACCCAGCAGAAGGCAAAGCCACGCCCTACACTGCGTTCTTTATCTTCGCCCTTGGCATCTTTGTCAGCAATTTTGTCTTCAACACCTATGTCATGCGCCGTCCGTTTGTGGGCGAGCCTGTCAGCTATAGCACCTATTTCAAGGGCTCACTCAGCACCCATTGCGTAGGCGTGCTCGGCGGTTTTGTGTGGGGACTTGGCACATTGCTCAGCTATATCTGTGCCGGAAAGGCCGGAGCTGCCGTCTCCTATGCACTCGGTCAAGGCGCACCAATGATAGCCGCGGCGTGGGGAGTGTTCATCTGGAAGGAGTTCAAGGGTGGCGGACGTGAAGTCAACCGCCTGCTGACGCTGATGTTCATCCTCTTCATTGCCGGACTCAGTCTTATCGTCATATCGGGCGGAAGCTAAGCCGTCAGCTCCGCATGCCTTATCCGTCACGACGGGCTGCCCTGCCATTCATGCAGAGCAGCCCGCTTCTTTTCTCAGGACATCCCTTGCTCTCTCCTCTGTACACCATAGATGTATGCTCCATACACCTATGGAATATCGACCGTACATCTGCCGTGTATGGTGTGTACACGTGAGATATACGGCCGTGGCATGTGCATCTTCTTCAGCACATCGCCATACAAGCTCCAGCAAATTCTTCTGTGTTTTCCGTGGGCATCATAACGACAAACGGGCAGAGACCATGCCACTCAACGGCTATTCCGCCGTTTTTCCCGTCAACTGTTCCACCAATCGTGCCAGACCTTCAAGGTCGCTTGGGTCGGCATTGACATCGAGTATGTTGCCCTCGGCATCGACAAGCCGGTAAGACGGGAAGCCAGTCACCTTCAGGAAGTGCTCAATGGCCGTCTGCTGGTCTATGGGAAGGTTGTAATGTGCGATATTGTCGCCCGTGAGATCGTATTCCTTGATGACCTGTCGCCAAGAGGCATCTTCCGACCGATTGGCAAGATAAAGGTACACCATGTCATAGGGTGCGAGCCTCTGATATACTTCCTTACTGTGAGAGAGGGCCTCCTTGCACGGAGCACACCACGTTCCCCATACGTCGATTAGGATGACATGTCCGCGATAAGGCTCAAGTATCTTCCGCAGGATGGCCTCGCCACTGGTCATCTCTGCTACGCCGTCAGCCGGTTTCAGACTCTTCGACGTGGAAATGTCCCTATGCTGTATGGCGATGTATTTGTCGTTGAGCTGCCTTATTTGCTCAACAGCTGAGGGGATTTTGATTTCCTCTTCGGCATACTTCAGATAGGTCTTTGGTAGAGGCTGGCGCGTGCCGTCAATGTAGTTCAGCAGGTATCGGGTCAAGTAAATGTCGCGTAGCTGCCGATCATCACTCACCGACTCTGCGACATCAGCGGTATTTCTCAGTTCCTTTGTATACAGTTCTTGCTCTAAAAGGCCGATGTTGCGCTGGATAAACGCCGTTGCCTCTGCCACGGTATCATTGGCATTGAAGGCATTGACGACAGCCTGTACCTCCTCGCTTCCTTGCGCTTTCTGCAGATTACTTTGTATCTCATCCTCGAGCCTGGCATATTCTCTCAGCGTATTCCACTCCGCTTCTGTGACAGAGAGCTTGCCTTCCTGCTCCAGTTTCCTCACCACATTCAGGGTCATGTTGCCGTCATGACGTTCGCGGGTCATCCGTATCTGCTCAAGATAGTCGTCCATGAAAGTCGAGAAGTCTCGGTAGAGCGTGTAAGGACGACGGGCCTTCGTCCACAGACTGTCAGTCACAAAGTTCATGTAAGGTTCGGGAAGACGCCATTCCGGTACGGCATAAAGTGCCTGCATCAGCGACTCTCCTTGACTGGTATCGTAATCTCCCTCCACGTAATCGCCATACCTTGCCGAGAGGTTGGGGTGCTCTTGCAGGCGTGTTTCCAGCTCGTTCACGGCCGCATGCTTCACGCTGTCAACCTTGATTTTGAAATCCATCACGTCTGCTTTGCCACGCTCGCTGTGGCTGATGCGTTGTGTCAGCCATGCGCGTGGGTAAGCCAACAGTTCGTTTTGCAGCCTACAGTCCGAGCCCATGAACAAGCGTTGCCCGGTTTTTCCGTCGTAAAGGAAGAAGTAAGTCTCACCCGGTTCCAGCATCGACCACATCTGTATTCGGTGCCAATCGATGAAAACCTCCGAGGAATTGAGCAGCGGTATCTTCAGCGAGAAGCGTCCGAGCGAGTCAATTGGGGCAAACACATTCTCCTGTTCGCCGGAGAAGATGTTGGTATATGTTATCTCAAACTCGCGACCGTCACGCCACATCTGCCCGTGCATGTCTTTATACCAGCCGATAAACGTCACGCTGTCAGCCATTTGAAAGCCAGTGTCCTTGAAGCCTTTGCGCAGGTCTTTCGTGGGATAGTCGGGCAAAGTTGCCGATGTAATCATGCTGCACTTGACGGGTTTTCCCCCTCCTATCGTGATATTCCTCAAGCCATGCTTTTCTCTTCCCACGCTAATTTGCAACCGTTCGCCGGTTGTCTTGTCGACGACTTTCAGCACATAAACCCCGTTCTTCTCAGTCTGTCCGACGATGTCGTAGAGCTTACAGCCGCAGACGACTGCCTCACGTGCGAAGCCTATGAGCCATTCGCCCGTGGCTTCGCTGCGCCAATAGGTATCAGTAAGGCCTTCCGGCTGATAGGAAGTGCTGTGGATGCCGTGGAGAACCCACCCTCCGGGTTCTTCCATGTCGAAGATTTCCGTGCCGGAAGGCAGCGGTTCGAAGGTCAGAAGAAAGTCTGTCTTCCCGCTCTCCGGCATATAATAGTGCTCGCCAAGGGTGATTCCTGTGGCTTGCTTCACGGCATATTGCCGGCCGTCAGCCACAAGAACCGTGTTTGCGTTCATCCGTATCCACATGTGAGGTGGGTAGTCAACATGCAAGGAAACCTCCGTCCTGTCGGCAAACATCGCCACATGCGTTACTTTAATCACAGGGGAATTGCTCCAGCCGACGGCCACATCGTCCCACACTTTTCCGGCCGTTCCATCTTGGGCCTGCGACACTATACATGCCGACAGCAGTGCTGTCAGCAGAAGAATCTTCCTTGTTGTCATCTGTCTTATTCTCGTTTTCAAGAGAGTTTCCTAAAGTCTGTAAGGCAAAAGTGGCACATCGCTCAAGGTGCATGCGTTCCATTCCTGACCGTACATGGCAGATGTATGCCTCATACACCTATGGAATATCGACCGTACATCTGCCGTGTATGGTGCGTACACGTGAGATGTACGGACGTGGTACGCGAGCCTTGACCGGTTCGTTCCACATGATGGTCACCGATTGCAAAGTTATTAAAAAGGGGGTATTTGGAGAAATTTGCTACTGACCGGGCACGGAACTTTAACATCTTTTTACCGACAGAGACCGTTTCATTCGAGCATTGCCGGCTGCAAGGACTCCAGACTGCACCCGCCAAGCTCAATAGGCTGCAAGCAGATCGTAGGGAATCTCGTCGCAAACGACGGAACATCCGTAGGACTCGGCGTCGCCGTCATCGCCGGTTTGCTCGCCAGTGGGACTTGCAACGTCGTTTCTTGCCGTCAGCGTTCCCAGTTCTTTTGCCGAAGCTGGGGCAACCGTCACGTATTGGGTCTGGTAGATGGTGTCACGGATGGTTTCGTAGCGTATCACTGTATCGGTGTGCTCCACGGCCGTAGCATTGGCCAAGGCCGACTCGACCGATGGTGCCGAAGGGCGCATTCCGATGCCGAAGAGGAAGCCTATGAGGCTGGCTGCTGCAAGGAAGAGTCCCATCTTGCCGGCAGAAAGGAGCGGGCTGTCGGCCGGAACCTTGGCCGATGAGCCGCTGAACACTTCGTCAGCCGGGAACGGACAGGGAGCCTTCATGCCGGCGTTCTGCTCGTCTTTCAGCTGCTTTGCCATCAGAATGATGTCGTCGTTGGTGATGTTATTGTTCTTCATATTGCTTAAGTTGTTTGCGAATGATGTTCATTGTCTTGTGGAGTCGGCTCTTGACCGTACCTTCGGGGATAGCCATGACGGTGGCAATCTGGGGCACTGTGAGTTCCTCCTCATAGCGTAGCGAGAAAAGTTGGTGAAGCTCATCGGGCAGACCTTTCAACACTTCTTCGAGAGCTTGGTGCAGGGTCTCGCGGTCTAACGACAGCTCTATCTGCTGTTCTTCTGTGGGTTCTCTGTCGAGAGTGGCCAGAAAGTCGGCCTCATAGGCATTGTGTCGGTAGGTGTTCTTGCAGAGATTATAGGCTATAGTGAACATCCACGTGGCCACATTGCCATCCTCTCGCCACCGGTTCCGGCTTTCATAGAGCCTAAGAAAGACGTCATGTGTGGCATCCTCGGCCCGGTTCTGGTCGCCACCGAGCAACCTGTAGAAGAATCCTTGCAGCCGACGAGCGTAACGACGGTAGAGTTCGTCGAAGCTTTTGCGATGGCCTTTCGAGAGGCGGAGCATCAGTTGCTCGTCGGTCTGCTGCTGAATATTAACGGGAAATATTGGCATGGCTACTGTTCTGGCTCAGTGATTAGGATGGTTTTCGTGCGCCCTTCAGCCAGGCTTTCGTTGCTGTCTGAGGGATCAAAGAAAGGCTTGCCGGTCACTCGCACCGCGTAGTGTGTGCCTCCTTCCTCAACTTTGTCGATGGTAAAGCCACGATTTGCGCCGAAGATTCCCCCCGTTCCACTGTCTGTGATACGCCGAAGGATGCTGTTGCAGATGCTGTTGAGCCACCTGAAGCGTAAGGAATCGTGCTTTTTATAGTAAGGCAGCAGGTCGGAAAGCAGGATGGCCGTATTGAAGGAGCTGATGAAAGCAGGCTCGTAAAGGCTCGCGGTCTCGTTCTGTTCGTCTTGGGGCGAGAACGACATTCGGAGATAGTCAAGCAGATAGCGCTCTTCCACGTTGCGGCGTTTCACCTGCATATTGTTGTAGGGAGTGGCCGAATAGCGCAGTGTCAGGCCTTCGTTGTAGAGACAGTTGCGCAGGTCTTCGGGGAGTCCATGCCCCAGAAGCAAGCCGGCAAAGTCACTTCCGGAGACATAGACGGGGCGCTTTGACTGGGAGAAGATTTGCCGGACAATCAGTTCATACTTCTTGCTCTGCTCCCATTCCTTCTGGTATGCGCCATCGGAAGCGAAGAATTCTTCAGAAAGACCGATACGGCGGAAGATGTCTTTGAGATAGGAAGGAACCATGGCGAAGTTCTCACAATAGAGTATTTTGTCCTGATGCAGCCCCATGACCAGCTGGATGATGAGCTTGCCAAAGATGTGTCCTTCCTGCGATCCGAGGTAGACACCGCCGGGGTCCATGCCCTGCAGCTCGTTGAAATCATAGTGCAGACGGGAAGAAGAGAACCTGCCGCTCTGGTAATACTTGCGCAAGACGTCAGTCAGGCGTGCCTGGTCTTGGCGACAAGCGAGATAGCGGGCGCATGTTTCATAGTCGAAATTCTGGGCGTTTTCAGGCAACAGCTCGATGGCACGGTCCATATAATGGATGGCATGCTGCTCGATGTCTTCGCCGTTCTGCCCGGAATAAAGGACAGATGCGTAGTTTCCCTGATAGGCACACCAGTTGAAAGTGTAGGTGTCGGGGATGGCTTGTTCCATACGGCCGAGCACATTCATTTCCTTAGAAAGGGAGATGTGCTGCGTGAGATAGTCTGATCCTGTAGAAGAAATCCGTGCCGGGATGAGAATCATCAGGTATCTTTCGTAGGCGAAGTAAAGGTTTCGCCATCCGTTTTCGTCGTCCGGATGCTCGGATACATATTGATTCCACTCGCCGTAGAGGGCAGCAACTTGGGCAGAGTCGTTAAGAAAGACGACATTAGGATTGAGGAGTTCGGCCTGCTGAGCCCACGACTGCAGGCTGAATGCGAGGGCTGCGACGGCAAGAATGGTTCTGCGTGTCATATTGATGCGGTTTTAATGGTTATACTTTAGTTGAAGAGCGTGGCTGGCGTCGACGTCGGTTTGCCTTCTCACAACAGCATACACCCGAGGAGAAAAATCGTTCGCCGACTGCGCAACTTTTTTCTTCTTCACCTTGACGTCTTCCCTGTCGTTGTGCGAAAAGGCTCCTTTCGCTGACTGAAAAGGCAGAAAAGAACCCTGCACTCCTTTCCCAAGGAATGCAGGAAGGTGATGATAACTATAATAATAACCTAACATTAAAAGCGTTCTTCTTGAAGTGTCAGCGGCAGAAAAAGCCACCTTCACGACGGTTGTCTAACTATATTACGCACGAAAGGGAGAAACGTTCCCTTCTGTTACGATATTTTAACCATACGAAACCGGTTTTAGGGTTTATTAGCAAATTGTACAATCAGTTCCAGATATCTGCCCTATATGCTTCATACATCTAAGGTGTACGGTCGATACATGTGGCATATATGGACCATACACCTTAGATGTATCGGCAAGAAGTGGAAGACGGCATCGCCTGCCTTCCGCTTCTTGCCGATGACTGACGTCAGGAAAACGTAGTAAGATTAATAGAGTTCTTCACCGGAAGCGACCTCCTGCCTGTCGATCTTCTTGGCGTCGAGCACCCTCCATGCATAGGCAATATAGGCCAAGACGAAAGGTATGAGCAGGGAGACAACGGCCATCGTGCGCAAGGTGAACTCGCTCGAACAGGAATTTGCGATGGTCAGCGACGACTGAAGGTCGGCCGTTGAGGGATAGTAGGCTGTGTGGTTCCACCCTGCACAGAGCAGAAGCACGAGCACCGTGAGCACGGTTCCGATGCCTGCAGGCCATATTCCCCGCACGTAGGTCTTGGAGACGACGGTCTTGACGATGCCGAAAAGCACCAGCCCGACGCCTGCTAATAATAGAATAAGGAGGGGCCACATCTGGAGAAGGTTTTCCAGATATTTGTGAGGTTGCATATAGATCTCGCCCGTTTCGGCCTGCCACGCATAGCCGTCTTTGAGCAAAAGATGGGCAAGATAGGTCACGAAGAGCAGCACGAAGACAACCGACGTGCCCACAAGACGCACCGATCCGCGCGAACGAATGTTCTCGTCGCTGACGTTGTTCATCACGTAGAGTATGCCTAAAGTGCGAGCCAAGAAGAATACGGCCACACCGAAAATGAGCACCCAGGGATTGAGCAGTGCGTCAAGACCGTGGGAAGCATTGGCCCAACGGCTGATGATTGGCGTCAGCGAAGAGGCGTCAACAAGGTTGCTCTTCTCAACGATGAAGTTCGAACCCTCGAAGAATGTGGCTACGGCTCCACCCAAAAGCAGCGGACCGAGAATGCCGTTGGCCACGAGGAAGCATTGGAACGTGCGCGTGCCGAGCAAGTTGCCAAGCTTGTTCTGGAACTCATAGCTGACGGCTTGCAGCACGAACGAGAAGAGGATGACCATCCAAAGCCAGTAGGCTCCGCCAAAACTCGTAGAATAGAACAGGGGGAACGAAGCGAAGAAGGCTCCGCCAAACGTGACAAGAGTGGTAAAAGTGATCTCCCACTTGCGGCCGGTTGAGTTGACGATCATGCGCCGTTCGTCCTTATCGCGACCCAGAGAGAACACAAGAGAGTTGGCTCCTTGAACAAACATCAGGAACACAAGCAGGGCTCCCAGCAAAGAAACGAGAAGCCACCAGTATTGTTGTAAGAACGTGTAATCCATAATCTTTTCTGCTAAATTATCTGTCAAACATGTCGGGTTGCTCGGCTGTCATCTCGGGACCTTTCTTGATTTGCTTGCAGAGAATGCTGATCTCAACGGCAAGCATCGTGGTGAAAAGTACGAGGAAGATGAAGAAAGTCAGGATGACCGAACTGGAATGAAGGTCGCTCACGGCCACCCACGTGGGCAGCATGTCCTGAATCGTCCACGGCTGACGGCCCATCTCTGCCACCAACCAGCCACTCTCTGAGGCGATATAGGCCAAAGGCACGAGGGCGATGGCTACCATGTGAAGGTATTTATGCTCGGCAAACGGAAGGTGCTTCCACAAGCGGGCAAGTCCTTTAAGGTTGTCTTGGTAGAGGATCATCAGCACCAAAGCAAAGAAGACTATGAAGAGACAACCCATGCCAACCATGATGCGGAAGGCCCAGAAATTCATGGGAATATTCGGAACAACCTGCTCAGGATCCTTGACATATCCATAACCAAAGTAGGGCATGTTGGCTCTGAGTGTGGCCAACAAGCCGGCGACCTCCTGCTCATCTGCACCCTCAGCCTTGGCCTTTCGATAGGCAGCAAGGGCTTCGATGGCCTGCTTTCCGCGCTCAATCTTCTCGGCAACCGAGGACTCGTGGGTGCCGTCAGGGCGGGTATAGCCATTCAATATGTCGTTGATGCCCGGCACATATCCATGAATATCACGCGTGGCCATCACCGAAAGAGCATAAGGCATGGCGATGCGCAAGGGTGCTTCTTCCTGAGTTTGATAGTCAGGCTGGCGGAAAGGATTGACCCAGGCAACGGCCGTCAGGCTCTGATCAGTGCCACCATTGTAAAGAGCTTCCATCGCAGCAAGCTTCATTGGCTGGCTCTTGGCTACCTGTTCTCCTGACAGATGACCCGTAAAGGCAGCCAGCAACGAGGCCACTAATCCCACACAAGCACCAATCTTGATGCTCTCAAGAGCCAGTCTTTGCTCGCGCTTCTTCAACAGATACCACGAAGAAACAGCCACCGTGAAGACGGCACCGATGATCCATGCCGAAGTGACGGTGTGGCAAAACTTGCCGACAGCGAAAGGAGAAAGGGCTACGTCAAAGAACGAAACCATCTCGTTGCGCATCGTATCAGGATTGAATTCGCAACCGACGGGATTCTGCATCCATGCGTTTGCAACCAAGATCCACCATGCAGAGATGGTTGCACCGAGGCCGGTCAGCCACGTGGAAGCTAAGTGAAATCCTGGAGAAACCTTCTTCCAGCCGAAGTACATCACGGCCACAAAGGTCGACTCCATGAAGAAAGCAACAATGCCTTCGATAGCCAATGGGGCGCCAAAGATGTCGCCTACGAACCACGAATAGTTCGACCAGTTGGTGCCAAACTCAAATTCAAGGATGATTCCCGTCGCTACTCCCATGGCAAAATTGACACCAAAGAGCTTCTGCCAGAACTTGGAACAGTCACGCCAGAAGGGCTCTTTAGTTCTGTAATAACGCGTTTCCATGAGGCCCATGATAACAGCCAAGCCAAGCGTCAACGGGACAAATAGCCAGTGATAGATTGCCGTCAGGGCAAATTGCGCCCGAGACCAGTCAACGGTCGACGACGAAATGTCCAATAGTAGATTTGTCATATGATATTAAGATTTAAGTAATAAATATCGGATGATTCCCATTCCTGTCAAGGAGCAGCCCGCTCAATGAACTCGTTTGACACATACTCAACCTCTCCCCCACTGCCTGCATGCTGCTTGAGGAAGTTGGGAAAGAAGAAAACTTTCAGTATGGCAAACATGATAAACAACTTGATAAGAATTACGGTCCAAAGGGTTCGTCCCAACGTCATGTGACGAAAACCATCGGCATACAGGTCGTAGACCCTATAAAGAAAACTGCTCTTGGTCATAAAGTCAGGTGGTTTTCTGTGGCAAATTTAGTCATTTCCCTACAAATTGGCAAAAAAATGTTATATTATTTTCACATTATCATCCATTCTATTGGCTGCCGACACCATCAGAAGCAAGTCCCATTGCCACAAGAAGACAGATTTTTTGTCCGCTTTTTCCGCTTTTTCCAATTATTTTAACTTATTAAAGATTTACTAATATTTATTTTATTGTCGGTTTCAACGAAAAGAATTAACTTTGCAGCCATATTGACAAAACAAAGAGAACAGACACTGATATGAACAAGAAAGTTTGGATTCCCGTGGCATTTGCAGCCCTATTGCTTATCGCAGGCATTGCCTATCTGGTCATGAACCTACACCAACAACGACAAGAACTGGAAGAAATGCAGGCGTTAGCCGAGATGGATAAGCAGGAGATGGAAAACGAATATCAGGATTTTGCCTTGCAGTATAGCGAGATGATGACAAAAATCACCAATGACTCGCTGATCCAACAACTCACACTTGAGCAGGAGAAAAATATCAAACTGCTCGAAGAACTGAAGACCGTCAAGGCTAATGATGCACGCGAAATCACCCGACTCAAGAAAGAATTGGCCACCTGCCGTGCCGTCATCCGCAGCTATGTACTCGAAATTGACTCACTCAACAGGCTCAACCAGAACCTGATGGAGGAAAACTCACGGGTGAAAGCTCAGAACGAAGAAGCCTCGCGACAGATTCAAAACCTAAACATTGACAAGGAGGCCTTGAACGAAAAAGTGGCAATTGCAGCACAACTTGATGCAACAGGGCTGAACCTGATGCTGCTCGACAAACGTAACAAAGCAGCAAAAAAAGTCAGCAAATGCAAAACGATGCAGGCCTCATTCACCATTGCAAAGAATGTTACAGCCTCTAATGGCACAAAGACTTTCTACGTACGCATCACCTCTCCCACCGGCTCCACATTGGGTAATGCGGGAACTTTCCCCTATGAGAACCGACAACTGCAATGTTCTATGAAGAAGACCGTTGAATATGGCGGACAAGAGTTGCCGATGACTCTCTATTGGGAAGTTACCCAAGCTCTGCAAGAAGGAACATACCAGATGAGCGTATTTGCTGACGGGAACATGATTGGAAGCAAAAGTTTTACATTTGAATAATGAAAAAGAATATATTGATAGGATGCCTGTTTGCTGTTGTCATGCCTGTCATGGCGCAAAGAGAGCTATGCCTTGATAGCTGCAGAGCTTTGGCTTTACGCAACAACAAGCAGTTGAGCATCTCAAGAGTCAATCAAGATGTGGCACGGAATGTCCGACGGTCCGTACGCACAAAATACCTTCCCAAGGTGGACGCTGTTGGCGGTTATGAGTACTTTAGCCGTGAAGTATCTATCTTGAACAATAGACAAAAAAATGCGTTAAGCAATCTTGGCAACAGTTTTGGAGCAAACATTGGCGCAACAACAACCGAACTTATCACCAGCTTGGCTCAGCAAGGCATGATAGATCCGCAAATGGCGCAACAGTTAGGTCAGATGGCTACGTCAGTGACAACTCCTCTTGTTGAGGCAGGAAACCAAATTGGCAATACCATCCGCGATGCCTTTAAGACTGACAACAAGAACATGTGGGGCGGAGCAGTCACCGTAAGGCAGCCCATTTTCATGGGAGGAGCCATCAAGACGGCCAACAATATGGCTGATATTCAGGAAGAGATGGCCCGGAACGACCTTGACTTTAAGACGCAGACCACTCTCTATAGCATTGACAAAACCTATTGGACCGTGGTCTCTTTGCGCCAGAAACAACTGCTTGTCCAAAGCTATCTTGACCTTGTAAAGAAGCTTGACAACGACGTACATAAGCTCATTGACGAGGGATTTGCCACACGAGCTGACGGATTAAAGGTTGATGTCAAGGTCAATGAAGCTGAGATGCAAATCACACAAGTGGAAAATGGATTGTCGTTAGCTAAGATGCTCCTGTGCCAGATATGCGGTCTTCCTCTCGATGAAGACATTGTGTTGACCGACGAAGTGGCATCCTATCTTCCCCTGGGAAATGAGGAATTATCTGTATCAAGAGCATCACGACCAGAAATAAGGCTACTTCAAAACGCCGTCGAACTGAGCGAACAAGCCACACGTCTCATACGTGCCGAGTACTTACCCCATGTTGCTTTGACCGGGGGATATATGATTTCCAATCCAAATGTGTTCAATGGCTTCGAACGACATTTTGCCGGTGTGTGGAATATAGGTGTCCTTGTACAGGTACCAGTATGGACATGGATGGAGAGCAAATATAAGATTCGTGCATCAAAAGGAGCGACAGCGATTGCTGAGCTTGAATTGAATGATCTGCAGGAAAAAGTAGAGTTGCAGGTCACGCAAGGTGAATATAAGCTCCGTGAAGCCCGCAAAAGACTTGCATCTGCCCAAAAGAACATTCTGAGTGCCGAGGAGAATCTCCGCTGCGCCAATATCGGTTTTCAAGAAGGAGTCATGGAAAGTACGGACGTCATGGCTGCCCAAACAGCCTGGCAAATGGCACAAAGCCAGAAGATTGACGCAGAGATTGACCTCCGCATGGCCGAGGTTAACCTCCGCAAGGCACAAGGTTCGCTTATCTATTAAATAAATAATGATATAACAGAAAGACTATGTCAGTTAAATCCCAACATAACAACATCCTGCTGGCCATATTAGGCTTTGCATCCGTAGTTGCCATTGTGGCATTGATTGGCTATTTCACCCTTGGAAGAAACGATGAGATCATACAAGGTGAAATAGAGGTTTCTGAATACCGCGTATCGAGCAAACTTCCCGGCCGCATTCTCGAGCTTCGCGTCAAAGAAGGCGACTATGTACACGTTGGCGACACGCTGGCAATCCTTGAAGTGCCTGAGGTTGAAGCCCAGAAGAGAGCAGCCGAGGCCACGGGCGATGCTGCTGAAGCCATAAGCGAGATGGCCGATAACGGTGCGCGCAAGGAACAAGTGCAGGCAGCATACCAGCTGTGGCAACAAGCCGAGGCTGCCAGTGATATCAGTAAAAAGACCTATGAGCGCGTGCAACGCCTTTTCGATGAGGGTGTGATGAGTGCTCAGAAACGCGACGAAGCCTTTGCCGCTTACAAGGCTACTGAGGCTCAAGTAAAGGCTGCCAAGAGCCAATACGACATGGCAAAGAATGGAGCTCGTGCCGAAGAGCGTAAGGCTGCTGCCAAACAAGCGCAAGCTGCCAGGAGTGCAGTTGAGGTTGTTCAGTCGCTGCTTCGTGAGACTGTTCAGGTATCACAGGTAGAAGGTGAGGTGAGCGACATTTATCCAAAAGTAGGAGAACTGGTAGGAACGGGCTCGCCTATCATGAGCATTTCGATGATGAACGACATGTGGGGAACCTTTAATGTACGTGAAGACCAGCTCAGCGGCATGTCTGTCGGCAGCACCATCAAGGCCTATCTGCCAGCATTTAAGCAAGATATCGAGCTGACAGTCTTCCATATCAAAGACGAAGGTTCCTATGCTGTATGGAAGGCAACCAAGGCCTCCGGCCAGTATGACCTGAAGACTTTTGAGGTAAAGGCCCGTCCTACGACGGCTTTTGAAGGCCTTCGCCCCGGCATGTCTTTAATCGTAAAAGAATAATTGCACACAGTTCTTCCTATCAGAACTGCCAGATGGCACTATGTTAAAGAGAATCATCCAGATAGCCAAACGCGAATGTGGCATCATGCTTCGCAACCCCATCTATGGGTTCTGCATGGTGGTATTCCCCTTGTTGGTCATCCTCTTTTTCACATCACTCATGTCAGAAGGCCTGCCAACCGACATGCCCGTGGGCGTTGTCGACCTTGACGACACCCCTACTACCCGCCATCTCATCCGCACTCTCGACAGTTTTCAGACCACCAAGATTGTGGCTCATTACCCTAATCTCAATGAAGCCCGCGAAGCAATCCAGAGCAATGAGATCTATGCCTTTCTACTCATCCCGAAAGGAACGACCGACGGTCTGCTGGCCTCCCGCCAGCCTGATGTGTCATTCTACTACAGCAGCACGACCCTTGTCGCAGGCTCTATGCTCTATCGCGACCTGAAAACCGCTACGACTCTGGCAGCAGCCTCGGTGGGTTCGGCCAAACTTTCCGCCTTGGGAAAGCGCCCCGATGAGATTAAATCCTTCCTGCAGCCCATCGCCATCGACCTGCACATGATCGGCAATCCATGGTCTGACTACAATGTTTACTTGACTACATCGATGGTTCCCGGCGTGCTGATGATCTTCATCTTCCTACTTACAGCCTATTCCATCGGCACAGAATTGAAGTTCCGGCGTTCCCATGAGTGGATGGAAAAGGCCGGAGGCAACATATATGTGGCCATTGCGGGCAAGATGTTGCCCCAGACTCTGGTGTTCCTTTTGATGTTCTTCGGCTTTGAATACTACATCTACGGAGCCTTGTTGTTCCCCCATCCGGGCGGTGTTCTTCCCATTCTCCTGTTAGGATTCCTTGCCGTCTTGTCGGCACAGTGCTTCGGCATCTTCGTCTTTGGACTGATGCCTTCTCTACGAATGTCGATGAGCATCTGCTCTCTGTGGGCAGTCCTGAGTTTCTCAGCCAGCGGATCAACCTTTCCCACGTCAGCGATGAGCCCGATGATCGAGGCCTTGGCCCAGCTGTTTCCTTTGCGGCATTACTATATGATCTATCAGTCGGCCGTCTTCAACGGCTTCCCTCTGGGCTACTCGTGGCTTCATATCGTCGCGCTGCTGCTTTTCATCATGCTGCCGTTGTTCACCATCAAGAACATCAAGCGCGCCATGCTTGAGTACGTATACATTCCTTAGCCCGCCAGAAACCATGACAAAAGAGACACTGCGACATAGGATTATCGACGGCCTGCGCGACATGTGCTACATCTGGGCCAAAGAGATGCGGAGCACCATCACCGACGAAGGCGTGCTCATCTTCTTCATTCTCGTGCCGCTTCTCTACCCCTTGCTCTATTCATGGATCTACACCAACGAGGTCGTCCGTGAGGTTCCTGTGGCAGTAGTCGACCTGTCCCACTCGTCCCAGAGCCGTCAGTTCATCCGCATGTTCGACGCTACTCCCGACGCCAAGATAGCCTACCACTGCAACAACCTTGCCGAAGCCGAACGGCTTGTCGAGCGACAAGTGGTGAAAGGCATCCTATACTTCCCCGACGACTTTGCCACTCAGCTGCTCCGCTCTGAGCAAACCCACGTAGGTGTCTATTGCGACATGAGCCTGATGCTCACCTATAAGGCCATCTATCAGAGTGCACAAGGCGTAGCAGGGCGCATGGGATCGGGCATACAGATAGCGAAAAGCGGCAGCACCACCAAGCGTGATGCCGAGATAACGGCAGCTCCGCTGCACGTCAGCGAGGTACAGATGTTCAATTCCACTGGAGGTTATGGCAATGCCATCATACCAGGCGTGCTCATGCTCATCATCCAACAGACCCTGCTTCTGGGCATAGGATTGTCGGCAGGCACGGCCAGAGAGAACAACAGATATCAAGATCTCGTACCTATCAGCCACCATTACAACGGCATTTTCCGCATCGTTCTCGGCAAGTCCCTGTGCTATCTCATGATCTATTCCGTGCTTGCTGCCTATCTGGCTTTGGCCGTTCCCCGGCTGTTTGGCTACACTTCCATCTCCCAACCCTCAGCCCTTCTCGGCATGATGGTGCCCTATCTGCTGGCATGCATCTTCTTCGGCATGTCCATCTCCTGCCTGGTTCGCTACCGCGAAAACGTGATGCTGCTCGTTGTCTTCATGAGTGTTCCGCTGTTGTTCCTCTCAGGCGTGTCGTGGCCCGAGAGCAACATCCCCGGCCTTTGGAAAGGCATCTCGCTGCTGTTCCCCTCCACTTTCGGCGTGAGAGCCTTCATTCGCGTCAATACGATGGGAGCCGCGTTGGGCAACATCCAGCCCGAATACATTGCCATGTGGGTGCAGGCTCTGGCCTATTTCTTCCTCACGTGCATCGTATATCAGCACCAGCTCAACCAGACTCGGCGCCATGCACGCGAGCATATACGCCAGCTCAAGCAGCGTATCGATGCCGCTCTTGAAGAAAAGAAGGACTGAACGTCTCGAGAAAGCTGTCCTTTCAGGGCGAGAATCCTATCCTTTCAGGACGAGAATCCTTAGCTTTCTCGCCAATAACCCTATCCTTTCTCACCCATAACCCTATGACTTCTCAGGCTGAAGCCATAGGTTTCTCAGGCCCTTCCCCGGCACTTCTGTGCGGGAAGGGATAAAAATCATGTATTCTTTCCAGTGGCGTCACCTCGGCAACGACGGGCGTTTTGCCTGTCGTCCGGTGGCATTCCCGCTCCCTGCAGGCTCCTTTCATTCCTGCCATGGAGGCCATTGGGCGCCTTCACCGACGGCACTCGCCACTGCGTTTTCAGGCGTTCAGCCTCTTGCTTTCCTGCCTTCTCACCACCGTCACCACGCTTTGCGCCAGCGAAAGGAAAGCCTGTCCGGTCGCAGTACTCGCGTCAAGTGCGGCAGGAGTGCCGTTGTCGCCCTGCTCACAGACGCTCTGTACGAGCGGTATCTGTGCCAGAAGAGGCAGGCCCAGCTGCTCTGCGAGCGGCTTGCAGCCGTCCTTTCCGAAGATGAAGTATCGATGGTCGGGCAGCTCGGCCGGCGTAAACCACGCCATGTTTTCTACGAGTCCAAGGATGGGCACGTTGATTTTCTCGTTCCGATACATGTCGATACCCTTGCGTGCATCGGCCAAAGCCACCTGCTGAGGGGTAGAGACGATGAGCGCTCCCGTGAGCTTCAAGGTCTGGAGTATGGTCAGATGAATGTCAGAAGTGCCGGGAGGAGTGTCGAGGATCAGGTAGTCAAGTGCTCCCCAGTCGGCATCAGCGATGAGTTGTTTCAGTGCCGATGTGGCCATGCCCCCTCGCCATATCGTGGCCGTATGGGGAGCGACAAAGAAGCCGATTGACAAGAGTTTTACCCCATAACGCTCGACAGGTTCGATGAGCGTCCGGCCGTCAACATCCACGCCATAGGGGTGTGCGTCCTCTACTCCGAACATCTTTGGCATCGACGGTCCGAAGACATCCGTGTCGAGCAGGCCCACCTTGTAGCCCATGCGGGCCAGCGCAATGGCCAGGTTGGCTGAGACTGTCGACTTGCCTACACCGCCTTTCCCCGAGCTGACGGCTATGATATGCTTCACGTCGGGCAGCAGTTCGTCGGCTTTCGGACGAGGCTTCGAGAGAAATTCCGTCACGATTGTCACCTTCACTTCTGGAGACACATGATAGTGAATGGCTGCCTCTGCGGCCTTGACTGTTGACCTCAGAAAGGGATCGGTGTCACGCGGAAAGACGAGAGTCACCCTCACTGCCATGCCGTTGATCACGATATCATCGCCTACCATCTGGCTTTCCACCAGGTTTTTCTTCGTTCCGGCATAGGTCACTGTTGCCAGAGCGTCACGTATTAAGTTTGGATACAATGTCATCTGTCTCAATGTTTGTGAGTGCAAAGTTACGGAAAGTTGAGGGCAGAACAAAAGAAATTTATTTCTTTTTTATGGCGAGACGGAGTAACTTTGCCGATTAGAAATCGGCGAAGTTACGCAAAAACGAGAGCAATGCAAAAAGAAAAGCCTCTCTTTTTTATGCCATCAACCGGTAACTTCGCCGGTTTCTTCCTGAGAAAGCTTAGGTTTTAGCCCGAGAAGTCATAGCTTTCATGCCAATAAACCTTAGCTTTCTCACTGATAACTCTATGACTTCTCGGGCTAAAACCTAAGCTTTCTCGCTGGCAAGGCACACCCGGCTGGCGACGAAGCCTTGCGCTTGCGTGGCTCAACGGCCGTCTGCCTGCCGCAAAAAGCAAGGGAGCATGGCCCTGAAGCCATGCTCCCTACGGCCTTGGTCCGCAATGTTCAAGTTCCGGTTCCAGACCTAATCCCAGATGTTATAGCGGGGATACAAGAAGTCATCCTCCTCGTCGTCCCAGTCGGGGGCGCCCTTTGCGAATCCCTCGTCTACCTCTTCATCGTCGACAAGCCAGTCTTTCTTGCTCGCCATCAGCGGGCTGTACGGCTGCGTTGCTATGCGCTCGGCAGCAGGAGCGATATAGTGTTTCTTCTGCATCATGGCGTCCTCCGTTATTTTACGACCACTTTACGGCCGTTCTTGATATATATTCCGCCTGACGGATGGTCTACACGTCGGCCTTGCAGGTCGTAGCAGACGTCGTCAAGAGGCTGCGATTCATATTGGTGGGCTACGATGTCAATGCCCGTTGTCTCGTCTTCCACGAAGTCGAAGTCTACATAGACGGTGCTCACCTGTTGCGCCTGCTCAGAGAGTTTGCTCTTGTCGAGGAAGGCTTTGTTGGCCGGCATGTAGGGGTTCTTGCTCTTGTTCAGCTTATAAAAGCCGATCACTCCTGCCGAGTTTACGTTCAGAACACGATAGTTGGCATCGTCGTTCGCGGTCTTACCGGCCATATAGGTGCCCGACAAGGCATTCGTTCCCGAGGCTGCTTCCGTAGGACTGCCGAGCACATGCTGTCCGGTTGGCTTCAGCTTACAGTCGGAAACCTCCGTCGAAGTACACTTCAGCAGCACGGGAGTGCCGGCCGGAACGGTCTGTCCCTGGTCGTACTGTTTCACAGGATGGACAAACACCTGCCCGTCTTCCGTCGAGCTCTCTCTCACAAAGTAGGCACCCTCGACGCCTCCACCCATGGGAATTGTATAGGGGAAGGCTGTGCAAAGCGTCACCCAACAGTTGCCTTCGCTGTCGCGAACACGCTCTGAAGGCTGCACGGCAAAGTAGTTTTCATTCTCATCGATCGGCGTGATATACCACTTGGTCGTATGGTCTGTATTGGTCTTGCTGGCCGTAAACTTGGAAGAAGCATCCTGAAAATACATGTTTCCAAGGTCTACGCTCCAAAATAAATAAGACTTCTTTACCTGAATATAGGCTGAATATAAGTTGTCAGAAGTGCTGATGGAGAGGTAAATGTCATTGAAATCGAAATTTCCAACCGATGATTTCCACGTACCAGTCGTAATGGTATGCACCCCGGTTCCTTGTGCTTGCACATCGTAAGAAGTACCGGTACGGCGCACAAAGTACATCACCGTCGACGGGTCGGTCAGCTGTTTTCCGCCGCTTACCAGATTGATGTCACCCTCCAGATACTGCGTTGCCCTCGCGATGGCTTTGTCGCGTGCCCCGTCAGTGTCATTGAAGAGCTTGGTTCCTCCACCTGCAGCCGACACGATTGTATTATAGTTGAAGGCGTCGTTGACAAGACTCACGTAGTCGTCTGAGGTCGAAGCATTCGCATTTCTGATGCGATAATACCCGGTATTCGTCAGCTGGGCATCGGCCATCATCGGGAGAAACAGACAAGAAAGAGCAAGTAAGACTTTCTTCATAAACATTCTTGTGGTAGGTATGTTTGAAAGAACAGTGGGACTTCACCGAGAAGTCCCACCTTGTTTGCACTATCTTCGATTAATCCCAGATGCTGAAATACGGAAGCGAATAGTCTTCTTCCTCCTCATCGTCTTCCCAGTCATTGAAACCTTTGGCACCCTGTCCGCCGCCGTTCAGCAAGTCGTCATCGTCGGTTGGCACTGAGAACGAGGCCATTGTAACCTCAGTTACAGGGGCAAGTACTTCACACATCGGGTTGAAATATTCTTTTTTCATATCGCTGATCCTTTCTTCTTTTAAAATTATTTGAAGGCAACCTTCTTGCCGTTGATAATGAATACGCCGTTGAACGGACGGGCCACTTCGCGACCCTGGAGGTCATACACCTTGGCCTCGGTGCCTTCAGCTGCACTGATTGCATCCACTTCTGTGGTATTTTCGCCGAAGGTTACGACGTTCGACTTGATGCTATTAGCCGTAGCATTGGCATCATCGATGACGAGAATGGCCTTGTTTCCGTTCAAGTCGCCTTGATACTTGTAGTAGCCAAGTCTATGGCTTGTGGTGGTCCAAAGGGTATGAATCTTGCCCTCAGACATAAGCTGTGTGGCGTTCGATGCTTCTGCTGCATCATATATTTCCTCCTCTGTCAGGCCGAAAAAGAACTTGTTTTTGATGGTTCCGGCGTTCTTCAAAAGCAGGTGTTCATAGTCGTCTAAGAGCATGGTTCCATTGAGAATACCGTCAGCAAGTTCAAAAAGGCCGACGAGTTCCTGGGTCTTGATCTGCAGGGTGTTGATGAGATAGTCGTTGCCTTTGAGCAGGTTTCCGGTGATAGCGGTACCGCCAGTGGTCGGGGTCAGTTTGTTGTCTTCGGCAGCAGTGTTTGCAGACTCGAGCATGATGGGGGTCTGTGCGGGGATGATGTTATCTGCTACTTCGGTACATACGGCGTTTCCGTTATCCTTGATGCTCGACACATAATAGGCTTTTACACCTTCAGGCAGCTGGTAGGCGAAGTCGGTATAGAGGGTGGTATAGTACTTCTTCGCTCCGTCTACTTCCCGATAAAGATTTTCGTTGCAGGTGAAACCGAAGTAGTTGTCGTCGGAAATCTGCTCAAGAGTCCACACAGCCTTCTGGTCGTTGCTCTTGATGGCGGTGTTGCCTTCGCTGATTACATCGAAATCATCGCCGTCGGCAACGATGTAATATTTGAAGTCGGGACGGATCTTTTTGATCAGGTTCCAGTATTTTTCATATTCTGTGCCGGCAATGTACTGGCTGTATGCGCTCTTACCCTCTACGAATTCCATGTAGTATGTGGCTGTCTGATAGGCAAACTGCCATACGTTTTTCTCGCTGACAAGCACGCTCTGATAGAATGCACGGCCACCATCTTCGGCCGAAGGAGCGGTCAGATCAGTGCAGCCTGCAGCAACCATGCGATTGTAAATGACCTGGTTTGAGAAGGTGTTTTTCAAGCTTTCACCCTTCTTAAGGCGGGCAACTATCTTGGCGATGGCGTCGTTGAGTGCCTGTTCCAGACCGGGAAGCTTGGCGTCAACCTTCGCTTTGTTTTCCTGATAAAACTCGACTACGGGCTTCATACTTGGGGTTTTCCCGTAGATGCGATAGCCTCCACTAACCTCTTCGAGATAGAGATTGACGTCGAGTGACTCGTTGAACTTGTCGAGAATGGTTTGCTCTCCTGTGCTGCCAAGCAGGTCTTGGAGCTCGAGTTTCTCAACGACTGTGCTCACGATGCCTGGTACATACTTGAGTGCTTTCTTGGCATAAGCGGTCGGGTCTACGCCTTGAGAACGCAGTGTTGTCACCTTGTTGCCGGCGGCTTCGACCTCGAAAATGGTACCTGCCTTGGTGTAGACATTGGCCTGATCTTGGTCGGGAGCGGCTGTCTTACGGCCACGAACTTCCACATACTTGCCACTACCTGCATTCTTGATGCGGTAGTAACCATCACTGACTTGTGCCGAAGCACCAACAGTCATCACACACGCAAGGAGCGTGCATACGAGTTTAGATTTCTTCATAAAGATAGATTTGTCTTATTACTATTAATTTACTTCAAATGGTTGTCTGGCACAGCACGGCCTCGTCATCTAACAATCTCTTGCTGTAGGCTTCGCAGGCGTCGTTAAGTCTGATAGAGTCTATACGCTATAGAGCTTTGTATGTAGATGTCCCGAAAACTCTCTTTGCGGTGCCGAAGCACCATGCGAGCAGCTTTTTCGTCGTTTTCGTGCCATACGCGTCACACGTGCGCGTATTTGATAGCAAAGGTACGAAAAAAAGTTTGATCCCCAATCTTCATTTTTTTTTTTTTTGAACATGATAAACATTGTTAACCTTTCCGTCTGTGTTCGCAAACAATTTTAACAATGTTTAGACTGGATCAAAGGCAGAAAGCTAAGGGTTATGAGTGAGAAGTCATAGGTTTTTCGTCAATAACTCTTAGCTTTCTCGACCATATCTCTATGACTTCTCGGACTAAAAGGATAGCTTTCTCGGCGTCGTTCCCTACCCTTCTCCTGAAGAAGGGTCAAGAATCCGGGGCATGTGGCTGCGGAATGCATGGCACGGCCTGCCTTCTGGCAGGGACGAAGGCTGATGCATCGGGGACTGGAGGCCTACACCTTATTATATATATAGGGGCTGAAGCGGAAACGAAAAGAAGGAAATGATCGCTTGAACATTTCCTTCTGACGGGGTAAACTGGGATAGGACAAGGGCTGAACGGCTGCCTTCGGGCCCTTCCCTGCCCTATTTCTTGGCTGCTTTCTTCTTCGGGGCAGCGGGCTTCTTGGCTTTCGCTGTCTTTGTTTCGGCAGCGGGCTTGACGCCTTTGGCGTCTTCCATCTTCTCGATCTTGGTCTGCAACCGGATGATTTCCTTCTCCTTGCGCTCGAGTTCCTCGCCCAGATTGCGGATGGTTGTGAGCAGGGAATTGAGTTCGTCGTTGTCGATGTCTTCAGGATAGAGCGTGTTCACGCGGTTGATGAAGTCGCCAAGAATGTTCATATAGTTAGTAAAGGCGTCGAACGGGCTGGTATAGATGCCCCTGTCTACGCCGAGAACCGACGGTTTGGTGGTCATGAAGCGGAAGTTGTTGGAGGCCTGCAAGTAGTCCCAGTCTTTGTTAAGTCGGGGATCATTGGCAATGCGCACGCGGTCGGCCACGCTGTATAACTTCTGGAAGGCTTCGCGCTGCATGGCATTTCCGAGCCACGAGCTGACGTCTCGCTCCTCGTCTGTCCACGAGAGTGTGTCGGGTACGTCGAGTGCTCCGACGCTCTTCATCTTCATGCATATCTCGGTAGGCGTCGAGAAGGTGATGCCTTTGGCCTTGGCACAGGCCGGTATGGCGCGCAGGAACTCGAGGATGTTCGACGACAGAGGCTGGGCAATGCCGAGAGCTGTGAGCTCCATGAAGATGTTGATGATCTGGCTTCCCTCGGGATGAGAGGCTATTTCGTTGACATAGGCGTCGGCAAACAGGGGGTAACCCTCCCATTCGCTGTTGTTGAAGCGCAGCGAGATGTCGTCGGAAAGCTTCACGTCGCGTAGCAGCAGCTTGACGTTTGGTGCCATCGCACAGTGGTACATATAGTGAGGAGACTTCCATCCGAGCACGTGCTTGGCACCCTCGGTGAGCATTCCCTTGAAGCCCATCTGGGCTGCCATCGCACCAATCTCGTCGTTGTAGATCAGCGAGGAATTGCGCAACACCTTAGGCTTCTGGCCGAAATATTCATAGACTTTCTCGCACTGGCGCTTCACTTCATCCTTGAAGCTCTCCTCGTTGATGAGCGAAGCAAGGCCGTGGCTGTAGGGCTCGGCTATGAATTCAACACAGCCTGTCTCGTTGAGTTCCTGCAGCTTTTCAAGCACTTGTGGGGCATGAAACTCAAGCTGCTCGATGCCAACTCCCGAAAGTGAGAAGGCAACCTTGAAGTATTTTCCGTTTTGACGGATCATGTCGAGCAGCGTGTTCAGTGCCGGCATGTAGGAGCGCTCTGCTATTTCAGCGATGTTACGCTCGTTCTCGTAGTCGTCATAATAATAATGGTCGGTGCCGATATCGAAGAAACGATAGCGTTTGAGATGGATGATCTGGTGTATCTCAAAATACAGACATATTGTTTTCATACGCGTTTTGTTTTGGGGAGCCATGGTGTTGCCGGCAGCTCTGATCATTGAAAAGTCGCTGTTCCGTCTCGCTCCTGCTCCGTGTTAAATATTTTGTTATGGTATAGAATAGCGGAAAACTGGCTCGACCGGCCGGACTTTGCCGGCCCATTCCTGTGGATTTCCGCTTTCTTTCTGAATCATTATTTCCAGCCTAAGGTACGTTCGTAAAGCTCTCTGATCCAAAGTCCTACCTTCTCCCAGGTGATCTGGTCGACTTCACGCTTTCCCTCTTCCTGCAGATACCTGAAAAGGCTCTCGTTGTGGCAGATGCCATAAATGGCGTCGGCCATGGCATTCACGTCCCAATAGTCGACCTTGATGCAGTTGGTCAGTATCTCAGCACAACCGCTTTGCTTGGAGATGATGGTGGGAGTACCGCACTGCATGGCCTCCAAAGGCGAGATGCCAAAGGGTTCACTCACTGATGGCATCACGTAGACATCTGAGTCTTTCAGGCATTCATATACCTGCTTGCCCCGCATAAAACCGGGAAAATGGAACCTGTCGGCTATGCCTCGTTCGGCAGCAAGATAAATCATCTGGTCCATCATGTCGCCCGATCCGGCCATACAGAAGCGCACATTACGGGTGCGATGGAGCACCATGCTCGCTGCTTCGACAAAATATTCAGGACCCTTCTGCATCGTAAGCCGGCCAAGGAAGGTGACAACCTTCTCCTTACCCGTATGGTCGGGACGCGGGATGGCTTGCAGTTCCTCCCGTAAAGGATAGACGGCATTGTGCACCGTAAAGCACTTTCGAGGGTCTTGATGATACTGATTGATGACCGTCTGGCGCGTCAGTTCCGACACACACATAATGCAATCAGCATTGTCCATGCCATCCTTCTCAATGCCATAGACCGTCGGATTGACCTTGCCTCGCGAGCGATCAAAGTCGGTAGCATGAACATGTATGCAGAGAGGACGCCCACTTACCTGCTTGGCATGTATGCCTGCCGGGTAGGTAAGCCAGTCATGCGCATGGATGATGTCAAACTGAAGTGTGCGAGCAACCACACCTGCAATGACAGAATAGTTGTTGATCTCCTCGTGCAGATTTTGCGGATATCCACCGGCAAACTCCATACAGCCGAGATCATTGACGCCCATATAGTTGAAATCGGCATAGATATGGTCGCGCAACTGGTAATAAAGCTCCGGCGACATGATGTTGCCTATGCGGTTCTTCACATAGTCATAATCGACATCACGCCAGGCAATCGGCACGGCATTCATCGCCAAAAGACTGGCAGCAGTACGGTCTTCGTCACCGAAAGGTTTCGGCAAACACAGCGTGATGTCCATATCGCCCTGGGCATGAAGTCCCTCTGTAATGCCATAGTTTGCTGTGGCAAGACCACCATATACATGAGGAGGATACTCCCATCCGAACATTAAAACTTTCATAGTTTTTCCTCCTATTATTGATATTTATATTTGGACAATAACTCAAGACTGCGCAGAATCTCTGCCACATTCATGGCAAATGACATCGCCCCACGGCCGTGGAACGGAGGATTACCGTCGAAAAGTTCGGGGATGGTTCCTAAGCAATGATAGGCCATTTCCTCCTCATAGCCCGCCATATGTCGTTCGATAAAGCTCAGCCTGGTTCGCTTGTAGAGCTTCAGACATGCCTCCATATAGAACCCTCCAAGCCATGGCCAAGCCGTACCTTGATGGTATGCGTAGTCACGTTGTGCCTGCGGTCCTACATACATTGGGTTATATCCGCCGCTCTTAGGGGATAGAGATCTCAATCCCTTTGGTGTCAGAAGCTCACGAGTACAGATATCTATCACGCCCTTCTTTTGCTGCTGATCAAGCGGAGAATAGTCAAAAGCTACGGCAAAAATCATATTCGGGCGAACGCTCCAGTCCATCATATTTCCGTCGACATAGTCAAACAAATAGCCGTAATCGTTGAGGAAAGTATCGACGAATGACTGTTTGCACCGCTCAGCCAGCTGCTCCAAGTGCTTCGCATCGTCAAGGTGATTGTCCTCCTCTGCACACGATGCTACGAAGCGAAGGGCATTATACCAAAGCGCATTGAACTCAACTATGAAGCCTGTACGTGGCACAACCGGGCGACCATTGGCGGTGGAGTTCATCCACGTCACTGCCTTTTCACGCCCTTCCGTACGAAGGAGGCCGTTGTCTTCCAGCGTGAGGTTGGGGTGCTTTCCGTCTTCAATAAAGTGAACAAGGTCACGAAGGAGCTGACCATAGCGTTCAATACAACGCTTGCGACCACACTTTTTAGCATATTGCTGAATGGCCCATATGGCCCAGAGGGGCACGTCGGGCTGCTCTATTTCATAGATTTTCCCTGTGACTGTCTTGCCTTCCATGAACTCGCGAAGGGCTCGTTCTGAAGTTTTCATGACAAGTTCAAAGTAGTCAACCTCTTCGATTGAGAGGGTCAAGCCTGGCAAAGATATGAACGTATCGCGTGCTCTGGCCTTGAACCAGGGATAGCCTGCGAGGATGTATCGGTCGTCGTCTTTGGTACGGTTGTGGAACTGATGGGCCGCATTGACAAGACAATGGAAGAAGTTGTCGCGCGGAGGACGGTAGCTTACCTCCTCTTCGAAGAGTTTCTTCAGGCGGGTTGTCCTGATCTCTGACGTGGAAGCTGCGAATACAATGCTCTCGCCCTTCTTGATGTTCATCTCAAAATAGCCGGGCACATAGAGGTCTTCGTTGGAAGCATAGCCACGTTCCTGCTCCTTCGGATACTCTACTCCACGGTACCAATCGGGCTGAAAGACAAACTCATTCTTCTTGGAGAACTGCATGAAGAGGTCGGGATAACCGGCATACATGCAAGTTTTGATGCCGTTGTCGACCAAGTGGTATTCGCGCGAAGCGGTAGAGTTCTCATGAGTAAACTGCCTTACGCTTCTGAATGCCAAGAAGGGTCGAAAGCGTAAGGTTGTTGCAGAATGGGCGTCAACCAGCGTGTATCTGATCAAGAGGCGGTCTTCATAATTCTGGAAGAGGAATTCCTTCTTCAGCACAACTCCGCCTACACGATAGATGGTCGTTGGTATTTTGTCGCAATCGAACTCTCTGATGTACTTGTGACCCTTCGGTGAGAAATTGTTGCCTTGATACTTGTGCAACCCGAGATTGAACTCGGCTCCGTGCTGGATGACTGTGCAGTCAAGCGACGACAGCAGCACGTGGTTTTCGTCGTCGAGCTCGGGAATGGGCACGACAAGCAAGCCATGATATTTGCGGATGTTGCAATCGACAATCGTCGAGCATGAATAAGCTCCCGACCGATTTGTGCGTAGCAGCTCTTTCGGCAGCGATTCTTCAAGGTTAGTCATCAGAGCTTTTTCAAACTTCAAATAGCTCATAGTCTATAGTGTGGTTGTTTGTTATTTATGTTTTCGCCGACATCAGCCTCTGACTGACCCAGCTATCGTCTACGACTTCAAAGTTAGCCATTTTTTCTTTGTACGCAAAATTTTTTACGTGCCAATTATCAAAAAAAGTCTATTTTAGCCTAACATCCGACAAGAAAAGCACGGTGTGTGCCTTAACAGCAAGAAAGGGCTGCCGAAAAATTTCCTTTTCTGCGTCGTGCCACGGCTCGTTCAGGGTATCAGAAAGTTGATGACTTCCTGTTCTACGCTGACTGTAAAGCTTCCAGCCGGTGTGTTCATCACCCTTCCGTCTACGCTTACCATGGCATGTTGCAGGTCGATCACGTCGACTTTCTTCGTGCGATAGGGGTGAACATTGCGGTGATTAAGGTATTTCCCGCGGACAAAAAGGTAGATTCCTTCAAACAATTGCAGCAAGGCTGGATGGTAGACCACCGACACATCAAGCAGTCCGTTGTATGGCACTGCACTCGGTGTTTGCCCATAACCGTGAGCGTTGCCGATGCAAACGGTCATCACTTTCCTGCGTATTTCGTCGGAGTTGATCTTCAGATGCATGGCATATTCCATGCGTTGGAAGACGAGAAGAACGAAGGAAATGATGAACGAGAGCGTGCGCGAGCCAAGCAGATAATGGCGGGTCTTACGGCGCAGGTCCATGATACGGGCCACGAGTCCGATGTTCAGGCAGTTCAGAAAATACCGTCGGCAAGCCTCACCCTCCTTGTTACGATAGCGCACACAGCCCAGGTCGACTTTCCTTACCCGGTGTCTCTTCAAAGCTTTCACGGTTGTTTCCATGTCACTTTCCGTGATATTCCAAAAGCGTGCAAAGTCGTTCATCGTACCGTTTGGAATGACGCCCAAGGCTATCTCGCCACGCTCTTTCGAATCAATCTGCATCAGACAGTTGACTGCATCGTTCAGCGCCGAGTCGCCTCCTACGACGACTATGGTCTTATAGCCGTTGTTGACGAGCATCTTGACGAGGCGCTCCACGCTGCCTCGCGACTCGCTTTGCACATGGTCGAACTCGATACCCTCGGCATGAAGGCACCTTTCTACTTGCTCCCATCGCTTTTGAGGGTGCATGCTCCCGGTCTTGGGGCAGTAGAGCACGCCCCACTTTTCTTGTTCAGCAATCATAGCTCAGCATTCACAGTTCATTATTTCCGACACTTTCCTGTCCATGGGAAGGCTTCCGTCTATCCAATGTATGGCCGTTCCCCGGCGCTCCATGCCACGGAACCACGTCATCTGTCGCTTGGCAAACTGATGGATAGCGATCTCAAGCTGGCGAAACATCTCATCATAAGAAAGCCTCCCGATTACATATTCAGTCACGTATTTATACTCCAGTCCGTAGTAAATCAGGTCGTCTGCGGCAATGCCGCGCGCCAGAAGTCCGCGCACTTCGTCAGCCATGCCCTCGTCCAGCCTGGCCTTCAAGCGCCGGCTGATGCGCTCCCGACGCACATCCCGACCCACATCTACACCCACGACCAGCGACTCTATGGCCGGGAAAGGCCTCAGAGGCACGGGGTGTTCCATGTTATACACCTCTATTTCAATCGCCCTAATGGCCCGCTGCGGCGAGTCAACATCAGTCTTGTTGTGCATGCTCGAGCCCGTCTTCCGCTTCAGATCCTCCAGCATCCGGGCAAGTTCGTCCAGCGGTTTGCCCTCCAACTCGTCGCGCAACGGCTGGTTTTGCGGCACAGGCGACAGGTGGTAGCCCTTGAGAACCGCCTCCAAATAGAGCCCCGTCCCACCGCAAAATATGGGTTTGGCCCCGCGGCTTGTCACCGACTCATAGGCCTCCAGAAAGTCGTGCTGATACTCAAACAGATTGTACTTCGTGCCAGGTTCACAGATGTCAATCAAGTGATACGGCACAGTTCGGCCGTCAATCACATAGTCAGACAAGTCCTTTCCCGTACCGATATCCATACCTCTGTACACCTGACGCGAGTCGGCACTGAGTATCTCTGCAGGCAGTCCCCGCCGCGAAAAAGCATCAGCCAGCGCCACGGCAAGCGCGGTTTTCCCGCAAGCCGTCGGTCCAAGTATGGTTATCATCTTCTGCATATCCTCTGCAAAGATACGCAAAGTCGAGTGCAATGCAAAGGAAAAGACGAAGTTTTTTCACTTTCTTTGCCGAGACAAACCATCTTCGGCGGCAGCCAAAAATACGCAAAGTCGAGTGCAATGCAAAGGAAAAGACGAAGGTCTACTCACAGAAGAAAACCCGCAACCATCCTATTCGCCCAGAGAAAGCTTAGGTTTCAGCCCCAGAAGTCATAGCTTTCTCACCCAGAACTCTTAGCTTTCTCGGCCATAACCCATAGACTTCTTGACCTGAAACCTAAGCTTTCTCAACCGCCCGGCAAGTCGTTCCCCGCACCGAGGCCAATCTTTCTGTCCGACAGTCGTTTCCTTTCAACACACAACAAAAAAGGCTGCCCGAACAAGTCGGGCAGCCCTTCTGTCTTTATCTGCTTGAATCAGATTAGAGTTCAGCAAGATACTTGATGGTGCGAACCATCTGAGAAGTGTAAGAGTTCTCGTTGTCATACCAAGAAACAACCTGAACCTGATAGGTCTCTTCGTCGATCTTCGAAACCATTGTCTGAGTAGCATCGAAGAGAGAACCGAACTTCATGCCGATGATGTCAGAAGAAACAATCTGATCTTCAGTGTAACCGAAAGACTCAGTCTGGGCAGCCTTCATGGCAGCATTGATGCCTTCAACGGTAACGTCCTTAGCCTTTACGACAGCAACGAGGATGGTTGTAGAGCCAGTTGGAGTCGGAACACGCTGAGCAGAGCCGATGAGCTTGCCGTTCAACTCAGGAATTACGAGGCCGATAGCCTTGGCAGCACCCGTTGAGTTAGGAACGATGTTCTGGGCACCTGCACGTGAACGACGGAGGTCGCCTTTGCGCTGTGGGCCGTCAAGAATCATCTGGTCGCCAGTGTAAGCGTGGATGGTCGACATGATACCAGAAGCGATAGGAGCATAGCTGTTGAGAGCTGCAGCCATCGGAGCCAAGCAGTTAGTGGTGCAAGAAGCAGCAGAGATAACGGTATCGGCAGGAGTCAAAGTCTTGTGGTTTACGTTGTAAACGATAGTTGGCAGGTCGTTGCCGGCAGGAGCAGAGATGACTACCTTCTTGGCACCAGCCTGAATATGAGCAGAAGCCTTTTCCTTTGATGTGTAGAAACCTGTGCACTCAAGAACTACGTCAACACCCAGCTCACCCCAAGGCAGCTCAGCTGCGTTTGGCTTAGCATAGATAGTAATCTCCTTACCATCGACGATGATTGAGTTCTCTGTTGCCTCAACAGTGTGCTTACCCTCACCAAACTTGCCGGCGAAACCACCCTGAGCAGTGTCGTACTTAAGAAGATGTGCAAGCATCTTGGGGCTTGTCAAGTCGTTGATAGCTACTACTTCATAACCTTCAGCCTCAAACATCTGACGGAATGCGAGGCGACCGATACGGCCAAAGCCGTTAATTGCAACTTTTGTCATTTTTACTTTTAATATTTAAAGGGTTTGTACCTAATTTTATCGAAAATATAAAGCTTTTCAACACTTTTTTTATTTTTTCGGATGCAAAGTTACATTTTTTTTATATATTTGCATCGTAAAATTTTCTTAATTTACATAAAAAGTTTTAAGATGGCAACTCTCTTTACAAAATTAGGGAGAGCAACTTAAAGATTGTAAGATGAAGATTGCAAATTGACAAAGAAGAGAATGACCAATTATATTTACTAACTTAAAATTAAAGTTTATGGGATTTATCAAAGAATTTAAGGAATTTGCCATGAAGGGTAATGTGATGGACATGGCAGTAGGTGTAATCATTGGCGGAGCTTTCGGAAAAATCGTCAGCTCACTTGTTGACGACATTCTCATGCCTCTCGTAGGAATGGTTACCGGCAACGTCGACTTTACGAAGCTTGCATTCAGCTTTGGCGAAGGCGACTTGAAGGCTACCCTCAACTATGGCAACTTCATTCAGAACACGGTTGACTTCCTCATCGTTGCATTCTGCATCTTCCTCATGCTCAAAGGCATCAACAAACTCAACCGCAAGAAGGAAGAAGAACCCGCTCCAGAAGTACCTGCAGGCCCAACCCAGGAAGAACTTCTTGCAGAAATTCGCGACTTGCTCAAGAATAAATAAGCAATGAAAACCATCGGGAATATCCTATGGCTAATATTCGGTGGCATCGAAACTGCCATCGAATATTTGTTGTCAGGGGTGGTCATGATGATAACTGTCATCGGCATTCCCTTCGGACTGCAGGCTTTCAAGCTCGGACTTTTCTGCCTTTGGCCTTTCGGTTCACAGGTTGTAAAGAAGCCGACAAGCGGATGCCTGAACACGGGAATGAACGTGTTGTGGTTCTTTGTGGGTGGTCTGGCGATATGTCTGACCCACTTGTTCTTCGGAGTTCTGCTCTGCATTACAATCGCCGGCATACCATTCGGCAAGCAACACTTCAAGATGGCCGGCCTTGCTCTCACTCCCTTTGGCAGGGAAATCATCTGAGATGCCATACCCGAATATTAGAACAGGGACAAGGCTGTTTCATTTGTAAGCCTTGTCCCTGTTTCTTTTGCGAAAGGAGTTAGGATTGGGAGTGCAAGTCTTCCCGATACCAATCGAAAAGCATCTTTACGCCATCCTCTATCTCTACCCGATGCTTCCAGCCCAGACGATGAAGCTTTTCCACGTCAATCAGCTTACGAGGTGTGCCGTCCGGTTTCGATGAGTCAAACTCAACACAACCGTTGAATCCAACTGTTTTGGCCACAAGTTCTGAGAGATCCCTGATGGAAAGCTCCTTTCCTGTCCCCACATTGATATGGCAATTGCGGATCTCCCCTAATTGAGGCAAGGCACCACCCCTACCCTTACTGCTGTCACGGCTGACAGTTCCGTCGGTCGACACTCCATAGAAAACGGAAGAATACTTTTCAATGCCGATAATATCGCTAAAACTTACGTTCAACAAGAGATGGACTGAAGCATCAGCCATGTCCTCGCTCCAAAGGAATTCACGAAGGGGCGTCCCCGTTCCCCATAGTATTACCTTATTATTATATATACCATACCTTGCAAGAACATCAAGAATCGCCTGAGAGGATTCTTCTCCGGATGTGCCTTCGACCGGGCGTTTGGCAAGGTCCTTCCTAATCAAGTCCCACTTGTTCTCATTGATAAGCTTCGCCAAATAGATTTTCCTTATCATCGCAGGCAGCACATGCGAATTCTCCAAATGGAAATTATCATTCGGACCATAAAGATTAGTCGGCATCACTGCAATATAGTCTGTACCATATTGAAGATTGTATGACTCACACATTTTCAGCCCGGCAATCTTTGCTATGGCATACTCTTCGTTCGTATATTCCAAAGGCGACGTAAGCAAACAGTCTTCTTTCATCGGCTGAGGAGCATTCTTTGGATAGATACAAGTCGAACCTAAGAACAAGAGTTTCTTTACCCCATGTCGGAAAGACTCACCTATTACATTGCATTGTATCAGCATGTTCTGCATGATAAAGTCGGCCCTATATAGCGAATTTGCCATGATACCACCCACGAAAGCTGCTGCCAAGACAACCGCATCAGGTTGCACTTCATCGAAGAATTGCCGCACGGCAGCCTGATCGGTCAAATCAAGTTCGTCATGAGTTCTTCCTATCAAGTGCTCATAGCCTCGTGCTTTCAGATTATTCCATATAGCAGACCCAACCAGTCCTCTATGGCCTGCGACATAGATTCTGCTTTGTTTATCCAACATAATCTTTCTTTCGATAATGCAATTTCCTCACAAAATCCATATCATGACTAACCATTATTCGCACAAGATCTTCAAAAGACGTCTTACGAGGCTCCCATCCCAACTGGGCTTTAGCCTTTGCAGGATTGCCAAGAAGCTGCTCAACTTCCGAAGGACGGAAATATTTCGGGTCAACTTCAACAAGAACTTTACCGGTCGTTTTGTCAAAACCTTGCTCGTCAACACCATCACCGCGCCATTCAAGTTCAATCCCTACATGACGGAATGCCAATGTACAGAATTCACGAACAGAATGATATTCGCCCGTAGCTATGACGAAATCGTCTGGCTCTGGTTGTTGAAGCATCAGCCACATGCACTCAACATAATCCTTAGCATAGCCCCAATCGCGCAAGGCATTCAAGTTTCCCAAATAGAGTTTGTCTTGATAACCCTGTGCTATACGGCATGCTGCAAGCGTAATTTTTCTGGTAACAAAAGTTTCTCCACGACGTTCACTCTCGTGATTAAACAGGATTCCGTTGCAGCAGAACATGCCATATGACTCACGATAGTTCTTGATTATCCAGTAACCATACAACTTGGCTACCCCATAAGGAGAACGTGGGTAGAACGGAGTTGTCTCCGTTTGCGGTATCTCTTGCACCTTTCCATACAGTTCACTCGTAGAAGCCTGATAGATTTTGCATTGGTGTTCCAGCCCACAAATACGAACTGCCTCCAGCAATCTCAGCACACCTATTGCGTCGGTGTCTGCCGTATATTCCGGTACTTCGAAAGAAACCTTGACATGACTTTGGGCTGCAAGATTATAGATTTCTGTCGGTTTTACTTCACCAATAATCCGTATAAGTGAAGAAGAGTCGGTCATATCTGCCCAATGAAGGTTGATAAGTCTTTCTCTTTTCATGTCTCTGACCCACTCATCGAGATACAAATGCTCTATACGGCCTGTGTTAAATGACGATGAGCGACGCAGCAAGCCATGAACTTCGTAATCCTTTTCAATAAGAAATTCTGCCAAGAAGGAACCGTCTTGGCCTGTAATACCTGTAATCAGGGCTACCTTTCTGCTTTCCATATTTCAGTTTCGATTATATTATTTCGAAGAAAACTGTTTTATACGCTGCTCCTCTGACAGTTTGCATATAAGCAAAGTCCCGTCTTTTTCGGCAACGATATATCCGTCTAATCCCTGCACTACAACCCTCTTTGCTTGCGTGGCATGGACTATACAATTATGAGAATCATAGAAATCAATATTCTCTCCTATTGCAGCATTGCCGTATAGATCCCGATGACTCTTCATCAACAGGGAACCCCATGTGCCCAAATCCGTCCATCCGAAGCTTGCCGGACATACAAAAATTTCGTCAGCTTTCTCCATAATAGCATAGTCTACCGAGATACTTTCACATTCCGGATAGTATTCGTCGATAGCCTTTTGCTCTTCGGAGGTTCCATATATCGGCAATAAGTTTTCAAAAATCCTGCTCATTGCCGGTTGATAGATACGGAAAGCATTTACAATTGTGCTGACCCTCCATATAAATATTCCGGCATTCCAGAAATAGTTATTCTGCTTCACATAAGCCTTTGCCGTTTCCAAGTCAGGCTTTTCACGGAAAGAATCCACACTGAAGATTTCCTTGTTGCGTGCCGAACTTGTCCGTAAGTCAGCCTGTATATAGCCATAACCTGTCTCCGGTCTGTCTGGTTTCATTCCCAAAGTTACGATAGCATCTGTCTCGTTTGTGAATTTAAGGCATTGTGTTACAACCCGCCGGAACTCCATATTATCAGTGACATATGCGTCGCTTGGTGCTACTATGACATTGGCATCGGGAGCTTGACTCTTAATACGCCAGCTCACATAGGCTATGCATGGTGCCGTATTTCTTCGGCATGGTTCCAGTAAAATATTCTGTTTCGGCACCTCAGGCAGCTGTTCCATTACCAAGTTTTGGTATCTTCTATTGGTAAGCACCCATACGTTTTCAGGTGGACAAATACCTTTAAAGCGGTCTAAGGTCAGCTGAAGCAGTGAACGTCCCACGCCTAACACGTCAATAAACTGCTTTGGCTTGTCTTCAGTACTCATGGGCCAGAAGCGACTTCCTACTCCTCCTGCCATAACAACCAGATGATTATTCTTCTCAGACATAATGATTGGCTTATTTAATGTTAGCGTAAAGTGACCTTCTATGTGTTCTTTCCTTCTCCAGACTCTACGTCTGAAGAATGTCTTTCGGCTGCAAAGATAAACAATTTTATTGAGAAACAGCAAAATTGGAGAGATATATTTGCTGTTGAATGACTGACGCTATTCCTGGCATTTGCAAAGTTTCCTCCTACAAAACGAGAGGCATCTGCTTTGCTAAAACAGCGGAAGGGACAGTTCTTCCGTCTGACTGTCCTGACCTTCTGCCGGTTTTTCGTCCTTGAATTGCAACATCAACTGCCTGGCATCATCAGAGTTTGGATTAATACGGTAGATACCTCTTGGCTCTGCACGTTCAACAATAGAATTGGGATTTCTTGAGTTCTTCGACAGGTACCGGGCCACATAGTCATGTACATCATCTGGATTGATGACGTGAAAGAGCGAATTGCAAGCATTAAAGACATGCATTGAAATCTTCTGCACCGAGAGTCCTTTCTCTCCTGCTTCAGCAAGTATGCCCAATATTTCCTGGTCGTAGTTCATCTTTTATATTATAAAGAAGAGGGCTGTCATACGATGGCAGCCCTCTTCTCTTCATATTCTTGGTTGGAACGAGTGTTCACTTAAGCCAATGTGATGAGCTTGTTGTCGTCTCTCACCTTTCCTTCTTTGAAGAGCCAGCCGATACCCAGATAAGCTTCCTCTACTGCGATGTTGGCTTTCTTTGCGATATCAGCCACACTGAGTGCCTTTCCTGCTGCTGCCAAGGCCTGATATACGTCACCAGCCTTAAAGCCTACGTTCTCAGCATTGATTGCTACTTCAACCTTTTTTGCTGCTGTTTTCTTTGGTGCTGCAGCCTTTTTTGGTGCTGCTTCAGCCTTTGGTGTAGCAGCTTTCTTAGTTGTTGCTTTTTTTTCTGCCATGTTTTTTTAATTAGAAATTATCCCAAAACTTTCTTCTCTGTCTCTGCAATCACTTGCTTTCGACGTTGCAAAAGTACGCAATAATTCCAATTTAACTGACAGATTGTTAGCGTCTAAGAGGTTTTGCTTACTTTTCTTGACTTACGTCAACCTTGAGCTGTAATTCATCGAGTTGCTTTTGGTCAATGACCGACGGGGCATCCAGCATGACATCACGCCCCGAGTTGTTTTTGGGGAAGGCGATACAGTCGCGGATAGAGTCGAGACCTGCCATAATACTCACGAAGCGGTCGAGTCCGAATGCTAAGCCTGCATGAGGTGGTGCGCCATATTTAAAGGCGTTGATAAGGAATCCGAACTGGGCCATGGCACGCTCTGGTGTGAAGCCAAGGATCTGGAACATCTTCTCTTGCAGCTTTCCATCGTGGATACGCAGTGAGCCTCCACCAAGTTCCACACCGTTGCAGACGAAGTCATAGGCCACGGCTCTGACCTTCTCCGGATGCTCATCAAGCAGTGGAATGTCGTCGGGATTGGGCATAGTGAATGGATGGTGTGTGGCCATCAGGCGCTGTTCTTCTTCGCTCCACTCAAAGAGCGGGAAGTCAACGATCCACAAGCAGACAAACTTGTCTTTGTCGCGCAGGCCAAGACGGTCGCCCATCTCCAAGCGGAGCGTACACAGTTGCACCCGCGTCTTGTTCGCATTGTCTCCACTAAGGATCAGCACAAGGTCGCCATCCTTGGCTCCCATGGCCTCTTTCACTTGCAGCCATACCTCAGGTTCATAGAATTTCTCTACTGAAGACTTGACTGTTCCGTCGCTGTTGAACTTCACATAGACCAGACCTTTTGCGCCCACCTGCGGACGTTTCACGAAGTCTGTCAACTGGTCGAGCTGCTTTCGTGTATAGTCGGCAGCCCCCGGCACGCAGATTCCGCCGATGTATTCGGCATCGTTGAATACCGGGAACGAGCCTGTTCCCTTCAGTTGCTGCATGAGTTCTACAAACTCCATGCCGAATCTCAAGTCGGGTTTATCTGAACCGAAACGGCGCATCGCCTCGTGCCATGTCATGCGTTGCAGCGGAGGAAGCTCCACGCCACGCACTTCTTTGAACAGGTGGCGCGCCATGTCTTCAAAGAGTTGCAGCACGTCTTCCTGCTCTACGAATGACATTTCACAGTCGATTTGCGTGAATTCTGGCTGACGGTCGGCACGCAGATCTTCATCGCGGAAGCACTTCGCAATTTGGAAATAACGGTCAAAACCGCTCACCATCAGCAGCTGTTTCAGCGTCTGTGGCGACTGTGGAAGGGCATAGAACTGCCCAGGATTCATGCGCGAAGGCACCACGAAGTCGCGTGCTCCTTCTGGTGTAGAGCCGATCAAGATGGGTGTCTCTACTTCTATAAACTGGCGTGCATCGAGAAAGTTGCGGATGAGAATGGTCATGCGATGCCGCAGTTCCAGATTGCTTCTCACGACATTTCTCCGCAGATCCAAGTAGCGGTATTTCATGCGAATATCGTCACCGCCGTCGGTATTGTCTTCGATAGTGAAGGGAGGTGTCAGGCTTTCCGACAAGACATTCAGCTCACGCGCAATGATTTCGATGTCGCCAGTCGGCATCTTTGGATTCTTCGACTGTCGTTCGCTCACCTCGCCTTTCACCTGCACACAGTATTCGCGTCCAAGCCTATTAGCTCGTTCACAGAGGGCTGCGTCCTCGGCTTCATTGAACACAATCTGGGTGATTCCATAGCGGTCGCGCACGTCGACGAACGTCATGCCGCCCATTTTCCTCGTGCGTTGCACCCATCCGGCCAACGTTACTGCCTGACCGGCGTTATCGAGCCTCAGCTCTCCACATGTCTTGCTTCTATACATATTTATATATCTTATCGAATTTGAGATGCAAAAATACTACAATTTGACGGAAACTCAAAATAAAAAACGATAAATATAAAAAAAACTGTTAAATCTTTTCACCGTAGCTTTTACTTTTCGTAACTTTGCATGTCGAAAGTATAGAACAAACGAATCCATACCATGTGCCGGCACCTTCCTCCCGCTAATCGGCCGGCACGCTCTGCTACGACAGGGACAGGGAGGAGCCATACTGACATGAAGAAGATGCTGACTATGCTGACAATGCTGCTTGCATGCATGAATATCGCCTATGCACAGCTGCCTGAGGCTGAGATTAAGTTTGACAAAACGACCCACGACTTCGGCACTTTCAGCGAGGCTGACGGTGTGCAGAAGTGCGTATTCACATTTACAAACACAGGAGACGCCCCCTTGATCATCAACCAAGCCGTGGCCTCTTGTGGCTGTACTGTCCCGTCTTACACCAAATCGCCCATCGCTCCGGGCGAGAAAGGCGAGATCAAGGTGACCTATAACGGCAAGGGAAAGTTTCCCGGCCACTTTAAGAAGACCATCACCGTGCGCACCAACGGCGCCACAGAAATGACGCGTCTCTACATTGAAGGCACCATGAAGGATGGAGACGCCTCCGAGTAGGCAACTGTTAAAAAATCAGATTTTTCACGACAAACGGTCTGTAGTCTAAGGCTGTCGAACATAAAGAGTGGGATTTCTTCTGGAATTTAGGAAGATATTCCACTCTTTTCTATACGTCTCTCTATCAATAAGTTACAAAGAATCCCGCAAAGAACGATTCTTGTTCGCCTTGAGAAAGCTGCTGATTCTCGCCCTGAAAGGTGTCCTTTCTCGGCCACAGGCATATCCATTCTGCCCGTAAAGTATGTGGTTACTGGATGAGAAAAGGCAGACTTCTCATCAAGAAAGGGCGCAGCCTTCATCAAGAAGGCGTATGAAACGCCACTAAAAGCATACTTTTATACTGCCGAAAGGCTTAGAACCATCGCCCGGAAAGTGTTAAAATCTGACCAAATAAATTGACAATCGAACCCGTCTCCCGCTCTTGTTTCGGCCGTAAGACGGCACGGTACGGCAGCAGGACTGAGAGACTATCGCAGGTAGAAACTGTCAGTTATTTTCCGATACCAGCTGCTTCTTTCCCCTGACTCGTCGGAAAGGCATACGTCCTCCTCCTCGAAAGTCCCGCTCCGATGCCTTGAAAATGCCAGCAAATAGCGCTTCACCGGCTTCTTCTCCGTCGTCTTCACACCACACTTACGAATAAGAAAAAGTCCTGACAGCGAGGCTTCTCCGCAGAACTGTTCAATACTTTCAGCAGGAACTATTGCCGAAAAAACTCCGCCATCGGCAAGCAGGCGGCCCACGCCCTTGAACAAGTCGGCATAGGAAAGCGTGTCTGCATGGCGGGCAAGGCTGCGCCTTCTGTCAGGATTTTTCAAGCTGTTTACAAAATAAGGAGGATTGCTCACGATGAGATCGTAGGCTATCAAGGGTTCGAATGCCTGCAGAGAAGATTCTATAACGCGAACCCTGTCGGCGAAAGGGCTTTCCGAAACGTTCTCAAAAGCCTGCCGACAAGCCTCGCCATCGACGTCAATCGCGTCGACAATGGCATCGGAAAAGCGCTGCGCAAGCATCAAGGCAATGACCGAAGTGCCCGTTCCGACGTCGAGACACCTCGCCGGACAGGGACATTCAGCCCACGCTCCCAGCAGGACACCGTCAGTCCCAACCTTCATGGCACAGCGATCTTGCCGTATCAGAAACTGCCTAAAAGCAAACACATCGTGGCCCATCACCTATAAAAACGTCAAACATGCCGCTTTATTTTATTAAAAACAACTAAAAAAACACCATCTTTACGCGTCCATATCTGTTGTTTCAGCTTTTCTTTGTACCTTTGCACTCCATATTTTTTCACACACATACACACGTACATGAGCAAGAAATCAAATACATCCATCCAAATGATCGCCGACTACGAAGGCGACATTTCTACCCTATTCAACTCACAGGAAGAAGGAATATATCCCATCCTGGCCACAAGGAACATGGTGTTCTTTCCTGGAGTAATCTCGCCTATCCTCATCGGAAGAGACTCAAGCCTGAACCTCATCAAGCGCCTTGAGAAGCATCCTAACGCCACGTTCTGCATCTTCTGCCAGAAGAATCAGAACGTGGAAGAGCCCGAAATGGACGACCTCTACGAATATGGCGTCTTTGCAAAACTCGTCAGAGTGCTCGAGATTCCAGGCTCCTCAGAGAACCTTACGGCCATCATCCAAGGACTTGGACGATGCAAGCTCTCGGCCATCACAGGCAAGAAACCCCACCTGCAAGGACTCTGCCAGCCGGCTCCCGACACACTTCCCGAGAAAGACGACAAAGAATTTGCCACGGCAGTCGAAGACCTCAAGGCCGAAACCATTGAATACATCAAGCAAAACGACGAGATTCCAGACGAATCGCAGTTCGCACTCAACAACATACAGAACGAGATCATACTGGTAGACTTCATCTGCTCAACCCTGCCATTCAATACGAACGACAAGATGAGAATGCTCAAGGCAAACTCATTCTACGAACGTGTCATCATCACTCTGAAGGCCATCAACAAGGAACTTCAGCTGCTCGAACTCAAGCACAACATACGAACCAAGACCAGAGAGGAAATCGACGAGCAGCAACGAGAGTACTTCCTTCAGCAGCAAATCAAGAACATCAAGGAAGAACTGGGCAACGGAGACGGCTCGCCCGAGCGCCATGAACTGGAACAAAAAGCAGGCAAGAAACTCTGGAGCGAGGAGGTGGCCAAGGTGTTCTACAAAGAACTCGACAAACTTGACCTGTATAACCCGCAAAGCCCCGAATACAGCATCCAGGTGAACTATCTGCAGACAATGGTAGGACTGCCGTGGAACGAGTATACAGAAGACAACCTCGACCTGAAGAGAGCCCAGCGAATACTCAATCATGACCACTATGGCATGGAGAAAGTAAAGGAGCGTATCCTGGAATATATCGCCGTATTAAAGCTGAGAGGCGACCTGAAATCGCCCATCATCTGCCTCTACGGCCCCCCGGGAGTGGGCAAAACAAGCCTCGGAAAGAGCATCGCTGAAGCCATGAAGCGAAAGTATGTAAGAATGTCATTGGGAGGCTTGCACGACGAAAGCGAAATAAGAGGCCACCGCCGCACTTACGTTGGTGCCATGCCCGGACGCATCATCAAGAGCATACAAAAAGCCGGATCGGCCAACCCCGTGTTCATTCTCGACGAAATCGACAAGGTAACACAGATGACTCACAACGGAGACCCGTCGTCAGCACTGCTGGAAGTGCTCGATCCCGAGCAGAACAATGCCTTCCACGACAACTATCTTGACGTCGACTTCGACCTCTCTAAGGTGCTTTTCATTGCCACAGCCAACGATCTCAACACGATACCTCGTCCGCTGCTTGACCGCATGGAAGTCATTGAAGTGTCAGGATATATCACGGAAGAGAAAATAGAAATCGCCAAGCGGCACCTCATTCCACGCGAACTTGAGAACACAGGTTTCGGCGGAGAAGACATGAAACCGCAGTTCAACAAGGCCTCCATTGAGAAAATTATCGAGCAATATACACGCGAAAGCGGTGTGCGCCAGCTCGAGAAACAAATCAATAAAGCCATGAGAAAGATGGCTCTCAAGAAGGCAACGGAAGGCGAACTCACCAATCTGAAGATCACTCCCAGCGAACTAAAAGGCCTCTTGGGCAAACCACCCTTCTATCGCGACATCTATCAGGGCAACGATTATGCAGGAGTAGTGACAGGGCTGGCCTGGACAAGCGTTGGCGGAGAGATACTCTTCATCGAGACTTCACTCTCAAAGGGCAAGCCGGGCAAGCTGACACTGACGGGCAATCTGGGCGACGTCATGAAGGAAAGTGCCGTCATTGCCTTAGAATACGTAAAGGCACATGTCGACATTCTCGGCATAGACCATCGACTGTTCGACCAGTGGAACATCCACATTCATGTGCCCGAAGGAGCCACTCCTAAGGACGGACCCTCAGCAGGCATCACCATCGCCACATCAATTGCATCGGCGTTGACTCAGAGAAAAGTGAGAAAAAACACAGCCATGACCGGCGAAATAACGCTGCGCGGAAAAGTACTTCCTGTGGGTGGTATCAAAGAAAAGATACTGGCAGCCAAACGAGCAGGCATCACTGACATCGTCATGTGCAAGGAAAACCGCAAGGACATTGAGGAGATACCCGAGAAATACCTTACGGGAGTCACCTTCCACTATGTCGAAAACATACAGGATGTGTGGAAATTCGCCCTCACCGACGAAATTGTTGACTCCCCCATTAAACTGACTGTTGAGGAAGATAAAAAATGACTTTCGAACTACAGCACACCGATTCTGCCAGTGATGCACGCACAGGCATCATCACAACCGGCCACGGACAGATAAAGACTCCTATCTTTATGCCCGTAGGAACATGCGGATCTGTCAAGGGAATTCACTTCGAAGAACTGCGACAACAGGTGGAAGCCCAAATCATTTTGGGCAACACTTACCACCTCTATCTGCGCCCAGGACTGGATGTTTTGCGAAAAGCAGGCGGGTTACACAAGTTCAATACGTGGGACAGACCTATCCTTACCGACTCTGGAGGCTTTCAGGTTTTCTCCCTGACCGGCATCAGAAAGCTCAAGGAAGAGGGCTGCGAATTCCGTTCACACATAGACGGATCGAAACATTTCTTTACCCCTGAAAGCGTCATGGACACCGAACGTGTCATAGGAGCGGATATTATGATGGCCTTCGACGAATGCCCTCCTGGGAAAAGTGACTATCAATATGCCAAGAAAAGCCTTCATATGACCCAGAGATGGCTCGACCGTTGCATCAAGAGATTTAACGAAACCGAACCTCTTTACGGGTATGAGCAGAGCCTTTTCCCCATCGTTCAGGGCTGCACTTACAAAGATCTGCGCCAAGAAGCAGCCAAGTTCGTGGCTGACAAGGGGGCCGATGGCAACGCCATAGGTGGCCTGGCTGTCGGCGAACCCACGGAAGTGATGTACGAAATGATTGAAGTTGTCAACGACATTCTCCCCAAAGACAAACCACGATACCTTATGGGCGTCGGCACTCCTCAGAACATTCTCGAAGGGATTGCACGCGGAGTTGACATGTTTGACTGCGTAATGCCTACACGCAACGGCCGCAATGCCATGCTGTTTACATATCAAGGCACCATGAATATGCGCAACAAGAAGTGGGAGACTGACTTCTCTCCCATCGATCCCGACAGCTGTTATGTCGACCGTATACACACAAAGGCCTACTTGCATCATCTCTTCAAGGCCCAGGAACTGCTGGCTATGCAGATAGCATCCATCCATAACCTCGCCTTCTACCTGCGCCTGGTCACCGACGCACGTCAGCATATAGAGCAAGGAGACTTTGCAAGATGGAAGGATTCCGTCATCGATCAGTTAGGGAAACGAGTCTAATGAACATATAAGGACATGGACATCAGAAAGACAACCGAAGCGACAAAACGGCTCAAATGTGAGCTTTCACTTCTTCTTTCCCGGCTAAAACTTCTTTTTTCCCGGCTAAAGAAGAGGCTAAGTTTTCTTTCTGTATTGGATCCCAAGCGATATATCAAGATATTAGACTGGTACATTATCAAGAAGTTCATCGGCACTTATATCTTTTCAATAGCCCTGATCATCGCCATTGCCATTGTGTTTGACTTCAACGAGAACCTGTCAAAATTCACACAATACCATGCTCCGATGAGGGCTATCATCTTTGATTATTATGCGAACTTCATCCCTTATTACTCAAATCTGTTCAGTCCGCTTTTCGTTTTCATTGCCGTTATCTTCTTCACTTCTAAGCTGGCTGGCAATAGTGAGATAATATCCATCCTTGCAGCTGGCGTCTCTTTCAAGCGTCTGATGCGCCCTTATATGATTTCCTGCATACTCATCTCCGCCTTGTCGTTCTACTTAAGTGCCTATGTTATTCCCCATGGTACCATTGTCAGGCAAAACTTCGAGGCACAATACCGCAACTCCAAGAAGCGTACTACAGCTGACAATGTGCAACTTCAGGTAGACCAAGGGACGATAGCCTATATCCAACACTTCGACAACAACACCAAACGAGGCTATGGCTTCGCCTTATACAAGTTCGACAACAAAAAGCTTGTGAGCCACATGACTGCCTATGAAATCCAATATGACACCATATCTGACTCCAAATTCCATTGGAGTGCCCGCAACTGGAAGATCCGAGAACTGAAAGGATTGCGAGAACACATCACCAACGGGACGCAGCTTGACACCCTGATCATGATGGAACCTGCCGACCTTGTCTACTCAAAAGGCCAGCAAGAGACCTTCACAAGTCCCGAACTGAAGGCCTATATTTCGAAGCAGATCAACCGAGGGTCGGTCAATGTGGTGCAGTATCAGGTGGAGTATCATAAGCGTATTGCCTCATCATTCGCATCATTCATTCTTACCATCATCGGCCTTTCCCTTTCATCAAGGAAGCGAAAGGGAGGCATGGGACTATACCTTGGCATCGGTCTGGCGCTCAGTTTTACCTATATTATGCTCCAGACCGTATCGTCAACCTTTGCCATCAACGCCAGCGCACCTCCCATGCTTGCTGCTTGGACACCCAACATCATATTTGCCGTCGTAGCCTATTTCTGCTACCGTAAAGCCCCTAATTAGCGACTATGAAATTTGAAGAAACATATCTTAGCGACAATATCCTCGACGCTCTCTACGACATGCGCTTTGAGGAGATGACGCCTATTCAGGAGAAGTGTATCCCTGAAATCCTTGACGGGCATGATGTGCTCGGCGTAGCCCAGACCGGAACGGGCAAGACGGCAGCCTATCTGCTGCCAGTACTCTCTATGCTCGACGACGGAGGGGTAACGTTTCCCGACGGCCGTGACATCACTTTTCCGCGTGATGCCATCAACTGCATCGTCATGTCACCCACCCGCGAACTTGCCCAACAAATCGATCAAGCCATGCAAGGCTTCAGCTACTATCTCACCGACGTAAGCAGCATCGCCATCTATGGAGGAAATGACGGCAGTCGATACGAACAAGAGCACCGCGGACTGACGCTCGGAGCCGACGTTGTCATTGCCACTCCCGGCCGTCTTATCAGCCATCTCACGATGGGAAATGCCGACTTCTCACGCGTGTCTTTCTTCATATTAGACGAAGCCGACCGCATGCTTGACATGGGCTTTTCCGACGATATCCTGAAAATTGCGCGCCACTTGCCCCCGACATGCCAGACCATCATGTTCTCAGCCACTATGCCTGAAAAGATTGAAGAGCTGGCCAAGACGCTCCTGAAGAATCCGGTAGAAGTGAAGATTGCCGTCAGCAAACCGGCTGAGAAGATACGCCAAAGCGCCTATATGTGCTATGAACCCCAGAAGATTCAGCTTGTCAGGCATCTATTTAAAGAAGGCAACCTCAAGCGAGTCATTATCTTCGGAGGCAAGAAACAGAAGGTTAAACTCATCAACAGACAGCTGCAGCAGATGGGAATCAGTAGCGGTGAGATGCATTCTGACCTCGAACAAGCCCAACGAGACGACATGATGTACCGGTTTAAGAGCGGACAAATCGACGTGCTTGTGGCTACAGACATCGTGAGTCGTGGCATTGACATCGACGATATTGCAATGGTCATCAACTATGACGTGCCCCATGACGCCGAAGATTACGTCCATCGTATCGGACGAACGGCCCGGGCTGAGCGTGACGGCATAGCCATCACCTTCATAACCGAAGACGACATCTACTATTTCAACCAGATTGAGCGCCTGCTTGAGAAAGAAGTCACGAAGAATCCGCTGCCGGAAGACTCGGGCAACGGGCCTGAATATCGTGTCATAAAGGGTGGCAACAGGGGCAAAAGGAGCCCGCATTCCGACCGCAAAGACGGCCATAAATCCCGAAAAGGCCATGCCAGAAAGCCTCAGGAGAAGGCTTCTCAACCTGAAAATGCAGCCCAAGGACAGCAGGAACAACAGCCCCGTCGCGACTCGAAAAAACAGAAAGACGGCCGGCAGAGGTCCCAAAAGAGCAGCAAACCACACGAGAAGCGTCCGGCGGAGCAGCCCCTTGCGATGCAGAATGCTGCCGCCAGTGCCGACAAACCCAAGAAAAAGAAGCCGAGAAACCACCGCAAACCGTCGGACAACCGACCTGCGAAACCGGCTCAAAAACCTGTCGCAAAACCGGCAACTGCCACATCTGCTCCCGCAAAGGCCGAACATCCTGCCGGCATCAAGAAACTTTTGTCAAAACCATTAGGCTGGCTCAAGAAAGTCGTCGGATGACATCCCGACCGGCATACTTCCTTTGACATAAATCAAAATATTCTCGATTTTTCTGTCATTTTGACTGAAATCGAGGATATTTTCTTTCAATTTGTTTTGATTTAGACGCAAAAAGCTTACCTTTGCAATCAGAAAAGAGTATCACATGCTTCCTTAAGGTAAAAAGATTGTATAACACATCAAAGCACAAAACAATGAAAGCAACCGAAGTTGTTGAGAACTTGAAGCGCCGCTTCCCCAACGAGCCTGAGTATATTCAGGCCGTAAGCCAGGTCCTTTCCACCATTGAGGACGAGTACAACAAACATCCTGAATTCGAGCGTGCCAACCTGATCGAGCGTCTTTGCATACCCGATCGCCTCGTCCAGTTCCGCGTTACATGGACTGACGACCACGGAAACGTGCAGACCAACATGGGCTATCGCATCCAGCACAACAACGTCATCGGCCCTTATAAGGGAGGCATCCGCTTCCATGCATCGGTCAATCTCTCCATCTTGAAGTTCCTTGCTTTCGAACAAACCTTCAAAAACTCGCTCACCACCCTGCCTATGGGCGGTGCAAAGGGTGGCTCTGACTTCTCTCCCCGGGGCAAGTCCAATGCCGAGGTGATGCGTTTCTGCCAGGCCTTCGTCAGCGAACTCTATCGCCACATAGGTCCTGACGAGGATGTTCCGGCAGGCGACATCGGCGTAGGCGGTCGCGAAGTGGGCTACATGTTTGGCATGTACAAGAAGCTTACCCACCAGTTCCAGGGCGTTTTCACCGGCAAAGGCCTCGAGTTCGGGGGCTCGCTCATCCGTCCGGAAGCCACCGGTTACGGCAACGTATACTTCCTTCTGAACATGCTTAAGACCCGCAACATCGACATCAAGGGCAAGACCGTGCTCGTCAGCGGTGCCGGCAATGTGGCCCAATACACGCTGGAGAAGCTCATCGAGCTGGGTGCCAAGCCCGTCACCTGCAGCGACTCTGACGGATATATCTATGATCCTGACGGCATCGACCGCGAGAAGCTCGACTTCATCATGGAGCTAAAGAACATTGACCGCGGACGCATCTCTGAGTATGCCGAGCGCTATCCGGGCGTGAAATACGTGCCAGGAGCCAAGCCTTGGTTCGAGAAGGCCGACATCGCCCTGCCCTCTGCCACCCAGAACGAGATCAACGAAGAGGCAGCACTGGCCCTTGTCGCCAACGGAGTGATTGCCGTTAGCGAGGGCGCCAACATGCCTTCTACGCCTGAAGCCATCCGCGTGTTCCAGGAAGCCCGCATACTTTACGCTCCCGGAAAGGCTGCCAATGCCGGAGGAGTGGCCGTGAGCGGACTCGAAATGAGCCAGAACTCGGAGCGCCTGCGCTGGAGTCGTGAGGAAGTAGACCAAAAACTCCACGACATCATGAACGACATCCACGCCAACTGCGTGCGCTATGGAGCCGAGCCCGACGGCTATATCAACTACGTGCGCGGTGCCAATGTGGCCGGCTTCCTGAAGGTTGCCAAGGCTATGATGGCACAAGGCATCGTCTGACTCCTGAGCCTCTCGGGAGACAACGCCGGCCGTCGTCGGCCATCCCCGTGAGGCATCAGCCTGAGAAAGCTTAGCTTTCAGGGTGAGAAGTCTTAGGATTATTGGCAACAACTCATAGCTTTCTCGCTGATAACCCTTAGCTTTCTGACCTTGAAAGCTAAGCTTTCTCGCGCTGGCCGGCAAGACTTTGAAAGCCGAAAGACCTGACTTCCCCGCACGACAGGACGGAAAAGTCCGCCTGACGATCCTGCCTACCTTATTATATATACGCATGCGTGTGCGCGGGAAGAAGAACTTTCTGGGGCGGAGACCTTCCACTTGCCGCAACTATTGCGAACCGGTTGCAAACAAATGCGAACCCCTTTTCTTGCATATTCAGCAGAAAACACCTACCTTTGCATCGTCGAAATCCAGTCAGACAAGACCGAAACAACATTCAAACGTCAATAAAAACATAGCTGATATGAAAAAGATCCTATTCGTTTGCAGCATGATGGTCATGGCCGTCGCTGCCCAGGCACAAGTGAAAGTGGCTCCGAAGATGCAGAAAGGCGCCAAGCACACCTACGTCGTCGAGACCGATACCGAGATTGGCGGACAAGTGAACACCAAGGTAACAACCGAGATTGACTACGTGGTCAAGGATGAAACAGCCGAAGGCTACGTAGTGGAGTCGACCTTGACCAAGGTCGAGACCGACGACGGCGACAACATTATGAACCGTATAATGAACATCTCGCAGGAGTTGATGAAAGGCATTCCGAGCCTCATCTCCACCGACAAAGACGGAAAAGTAACGGGCGTTCTCAACATCGACGAGATGAAATCACGCACAGCAGACTACATGGACAACTTCGTTGACGAGCTCTACAACAACAATCCGGGCATGGAAAGCATGCTGCCAAAAGAACGGCTCATGGAGCAAGCCCTCAGCGTCGTCAGCGAGGAGCAAGTCGTAAAAAGCTTTTCAGAGACACCCACCAACCCCATGTGCCTCAACGGAAAGGTCATCACCAATGCCGTACAAGACACATACAACAATGCTCAGGACATCCCAATGACGCGCATCTACTTCATCTCAAAGGACGGAAAAAGCATTACCACCACCAGCAAGTCGTCGATGAACGAAGAAGAAGTGAAAGAGTTCTTCCTCAAGCAAATCGAGAAAGAGGCTCCCGAACAGCTCGAAATGATCAAAGACAACATCGACTCCATGCTCGCAGGTGGCATGCTGAAGATAGAAAGCTCCGAACAAACCAAGTATGAAATGGGCGACGACGGATGGCCTGTAAGCATCGACTGCAGCATGAAGATGAACATGATGGGCTCGGAAATCAACCTCAAGTCTGTCGTAAAGCTGAAAGCCGAATAACGTTTCTCCAGGCAAAACGCAAGAAAACAGGAAACAAAGAGGGGATGTGCCAGCACTGGTACATCCCCTCTTCTCTATACAAGCAGGCCCCTCCGCTACGGCAGTCATAAGGAACGACTGCCTTCAGCAAGACGCGTCTCTGCCATCTTCATGAAATATCGGTGCATCCGAAGGTCGGAGTCCAGCTCAGGATGGAAGGCCGTCACGAGCTGATTGCCCTCGCGGGCTGCCACGATACGGCCGTCGACTCGGCAAAGAGCACGACACTCGCCACCGGTAATGGCCTCGATATAAGGTGCCCTGATAAAGGTTAGCGGCACGTCGGCACCCACTTCGTCGACCTGAGCCACGGCATGAAAGCTGCCAAGTTGGCGTCCATAGGCATTGCGACGCACACGGATGTGCATCGTCGAGAGATGGCTTTCCGAGAGGAGTATGAGCCCTGCACAGGTGCCAAAGACAGGCAACCCGCCGAGAATGGCTTCGCGGATGGGTTCAAGAAGCTGCAGGTCGCCGAGCAGTTTCATCATCGTTGTCGACTCTCCCCCTGGCAATACCAGCCCGTCTTTGGGCTGCATCCAGTCGGCAAGCTGGCGCACTTCAAAGGTTTCCACGCCCAGTTTCCCGAGTGCCTGACGATGTTCTATGAAGGCTCCCTGCAAGGCTAATACGGCAATTCTCATGTCTTCTGCTCCTTCTTCACTGTCGTTTCACAGGAGAGAGCGGCTGCATCAGCCCCGCTCTACTGCCCGCGCTCCTCCATGATAAGCTTGATTTCCTGTTCGTTAATGCCCACCATTGCCTCGCCAAGGTCTTCACTCAGCTCGGCTAAGAGACGGGCATCGCCATAGTTGGTGACGGCTTTCACGATGGCTGCAGCACGCTTCTGCGGATTACCGCTCTTGAAAATGCCCGAGCCTACGAACACTCCTTCGGCTCCAAGCTGCATCATCAGGGCTGCATCGGCCGGCGTTGCGACGCCTCCTGCTGCGAAATTCACCACAGGCAGACGCCCATTGTCATGAACAAAGCGCACGAGGTCGAGGGGCACCTGCAGCTGTTTGGCTGCTTCAAACAGCTCATCGTCGGCCATAGAGACCAGCCGTCGTATCTCGCTTTGCATCTTTCGCATGTGGCGAACGGCCTGAACAATGTCACCAGTTCCCGGCTCTCCCTTGGTTCTTATCATCGTTGCCCCCTCAGCTATACGGCGTAAGGCCTCGCCAAGGTCGCGTGCTCCGCAGACGAAGGGTACGTCAAAACGGGTCTTGTCGATATGATAGACATCGTCAGCAGGGCTCAACACCTCACTTTCGTCAATGTAGTCTATCTCGATGGCCTGCAATATCTGGGCCTCAGCAAAATGACCTATGCGACACTTTGCCATCACGGGAATGGAAACTGCCTGCTGAATGCCGCGAATCATCTTGGGATCGCTCATGCGCGATACACCGCCTGCTGCACGAATGTCGGCAGGAATGCGCTCAAGAGCCATCACTGCACATGCCCCAGCTTCCTCAGCTATACGGGCCTGTTCGGGCGTGGTCACGTCCATAATCACTCCGCCCTTCAGCATTTGAGCCAGCTGGCGGTTGAGCTGTTGTCTTTCTTGTGTCATCGTTTTCTGTATTCTGATGGTGTTTGTTTTGTCTGTTTCTTGAAGAATTTAGAGAGATGGGCTTGCGACGAAAAGCCATGTGCATAGGCGATTTCCTGTACGGTCAGGTCGGTGTTTGCAAGGTCACGACAGATGCTTTCAGTCAGTTTCTCGTCGATAATGGTCTTGGGGGCTTTGGATGAAATGCGACGAGTCACCTGGGCAAGGTAGCGTGAAGACACGTTCAAACGATCGGCATAATAGGCAACATCGCTGTTCTTGCGATAGCCTTCGCTGACAGCATCAAGAAACTCATTATAGAGTTCTGAGGCACGACCCTGCACCAGCGAGGAGCGAACAATCTGGGTATTGATGTAGGCTTGTCCGCGTTTTGTGGCTTCACCCACGTCATGATGCTCAGCAAGAAAGAAGGCTACGGCACTTGCATATCGGTTTGAAAGGCCGTGACGCAGGTTTTCCTTGGGCTCCAACACCAGGGTGCAGAGTGGCAAAAGCCGTTCGTGAACGGCTTCCATCACAGCTTTCGGAACAAGGGCGTCACCATGTGTAGACAAGACGATTGGGGCATATATGACATGTCGGGGCCGATAGCGGCGAAGAGCATCAACCACTACGCCGAGCGTGTCTGTCCTTCTGACAAGACCTATCTTCACTGTCTCAGGCTGAATGTCATTGAACACGGCCTCAAGCTGGCCCTTTACAATGGAAGCAGGCACGTCGTAGAACTCGAGAATGCCCAGCGTAGTCTGCACCGTTATTGACGTAACAACTGTTACGGCATGACCTCCAAGCGAGGCAATAGTGGTTACGTCGGCCTGCAATCCTGCTGCTCCTGTGGGATCACAACCCGTAATGGTCAGGATGTTTGTTGTCTTGTCGGTTGCCATTTTCTACCTTCGTGTTTGATTTCGACATGCAAAATAACACAAAATTGTCTGAATAAAAAAGATGATGTTCCCTTTTAGACAAAGAAAACATCATTTTGTATAAGATTTAAGAGCCATCGTTCAGCTACTTGATGTCAATGTCTCGCGTAACGTTCTCTACTTTAACTTGCACAGAATAGTCGACAGGACGCAGCAAGATATGGTCGTAGTTATCATAAGAAAGGCCGTTGAGACTGCCGCGATTGACGACGAGTGTGCCGATGTGACTTCCTCCATCATCGTATACTGTACCACCACTCATACACAATTGAACATGCCCGACAGCTGAATACTCGAGCCCGACACTTCCAGTATTTTCAATCTTCAGGCTGTCAATGCGACACTTTCTCAAGTCTACACAATACAGGTCAGAGCAGCTTAGGGAACTGATCTGCATGCCAAAAATCTCCAAATTCGACTGATTTTCAAACTGAACACGCGACAAAGGACTGGACAAGGTGATTCGAATGGGAATCATGTGCGTATATGTATCCCCCGTTGTATCTGGCAATTGCTCAAGGGAGAGACTATAATCTTCCATCTTTTGCAAGGCTTCTTCTGTGAGATTAAACTTTAGTGTGTCACCCTCCTGCCACACTTTCACCAGACGAGGCGGATAGGTTGCAGTGTTTTCCTCGCCAGCTGTCACGGCAATCTCTACATGATAATAACTGTCTGTGTAGGCAGAGTCATTGCATGCTGACAGTATTGTAGCAACAGGCTGCAGCTGAATGGTCTCGACATCAGTGTCAACATTAATGACATCTTTGGACGAACCGTCACCCAAGGCCGTTATAAAGGGGACCATAACCATGAAAATCCAGGTCACTCCAATGAGTAAAAACGTAAATATAGTCGACTTTTTCATACCGTTTGCTTTTTTGTTTTCTTGCTTTACAGCCTGTCAATGATCTCCATTTCCCAGTATCGCCAATAGGATAATGCCCAGCATAGCAAGGGCAACAGCCACAGATAGGCGTTCATAATCTTTGAACTAAAGTCCATGTCTGCTGCAAAAACGATAAAACTTGCCGTGGAACATCCGCCCAACAAGCCGATGACAAACAAGGCAATTGCAGTTGAAAGCAGCGGGCGACGGGGAAAGAAGCTGCCTCCCAACACGAAGAACGACGTGAATACCAGATAAGCCCGAATTATTTCCATGTTCATAAAGCCTCCATTTCCACACAAAGGAAGTAAGCCTATATGGCATGAGACGGGAGAAATAGCCGAGAAAACACAAACCCTCAACGCATCGACAGCATAGAAACTCAAGAGAAAAACAATCATATAGCCCGGCACATACAGCAGCCATCGTGTCAACCAACTTTCAAATGTTGTGACAGGAGTGGTAAGCACAAAGATGCGTTCGGGCTTCCTTCCGAGGTCAATCCACATGAGTGATGCCGAATAGCAGCCACCAACGAAAAACAGAAATGCTGCGAAAGCCGCCTCAACAGACCATATAGGATCCGTTGTTTGCCAACTATCTCCATCCAAATATTTTACATATGTTGTTGAGCCCATCCAGAAAATCACGATGAAAAGGAGACCCAACAAGAGGAAGAACCGCATCAGATTCATCCGTAAACGCTCAACAAACAGCTTATGAAAATATAGCGAGAAGCGTCTGAACTCAAAGAAATCACTCTTGCACATATATACTTTCCTTTCTTATTAAGTCCTTATAAAAGGCCTCCAAGTCTAACGCTTCTCCCACTCGAATGTCGTCAGCGTCCACGTCAGCGATGACATGACTGTGGTCGATCATTAAGACATGGTCGAGTATTTGCTCAACATCCTTCACCTGATGGGTCGACACAACAAAGATGCTATCGGCCTTTTTGCCGGCAAGAATGAACTCTCTGAACTGCTGTTTTCCTAAGATGTCAAGCCCGTTAGTGGGCTCATCCATCAGCAGAACCTTTGTGTGGGTGGCCATTGCAAAGCTCATAAATATCTTTTTTCGCTGCCCAAGCGAGAGCGCTCCAAGGTTTACATTCGAGGTCATTCCAAAGGTTTGCAGGTATGTATGCATGTCGTCTTCCGAGAAATGAGGATAGAATACGCTGTTCGTCCGAATGTAATCATCCAGAGAAACATGAGGCAATTCAAACTCATCTGGCACGATAAATACTTCTCTCATTGTGGCAGGAAGGCGACGACGCACGTCGATTCCGTCGCACAACACATGGCCTTCTTGGGGAGTCAGCAGACCTGCCATCAGATAAAGCAGGGTCGATTTGCCCGCCCCATTTGGCCCAAGCAGACCATAGATATGGCCTGTTTCGAGCTGCATGTTGAACTCTCTGAACACGATATCACCATGCGACGGATATCGAAAGGAAAGGTTCTGGATGTCTATCATTGCAAGTCAATTGTTTTTATCATACGATTTTAAAACGGATACGGAAAGTATGACGGTCGTTATCCCAATTAGTTCCGAGCATTTCAAACCGGCCTATCTGCGAGGTGCTTCTCACATGTTTGCCGATACAGGGACATACATCGTAGTCTCCGATGCGGACTATGCGGATGGTCTCTGAGGCATTGTCGGGTAAACGGTCGAGGCTGATGCGACTGTCCGACGAGCCTTCAGGGGCATTTCCGACAAGGTTTTCGATCTCACTTCTGGTCAAGAACTCGAATGTCACAGGCATGTCTTGCGCTATCAGTTCGTTCATCTCGCGCTCAATGGCCTGCTCTTCGCGCCTGTCTGGCTTGTGATCAATCTGCCAAGAGATCTTACTCTTCTTACGTTCGATGTGTGCATTGGTGCTGCGTTCACATCCAAATAGTCGTTGCATCACCTGATTGAGCAGGTGTTCTGCGGTATGAGCAGGCGGAAATTCTTCCTTATTATGCTCATTCAGTATATAATCTTCGTTCATAAGTCGTATTGTTGCCCGGCAGTCTGCCGTGACTTCTCCTCCAGCATCCATTCCATCGTGGCAATTGCAGCCCTTGCTTCTCCAGGGAAAGCATAGCGGTTCAGGCTGGCTTTGACCGATGAAAACCGGTCGAGAGCCTGCTGTTCCTTGCCTTCATAGATCAATTCATAGGCAAAGAGTATGGTCTGTTTGCCGGCAGAAGACTTTGCTGCCGTCTTCACATAGCTCTGCAATTGCCGGGTCCACAATCGGTCAACCACCTCCTTTCGGCCTGTGGTTATGAGTTCCAGGAGCACCTGTTCGCCGTCAATCTCCATTTGTATGAGCGCGGGAACTGTCGGAGTTGCTGCCTTGACTTGCTCCAGATATGCGCGAGCTTCCTCATAAAGGTTCTGGTCTTCGAGCCACCCGATGCGGTTGACTTGTGCTGCCAGTGTGATTGAATCGGCATATCCCTCTGCCTGATGGATGTCAAACCACGCCGCCGGCATTTCGGAAAGTCGCTTGCCATAGGTTAGTTTCGCAGCCATTCGCAGCTGGCTTTCAAAGTCTTTCCGTAGCTCGGGATGTCGCCATAAGGCCAGAATGTTCCTGCCATCGTTATTGATATAGCTTTTCGAAAAGGGTATTGCATTGGTCAAACCCATCAGCAAGCCGGCCATCACCATCATCATGAAGAAGCACTCCCAGAACATTGGCAGGTCATGATGGCTCAAGACGAGCATCGAGCCCATGGCCACCATGAAGTTCATCAGCACCCCTCCTGCATTATACAGCAGATATGGCACGCCGGTTTCTCTGGCCGGCGGTTCCATCAAGCATTGTCCTCCTGTGCCTGCAAGGGCATATCGGCGGAAGTGAAACCTGCCCTGTTCGTCGCGCAGCAGTGTCAGAGATCCCACGCGATAGGAAACAAAGCGATAGCCGGTGAGCAGTCCTAAGAGGCAGTGGCCTGCCTCATGAAGCATGATGTTGAGCATCATCGCGAGAATCAGCGAAAGCAATGAGCTGACGATTGCCCACAAAAGCCGATGGCTTTCCACGTCTGATGCCGACTTGAATGCAGCCAAGTCGCCTCCTGACAGCACGATGATCAGCACCGCAATGGCCAGCCCTATCACGAAACCGGCCAAGAGACCTGTCAGATTTTTCAGCACGTTCTTCATAGCACCACTTTATATACGCGCCCGCCATGGGCAGGAACGACTGCCTCGACAGGCTGGATTGGCGAGAGCCTGAGGACGGTTTTTTCTTGTGACAGCAGGTCAGTCGCCTCCACTTCTATCGGTGTATCTCCATGAGGTTGGGCAATTCCGAGATAGTCGAAGGCATGCTGTGGGATGTTGATTCCGCAGCGGACTTCCGAATCAGAGAAGTTGGCTACGACGAGAAGCATTTCGTTTCCGCTCTTGCGCAGGAAGGCATATTGCCTACTGGCATCAAACGTCTGCGAGTCAAGGTTTACATACATCAGGTCGAAGAAGGTGCCTTCACGTGCAGCAGGCTCCTTCTGGGCGATGTTGAGCAGCAGGCTATAGGTCTGTTCCAGGCTTCTTTCTTCCTCTGAAAGCTGGCTTCTGTCGTAGAGACCCCTCAGCAGTGAGCCGACGGTCCAGTAGTCGAATATGGTTGTACGGCCGTCTTTCCCGCTGAAACCCTCGGCATCCATGCCCCGCTCTCCATACTCTTGTCCCATATAGAGCATGAAAGGATTGGTCTGCATGAGCACACTTATGATGGCAGCAGGCACTCCCTTGCGCCCGTCACCGGCAAAGAAGTCGGATGCGATGCGCTGTTCATCATGGTTCTCAAGGAAGTAAAGCATGTGCTGACGGATGTCGTCTGTGGCCTGCCACTGGCAGGTAATGTCGGAAGCGGGACGGCGCTTGCACACCACATCGCGCAGGCAATCGTACATGCCCACTTTGTCATATAGGTAGGTAAAGCCGCTTGCGATGTACTCACGATAGAGGAATGGATTGTAGACTTCGCCGATGAAATCGATATCGGGGAATGCTTTCCTGACGGCAGCCGTGGCATATCTCCAGAAGCTTGACGGCACCATTTCGGCCATATCGCACCGAAAGGCGTCGACACCCTTCTGAGACCAGAACAACAATATGGCCGTCATTTTGTCCCATGTGTCGTGATGGTCGTAGTTGAGCTTGACGGTTTCATACCAGTCGCCCGTCGAAGGCTGGCATGAGAAGACATTGTTGCCCGTGGCACGCGCAGGCTTTTCGGCGTAGTTTCCGATGCGAACTTCCCCGTCGAGCAGGTAAAAGTTCTCGTCGGAGAGGTCCTTTGTGCCTTCGGGAAGACAGACTGAACGGTATTCACGGGCCACATGATTGGGCACAAAGTCCATGACTACCTTCAGTCCGGCACGGTGAGTACGCTCGATAAGGGCCTCCCACTCCCCCATTCTGCCGGCAATGTCGGTCGCCAAGTCGGGATCAACATCGTAATAGTCGGCAATGGCGTAGGGCGAGCCGGCCACACCTTTCACCACGTCGGGCGACTGTCGAGGAATGCCATGGGCTGTATAGTCGGTCTGAGTGGCATGGCGGATGACGCCCGTATACCAGACATGCGTGAATCCCATCTCACGGATGTGGTCGAGAACTGCCGTGCTGAAGTCGCTGAACTTGCCGCTTCCGCACTCTGAGAGCTGTCCTCCCTGAACGTTGTTGGCGGTCCGGTTGCCGAAGAGCCGTGGCAGCACTTGATAGATTGCAATCATTGTTTAGTAGTCTTTTCGTTTGTATATACGCAACGAAAGGCCCAAAGGGGCGTGTCTTCTCGCGACAGTCTGCCGTTCTGTTGCCGGCATCCTCATGCGCCCTTTAAGCCTTTCTGCCTTTCTTTGCTTATGCCAGCTGCAGTTGAATGCCGTTGTCGCGAGCCATGCGTCTCATGTTGAGCAGGGCATATCGCATGCGTCCAAGGGCTGTATTGATGCTGACGCTGGTGGCATCGGCAATCTCCTTGAACGACATCTGCTGGAAGTAGCGCATATATACCACTTCGCGCTGCACCGCAGGCAGCATGTTCATCATCCGCTTCACGTCGCTCAGCACCTGTGCATTGACAAACTCCATCTCGATGTTCGATTCGAGCAAGTCGCTGCCGCTTAGGTTTGACAGGTCATTTGTCTCGTTGGCCTCCACCACACGGTCGGCCTTTTGCTCTCGATACCAGTCCATCATCACGTTATGAGCGATGCGCATCACCCACGCACTGAACTTGCCGCTTGTCGTATACCGTCCTTGCTGCAGGCGGGTAATCACCTTGAAGAAAGTCTCCTGAAACAGGTCTTCGGCCGTGTCGCGGTCGTGAACTACGTATAGTATATAAGAAAACAACTTCGACTGATTGCGTGACAATAGCAAATCGAAAGCCTTATTATTCCCATCTACGTAAGACAATGCCAACTCTTCATCGGTCATTTCTTTCAAATTCTTCATCGTTTTTGCAGTTTAAAATGAAGTAGAATTCTCGTCGATAGGCTGTAAAGTTTTAAAGGTTTGACAAATTTCTGTTATTGATCACGCTGCAAAGATAAAGACTTTTCATGATTCCACCAAATTTTTTCCGAAAAAAAGAGGTTGGTGCAGGACGCTACCAACCTCGGGAAACGATTTCAATAAATTCGAAATCAAAAAGATGCGACAAATATAGCCCTTTAGTCTGACACCGCCAAATTTTTCCCAAGAAAAGTGCTATTTTTAACATTTCCAGCATGTTAGCACCTCAACAAGAGGCCCGTCAAGGCCCTTTCAAGACGACAGCAGCCTGCCTTTTGCAGCATCAGGCCATCCTATGCCCGCGAGAAAGCTAAGCTTTCTCCTCAAGAAGTCTTAGCTTTCATCCCAATAACTCATAGCTTTCTCGGTCACAACCCATAGACTTCTCACCCATAAACCTTAGCTTTCTCAAGACCAACACTGGCGAACGTCGCAGACAACCATGAGAATGGCCAAGACGAACAAGCGCGGAAAAAATTGTTTTTAACAGAAAAAACTACACCTGCAACGTTGGCAGGTTGACTTTAATTTCTTACCTTTGCACCATAGAATACTAATTAATAACTTAAACAACAAAATTATGACAAAATCTTTACGCTATTTCATGCTCAGCATGCTACTGACGATATGCGGAGCCATGTATGCACAAGAAGCCACATTTGACTTCGACACCGACTATGCAACTCTGTTCCCGACGCTCGTCGGAACTTCAAGTTCAAGTTCTACAGACGGCGACTTCACTGAGGCAACCACCTCAGAAGCTGTCGCAGGAGTCACCGTAACTGTGTCGGCAAAGACAAGCGGTTCCAACAACAACCGTATCTGGAGCGGCGCGCCAAGACTACGTCTCTACAGCGGAACCCTTACCTTCCGCTCGCAGAAACCTTTCACACAGATCGTATTTAGCAACGTTGCCACCAACAAAGCGCTCGTTGCAAACGACAATACTGTGTCGTCAGGAACACTCACAAAGCTGGAGAATCAGAGCGGCAATGAGATGACATGGACCGGACAAGCCACCACAGAGCTTGTCATCACCATCGCCGGCAACACGCAGATCGGCAAGGCTGTCGTCACTGTTCAGGACGATGTCGACCCCACTCAGCTCATCGCTCCGGGCATCAGCGGCACGGCTTCATTCCTCGAAACCACGACCGTGACCATCAGCAACCCTAACGAAGGCGGAGAAATACGCTATGCAATCGACAACGATGACGCTACGGCCATTGCCAACGGAACAGTCTATTCTGAGCCGTTCACACTCGACAAGACAGCCGTTGTCTATGCAGTTGTCGTCGACGGAGCAAAGGTAAGCCCCGTTGCCAGCAAAGCCTTCACCAAGATAGAACTGCCCGTCATGGAGAACATCGCAGCCTTCAAAGCCCTTGACAAGGGAACAGAAGCCAAACTGACCCTCAGCGATGCACAGGTGCTCTATGTGGCCGGCAACGATGTTTACGTACGCGACGCATCGGGAGCCATCGACTTCTATAACACAGGAATCACGTTCATTGCAGGCCAGAAACTTAACGGTTCTATCACTGGTAAGTACGACATCTACAACAACATCCCCGAACTTGCCAAGACCAACAACACCAATGCCAACGGATTTACCACGACAGAAGGCACGGCCACAGCTAAGGAAATAGGACTTGACGAAGTAGCAGGATTCGTCTGCGACCTCGTGGTTGTAAAGGGCGTCACGCTCACTAAAGAAGGAAACAACTACTATGCAACCAACGAAGACGGCGACAAAGTCCAGGTCTACGACAAGTTCAAAATCGGATATGAGACTGGCATCGAGGAAGGAAAGGCCTACGACATCACCAGCATCGTCGTGGCTTACAACGATATTGTCGAGCTTTGCCCCATCGAAGACTTCTCGGGTGGCAGCGAGATTCCTGCCACTCCTGTAGCAAGTGTGGCTGACCTGCTCAACCTTGAAAGCCCATCTGCCAACCTCGAACTGACCCTTACCGACGCACAAGTGGTGTTCAACGACAACAACTATATCTATGTACGCGAGAATGGAAAGGCAGTTTGCTTTTACTCAATGAGCAGCGACCTGAAGACCATGATGGCCACAAATGCCGTGCTGAACGGAAAGATCAGAGTCGACTATGAGGTCTATCGCCTGCTTCCAGAGGTGAAAGCCAACACACATACACCAGAAAACACACTCGTAGTTACCGAGGGGGAAGCCGCAGTTCCCACACAGACCACACTGGCCGACGTGGCAGAAGGCAAGAACGTTTGCGACCTTGTAACCCTGAAAGCCACACTGGCCAAGGAGACTACGACCAGCGACAACGGCAACACCTCGACCACTTACTACCTGATTGACGGCGACACCAAGCTCGTTGTAGTCAACAACAACAAGAACCTCAGCAAGATAGACGAAGGTACAGAGATTGAAGTCGTGGCCATCAGCAACACGGCAAGCGACAAATATCAGCTCAAGCTTACCCAGAATGTCGACCTCTCTGGCGTCAAAAACATCACGGCCGACGAAGCCGAAGCTATCGTCTACAACCTTGCCGGACAACGTGTCAACGCCGACTACAAGGGTGTTGTCATCAAGAACGGAAAGAAATATCTCGTGAAATAATGCCCCATATGTCACACATATAATAAGGTATACATTATTATAATATAGGGAAGCGCTCCACACGGGGCGCTTCTTTTTGCAAGAAATCTCACGCCTCTGTGCAAGATTTCACCCTCCTGCACGTTTAAAAGGAAAGAAGAGCAAGAAAGAACATCTGCAAATCATGAGAAAAAAGCTACTGCATCTGTCAAACAAAGTGCTGTCGGCACTGCTTGTTTCGATGGGGTTTGCATCGTGTGAAGACATCATTAAGTCGGAAGACGAATACGGAACACCCACGGTCGACTATCATATCGTCGGCAAAGTGACCGGCCCGGAAGGTAATCCCATCAAGGGTATCCGCGTTACTGCACGAGGATTCTACGACTTCAACGGCAGGACCCAGCTGCAGACATTTACCGATGACGAGGGTAAGTTTGCAACAGAAAGCATCAGAGACACATGGATAGACGATGGCCTCAGGGTGGTTTTCGAGGATGTTGACGGAGATGACAACGGAGGAAAGTTTGCGAAAGACTCGCTTTTCTCTCACGAACTCCAGTCAAAACTCATTGAGAAAGGCAGCGGATGGTTCAAGGGAAAATACGAACTAACGGCCGAAAAACAGCTGAGAAAAGAAGAATAATGAAGCTAAGCACCAAGCAAAGAATAGGACTTGAGGCGACTCGTCTGATCCACAAGAATCTGGCAAATGAGCATCCTTTGCGCCAACTCTTCTGGGAAAGCACGCTGCGTTGCAACCTGAATTGCCGTCATTGTGGCAGTGATTGCAAGGCTATTTCCGGCACAAAGGACATGCCTCTCGATGATTTTCTTCGAGTGCTTGACAGCATTTCGGAAAGGGTTGACCCCCACAAAGTATTCGTCATTGTCACAGGAGGCGAACCTTTGATGCGTACAGACATCGAGCATTGCGGTCGGGAAATCTACCGAAAGGGATTTCCCTGGGGCATGGTTTCCAACGGACTTGCACTGACTTCCGGACGGCTTGAGGGGCTCTTGCAGGCCGGAGTGCATACGATGGCCATCAGCCTTGACGGCCTTCATGACAATCACAACTGGCTGAGGAGACACGAAAAGAGCTTCGACGCGGTGGAGAATGCTATTGATTTGCTCACACATTCACCGATCATTGACTTCGACATCGTTACGTGTGTTACGCAGAAAAACTATGAAGAGCTGCCCGCTTTGCGCGATTTTCTCATCCAGAAGGGTGTCAGAAAATGGCGTCTTTTCTCAGTCTTCCCGGCGGGAAGAGCCATGGATGAACCGCTGCTGCAGTTGGAAAACAGACAGATGAGAGGTCTGATGTCGTTCATAAAGAGCACGCGTGAAGACGGTAAAATCAAGGCAAGCTACGGTTGTGAGGGCTTCTTGGGCGGGTATGAAGGCAAGGTTCGCAACCATTTTTTCTTCTGTAATGCGGGCATTACCGTGGGCTCTGTGCTGGCCGACGGAAGCATTTCTGCCTGTGCAAGCATACGTTCCGACTATTCACAGGGCAACATCTACAAGGATGATTTTATGGATGTGTGGGAACATCGCTATGGGATCTACCGCAAACGTGACTGGATGAAGAGTGGCGAATGTGAGGGATGCCGGATGTTTCGCTACTGCAACGGCAACGGAATGCATCTCAGAGACGACGACGGGCGCCTGCTTACGTGCCATTACAAACGGCTTATCAATACTGATGTTGTCTCTGTTGACTGAGAGAAGGGCCAGGGACGGCCGGGTATACTGAACGCTTTTTCTGACAACTATAACTACAAGAAAGAGAGGACAACCGCAGGGTTGCCCTCTCTTTTATTCGGATGCTTTGCTTGTCTGAGAAGCTTTTTTGTGCTTCCTTCTTGCCTTTTCGTGCCTCAATGGCGGGAAAAGGCTGCGGGAAGCTTGGCTTCTGACAAGGATTTTCTTACTTTACCTTTTCCACGATAGCCTTGAAAGCCTGCGGGTTGTTCATGGCAAGGTCGGCAAGAACCTTACGGTTGATCTCGATACCTGCCTTTGACAATGCGCCCATAAGCTTCGAATAGCTCGTACCTTCGAGACGTGCGGCGGCATTGATACGCTGGATCCACAGTGCGCGGAAGGTGCGTTTCTTGTTACGACGGTCACGATATGCATAGGTAAGACCCTTCTCGTAGGTGTTCTTTGCTACGGTCCATACATTTTTGCGAGCTCCGAAATAACCTTTAGTGAGCTTCAGAATGCGGGTTCTGCGTGCCTTTGAGGCAACATGATTTACTGATCTTGGCATAATTTTCTACGTTTAAAAGTTCGACTAAGAGTTAATTAACGGAGGTTAAGCAGTTCGCGAACCTGACGGAGGTTGCTGTTGTCAACGAGAGTCTGGTGAACCAGATTACGCTTTTGCTTCTTTGTCTTCTTAGTCAGAATGTGACTGTGATAAGCGTGATGACGCTTGATCTTCCCTGTTCCGGTGAAGCGGAAGCGCTTCTTTGCTCCGGAATTTGTCTTTACTTTTGGCATTTTTTTAATGTTTTAATTTATAAATCTTTTGTATTAAAAGCGGCGGCAACGCATATACCCGGCGTTACGCACCTTATGATTTCTTTCGTTACACCTCGTCGGCCAGCCCGAGTTTCTTCAAGATGTCTTCGCCTCCTTTGGCATTTGCCAGCAGGCCATTGGCTGTCGCCCGTTCTTCTGATGCGGCTTTTTCGGCCTCTTTCTGGGCTGCTTCGGCAGCGAGTTTGTCGCGCTTCTGCTGGCTTTGCTTGGCTGCTCCGGCTTTCTTTGGAGCCATATAGAGGAACATTTTCTTGCCTTCGAGCTTCGGAAGCTGCTCTACCTTGCCGTACTCTTCGAGGTCGTTGGCAAAGCGTAGCAGGAGTACTTCGCCCTGTTCCTTGAACAGAATGCTGCGCCCTCTGAAGAAGACATAGGCTCTCACCTTGTTGCCTTCGGTAAGGAATTCGCGAGCATGCTTCAACTTGAACTGGTAGTCATGTTCGTCTGTTTGCGGTCCGAAGCGTATTTCCTTCACCTCAACCTTCACCTGCTTCTGCTTCATCTCTTTCTGACGTTTCTTCTGCTGGTAAAGGAACTTCGAATAATCGATGATCCGACAAACTGGCGGCTGTGCATTTGGTGAGATTTCAACGAGGTCAACTCCCTGCTGGCGGGCCATGTCCAAGGCCTGCCGAGTGGGCATTACAGTAGAACCTTCATCTCCGACAACACGTACTTCCCTAACGCGAATCTGCTCATTCACGCGGTACTGATTGGTCATTTTGTCATTCTTCATCCAACTATTTCTGGTTGCTATTTTTGCTAAACGGCTGCAAAGTTACGAAGAAAACCTCAAACGGCAAAGGATTTTTCAGTTTATTTTTTCTCTTTTTCTATTGTTTTTCAATTTGTTATTGCCCGGGAATGCCTCTTGAATGCCAAGAGAACACGCTGCGGATGGATCCGAAAACGGGCATGAAGTGGCACGTCTTTCGGGAGGAAGCCTGCGGATGCTTCCCGAGAAAGCTATCTCTTCTGCCCGAGAAGTCTAAGGGTTATTACCGAGAAAGCTATGGGTTATTAGCAAGAAAGCTATCCCTTCTCGACTTGAAAGGATAGCTTTCTCAACGTCTTCCGAAAGTATTCTTTGGAAAAATCGGTAAATAATTGATAATAAACTGGATGCAGCTAATCGCTCATCTGTTTCCGAACCATTCCGAAGAGCTATTCAGCCTCCTGACGATCGTCTACGTTGTCGCCTTCTGTAGGTGCCAATATTGCCTCGAAGTCGGTATATCCGTTCTTCACAAGAATGTCGTACCACTGCAGCAACTTTTTGATGTCACTGTCGTGAACGCGGTCGCGATCGTACTCAGGCAGCACTTCTGCGAAGTATTCGCGCAGCTCCTTCCCCGGCACTTTCTTATAGTTGATGGAGCACGGAGCTGACTGTTCTTTCTCACCAACGTTCTTCAAGACCTTCCAAAGAGGAATGTCTTCACTGTCAGTAAACATAGCAATGTCGGCAAGGCTGGTCACCCTGTCGGTTGCAAATGCAGGAAGACGCCTGCGGGTTTCGTCCAGAGTCTCCACGATAAGGTTCATTTTGCCACGCGAAACAAGGCGGAAAAGCCCCGGTTTCCCGGCAATTGAAAGGATTGTTTCCATTTTAGTTCTTTTCTTTGTTTTTAGTTGCTATTATTGATTGTTCTTTTCTTTCCATTCACGCACGACGGCTATTTTCGCCAGCAAGCCGTCTATCTGCAGGCCTACATCGTCGCCATTACCACTGCGAATCTCATAGTCGCTGAGCCGCAACACTTCCTCTTGAGGCCATTGACGGCCGACCCACTCGAGGGCTTTTGCCCACGATATGCCGTCGCGACGCACCACTCGTCGCAGACGAACGTCAAGAGGAGCCGTCACGCATACCACGAAATCAAAGGCAATACGGCGGTCAAAACCGCTGTCAAAGAGGATGGCACTCTCGAGCCACTCATAGCCTGACTGCAGAAAATCCTGCCCCACGGCGGGATGAACCACGTCGTTGACGGCCTGCTTGTTGGCCTCTGATGCCAGAAGAAAACGGGCCAAGACAGGCTTCTGCAACACTCCTTCAGCATATACTTCCTCACCTACAAGCGCCTGAAGCTGCAGCCTTATCGACGGCGAAGATGCCATCAGACGCTTTGCAGCCTCGTCGCAATCGTAGACCTGGATGCCCCGCGCTGCCAGCAACCGGCAGACATACGACTTGCCCGAACCAATTCCTCCAGTAATGGCGATATGCATTCCCACGCGCTTATTGCTGTTCAAACAGGCAGGTCACTTTCGTTTCCGAGAGAGTTGCATTGCTGACAACCGATGGCATCGACTGCAAATGCAGCCTGCAAGGTTCGGCAGGATTGGCAGCAATCTCGTTATAGTTCACCACGACCCTGAACTGTTCGGGCGTAACTGCAGAGGAATGAACCCCGCCTACACTGAACATGATCTTCACCTTTTCTGGCAAAAGCTTCACTAATTTGCCGGCAGGAACGCCCGTGACTCTTATCGGAACTTCCACACTTCGCTCAACCAACACGTCGGCTTTCAGCTTCACTACGACCGTGTCGGGTATACACTTCACACCTTGAGAGTGGCGCAAAGGGATGGTGATCTCAAAGGAATCTTTCAGGTTTTCCACGTCAAACTCCTCGGTAGGCACCACCGTCATGCCACGCAAAGTCTGCTTGTCAGCAAACACTTTCACAGTGTCGGGCACGACTTTCGTTTCCAGCAAGTAGCGGTTCTTGCCGAAAGACACGTTGGCTTCGGCACTCACAGGGACGTTTTTCGACGTCCCATAGCTGAACGAATATTCGATTTTTTCAGGACTTACCGACTTGATGCGCGACGAAGAGAGCAGCATTCTCGAGAGCAGTCCCTGCAGTTCTGCCTGGGAAACCTGCCACTTCCCCTTATTCCGGTTGGCATAAGCCGAGAAGTCAAGTTCCAAAGGCTGGAGTCTTTTGGCGTGCATATACGACATGATGGCAAAACCTTTGTCGCTGACCATCACCGAAACCGTGTCGTCAACCTCAGACGAGAAGAGCACGTTGTCGGGTATCTTGACAATAGACACTGGCACTAAGAACTCACGTTCATAAGTTTCGTCCAAGGCCATCGACAGCCAAAAGCCTCCACTCAGTATGAGAAAAAAGCAGAATATCAGGAACTCCTTGTTCACGATTCTGAACAAAAAGCCCCTGACCACTTTGTATAAGCGCCAGAATTGCTGCTTCATCATTTCGTTTTTACACTCCTGTCTCTGTTTCTACAGATGCTGCTTACGCGTTGGGCATTTGCGATGATGCGTTGGCAAAGACGTAGTTCCTGTCGACAGTCACCACCACTCCGCGGGCAATCTCTACCTCAACTGTGCCATTAGCGAGGTCGATGCGACGCACTGTTCCATATATTCCTCCACCAGTAACGACCTTAGTTCCTTCCGTCAACGAGTTCTGGAAAGCCTTGATTTCTTTCTGTCGCTTGGTTTGAGGACGAATCATGAAGAAGTACATGATGGCGAACAAGGCCACCATCATTAAGAGCATTCCGCCCATTCCGCCACCTTGTCCTGCTGCTTGGGCTGCAAGAATTAATGTTGTCATCTGCATATTTGAATGATTTGATTAATGATTGAATTGTCGAATCGTGAGATTTCCTGTTCTCTATTGTGCAGCATCCGGCTCTGCCGGCTCTGCATTCCGCACCTCTTCTGCAGTCTTTCTGCCCCGCGGTTCTTCCATAAACTTCAATAGTTTACCGGTCGAAATGAGGTGTCGGGCTATGGTATCAAGCATGCCATTGATATATCCGCCGCTCTTAGGGGTGCTGTATATCTTGGCCAACTCTACATATTCGTTGATGGTTACTGAAACGGGGATGTTCGGGAATGTCATCATTTCAGCGATGGCAATCTGCATGATCACGACGTCCATATAGGCCAAACGCGAGAAGTCCCAGTTGCGTGATGCCTCGCTCATGTAGCGCTGATAGAGGTCGGCATTCAGGATTGTGGCCCTGAAAAGCTTGCGTGCAAAGTCTCTATCCTCCTCATCTCGATATTCGGGAAGCAGTTCTTGTCGGGAATTATTCTTCGGGTCGAAGCGCTTGATGGTCTTCAACACGAACGTGTCTACAATCTCTTTATCGTCGTTCCAGTAGAGGCTCTTGTCTTCAAGCAGCTGGTCGATGTCCTCGTTGTCTTGGATAACCTGCTTGTACAGCTTCCTCCACACCTCGCGATCGGCATCATATGACGAGTCGCTGCTTTCCATATATTCGCGATATACCTGACTCTGTTCGATCAGGTTGCATATCTTTCTTACATATTCTATGTCGTCAGACCATGTTGTCTTCTGCTGTTCCTGAAACTCGCAAAGCATCTGATTCTCCTCCAACTGTGCCGAAAACTTATTGTCAGCGAACTTCATCGAAGGCTCTTCCAGGCCTTCTCTGCGTGCACGCTGGGTGGCTATTTCTACTCTATGACGCTCTTCCTTGGCAACAGCAACAATGAGTGTGAGGAGGTAATTATACAAATCATATGCTTTCGAGAGGCTGAACAGCAATTCTTTCTCCGCGCTTTCCATGTTTTTACTGCCGTTCTGATAGTAGGCATAGGTTAACTGGACAATCTTGATACGTATCAGTTCTCTATTTATCATGCTGCATATTATTTAAGGGGTTCTACGATTCAATTCACCTATTGACACTGCAAAATTACGGCATTTCCGCAAAATAACCAAAAAAACGGGGACAAAAAAGAAAAACATCCGATAATTTCATCACTACAGACTGCCCCCATGTCCATGCGTGTTCCTGACCCAGCTGCCCCACAACCCGCAACGGCATGCCGCAGGAAGTATCCTCCCGTTTCCCGCAACAGGCAGACATTTTTGCCAGAAAGACTACTGAAATGGGGAACAATGCCATTGTCTTTGCAGGTAAAAGATGATCTATTGCTGACCAAAAGATGATGTTTTGCCCGGCAATAGATCATCTTTTGCCCGCAAATGCCTGTGTGTTCTGCCTTGAAACGAGCAGCCTTCTGGACGAAAAACCTGCGGAAACGCGCCGGAAAGTTAAAAGATGTAAACAAGAAGCACTTTCCCTTTGGCAATATTTCAGCCTTTCAAGCTTTCTTCGTACCTTTGCAGCGCTTTTTTGAGCACATCGTTTGAAGCTAAGGAAGAAAGTCTGCCAAGAGCGTGTTTCAGATTCACTTTTCAGCGACTTTCCGCCTTACGACAGTGTGATGGCGAATTAAGGCAATTAATGAACATTATTAACAACTTAATTTAGAGTAACACAACAAAATCATGAAACAGATCAGCGTATCAGGCCAGAAGCGCGAAACTGTAGGCAAGAAGGCCTCAAAGCTTCTGCGTAAGGAAGGACTTGTTCCTTGCAACCTTTACGGCATTGCCGACGAAGCATTGTCATTCGCAGTACCAGCAGCCGACCTTCGCAAGGTAGTCTACACGCCTCACGTGTATGTAGTAGAACTGAACATCGACGGAGAGCAGCACCTCGCAGTGATGAAGGAGCTGCAGTTCCATCCGGTAAGCGATGCTCTGCTCCACATCGACTTCCTCGAAGTTATCGACGGAAAGCCCATCACCATCGGTATTCCCGTTAAGCTCAACGGCTTGGCACAGGGTGTTCGCGACGGTGGTAAGATCAATCTTGCCGTTCGCAAGCTTGATGTCAAGGCTCCTTACAAGCAAATTCCCGAGACACTTGAGATCGATGTTACCAACCTCCAGCTCGGAAAGAGCATCAAAGTCGGCCAGCTTCAGTTCGAAGGACTTGAGCTTGTCACCTCACCTGAGGTTGTTGTATGCTCTGTGAAGGCTACACGTGCATCTCGCTCTGCAGCCGCAGCAGCTGAAGCCGCAGCTCAGTAATCAAAAGCAAAGAGCCCCTTCCCCAACACTTTTCCTGGGAATCGCGTCGCCGATCCGCCATGCGGACGCCGGCCTTTCCTGACGAAAGCAGTACTGGGGAAGGGGCTTCTTCTATTATGGACAAATATCTTATCGTAGGTTTAGGCAATCCCGGTAGCGAATATGCGCTAACCCGCCACAACACCGGGTTTATGGTTGTCGACGCGTTTGCCCGCAAAGCCGGCGTCGATTTCCAAGACAAGCGCTATGGATTCGTGGCAGAAACGTCGGTAAAGGGCCGGAAAGTATTCCTGCTCAAACCGACCACTTACATGAATCTTTCTGGCAATGCCGTGCGTTATTGGCTCAACAAGGAGAACATAGACCTGAGCCGGCTGCTCGTGATTTCTGACGAAGTAGCCCTGCCATTGGGCTCATTCCGCCTGAAAGCCAACGGTTCAAATGGCGGACATAACGGGCTTGGGCACATCCAACAGCTCATCGGTCAGCAGTATGCAAGGCTGAGAATGGGCATAGGAAACGACTTTCCAAGGGGCATGCAGGTAGACTGGGTGCTCGGGAAGTACACGGAAGAAGAACTTGAAGTCTTACAGCCGGCCATCAATCATGCCGTCAATATCATCACGAGTTTTGTGCTTGCAGGCATTGACATCACGATGAACCAGTTCAACAAGCTGGGAAAAGGCGTACAGAACAAGCCCGACAACACTCCGGAAGGCAAAGAAAAAGAGGAATAAGGCATGCAGGATACAGCTCGCATAGACAAGTGGCTTTGGGCAGCACGCATCTTCAAGACGCGCTCTATTGCTGCCGATGCCATCAAGAACGGTCGTGTCACCATCGGTGGAGTCAACGTGAAGCCGAGCAGACTCGTCAAGGCCGGCGAGGTGATTGACGTCAAGAAACCGCCTGTCACCTACTCTTTCCGCGTCTTGAAGACCATCGAGCAACGCGTCGGAGCGAAGCTTGTTCCCGAGGTTCTGGAAAATGTCACCGATCCAAAGCAGTACGAACTTCTGGAGATGGCTCGCATCAGCGGCTTTGTTGACAGAGCAAGAGGCACGGGAAGGCCCACGAAAAAGGAGCGCCGGGCCATCGACTCGTTCACTGATCCCGCGTTCTTCGGCTTTGAAGACGAATTTGATTTTTTCGACGATGATGACGAATAACAGCCATTGACGGCTGCATCAAAGAAGGGAAAGGACAGCCTTTCCCTTCTTTTTTCATATGGTTTCCGGCTGAGTTGCAGGCGGTTCTGCCAGGAAACCCTTTCGTTTTCTCCTGATAAAGGTGCTGCTATCCCTCACGAAGGAAGTCGAGAGCCTCGCAGATGTCTGCGTCAGTCGCGGTTTGATTGGTGTGTACCTCGCCGATGTCCGACAGCAGCGTGAAGTTGATTTGCCCTCCTTGATTCTTCTTGTCGTGCCTCATCAGCTCCAGCAGGCGGGGATATTCGTCGCAGCTGAGTGCCGGAACTGCTCCATAATGCTCTTTGATGAAGCGTACTGTCTGGCGCATTTTTTCTGCAGGAAAGCCACGTTTCACACTCGACAAGTACAGCTCACACACCAATCCATAGGCCACTGCATAGCCGTGGAGAAGAGGCTTTTTCCGGGAAGCCGGCGTCTTTGCCGTCGCGTTTCCCTGCGGTTCCATGCTCCAACTCTCAATGGCATGGCCGACGGTATGTCCCAAGTTCAGGGCCTTGCGTATGCCATGTTCGTGAGGATCCTCAGTGACGATGCGCTCTTTCACGGCGATTGATGCCGAGAGCATGGAGGAAAGAGCCTTCCAATCGGGGTTTTCGATGTCGAATTTCAGCAGTTCCGACCATGTTGAAAGGTCACTGATCAGCCCGTGTTTCAGCATCTCTGCATACCCTGAAAGCAGGTTTTCGCGATCGAGTGTCTTCAGGAATTGTGTGCTGACGATGACGCTTCGCGCCTCGCAAAACGTTCCCACCTCGTTCTTCAGTCCGCCGAAGTTGATGCCAGTCTTTCCTCCTACCGAGGCGTCAACCATCGACAACAGGGTCGTAGGCACGTTGACAAAGGCGATGCCTCGCTTGAATGTCGAGGCTGCAAAACCGCCCAAGTCGGTCACCATGCCACCGCCTAAGCAGACGAGCAGCGAGTAACGTGTGGCACCTCCCTGCTGCAATCCCTGCCAAACGTGGCTCAATGTGGACAGCGTCTTGTTGCTGTCACCGGCAGGAATCACTATCTTGCGAGCCTTTTCCATACCCTTGACGCTGCTCACGAGGGGCCAGCAAAGGCGTTGGGTGGTAGTGTCGACCAACAGAAACACGCCGTCATAGCCTGTTCCGACAGCTTCCTGTAGCGACGAAGCCACATCTTCCGTTATCAAAATCCTCTGTTCCATATCGCACCCGGTTGCTCCATAGGTTATATTATAATAAGGTGTGCCGGCCGCACCCCTGCCCTTTCTGGCCGGCAACGGCAAGCCTCTTCGGACGTGACTGTCCGGACTTTTCCGCTTCGGCCGATGCAAAGATAAGGAAAACATTGCACATTCAGGCTGTTTTTCAAAACATTAACGCATTTCATCGGCCAGACACATAAGGGAGATAGACCGGCCTGCGGTCTGAGAAGTCTGCCCTTTCATGCCTGTACATCTATGGTGTATGAAGCATACCAGCAAGATGTATGGAGTGTACATCACAGATGTATGGAGCTGAAACCTGAGCGTTCAAGGCCGGAAGATGCGGCGACATGAGGACAAAAGAGGGAGACTGCCGTCGATGTGCCGTCTCCCTCTCGCTCTTAATTGTTCTGTTTCTGTTGTTCCTCAGCCTCTTTGTAGTGGAGGAACGTCACCACTCCGTAAGCAAGCAGGCCAAGGATGACGACATCAATCATTAGCATTTGAATCATATTCTTATTAGTTTATTGGTTTGAAATTCTCTAAAAACACCTCTGAAAGCCTTCGGCTGCGGTGGCGCTTCTTAGCATAACGCCAGGACAAGCACCTGGATGCTGACGATGCGCAGCAACATGGCAAGCGGATAAACGTCCAGATAGGCCACGGCAGAGGCATCGCATGGTGCCGATTCGCGTGCGTAGGCAAGTGCAGGAGGGTTGGTGTTTGCTCCGGCAAGCGTTCCGAAAACCGTATAGAGATTGAGCCCGAACACCAGTTTTCCCACTACCCCACCGACAAGTATCGGCACTACCGTCATCAACAGGCCATAGCCCATCCAGCGAAGTCCCTCGCTGCTTAAGGCCACACTGGCAAAGGCGCTGCCCGACTCAAGGCCCACACATGCCAGAAAAATGCATATCCCCACCTCTCTGATCATCATGTTTGCCGACACCGTGTTATAGGTTATCAGCCTACAGCGGGGGCCGAAGCAGCCCAGAAGAATGGCTGCGATCAGCGGGCCTCCTGTCATTCCAAGCTTCAACGGATGGTCCAAGCCCGGCAGATAGAGCGGAATGTTGCCCAGCACACAGCCCAGAACAATGCCAAGAAAGATGGGTATCAGGTTGGGAGCATTCAAGTTCTTCATCTGATTTCCGAGCTGCTTCTCGGCATGATTGACGGCCAGTTCGGTCCCGACAACAGTCAGTCTATCCCCTATTTGCAGGCGAAGATGAGGCATGGCCATCAATTCTTCTCCCGAACGAAACACCCGAGTCACGTTGGCTCCGAAGCGCAATCTGATGTGGAGTTGGGCTATTGTCTTCCCGTTGATCTCAGGTCTCGTGATCAGAATCGACCGCGATACAGGGCTATTGTCGCACGTAAGCCAGTCGGTTTCGAGCGCTTCGCCGAAGATAGCCGTCACGGCTTCGATGTCGTTGGGTGCCGCTGTTACCAGCATTTCGTCGTTCAGGCAGAACACAGTACGGCCGTTTGGCGAGAAGGACACAGCGGATTCTGCCTGTGAATCCTTTTCCTGGACGCCGTCAACGGCCTGCTTTCTCTTCAAAAGCGACACCACAAAGTCGCGTTCAACGATGTCGCGAACCTCCTTTAAGGTTCTGCCTACGATCTGCTGATTGGTGACTTTTACCGAAAAAGGCCTGATGCCGCCACTCTCATGCGCCTTACTTTCCTGACGAGCCACAGCCACTTCACGCCTGGCATCGACGCGCAACACGTAGCGCAAGACCACAAACGAGAAGATGACTCCTGCAACTCCTGCCGGATAGGCCACCGCATAGCCCAGTACTATCGAAGGTCTTTCTTCGCCATACAGGCTGCGACAAGCCTGTTCGGCAGCTCCCAAGCCAGGCGTATTGGTGACGGCTCCCGAGAGAATGCCTGCGAGTGTAGGGGCATCAATGTCGGTCAAGGCGTAGATATTGAGTGCCACCAAAATGCTCAACAGCACCACTCCCGAGGCTAACACAGTGAGCACCAGCCCCTCTTTGCGAAACGAAGCACAGAATCCCGGGGCCACCTGAAGACCTATACTGTAGACAAAAAGTATCAGAGCAAACTCCTTCATGAAGCCCGATAGCATGCTGTCTATGCCAAGACCGAAGTAACTGAAGAGCAGACCGACAAACAACACCCAGACCAAACCTGTCGGAATACGCCCTATTTTGATCTTTCCCAAGACCAGTCCCGACAGAACTACCAGCGACAAGACTACCACCGAACGGACGATAGTGTCGCCAGAGAACGAGAATATTTCGGCAAGAATGCCGTCCGAAAGTACCATTTCCCGACTTAATAAAGATATCGCGCGAGACACACCGGCCGTCAGGCCTTGTGTTCGTTGTATCGAATCAGGCACATGACGCCCACCACGGCCAGCACTATTTCGGCTGCAAGAACATAAATCTCCATAGTCTTTCTCCTTGTTTGATGTTGAACAATCGGTTTCGAGGGCAAAGGTACTGCGGGGAAACGGTTGCCGGAAGCCGTGGCAATGGTTTGTTTCGAAAGCAGGTACAGGTGTTGCCGATAGCCGGACACAGTCAGTTTCCCTGCCTGAACGGCACCGACTGTGGGGTACATTCCCCACCCTTCCGCGACACATCAGAAAGGCATGCAGGGATGAATGGAACGGATTGTCACAGAACAAGATGGCCGGCGCCACTGGAAATCCGGCCCTTTCCCGTCTGTACATCTGCCATGTATGCTCCATACATCATGCTGGTATGCTTCATACACCATAGATGTACAGGCATGAAAGGGCAGACTTCTCGCCGGCATACCTGACCGAAGACAGGAGGGAAGGCCGTCAGTCATTGGGAAAACCGATATCAGCTATTGGAACAAACGTTGGCAAACAGGATTTGTTTCGGGCAAAAATCAGTAATTTTGCAGCAGATTTACAATGATAACCATGGAACTAAGACAACTCCGATATTTTGTAAAGGTGGCCGAGACGCTCAACTTCTCGGATGCAAGCAAGCAGCTTTTCATCACCCAGAGCACCCTTTCCCAGCAGATCAGCAACATGGAAAAGGAGCTCGGACAGCAGCTTTTCATGCGAAACAGCCATGAAGTGCTGCTCACAGAGGCCGGCCAAACGCTCCTGCCTCATGCCCGTGAAACCCTCAACAAGGCCAGCAACTGCATCAACAGCCTGCAAGAACTTAAGGGAATGATGACCGGAGAACTGAATATCGGCGTAACATTCTCGTTTTGTGCCATCGTGCGTGAGGCGCTCATCAGTTTCCTAAAAAAGTATCCTCGCGTAAAAATGAACGTCGTCTACTCGCCCATGAACGAGCTGCTTCAGTCCATGTTACGCCATGAACTCGACCTTGTGCTGGCCTTCAGGCCCACCCAACGCGACTCGCGCATTGAGAGTCATGTGCTGTTCAACAACCGACTTGCAGCCGTAGTCAGGCAGGGTCACACCCTGGCACGGCAGTCTTCAGTCACACTCGAACAACTCAAGCGCTACGACTTGGTGCTCCCGGCCATCGGCCTGCAGGCCAGAAATGCCTTTGAACGCATACTCGAAGGCACGGGAATCCACTTTGAAGCCAAGGCCGAAATGAATAATGTCGACATGCTTTTCAAGGTCATCCGCGAAAGCAACTATGTCACTATATTGTCAGAATCGACAGCCATCGACGAGCCAGACCTAAAGGCTGTCATCCTCGATGCACCGGCCAACGACATGGAAGGGTGCATACACTTGCTGAGAAACGCCTATGTGAAAACCTCGGCCAAGGAGTTTATCCACCAGCTTGTGCAGTCGACTGCAGTCTACAAAAATACTTTTTTCAGCGACTTCGGCTGACATTCCAACCCACACCGCACACCCGCCACAGCCTGAAACCATCCTGACAAACACGAGCCACATAAGCATCGAAAGGAAAAACTGAATTGAAAAACATTCAGTTTTTTTCGCAGCCAATTAAACCGAACATCGTTTGTCGCGTCAAACTCTATGTAAAAAGACTTTTTCAGTACAGAATTAATCACCACTTGTATATATACAATCAGGATGAAACGATTTTTTTCGATACTGCTACTGCTGACTGTGACGTGCTCGGCAATGGCCCAAAACAAAAGGATTTCAGGAACAATAGTCGACAATGACACACAGGAAAGGCTGATGCAGGTGACGGTCCAGCTGCTGAAACCAGACAGCACGTTTGCTGCAGGAGCCGTGTCAAACACCGAAGGGCAGTTCACTCTGACCGCTCCGAAGAACGGGAAATATCTGCTCAAGCTGTCAAGCGTGGGCTATCTGACGACCATCCAGAACATAGAGGTGGCCAAAAGTGCCGACGTCAGCTTAGGAACCATCCGCATGAAGACCGACGCCGTGATGCTGGCTGAGGCCAAAGTAACGGCCAATGCCGTAAAAATGACCATCAAAGACGATACGCTCGTCTATGCCGCAGATGCCTATCGCACACCGGAAGGCTCGGTGGTGGAAGAGCTGGTGAAGCGTCTTCCTGGCGCACAAGTCAGCGAAGACGGAAAGATAACCGTCAACGGAAAGGAGATACAACGCATCAAAGTAGACGGTAAGGAGTTCATGATCAACGACACTCAGACGGCCATGAAGAACCTTCCCACGTCGATTGTCAACCGAGTAAAATACTATGAAGAGAAGAGTGACCTGTCACGTGTGACGGGCATTGACGACGGAAACGAGATACCTACGCTCAACTTTGAACTGAGACCCGGCATGAACCGGGGCTACTTCACTAACGTCGACCTCGCTGTTGGCACGCATAACAGATATGCAGAACGCCTGTGGGGTGCCTACATGCAGGACAAATTAAGGGTAATGGTCTTCGGAAACGCCAACAATGTAGGCAACAGAGGCTTCGGTCCTGGACGTGGAAGCAACGGACGACAACAGTCAAAAATGCTCGGAACCAACATCAACTACGAGACGGAAAAGCTGAAACTCAACAGTAACATACGCTGGAACCACAACAACACCGACCTTTTCTCGACCACGGCTACTGAGAATTATGTGAGCACCGCGGGAGCTTTCTCCAACAGTCTCAGCCAGAGTTACTCGCGCATTAACTCCTGGAATGGCAACATTCGCTTAGAGTGGATGCCCGACAGCATGACCAACATCATGTTCCGCCCTGAAGTTTCATTCAGCAAGAACGACTCCCGGTCATGGAGCTCGTCCGCTTCCTTTAATGCTAATCCCTATGACTTCAGCTACGCAGTCGACCCGTTGGCTGCCCTCACTCAGCTGGTCTCTGAGGGAATAGTACTCAACTCGCGCGACGGAAAAAACATCGGATACAACGAGAGTCAGCGCATAGGAAGCATGGTTCAGTACAACAGGAAACTCAACAACCTTGGCCGCAACGTCACCTTACGGGCCGATGCCAACTATTCAAAGGGAGAGGCCAACAACTTGTCGACCAACAACGTGCACCTCTATCAGGTGAAAAATGCCGACGGAAGCACCGACTCGACCTACCAAACCAACCGCTATCGCACCACGCCCACACGTAATTATAGCTATAGTCTGCAAACAACCTACAGCGAACCGCTTTGGAAAGCCACGTTTCTTCAGCTCAGCTATAAGTTCACTTACGGCTATTCAAAGAGCGATCAGACTACCTATGATTTCTCTAATCTGGGAGAAAACTTCTTCACAGACCTTACTCCCATGTACCGTGATTGGGACAATTGGCTCGCACGTCTGAACAATCCAACCTTCGGACCTGCCTACATTGACACCGACTTGAGCCGCTTTTCAGAATACAAAAACTATACACACGACATCGAAACAACGTTCCGGATGATCCGCGAAAAGTACCAACTCAACGCAGGAATGCTCTTCCAGCCACAACATACCAGCTTCGTTCAAAACTATCTGGGAGTACATGCCGACACTGCTCGCAATGTCTTCAACGTCACACCAACACTCGACTTCCGATATAACTTCAACAAACAAAAACAAATAAGGCTGAACTATCGCGGCTCAACGGCACAGCCTTCTATGGCTGATCTGCTTGACATCATCGACGACAGCGATCCCCTTAACATCACAAGAGGTAACAGAGGTCTGAAACCTTCGTTCACAAACACCTTCAGAGGAGAATACCGCAATGCCGTCGAAAACCACTTCCAAGCCTTAAGTATCAATGCCAACTTCAGCACTACACGCAACAGCATCAGCCAGATGGTGACCTATGATGAGCAGACAGGCGGACGAACCTCCCGACCAGAGAATATCAATGGCGAGTGGAGGGCAAACCTCTTTGCCACATATTCTGCATCCATCGACACCGCAGGGGTATGGACTGTCAGGACGTTATCTAATGTGGGATATACTAATAACGTGGGATATGTCACCCTGAATCAGGCCGAAGGACCGCAAAAAAACTATACCCGGACAACCACGTTGTTTGAGAATATCGCCCTGAACTACCACTATAAATGGCTTGAAGTCGAACCTAACGGATCCATCAACTTCCAACATTCCAACAACAAGCTTGTCAATATTGCCGATCCTAACACCTATACCTTCAGCTATGGAGGCTCCATTGACATCGAGCTTCCTTGGGGAACACGTCTTAATACCAACCTTAACATGAACTCGAGACGTGGCTATAGTGACAAATCTCTCAATACAAACGAACTCATTTGGAACGGCCAAATATCCCAAGGATTCTTACGTGGAAAGCCATTAACCGTAATGCTTCAGTTCTACGACATTCTGCATCAACAGTCAAACTTCACACGTGCCGTCAATGCAATGATGAGGACTGACTCGCAGAACAACAGCATAAATTCCTATGCTATGCTCCATGTCACCTACAGACTCAATATCTTTGGAGGCAAGAATTCCATGGGAGGTCCCGGACAAGGGGCTGGGGGACCGGGCAGACCAGACGGCGATCGTCGCAGAGGTTTTGGCGGAGGACGTCCACCTATGGGAGGATTCGGTGGCGGACGACCGATGTAACAACCTGACATACACGAAAACTATTCCATATAAGTATGCTCAAGAGACTGCTCATATCAATCGTATTACTTGCAGGAGCCATATCCTTGCAGGCTCAACATGCCACGCTTTCGGGTCGCATCGTCGGCGGAGATGAGAAAGAAGCGCTGGAAAAGGCGACCGTACAGTTACTGACTGCCGACACGACTTTTGTCAAAGGTACCTTTACTGACGAACAAGGATCGTTCACTTTGAGCAGCCTTCAAGCCGGCAAGTTCCTGCTAAAAGTCAGTAATCTCGGCTATAAGACGGTCATTCAGGCCGTCAGTCTCCAGCGCGACAAGGCGCTTCATCTGGGAGATGTCATGCTAAAGCCCGACGCAATCGTGCTTGATGAAGCCAATGTGACTGCAAACATCCCGAAGATGGTCATCAAGGATGACACCATTGTATATAATGCAGATGCCTTCAGAGTGCCAGAAGGCTCGGTCATAGAAGCACTGGTCGAGGCGCTTCCTGGTGCCAAAATCGATGATAATGGGGGCATTACCATCAATGGAAAGAGCGTGAAACGCTTCAAGATGGACGGACGAGACTACATGACTGGCAATACAGAAACGGCCATGAAGAACCTGCCTTCATATCTTATTGAAAAAGTAAAGGCCTACGATGAGAAGAGCGATCTGTCGCGCTATACTGGCATTGACGACGGTAATGAGGACTTTGTGCTCGACTTCCAGACCAGAAGAGGCATGAGGAATGGTCTGATAATGAACCCTGATTTGGGCTATGGAACCGATAACAGATACGGCATTCGCCTCACTGCCATGAAACCTCTTGGGGCCATGAGGTATACCTTTATGGGCAATGCCAACAACGTCAACGGGCGTAACTTCACAGGAAGAGGCGGCAGAGGACGTGGCAATAACAACGGACAGCAGCACACTAAGTCGACAGCACTCGACGTAAGCTATGAGGACAGGGATCAGGTTCTGAGGCTGAACGGGCGCGTCACTTGGGACCATAACAATACGGACAACTGGACAAAGACGGGCTCTGAGAATTTTGTCAACACCCGAGGTGGTGCATTTTCGAACAGCATCAACCAGAGTTACTCGCGCCGAAACAGCTGGACAGGCAACATGAACCTGCAATGGAAGATAGACTCGGTGACGAATTTGTCGTTCCGTCCCAACTTGAGTTTCAGCACAGGCGACCAACGTGGCTATTCTACCTCGGCCTCGTTCAATGCCAATCCATTCGACTATGTCGACGATGCACTGTCTGACCAGTCGCTGATGACGATGAACGACCTTGACCTTATCGTCAACAGCCGGCACAACAAGTCGCTGTCATACAACAGCAACAAGAACGTCAGCAGCAACCTTCAGCTCTACAGGAGGCTCAACAACCGCGGACGAAACGTTGCCCTTTCGTCAAGTTTCAACTATCGTGACGGGAAGAACCAGTCGGCCAATCTCTCATCCGTGCATCTCTACCAGGTAGCAGACCGCTTCGGAAACGACTCCACCTATCAGACTAACCGCTATAATACCGGCCCAAGCAACAACTGGGGATACTCCTTTGGCGTCACCTATACTGAGCCTATATTCGGCAATGCGGCACCTGTCAATGCCGGAAGGGGCGGACGTGGAGGGCAGAGAGGGCCCATGTCGCCTGCAGCAGAAGAGACTTCGTCGACACCGTCGCTATTCCTTCAGACCAACTACAGGTTCAACTACAGCCATCAAAAGAACGATCCGTCGACCTACGACTTTCCCGATTACGCCGACGAGGCACTGCTTCAAATGCTGAACGACTACCGAGAGTGGACGGCCTTGTTCGGCTATCTCGACAATCCATATGAGAGTTATCTGTCAGAAAGGTTGAGCCGTTACTCCGAGCGCACTGAGTATGGCCACAACATTGACTTGCAGTTGCGACTCGTACATGCGAAATACAACATGAACGTCGGTGTGTCGGCACAGCCTCAACGCTCGCATTACATCCAGCAATACCTCGGCTATCCGGTCGACACCGTACGTACGGTTGTCAATGTTTCGCCTACGCTCAACCTCAGATACCGCTTCGACAAGGTGACCAACCTGCAGGTCAACTACCGTGGATCGTCGTCGCAGCCGAGCATCACCGACCTGCTCGATATCTACGACGACACCAATCCTCTGTCTATTCGCATGGGCAACCCGGGCTTGAAGCCCTCGTTCACCAACACCCTCTCGGCCAATTTCCAGACACAACGCAAGCAAGTGCTGCAGGAAGACAGCCTCGGTTTCCAGGTTCCGAAGGCCCAACGCCACTGGAGTTTCACCACAAACGCCAACTTCTCGCGCACAAGCAACAGCATCGGAAACGTCACTACCTACAACGAAGCCACAGGCGGAAGCATCACAAAGCCCGAGAACATCAACGGTAATTGGAACGCCCGCTTGGGCACGTCGTTCAACCTTGGCCTCGACACTCTTAACCGTTGGGACTTTAGCGGACGAATAGACGGCTCGTACAACCATCACATTGCCTACGTGAATCTCAACCGTACAGCCACGCCCGACCGCAATGTCACCCACACCTATAACATCAATCCCTCGGTCTCGCTGAGCTATCGTGTGCGTAAATTCAACTTCTCCATCAACAGTTCTACCAGCTTTGCACACACGGAAAACCGGTTGCAGGCCTCGCGAAACCTCTCGACTTGGAACTTCAACTACGGCGGAAATCTCGGAGCAACGCTACCCTGGGGCTCGGAAATATCGACCGATGCCCACATGTACTCAAAGCGAGGCTACAGCGATCCGACGCTCAACACCAACGAATTCATATGGAATGCGCAGCTCTCACACGGATTCCTCAGGGGCAAGAAGCTCACCGTCATGCTCCAGTGGTATGACATTCTGAACCAGCAATCGAACTTCACGCGCGATGTAAGGGCCAACGGTTGGACCGACAGAGAGGTCAACACGCTCACATCCTACGCCATGCTCCACGTCACCTACAGGCTCAATCTCTTCGGAGGCGGTGCCGGTCGTGGAGGCGAAAGAGGAGAAGGACGGGGCTTCAACCGCGGAGAAGGCGGGCGCGGACCTCGCGGAGGCTTCGGAGGACAGCGCGGAGGAGGGCCTCCGATGGGCTTCTAAGCCGACGAGTTTCACAACACACCAAGAGGGACGGGAGCCTGCTTCCGCCCCTCTTTTCTTTACCCTCAACCCTTCACTCCAGCCACAAAAACGCCACATTCCCGACCCTTCTGTACATGAAAGGCCGGAGATGTTTTCGAGAAAGCTAAGACTTTAGCCCGAGAAGTCTATGGGTTATCAGTAAGAAAGCTATCCTTTCTCACCCAGAACTCTATGAGTTCTCGGGCTGAAAGGATAGCTTTCTCAGGCATCGGGCTCAGCGTTCGCTCACTTTTTGGCTTGCCATCTGAACCTGTAGTTGAACCTTCGGTTGGGAGCAGTGTCGCCGGTTGTCGAGACAGTGATGATGTTGTCGAGCGACGAAGGGTTGTCGGCCCACTTGAAGTCGAAAGCCATCGTGCGCCCTTTCTGGCCGAGTATCGAGCGCGGAAGCGTCACTTCCACCCGGCGCCCTTCATAGCTGAGGGGCACGTCGGCCAGCCATTTCCAGTCGTTTTCGGCATTGTCAAAGCGGAATACCGTCGTGGTGTGGTCGTCTTTGACGCTGCGGTTGACCAGCAGGTCGTAGCCCTCCCACCCCGTTGCGGCATCCTGGTCGGCGTCGATGAGCAGGAGCATCCAGTTGTTTTCTGTGTGAGGCGTCAGTAACGAGTCGGTCTCTGCGGCAAGCTTCACATACCGTCCTTCCACCCTTACCTCAGCCTTTACGATGTCGTTGCGCCCCGAAGAGTCGGTGTAGTGGCAGCCTCCGTAGCCGTTATGGTCGCGGTGCAGCACGTCGCCCCGCGTGTCTTCATAGCTGACAGGCTTCCTTCCCGTGGCAGCAGGCTGCTCGTGTACGCCCTTGTAGCGGCGGATGTTCTGCACCATCTGCATGTAGTAGTTGTCGGTATAGCCCCCCTTCATGGGCTGGATGGTGCGGTTGAACTCCGAGTTATACTGGTCGACAAAGTAGAAAGGATTGTCTCTCCCGAGAAAAGTCGTGGGCCCCGGCGCCGTGTTGCTGCCCGGAGCAAAGCCAGAACGATACCTTCCGGCGGTCCATTCGTTCCAGTCGTTCAGGTAGATAAAGGGCGGATCAACCTGTAAAGCCTCGTCCCATCTGTCCTGGAAATAGATGCCATAACCCCCTGGACGGGCCACATTCCACCCCAGCCACGGCACGAAAGCCGAGTCGGGCAGGTCGTATTCGTCGAGTGAAGGCTCCCCCGTATTCCGGCGCCAGCTCTTCCCTACGACCGACAAGGGATGCTGAGCCGGCGTTACAGCCATCTCTTCCACCTCGCCATGGTGGCGTGAAGCCAGCTCGAAAGGCGACTTCTCCATCACGCGAGGGTCGTGAAGCTCATAGCCAAACGCCCAGTTGTCCTCGGTGCCCACATAGGGTTTACCGCCCCAAGTGTCGTATCCCCACCACATGTTGCGCAGGGTAAAGAACGACTTCACTTCGTCACTATAGTCGCTCTTCTCATACTGATTGGGCGTAGAGTCTATCTGTGGTGTGGCATTATAGAGCAAAAGCGGGCGGTCTTCCCACATGAACCAGAAGTCGCTATAGCGCCTTTCTCGGTAGATACGCTCATAAAGCTGCTGCACAACGCTTACCACCGGGCCGTTGAAAGCCCAGAAACAAAACTGAGGAACACGGTTGCCCAGCCGGCGCATGCGCTGCATTTCGTCGAAAAGCACTTCCCATTCGTCCCAATAGAGCACAGCATTCGTCACGTCAAGTATCAGGACATCGACCCCAGCATCACTGAGCATTGACAGATCATGACGAACTACCCAGCGGTCTTGGCTCAGGAAATAGCCCCACTCGGGTTCGCCCCAATGCAGACTCCACTCCTTCCAGACGGGATTGTCGATCTCCTTTCTCGCATTAGGGTCTTGAAGAAGCGTCTGAGTTACGTCGCCTCCGTAGGGCGACTGAAGGCCGTATTTACCCTCGTCGTGCCACGTAATATGGAATATTCCCACCGTTCTTTGCTTGTCTTCCTTCAGGGGAGCCGTCTCGAATGTAGGCATCTGACGCCCTAAACCGTCGGTGGCAACCCACGTGTCTGCCTGCTGAGCTGCCAACGAAAGACACCACATCAGCAGCATTACCGTCATGTTTCTTCTCAGGTTTCCTGTCATTTTCGTTGTTCTTCTTGATGCATTATCCTGCCTTTCTTGATGCGTTTCGTTGCTTTTTTTGATGCATTCTCCTGCTGTTTCCGATGATGTCAGGACCGCTTCAGCCCGGCTTCACACAGGGAAGGCTTTCCCTTGCCAGGCGTTCGGCTTCCCTTCGTGCGACTTTTCCGTTAGGAGTCATCGGCAGACGGGCAACCTCGCAATAGCACCTGGGTTGCCAATATTTGGGAAGAACCTGCCCGCAAAGATGTTGAAAAGTGGGTATATCGCCGGAGAGGGCAAGCAAAACCACCGCTTCTCCGAACTTTTCGTCAGGCCGTTTCGTAATGCAAAACGGCCGGTCAGCATGTCTGTGTAGCAACGATTCGACCTCTTCAATCTGTATTTTCACGCCTCCCGACACGATGACATTGTCTCTTCTACCCAGTATTTTGAACCGCCGATGGTCGATATCCAGCACGGCAATGTCGTTGGTCGTCAAGGATTCTGCACATAAATGGGGAGCATCTATCACCAGACAACCTTCATTATCCAGCGAGAGTGCTATGCCTTCAAATGCTTCATACCACTCACTCGCCTGCGCTCCGTTAAGCCTTCTCAGTGCGATGTGCGAGAGAGTTTCGGTCATTCCGTAGGTACTCCATACGTGATTGGGAAAGTTTCTCAGTTGCTTTTCCAGCCGTTCGTCGACAGAACTGCCACCTATTATCAGGTGACGTATCTGTCTAAGACGTTCGCTTTCAATAGGATTCTCAAGGGAGTTGTATACCTGCAAGGGTATCATGGCACAGAGATCAATCGCACAAGGCAAGTCGTTCGCAAGAGGATGTCCCGTCGGAGCCGTGCTGAAGAGGCGCAGTTCCCTCTCTAAAGAGCGCACGACCATCATCTTTCCGGCAATGTAGTCGAGGGGCAAACACAGCAAAGCCGTGTCGCCTTCGTGCAGGTTCAGGTAGTCACACGTCATCCTGGCCGAGGCCAGCATGCGCTTTTTTTCCACAAGAATGGGCTTGGGCTGCCCCGTAGAACCGCTCGTACAGACCGTCATCCGGTCGTCTTCACGCTGCCATTCGGCTAAGAACGTCTGCAAATCCATAGTCGGTCTCCTCTGATTTCCAAAGGCATCGGGATGTTATCGGTAAACAATCGGCCCGTTCCAAGGCCTTGTGGAAAGCGTATATCACGGCCATAGACATCGGAACAGAACTGGGCTATGGCATTGAGTCCTATATTACTCTCCAGTGCAGAGGTGAGCCATGTGCCGATATTTCGCTGCCTTGCAAGGGCTATCCACTCACGACAGCCGTGCATACCTCCATGCAACGAGGGTTTCAAGACAAGGTATTGAGGACGTATTGTGTCCAGAAGGCAGGCCTTTTCGGCAAGGCTGCTCCCCCCGATCAGTTCCTCATCAAGGGCAATAGGCAAAGGAGTTTCTCGGCAAAGGCGGGCCATTGCCGGCCATTGTCCTTGCCGAATAGGCTGTTCGATGGAATGGATGTCGAGCCCGGCCAGCAACTTTATGCGGTCGAGAGCTGCCTCGGGACGGAAAGCACCGTTGGCATCAACGCGCAGTTCGACCTCGGCTTTTGTGAACCTTCGGCGTATCTGACGGATAAGACTCAGCTCCTGCTCGAAGTCAATGGCTCCGATTTTCAGCTTCACACAGCCGAATCCTGCCTCGAGTTTCTCCTCTATGCGTGCCTGCATCTCCTCGAAAGTGCCCATCCACACCAAGCCATTGATGGGTATTCCCTCCTCTCCACGGGCGAAAGGTGTATCGAAAATCAGGTCGTTCTGCAAGCTTTTCAGGGCTGTTTCGATGCCAAAAAGCATCGAAGGATAGGGTCGCAATGCCTCATAGTCGATGGCATTCGTCTGCTCAAGCCTGTCGCAAAAACCACGCAACACGGCTTCATAATCGGCAGAAACGTCGCAACTCAGGTCGGGCAACGGCGCACATTCGCCGATTCCCCGCCGTCCGTTTTCCTCGATTTCCACCAGCCATATCTTCCGCTGCGTATAGACTCCTCGCGACGTTCCGGCAGGCTGCTTGAAGTGAAGCGTGCGCGCTTCGATACTGATGTTCATCCGTTTGCAGTTGCTTTGATGTACGAAATCTCTAAGAATGCCCTCAGAAGGGCCTCTGCAGGCTATGGAAGCTTGGGGTATTTGTCAAAGTCTGGCTTGCGTTTTTCAAGGAAAGCACGCCCGCCTTCCTGAGCCTCGTCAAGGAAATAGTAGAGCATCGTGGCGTCGCCGGCAAGCTGTTGTATGCCAGCCTGTCCGTCAAGCTCGGCATTAAGCCCGGCCTTGATCATGCGCAAGGCTAAGGGCGAACGCTCTATCATCTCCTCTGCCCAGGCCACACATTCATCCTCCAACTGCTCGAAGGGCACCACTTTATTGACGAGACCCATCGACAACGCCTCCTGAGCCGAATACTGTCTGCACAGGAACCATATCTCGCGAGCCTTTTTCTGGCCGACAATGCGCGCCAGATAGCTGGCCCCGAAGCCCGCGTCGAACGAGCCTACCTTCGGACCTGTCTGCCCAAACACGGCGTTTTCCGACGCTATTGACAGGTCACAAACCAAATGAAGCACGTGACCTCCGCCGATGGCAAAGCCGTTGACCATTGCGATAACAGGCTTTGGAAGACGGCGTATCTGCATCTGAACATCCAGCACACTCAAGCGTGGAACTCCCTCTTCATCCACATATCCACCGCGACCTTTGACATGCATGTCTCCCCCGGAACAGAAAGCTTTGTCGCCTGCGCCGGTCAGAATCACCACGCGAATGTCGGTACGTTCACGACAAACAGCGAAAGCCTGGCTCAACTCAAGCGTCGTCTTCGGCGTGAAAGCGTTGCGGTAGCGGGGCCTGTTGATGGTTATTTTCGCTATGTGATGATACTCTTCAAAGACGATTTCCTCAAACTCCCGGATTGTCTTCCATGCTCTTTTCCCACCTGTCATGGGCATTGAATCGCAGTTTTCCATATTCTCTTCTGTTGTTTCTTCTCGATGCAAAGGTACGAATAAAATGAGAAATACGAACTCTTTTCTTCATCAAAACATGGATTGTCGGCCAAGACGCTGCATTGTCACAGCGCAATAGATGATGTTTTGCTGGGCAAAAGATGAACTATTGGTAGGCAAAACATCATCTATTGCGCTGTGAATCCAGCCCTTTCTGCCCGAAAAGAATCTGGGGAAAAGAAAAAAGACGCGAGGATTCTCGCGCCTTTCCCTGATGCATGAACGGACGGCAGGGCTGAAAATACGGCTAATAGGCTGACGCCCGCGCCTCTAAGAAAAGCCACTTCCCCTGGCGTCTGGCCAGTTTGAAGCACAACTGCAGGCGCCATGTATGCCGACTTCCGCCAAAGACGGCGGCCTCAACACGGCTCCTTCCCGTCAGCGTGGCACTGTCTTCATCCACACTGACGTCCATCTGCTCGTGCTCAGCTGAATAATAATTGAGCGTGCCGTCAGCTATTGAACGCAGATATACCTGCTTCGGCTGGCGCATGCCGGTCATGTGGACCAGCACGAAGTCATCGGCATGCAGCGAGTCGAGCACAGCGATGTCCTTGGCAATCATTGCCTTGTACATGCACTCATAGAGGCTTAATATCTGTTGTCGGTCGTCCATCAGGCTAACGAATGAAGTTGGTTGAGATGCGTTCCGGCTCGGTTTCGGGCAATCCGCTGCGCTCTCGTTCGGCAGCAATGGCACGAATCAGGAAAGCAATGTTACGCCCAAGCACACGCATAATTTGCATTCCTTCCTCATCTTTCACGACTTCTTCGGGCGTGTTTCCATGCACTTCGTTCCAGTAACGGCTCGATGCCACTGGCATTTCGGCATAAAGGAAGTACTTATTCAGCTGGTCAAGTGTGTTTCCTGTGCCTGCTCTTCGGGCAGAAGCCACGGCAGCTCCCACCTTGAAACGTTTCGAAAATGGGGTTGAAAAGAAAAGGCGGTCGAGCAGAGAAATGAGCGTTCCGTTGGTTCCGGCAAAGTAAACCGGCGAACCAACGACCAGACCGTCGGCCTCTTCAAACTTGGTTGCAAGCGTGTTCACTATATCGTTGTCGAAGACACAACGACCTAATTCCCTGCATTTATAGCAGCCAATACACCCGCGAATGTCCTTGTGGCCCACATGAACGATTTCGGTTTCGACACCGTTCTGCTGCAATTCACGTGCTACTGCATCGAGAGCTGTGAACGTACATCCATGGACATGCGGACTTCCATTCAATAACAATACTTTCATATCTGTAATCTTTTAGTTTCGGCATAAGTGCCTGTTCATTCATGAAATCAGCTTCAGGCCGGCGATAGAGACGATGAGGGTGGTGATGAAGAAGAGCCTCCAAAAGGTGGCCGGCTCATGAAAGACGACGATGCCTACCAGCACTGTGCCTACGGCTCCTATGCCTGTCCACACAGGATAGGCCGTTCCGAGGGGCAGAGTCTGCGTGGCTTTGGCCAGCAAGGCCATGCTTGCAAACGTAAAAACGAGAAAACCACCCATCCAAAGCCACCACTCTGTGCCTGTGACTGGGCGTGCACGACCAAGACAATAGGTAAAACCCACCTCGCAAAGTCCGGCAACTATCAAAGCAATCCAATTCATATATGCTGATGTTAGCTATGCTCTTCCAAAGAGCCTGAAACAGTATCTGCCTATTTGAGGTGCTCTCTGAAGAAGGCTTCCAGCTGGTCGAAAGGGATGATGTCTTTGCGATCGTACAGATCGGTGTGCACTGCGCCGGGCACAATCACGAGCTTTTTGTTCGGGCCTTTGAGCCGTTTAAAGGCATCTTCACCCATATAGCGCGAGTGAGCCCTTTCCCCATGCAGGATGAGTACGGCCCTTTCAATCTCGTCGGCATAGCGCAAGAGGGCTGTATTGAGGAAAGACATGGTGCCCGTGACGTTCCATCCTTGGTTTGAGTTGAGCGATCTAACGTGGTAACCGCGCTGCGTTTTGTAGTAGTCATAGTAGTCTTTCACGAAGAAAGGGGCATCTTCGGGCAGCGGATCGACGACTCCTCCGGCCCGTTCGTAGGAGCCTTCACGGAAGTCTTTGGTGCGCTGCTCGGCCAGGGCATGCCTCATAGCCTGCCGCTTCTCTGTGGAGTCGTCGGCATCGAAGTAGCCTTTTGCGGCCACACGGCTCATGTCATACATCGTGGAAGCTACGGTTGCCTTGATACGAGTGTCGAGTGCTGTGGCGTTGAGAGCTATGCCTCCCCATCCGCAAATGCCGATAATGCCGATGCGACTTGCATCTACGAAGGGCTGCACCGATAAGAAATCAACTGCAGCAGAGAAGTCTTCGGTGTTGATATCGGGCGAGGAAACATAGCGAGGTTCTCCCCCACTTTCACCTGTATAGGAAGGATCGAAGGCCATGGCGACAAAGCCTCTCTCGGCCATCTCTTGCGCATAGAGTCCGCTCGCCTGCTCTTTCACGGCGCCAAACGGGCCGCATACGGCGACGGCCGGCCGCTGTTCTCCGCCTGACACCTGAGCCGGAAGGTAGAGATCGGCTGCCAGTTCGATGCCGAACCGATTGCGGAATGTCACTTTTCGATGGTCTGTCTTCGCGCTCTTGGGGAACGTCTTGTCCCACTCTTCTGTCAAATGTAATGGTTTCATGTTCGGTTTATTTCTGGTTTTTGCCTAATTTTCGAAGGTCTTTCGGTGTCAGTATCCGGCTGCCATAGCCCTGTTCTGCCAGAGAGATGCATGCCCGCAATGCGTCTTCGCCCACAAATCCTGTGGCTCCTGTCAGTATAACTTTCATTGTATTGTTGTCTTTCTTTCCATGGCATATGCCGTCGGCTGCATTGAAAACCGATGCAAATGTAGCTATTTTCCTCCAAATCAGCCATCAACAGCATGCAAAATAATCTAAAAAAAGAGGCGTTCCTGCTGATAAACACACTGACACGCCTGCATGAAGGCACGCCGAGGGCGGGCATACACGGCACATGTATGGAGCATATTCCTAAGGTGTATGCCTCGTACACATAAGATGTACGGAGCATACCAGCCACAGGTATGCCACAGGTATGTTGCACTTCCGGAGGGAATAGCCGAACTTCAAGATGCTGAAGTGGCAGGAAAATGGCGCAGAAACGAGGGGCAAGCTGCCGACATCATGCCGTGAACACCCTCGCTCATGTATGCAGCAACGCCTGCTTGGAATAGGCTTCCTGCCTTCGCTGCCTATGTTTCAAGGCATGAAGTCTTCAGCTAACGACCTTCAAGGCTGGCTTTCGAGAAAAAAACAAGGCTTAGACAGTGTCGTCTAAGCCTTGTTGAACTTTGTCTTTGGCTGTTTGCATCGAGGACATCTCCAGTCTTCCGGAAGGTCTTCAAAGGCTAATCCGTCGTGCTCTGCAGGGTCATAAACATAACCACAGACAGAACATATATACTTGCCCGACGCCTCTTTCTGCATAAAGTCAACCTCGGCAAGAACTGTTTCCACAGGATGGTCAAGGTCTATCACTCGCTTAGCCTCCAGATTCTCATATCCCTGAGGAGTGTGGGTGCCACAATAGACGGTAGGATGGTTACGGACAAACTCACGCACCTGGTCCAAAGTCTCACGAGCAGCGGGCAGGTCATCATAGACTACCGACAGTTTGTTCGCATACAAAGCTTCGTCGACATAGGTGATATCGGCCTCGAACATATAGAAGAGTCCATCGTTCTCGGCTATCACAAGGCTGTTTCCACGAGTATGTCCCTTGGCCTTGACAAACCAAATTCCGTCACTTATCTTCTGGCTTTCAGGGAAGTTATGGTAAGCTCCGTCAGTATAGTCGACGGGAACTATATTGGACAAGCCCTTCAACTCTTCAGCTTGCAACTCATCTGCACCGACATATATCTTGGCGTTTGGGAACGAACGAAGCTCACCAGAGTGGTCGCTATGACGGTGAGTAAGAAGTATCTTTGTCACCTGTTCTGGCCGATATCCCAAATCTTCCAAGGCATCCATGTAGTCGCGAGTCGTCTTTCCTGTATAGGCCATCGAGGTTTCATCGGGAGTCTCCTCCGGAAAACCTGCGGGAAGGCCTGTATCTATCAGGATAACCTCTGTGCCTGTATCAATAAGATAGTTCTGCAAGCTGCCACGATAACGGACGTTATGGTCGAACTTTTCTACGCCTTCTTCACCGCCAAAGGCAAAGGGCTGGGTATAAAAACCCTCACTTCTGAATTTGACTGCTTCTATTTTCATAAGTCAACGATTATTCTTCTACGGCTACAAACTTCTCCTTCTTGCGCTTACAGCGCGGACAACGCCACGTGTCTGGCAGGTCTTCAAACCGGGTTCCGGGAGCGATACCCTGCTTAGAATCTCCTATTTCGGGGTCGTAGACGTACCTACAAGGACATTTCATCTTAGCCATATCCGTAAATATTTTTAGTTTAAAAAAAATGAAAAGGGACGGTGTAGCGTGGTATCTGCGCCGTAGCACAGTCACTCCGGCCAGACACCGTCCCGTGAAGAAAAAAACTTATTTGCGTCGAGGTGTATCTACACCTGTCAAAGCCGTAAGAATTAAGCGGGTTGCCACTTGCAACGAACGGGAGAAATGATGGCGCCTTCCTTCTTCAACACGGCAAAAACTTTGTCAACTTCCTTACGGTCAGCACCCAAAACCTTGGTCACTTCGCCGGCCGAAACGGGCTTTCCAGCCTCACGCATAGCCTGTAATATCTGTTCTTTCATATTGCTTTATTGGTTAAATTGTTAGTATTTCAAGCGGTATTACTGTCTCAAAAAGGCAAAAAAACTTTTCATTCAACACCAATCGCATGCCTGTATCTATTCATCAAACTTGGGTAAACAGCCAATTCTGAATGCCAATGCACTCTATCATTTCAAGTGCTCCCTGGCTCCAATACAAGTCTTCTTCCTCATCTGCCAGATAAGCCTTCATGATATCATAGGTTGTCGGGTCGTTGATCAAGGCTTCACAACATTTGTAGAGCATATCTACGCCTGCCACTTGGATCTTTAAATCTTCCTTGATATAGTCGATTGGATTCTTTATAAGTTCACGACTCTTGGCGCCTTCGAACTTGATTTCACCACCCAAGTCAAGTATACGTTCGTTGAATTTCTCTACCCACTCCATTTCTTCATTGAAATGATTGATGTACTTTTGGCCGAGTTTTGCAAAACCTTGCGACTTAAAGAGCTGACCTTGGAGTTTGTGAATCAGCGCGCCTTCTGTCAGTCCTGTTGCAAAAAGCTGCAATGCTTCGATTGATTTCTTTGTGTCCATTTGTGTATTTCTTTAAGTTTGAATTTGATTTTGCAAAGTTACGGGGAATTCATATTACTGGAAAATCTGAAACAAGCGAAAAGTTATCCGAAACGAAACAAATTCTTAATAAATGTTTTTGCTTTAAGAATAATTACGCTACCTTTGCACTTGCCATCCATATATAGATATGTATAATCTCACAGAAGCCTACAAGATTATCGGTCCAGACATTCAACATGAAGTGTGGAACGGACGTTTTGCCTGCGCTCTAAGCAACAGTCAGCGCACGTTTCTCACCAATAGCATGAAAGAAACACTTGCCTGCTACACCTTCACGCTGGTCAGAAAGGGCGAGATGCTGCTCGAAACCAACGGGCAGACCATCGCATTCAAGGCTAATGACTTATATATCTACGCGCCTGGATTTCCTGTTTACATTCATTCCGTTTCCGAAGATTATGAATCAACGGTACTGCTTGTTGATGAACAGACCACTTACGAAACGCCTGCCTTTCGCAATTTAATGCGAGCTTCGTTCTTTCCATTGGTACAATATGGAAGGCCCAAGCTGTCGGTTGCACCCGAAGATGCCTTGCGACTGAATGCCGACATGCTCGCCTTACGCGACCATATACAGCGTCCGACTGACTATTCCGATGAAGTTTTGGAAATGCTCTACTCTGTCTTTCTGCTTGACATGCTTGCCATACAGGAGAACTCTGGCGGGCAACACGCTATTTCACGGCGTGCAGAAGATATTTTTCTTTCGTTCTACAGTATCTTAAGACGGCATTATACGGAACAGCACAGCATCGGATACTATTCTGATCAGCTGCATATCACCGCCACTTATCTCTCACGCATCGTAAAGCAAGTGAGTGGAAGAACTGTCATTGAGTGTATCGACCAGATGCTTTCCATTGAAGCCGCCTGGCTGCTCACGTCGACAAGTCTCAGTATTGCGCAGATAGCCAGTCGGCTTAATTTTGCTTCATCGGCTTCGTTTGACAAGTTTTTCCTGCGTATGCGTGGCCAGCAACCCAAGTCACTTCGCGGTAAAAGGGCCTTCGGCCACGCTTCATGCGCGACCGAAGGGAGGGTGGATCTAATGGGTTGACTTCAGGTATTGCAAGTCTCCATACCAATAGCTGGCAGTCGTCCCGCCGTCAATCAGGATGTCTGTACCGGTGATAAACCGACCTTTGTTCGACATAAGGAACTCTGCCAAGTCGCCGACTTCATCGGGAGTACCGGCTCTTTGGGCAGGAGAGGCCTCGATCATGCGCAGGTATCCATCCTTGCGAGGGCCGTGAAGTTCGTCGTTGGCCAAAGGAGTGATGATGATTCCCGGCGAGATGCTGTTGATGGTTGCTCCCCGCTTGGCCCATCGGGCGGCCTCATACATCACGCGAAGCACGTTGCATCTTTTCGAATACTGATAGGCTTTCAGCGTGTCAGTGATCTCGTTGAGGAACGGAAGGCTCATCAACTCGTCGACGGGAGTCATGGCCAATGCGTCGTTTTGCTCCTGAGACAGGGCGGGAAGCCTGTGGCCTGACTGCGAGGAGATGATGACTCCTGAGCCACCTTCGTCAATAATCTTGCCGAATTCTTCCAGCAAAACACTCGTGCCATAGAGGTCAACCTGCAGGATATGCCGCACGGGTGCCTGCGAGGGAGACACGCCTGCTGCGTTTACAAGATGCTTCACCTTGCCCTTTTGTGTCGAGAACTCCACCAGTGAAAGGATGTCTTCTTTCGAGCCAAGGTCGCACTTGAAGACCGAGCACTCGAAGCCTGCATCCTCTAAAGTCTTGGCTGCGCGCCGGGCGTTTTCAAGACTATAGTCTGCCAGCACGACATGTTTTCCGGCTGAAACGCGACGGATGATGGCCTGTCCGATGCTTCCTGCACCGACCAGGACGGCTACTTCTTTTTCTTTCATACGATTTTCATATTCAATTTAAACGGTTGTTGACTCTCTGTTCGCTACCTGTCACCAGTCGTAGTCGGCCGAGGAGCGGTCGTAGACCGGTGCCTTTGTCCATCCGTGACGCCTGCATACACGTTCTACATCGCGCTGCATGCGAGGCGTAACGGGACGCAGTCCGTCGCGATAGCGATAGTACATCGTGTGGCCAAGGCGCTCTTCCAGCTCGCGTTTCACGGCCACTGCCACCCGTCGGGGCATTTCTTCATAGAAACGAGTCATGCCCCACTTCATCTCCAACCGTTCGCTTGAGCGGTAAAGGGGGCAGGATTCCGTGCCCGTAAGGGCATGATTCCGGCTCACACACGTCGTGCTTATCGCCTCTTCCGGTACATATTTGCCGGCCATATAGCGCAGGCAACGGCCCTGCAAGGGGCACTCTTCAAGGTAGCACACTAAATAGTTCCGGGCCTTTTCGGCCATCATTGCATTCTCCATGGTTGTTTGTTCGTTTTGTGTTTTACATTTGTCTACTTTCATACATGCCACATGTACACCCCATACATGTCGCGTGTACGGTCCATACATGTGGCGTGTATGGAGCATACCAGGCGCATGTACGACGGTGGTACGGCTGCAAAGGTAGGAAGTATTTACGTAACCTGCAAACAAGAACACTATGTATTTGCATGGCTTTTCAATGCCCTCACGGCCGCAGATGGTCTCCTTCAAGACCGCCATCGGCAGGAAAATCGGCTTTCAAGGTAAAGATAGTGGGCCGTTGCGCACGTGTATTTCATATTTATTTTATACCTTTGCAGGCAACTAACCATTTCATCACGCATAAGTCCATGCTGCAAATACGGTGCAAGAACAACAACATCACGAAGAGTTTCCCAGAGGGAACCTCGCTGATTGATGTCTACCAAGAGTTTGCCGAAGAGCTGAACATGCCCTACCCCGTCGTGTCAGCTAAAGTGAATAACGCATCGCAAGGCCTCAAATTCCGCCTCTATCAGAACCGCGACGTTGAGTTTCTTGACGCACGAGAAGGGTCGGGCCATCGCGTCTACGTACGCTCTCTGTGCTTCGTTCTCTATAAAGCAGCAAGCGATCTCTTTCCAGGATCGAAGCTTTTCATCGAGCATCCTCTCTCACGAGGCTACTATTGCAACTTCAAAAAGAAGGCGGTCGAACCCCTGACTGACGAGGATGTAGAGGCTATCAGGCAACGCATGCAGGAGATTATCGACCTCGACATGCCCTTCAGACGCAACGAAGCAACCACGGAAGAAGCGGTCAGAGTGTTCGCCGAACGGGGCTTTGCTGACAAAGTAAAGCTACTGGAGACCAGCGGACAGATATACAGTGACTACTACACACTGGGCGATACCGTCGATTATTACTACGGGCCGCTCGTGCCTTCGGCAGGCTATCTGAAAGTGTTCGGACTGGAACACTACAATGAAGGCCTGCTCCTGAGGGTGCCAGACAAGGCCAATCCGCTGCAGGTGGCTGAGAAAATAGACATGCCAAAGACGTTTGACGTGTTTGCAGAGAAGGTGAAATGGGACATCATCATGCGGCTTTCCAACGCAGGAGACGTCAACAAGGCCATCTTGAGGGGCAAGGCTTCAGAGCTGATACAGGTGAGCGAAGCACTGCAAGAGAAGAAAATCGTGCAGATAGCCGAAGAGATCGACCGCCGGTTCCACGACGAGGAACACCCTATTCGCATCGTACTCATCACCGGACCGTCAAGCTCTGGCAAGACGACTTTCTGCAAACGACTGTCAATTCAGCTGCTCGCATGCGGCTTAAGACCCATCTCTTTCTCGACCGACGACTACTTTGTCAACCGTGTAGACACCCCTCTCCTGCCCAATGGCGACTACGATTTCGACAACATCAAGACCGTAGACTGCCAGCTTCTGGACGAACACTTGTCGAGACTGATGAAGGGAGAACGGGTAGAAGTGCCAGAATACAACTTCGTAACCGGCAAGCGAGAATACAACGGAAAGAAGCTAAAACTGTCAAATGACAGCGTACTCATCATCGAAGGCATACACGCCCTGAACCCCTTACTTACCGAACGCATCCCAGACACGGCAAAGTTTCGCATCTATGTGTCGGCCCTTACAAGCATCTCTCTTGATGACCATAACTGGATTCCGACACGTGACAACCGCTTGTTGCGCCGCATCATCCGCGACTACAACAAGGGAGCCTACACAGCTCAGCAGACTATCAGCCAATGGAAAAACGTATGTGAAGCAGAGGAACAGTGGATATTCCCCTTTCAAGAGACAGCCGACGTGATGTTCAACTCGGCCTTGAACATCGAGTTTGCCGTCCTTCGCACCCATGCAGAGGTAATACTTGCCTCCGTACCCCGCAACTGTCCCGAGTATGCAGAGGCCCATCGCCTGCTTAAATTCATCCACTACTTCATCCCAGTCAGCGACAAAGAAATACCACCAACCAGCATTATGAGAGAGTTTGTCGGTGGAAGTAGTTTCAAGTATTGAGCAGGTTCTCCATCGCAAGGGCATCCTCTCTTGGACTGGTAAACACCTCAAGAAGGCGGGGACGGCCGTCATCATGGCATTGAGCGGTCAGCCACTCGATGCCATTTTTCATCTCTTCTGCATCATGAGCCTCACGATAGTCCACGCGATAGCTTTGGCATATGCCCTTGGACGACGTCTGATGACGGGCTTTGATATAGTCACTGGCAGGGCTGTTTCCTAACCCTTCAAACTTTTCAAAGATGCCTCCGCCACCGTTGTTGAGCAGCAAAATGCGCAGGTTTCCGCGCAATTCACTGTTCCATAAGGCATTGGAATCGTAGAAAAAGCTCAGGTCGCCCACCACGCAAAATACCATATCGTCGTCACTTACCAACGAATAGCCGCAGGCAGTCGACAGACTTCCTTCTATTCCATTTACCCCTCGATTGCAATAAACCAGCCTGTTGGCATAGATATTTGCCAGGCGAATGGCTGAACTGTTTGCATAGAATGTGGTCGTTTGGGGAGGAAAATGGTTGTAATGGGAAAGGTCGAAGTCCGCCTTCTCTACCCGTTGACGCAGAGCATCCTCAAAATATTTCACGGCAGCCATCTGGGAATAGGCCGGCTCATAGCACTGAATACGCCCGGAAGCCTTCTTCAACTCGTCTTTCCATCTCGCATAAAATGGGGTTGTTTCCTTATGTTCAAACTCACGGAACAAGGCGGAAATGAGCGTGTTCAGGTCGCCTGCTATGACACCTTTGGCCCGCATCGTAGGATCAGAGAGCACACCCGTCGGGGAGAAAAGCCACACTTCTGCCTCATTTGCCTTACGCAACAGCCTACGAAAGCCCTTGCTGACAAGGCATCCTCCTATGTAAATAACGAAGTCGGGCAGATAGTTCTCGTCGTCAGACAGGGCATCCAACAGCCTGTCGGCATAGTGTTCCCCCATTGGAGGACTCAAAGTCTCCTGCAATACCAGCACGTGTTTCGACAGGTTTTCCATCTCTTCGTCGCAAAACCACTCATATGGAGAGAGTTGACCGACTACTATCATCGGTCGCTTGGCATTGGAAAATGCATCGACTACCTCCTCAACGCAGCCGTGAGGATAGGCATCTCCCTGCAATTTCTCAATCTTTCGTACGTCAGGAAGAGCAGGTTTCGTGAACTGATACAAAGGCTCTGAGATCGGTACATTGATGTGAACTGGCGCACCATAGGCGTCATTGACTGTGGGAAACAGTTCCATCAACGCCTCGTTGACCAGCCTGTTACAATACCAACGCTCCTCGTCGTCGTGCGGTTCGGGCAGCGTTACGGCCTTGTTTACAAACCTTCCAAGGGCATCAGCCTGTGGAATCGTCTGGCCATCGAGCTGATTGATCCACTGAATGGGCCGGTCTGCAGAGATGACGACTAAGGGAACATGCTGATAAAAGGCTTCAGCTACGCCGGGCAAGAGGTTCAACAAGGCCGATCCGGACGTCACACAAACGGCAACTGGCTCACCTATGCACTGTGCAATGCCCATTGCATAGAAGCACGCAGAGCGTTCATCTGTGACAGGATGGCAGTCGATCTCCGGCACTTCATTGAGGTTATGCACGATGGGAGCATTCCTTGAACCAGGGCAAACCACTGCATGATGCACGCCATGAGCCACCAGTAAGGCCGTCAATATATTTACATTTTCTCGGTCTGAATACATTTTCTACTCAATTTTCTTTATTCTTTCAGCAATCTTCTCATGGTGTCAAGCTTGGCTTCCGTCTCGTCCCACTCTTTTTTTTGCATGCTGTCTTTCAGAAGGCCGCCACCTGCATAGAGACGATAGGCCGTTTTTGTCAGTTCCATACATCGCAACGTTACGTAGAGATGTGTGCCTTTTTCGCAGTCCAAAGGTCCGCAGAATCCGCTATAATAGCGCCGGCGGCGGGGCTCATTCCTCTGGATGAAGCCGAGCGTCTCTTGCTTTGGCAGCCCACAAACGGCAGGTGTCGGGTGGAGAGTTGCCAGCAGTTTTCCCAAGAGTCGCCGGTCGTTCATCTGAAAATAGAAGTCGGAACGCAGGTGAGCCAGGTGTCCTGCACGCTGCGTATAGGGGCCTTCCTCATCAATATCATGGGCAAAAGGCTTCAGGCATCGGGCGATATAGGTGGCAACATATCGCTGCTCCTTGATGTTTTTGTCGTCCCATGCCACCTCGTTTTCTTTCCATTCTCCCCTTCCCATGTTCTGAGTGCCGGCAAGAGCCATGGTGTGGAACATGTTGTTTTCTTCCTCAAGCAGCACTTCAGGAGTAGCCGTCAGCCACACACCTGTCTGCGGAGTCGCCACCAAGGCTATCATCATTCGCGGATAAAGGTTGCAGGCGCGGAAGAAAAGGCGCAGCATCGCCTCGTACTTCTCTGCTTCCGAACGGGCCAAGGAATGGCGGTTTCGGGCCTTTTCCGCATCATTTGAGAGGCAGAACGGCAACTCTACGACGCGAGAAAGGACTATCTTCCGGAACTGTTCCGAGAGCAACTGCCGGTGAAACAGGGCGAAAGGCCATGCTCCTGCCTGCTCTTCCATACAGGCTGAGGGCAGGAAGGCGGAGGGAACATCTGCCAGACCAGCCTCTGACGGCATGGGAATGCTGCAGACTTCATGCGTGCCTTCGATCAAGACGATGGGGGTTTCTGCGTCAGCACTGAAAGGTGCAAAGACGAAACCCTGCACGTTTGTGAGGTCTTCATACCGCAGAAATTGCCGGGGAAGGCCAGCCTGCTGCCTGACGACATGAAAGGTTGCGGCATGCGGAAGCCTGTATAGGGCAAAACTTTCGTCCATGATCACTTTGACGCGATGATGTAGTTTGTCACCTGAACGGTAGAGATGAGCTCGCCTTCGCCGTTGGTGATGTCGACCTGCCATTGATGAAGCGTGCGCCCTTGATGGCGCAAGCGGGCCAGAGCGGTCACGGTGTCGCCCTCGACGACGGCCTTTACATGGCTGCCGGTGACGTTGACGCCGACGGCAATCTTATGGGGACACAGCGCCATCGAGCCCACTCCTGCCAGATTTTCGGCCAAAGCCAGCGACGCACCTCCGCTCAAGAAGCCGAAGGGTTGCCTGTTTCGTTCGTCAACTTTCATACGAGCCATGCACGTGTCGGGCTCGCTTGTCGACAAGAACTCCATGCCAAGCGCCGTAGAAAGGCTTGGTTCCTTATAGACCATCGGCTTTATCTTTTCTATATCCATATACTGTAATTTACTGGTTTCCAACAGATCATAATCCTAATCAACTATCTACGACAGGAAGAACAGCGACACTCCTATCACAGAAATGACAGCTCCGACGACGTTTCTTGCCGTGATTTCCTGCCCGAACAGATAGCGTGAAGGCAGCAGAATGAGTATCGGCGTCATGGCCATCAGCGTGGATGTTGTGCCTGCCGCGGCATACTGTACGGCCATCAGCGAGAGACCTACGCCCAGGAACGGGCCTGCCACTACGGCTGCCGTCATGGCCTTCAGCCCCGTGCGATTGCTGAAACTGTCGGTAAAGGTCTGCCGTTTTTCCACAAGACGACGGCGAGTCAGCAGATACCACATGCCGAAACAGGCCAAGCCGGCCATGCATCTTACTCCATTTGCACTAAAAGGCAGGTAGTAGACTGCTTGTTCGAGCACCTCTCTTGGCAGGCTTGCCTCATAACGGTCGAGCCCCATCTTGCTCAGCACAAGGCCCAGTCCCTGGCCTATTGCAGCACCGATGCCGAACAACACGCCACGCAATGACACCCTGTCGCCTGCATATACAGCCCCTGAACGGGTCTCTTCCCTACGGTGTAACGGCAGGCTTATGATGATGCCAGCCAGCGTAACTGCCATTGCAAGCAAAGCCTTCCACCCCATTGTCTGCCCCAACAGCAGCCATGCCGACAGAGCAGTGAAGACGGGAGCAAGCGTCATAAAGAGCTGCCCATAGCGCGAACCAATGGTAAGATAGCTGTTGAACAGGCACCAATCGCCGAAGAAATAGCCCACAACACCGCTCAGCAGCAGCCACGACCAAGCCCCTGCGTCGGCATATTCCAGCCCCGTCGTGCCCGTGAAAGCCCACATCAGCCCCAGAGAAAGCAACAGGGCCAGCGACATTCGCCACACGTTCATGACGAACACACCCAAGCGACGACTGGCTATTTCGCTCGCCAGCGCAGCCACAGTCCACAGGGCTGCAACCAGCAATGCTATCGCTTCACCAACATATTGCATCTCAAAAAAGCGGCTACAGATTAGTTGTTACGTAAAAACAGGGCAAAATTATACAAAAAACAGCAAACCGCCAACATTCTGAACGACTATCTTCGAAAAACTTTATCCTGACCATTGCCTGCGGGAAGCGCAGGTGTCCACACCGCCTTCACAGCCCATTCAGGGCAAGAAACGCCCCCTACCAGCCGCATACACCTGCCTGGTATGAAGCATACACCATAGATGTATGCTCCGTACACCTAAGGAATATCAATCGTACACCTTAGATGTACGGAAACGACTCCTGAAAGAGACCCAAACTATAAAAAAAACAAAAACTATGCATTCTTTTCTTTGTAATTCGTACAGTTATTCGTATCTTTGCAACTTGTTAACGTAATTAAGCTATAAGAATGAACATATTAGAACTGAGCGAACAAGAGATTGGCCGACGCCAAAGTCTCAAAGAGCTGCGCCAGATGGGCATTGACCCCTATCCCGCAGCAGAATACCCCACGAATACATTCTCTGTTGACATCCGTCAGAACGTAGAAAACGGCACTTGGAAGATTGACGTTCCCGAAGGCGAAGAGCCCCTTTCGGCCGGACAACTGCCACAAGTATGCATCGCCGGACGCATGATGACGCGTCGCGTAATGGGCAAAGCATCGTTTGCCGAAGTGCAAGACTCGAAGGGACGCATACAGGTTTACATCTCGCGCGACGAGCTTTGTCCCGACGAGAACAAAGACCTCTACAACATTGTCTTCAAGCGTCTGCTCGACATCGGCGACTTCATCGGCGTGAAAGGCTTCGTGTTCCGCACGCAAACCGGCGAGATTTCCGTCCACGCCAAGGAGCTTACGCTGCTTTCAAAGTCACTCAAGCCACTGCCCATCGTGAAATACAAGGACGGCGTGGCCTACGACAAATTCGACGATCCCGAACTGCGCTACCGCCAAAGATACGTCGACCTGGTGGTGAACGAAGGCGTAAAAGACACATTCCTGCAGCGTGCGACCGTGTTGAGAACCATGAGAAAAGTGCTTGATGAAGCAGGATACACCGAGGTAGAAACGCCCACTCTGCAGATGATTGCTGGCGGAGCATCGGCACGTCCCTTCATCACCCACTTCAATGCGCTGAACCAAGACATGTACATGCGCATCGCTACCGAGCTGTATCTGAAACGACTCATCGTCGGAGGATTCGAGGGTGTCTACGAAATCGGAAAGAACTTCCGCAACGAAGGCATGGACCGCAACCACAATCCAGAGTTCACTTGCATGGAGCTTTACGTGCAATACAAGGACTACAACTGGATGATGTCGTTCACAGAGAAACTGCTTGAAACCATATGCACGGCCGTAAACGGCAAACCCGAACGGGAAATCGACGGACAAGTCATCTCGTTCAAGGCCCCCTATCGCCGTCTGCCCATCCTTGATGCCATCAAGGAAAAGACGGGATTCGACTGCAACGGCAAGAGCGAAGACGAGATACGCGCGTTTTGTCTGTCGAAGGGAATGGACGTAGATGAGACCATGGGCAAGGGAAAACTCATCGACGAACTGTTCGGAGAGTTCTGCGAAGGCACGTTCATCCAGCCCACATTCATCACAGACTACCCAGTGGAAATGTCGCCTTTGACCAAGATGCACCGCTCGAAGCCCGGCCTTACCGAGCGATTTGAGCTGATGGTCAACGGAAAAGAACTGGCCAACGCCTACTCGGAACTTAACGATCCTATCGATCAGGAAGAACGCTTCGTCGAGCAAATGAGACTGGCCGACAAGGGCGATGACGAGGCAATGATCATAGATCAGGACTTCTTGCGCGCCTTACAGTACGGCATGCCTCCCACCAGCGGTATCGGTATAGGCTTTGATCGCCTTGTGATGCTCATGACAGGAAAGACCTTCATACAGGAAGTCCTGTTCTTTCCACAGATGAAACCCGAAAAGAAGGTGCCGCAAAGCAGCACCGAAGAATGGGGCAAAGCAGGCGTCACAGAAGAATGGGTGCCAGTGTTGCGCAAGGCAGGATTCAACCTTGTGGCCAACATCAAAGACGAAAAACCGCAAGGACTGCAACAGAAGATCGGCGACATCGTCAAGAAATACAAGCTCGACATGCAGAAACCATCGGTAGACGAAATACAAAAGTGGATCGAAAAGGCCAATGTCTAACTGCGGAAAAATAGCCATCATCGGCGGAGGTTCTTGGGCAACTGCCATAGCCAAGATAGTGGTGAGCCACACTCATCACATCGGTTGGTATATGAGACGTGACGATCGCATAGAAGACTTCCGCCGAATGAAGCACAATCCGGCCTACCTTACGAGCGTACATTTCAATGTCAACGAGATATATTTCTCGAGCGACATCAACAAGATCGTGCAGGCCTATGACACATTAGTCTTCGTCACACCGTCGCCATATCTGAAAAGTCACCTGAAGAAACTCAAGACACGACTGCGCGACAAGTTCATCGTCACAGCCATCAAAGGCATCGTTCCCGACGAAAACCTCTCGTGTTCAGAGTACTTTCACCAAGTATACGACGTGCCTTTCGACAATCTGGCCGTCATCGGAGGCCCCTCTCATGCCGAAGAAGTGGCCCTCGAGCGCCTCTCATACCTCACCGTTGGCTGCACAGACATGGACAAAGCCCGCGCCTTTGCTGACGTTCTTGCCTCTGAATACATCAAGACCAAGACGTCAAGCGACGTACTTGGCATCGAGTACTCGTCGGTTCTGAAGAATGTCTATGCCATTGCTGCCGGTATATGCTCAGGACTCAAATACGGAGACAACTTCCAAGCCGTGCTCATGTCTAACGCAGTACAGGAAATGGCACGCTTCATGCAAGCCGTACATCCCATCGATCGCAACGAGTATGACTCCGTCTATCTGGGAGATCTCTTGGTAACAGGCTATTCAAACTTCTCCCGAAACCGGACCTTTGGCACAATGATTGGCAAAGGATACTCCGTCAAATCGGCACAAATCGAAATGGAAATGATTGCCGAAGGATACTTCGGTACCAAATGTATGAAGGAAATCAACCGGCACATGCACGTCAACATGCCCATTCTCGATGCCGTATACAATATTCTATACGAACGCATCTCGCCGAAAATCGAAATCAAACTCCTCACCGACTCATTCCGCTGAGAAAAAGACATCTTAGCAAACACACATGAAACTCACAAACTATTCAATCTAAGCAAGCATAAAGTACAACCACATAAAACCTTTCTATCATGAAAAAAATAATCTTTTCAGCTGTTGTTTCGGCGATGTTTGCCACGCCAATCCTGGCACAGCCCGCACACATCAGCAACCAACCCGAAAGAGTTGTCTCACAAGTGGACTTCTCACAAGTAAAGATCAACGACACCTTTTGGTCGCCGCGTCTCGACCGTCACGCATCAGCAACACTGCCAGTGTGCATCGATCAGATTGAGAACCAAACGGGACGCATGCGTAATTTCATCAATGCGGCGAACAAAACCGGCCAACATTCAGGGATATTCTTTGACGATTCTGACGTATACAAAGCGATGGAAGGCATGGCGTATAGTCTGATAAACCATCCTGATGCAGCCCTCGAGTCCAAGTTAGACCAATGGGTTGCCAACATCGCTGCTGCCCAACAAGAGGATGGATACATCAACACCTACTTCACTTTGACCACGGAAGAGCGGTGGAAAGACATGGACAAACACGAAATGTACTGTGCCGGACACCTCATAGAGGCAGGAGTTGCCTACTTGAAGGCTACGGGAAAACGCACACTTCTCGACGTCGGGCAGCGCATGGCCGACCACATGATGACCCTGTTCGGTCCTGAAAAACGCCATTGGGTGGCAGGACACGAGGAAATAGAGCTGGCACTTGTGAAGCTATATGAGGTCACTGGCGAGCAAAAATACATTGACTTCGCCTACTGGTTGCTTGAAGAACGCGGTCATGGATATGGCACTAACGGCAAGAACAACAACTGGAACAAGACGTATTACCAGGATCTTGTACCAGTGAAAGACCTGAGAAAAATCGGAGGACACGCCGTCAGGGCGATGTATTTGTTCTGTGGTATGGCCGACGTTGCATCCTATCGTGACGATACAGACTACATGACTGCCCTCGATGCCCTATGGCATAACACCGTAGACCGTAACATGTATATCACAGGAGGCATCGGATCGTCGGCCTCAAATGAAGGATTTACCTACGACTATGACCTGCCAAATGCTTCAGCTTACTGTGAAACTTGCGCCTCGGTGGGTATGGTTTTATGGAATCATCGCATGAATCTCTTGACGGGAAACGGCAAGTATGTCGACGTGATGGAGCGGTCAATGTACAATGGATTGCTGGCAGGTATCAACTTGAATGGCGACCGTTTCTTCTATGTTAACCCGCTTGAGTCGGCCGGGAACCATCACCGTCAGGCCTGGTTTGGTACGGCTTGCTGTCCAAGTAACGTATCCCGCTTCCTGCCATCCATAGGCAGTTACATCTACGCTACTAACGATGATGCCCTTTGGGTGAACCTATACATCGGCAATGAGGCTACCTTTAAACTCGGCAATGAGACGGTCAATGTGACAATGGAGACCCAATATCCATGGGAAGGGCTTGTCAACATCACGCTCGACAAGGCTGCATCAAAGCAGGTTCGCCTTCGTATTCCCGACTGGTGCAGGAGCTATTCGGTCAAGCTTGACGGCAATACTGTCGAGACTTCCTTGGAAAACGGCTATGCAATTGTAAATACTGCCGACAAGAACGGAAAGGTTTCCATCGAACTTTCCTTGGACATGCCGATAGAAACCGTTGAAGCCGACCCTCACGTCATTGAGGATCTTGGCTGTAGAGCCATACAACGCGGGCCGTTAGTCTATTGTGCTGAGGGCGTCGACAACCGCCAAGCTATCTTCGATGCGTTCAGAATCACCCCCGAAACTACCTTCTCTGAAGAGCAGTCAAGCATCTTGGGAGGCATACGTCTCATAACAGCCAAGACCCAAAACCTAAGCTTGAAGCTCATTCCATACTATGCATGGGACAACCGGACGGCAGGAAAGATGCTCGTATGGCTGAAGAACGAGGACTATGACGACTATCATAAAGAGGTGGCTTTGGCACCGTCGTTTGTCACTCGCGACTGGGGTTACCAGTACGGAAATATCGTTCCTATCGATATGAGGAATGATGGAAAGAAGGAATTGCTTATCGGTGCATGGTTCAAGTATGGCTCTGAAACTCCAAGATACAGCCTAATCCTCGAACCAAACGGCGATGGAACGTGGAAAGAGACCACTTCTCCCTTCAACATTGCCGACCGTCCTTCGTTCTCTCCCTGCGACATCAACGGCGACGGCATTCTGGATCTCATCATGTTTGAGCAGACCGGCAATTCGTCAGACGGCATATACCTGGGCAAAGGCGACGGCACTTTCACCCGCTTGCGCTATCGTTTCGTCGATGCAAGGGAGGGATTGCCCGAAAACTATACGGCACCTATCACCAACATTGTCAACATCATGTCGGCTGACGTGGCCGACTTCAACAACGACGGTCTGATGGATATCGTCGGCATAGGCCATGAATCGTCGCCGACAGTGGTGCTTCTTAACCAGGGAATCAGCGGCAATTTCATCAACCTGAAGCCTATCTACTTCGACAGCGGCATCACTAATCCCGAGCTTGACATAGCTGACGGCAAGCCATATGCCAGCCGTAACTTCACGTGCGGTATGGTTTATGCCCAAGATTTCAACAATGACGGCTATGCAGACATCCTCATTTCGTCCAACAACTGGAACCGCCAGAACTATGATGCCGACTGGGAACGCTACACGGAGGTATACCTCAACAACGGCAAGGGTACGGGGTTTGAACGGACATACTTTGCCCGGTCGCTCGGACAGGAGAACGACGAGCTGCAGAACCCGTCGGTCTCTGACGGAGGAGTGGCCATTGCCGACTTCAACGGAGACGGCTATCTCGACATCTTCCTGCAGGGAGCAGGCGGATACTACACCTACTACTACGACCATTCCTTTGTCGTCATCAACGACGGCACGGGCCATTTTGCCCCGCTTCCGCCTGAAGAGTTCGACAGACTCGACATCCGTAATTACAACAGTGTTTCGGGTGGTGCCCAAGCTTACGACTGGAACGGCGACGGACTCATCGATATAATATACTCTGGTATCTGCCATTCGCTCAACTCGCAGGCTGGATTTATCTGGCTAAACAATACCGGAGGTGCAGGACAAACCTTTAAGCGTGCCATCCGCTGGGCTGGCGGAGAAGAGTCGGCTTCATGCCTTGTCGACTGGAACGGCGACGGACTTAAGGACCTGGTCAACACGGGTCACACCGATGATGCCACCTTCCTTTCGGGCAACAACACGGGAAGAACCATGCGCGTCACTTTCTCAGAAGAGCGTGAAACCCCACAACCCAACAAGCCTCTCAGCATCAATGCCACCGTCGAGGGCAACCAAGTCACGCTTGAATGGACACCTGCCGACGGCGCACCGAAGAGCACTACCTATGAGCTTTACATCAAGAACGAGGAAGGCATGCTGCTCGGAAGCCCGAGAGCCTATGTCGACGGCGAGATGGAGGGTCTGAGAAAATGTGAAGAATACGGAAAACTCGGATGCGTAACTGCCATCACTTACACCCTTCCCGACGGCAGTTATGAGTGGGGAGTGCAGGCTGTTGACGGTCGCAGGGTTGGTTCAAAATTCGCTAAAGGCACGTTTGCCGTCGGAAGTTCCGGCATCAGCGAGCAGCCCGTCGGGCAGCCTTCCCAGGAGCAAGCCTACTATATGACCGACGGACGGAAGCTCAATCATCGGCCCGACCGCAAGGGAATATACCTGCATCAGGGCCGGAAGGTCGTCATAGAGTAAAGCCTTTTCGGCACGAGCAGCCCTCCTTGCGAGGCTGATTAGGAAGGCATTAGCGGGAGAAAGCTATCCATTCTCATCCGTACATCATAGATGTATGAAGCATACCAGCAAGATGTATGGAGTGTACATCTATGATGTACGGATGAGAATGGACAGTTTTTTTGTGGTCTATACATCACGTTCCCAGCATGAACGCTGCCCTCTCAGCTCCTAAAGCGAAAGCCTCAGCGCGATCCAGGCGCAGGCTTCAGCGTCGGCAAGGGCATGATGATGGTTCGCAAGGCTATAGCCGCAGGCCTCGGCCACAGTGTGCAGCTGATGATTAGGCAGATGCTTCATCTGACGACGCGAGGCCACACAGGTGCAGAAGAAGTCATAGTCAGGGTAATCCATCTGGTAGCAGCAGAACACAGCCCTCAGACATCGCTCGTCGAAAGCCTTGTTGTGAGCCACCAAAGGCAGGCCCGCAACCAGCGGTTCCACCTGTTTCCACACCTGCGGAAACACCGGAGCTCCGTCGGTATCGGCCCGAGTCAGCCCGTGCACGCGCGTGTTCCAATAAGAATAATAGTTGGGTTCAGGCTGAATGAGCGAATAGAAACGGTCGGCCACCGCGCCGTTTCTCACCACGACCACTCCCACCGAACACACGCTTGAAGGCTCGCTGTTGGCCGTTTCAAAATCAATTGCTGCAAAGTCATGCATGGCTGCTGTGCTGCATCCCATTGTCGGATGATCCGCACAAAGGTAGCAACAAATCGGCTTTCCCGGCAACTTTTCTGTATTAATCATTATTAAATCATCAGCAAGTTTGATGGTTTTCTGCCCGATAAGTTGTAATTTTGCACTCTTAAACGACTTATACACATATCAATATCACAATGAAGAATATCACACTTGACATCACAAAGGCTGCGTGTTTTCTGGGAGAAGGCGCAGTAAAGGCTTACGAGCCGAAGGTAAAAGAGGCACAGCAGGCCCTGGAGGCAGGCACCTGTCCCGGTAATGACTTCTTAGGCTGGCTGCACTTGCCCACGAGCATCACGCCCGAATTTATCGAAGAAGTACAAGCTGTGGCCGACATCCTGCGCGAAAAGTGCGAGGTCGTGGTCGTTGCAGGCATCGGAGGCAGCTATCTTGGAGCACGTGCCGTCATCGAAGCACTCGGTAATTCTTTCGCTTGGCTCATAGAGAACAAGGACAACCCCACCATCCTTTTCGCCGGCAACAACATCGGTGAAGACTATCTTTTCGAACTCACCGAATACTTGAAAGGCAAGAAATTCGGCGTCATCAACATCTCAAAATCAGGAACAACCACCGAGACAGCCCTCACATTCCGCCTGCTCAAGAAGCAGTGTGAAGCCCAGCGAGGCAAAGAAGAGGCCAAAGACGTCATCGTAGCCATTACCGACGCCGTGAAGGGAGCAGCCCGTGTATGCGCAACAAAGGAAGGATACAAGACCTTTGTCATCCCCGACAACGTCGGCGGACGATTCTCTGTTCTCACACCAGTAGGCCTCTTGCCCATCGCCATCGCAGGCTTTGACATCAAGGCCCTTGTCGAAGGTGCACAAGACATGGAACGGGCAACCGCCCCAACCGTACCCTTCGAAGAGAACATCGCAGCCCAGTATGCTGCCATACGCAATGCCCTCTACAACGAAGGAGGCAAGAAAATCGAGATCATGGTGAACTATCAACCCAAACTTCACTTCATTGCCGAGTGGTGGAAGCAGCTCTATGGCGAAAGCGAAGGCAAGGACAACCTGGGAATATTCCCCGCATCATGCGACTTCACCACCGACCTTCACTCCATGGGACAATGGATACAAGAGGGTGAGCGCTCGATCTTCGAGACCGTCATCAGCATCGAAAATACCAACCATCGCGTAGACTTCCCCTTTGATAACGAAAACCTTGACGGTCTGAACTTCCTCGCAGGCAAGCGAGTTGACGAAGTAAACAAGATGGCAGAACTCGGTACTCGTCTGGCACATGTCGATGGCGGCGTGCCCAATATCCGCATCTCTGTGCCCGAGCTCAACGAGTATTATGTCGGCCAGTTGCTCTACTTCTTCGAGATAGGTTGCGGCATTAGCGGCAATGTTCTTGGCGTAAATCCGTTTAATCAGCCGGGAGTTGAAGCCTACAAAAAGAACATGTTTGCCCTGCTTAACAAACCTGGCTACGAAGCAGAGAGCAAGGCTATACAGGAAAGACTTAAGTAAATGAAAGCATTTCGATGCGTACTCTTTGACATGGACGGCGTGCTTTACGACAGCATGCCTCTCCATGCCAAGGCTTGGGTCGAAGCAATGCAGACATTCGGCATCAGCATGACCGAGCACGAGGCATACATGACCGAAGGACAACGGGGCATCGACACCATCAGGCAGATGGTCTTCGAGCAGCAGCACCGAACCATCTCAGAAGCTGAAGCCCAAGCCATGTACGACGAGAAGGCACGCCTTTTCCACCTGAACCCTAAGGCTCCTGTCTTTAAAGGAGTGACCGCTCTGATGGAGAAAATCAAGGCCGACGGTCTGGAAATAGGCATTGTCACGGGCAGCGGGCAGCGCCCTCTCATCAAGAGACTGCTCGATGATTTCGGAACATACGTAGAAGCGTCGCACATCGTGACGGCCTATGACGTCGTCCATGGAAAGCCTTCTGCCGAACCTTACTTGACGGGTCTGCAGAAATGCAGTGGCCCTTCTGAGGAAGAAAGGCTACGGCCGTGGGAGGGAATTGTGGTCGAAAACGCTCCAATGGGTGTGCGTGCCGGAGTTGCTGCGGGCTGTTTCACGATTGCAGTCAATAGCGGTCCGCTGCCCGATGAGGTGCTTCTTGCCGAACATCCCGACCTGCTGCTCCACAGCATCGACGAACTTCAGCGCGGCTGGGACGGCATTTCAAGACAACAACCACATTAAAACCTGACGCATATGAAAAAGAAAACACTGGGACTTATGAGCCTCATTGCCCTGTTAAGCTGCGCACTCTCGGGCTGTTTACGCGACGATAGTGCCAACGACGGCAAGGAACCCGTCAGTGCCTACATCAACTTCAGGCTGAACTTGGGCGAAGATCTGCTCAACTTCTACGACGTCACAGGCCAGAATTCCGACCTGATGAGCTACAAGATGCGATACACTGCCACGGAGACTGAATGGACCTATACCGAAGAAAGCGACCAGAGCAAGCGCATGCCCGAGGTGGTTTTCAACGCCACTGCCCGCAGAAAAGACAATTACACCATTGATCCGCAGAAGGAAATTTTCGACTTTACCTTCTCCTATCACATCAGTTGGAAGGGCGAACTCTCGTCGAAGGTCGTCAACAACGGTGGAGGTCTGAAGGTGTCAAAGGCCGATATCGAGCAATATCTGGCCGACAACCCAGAGATAAAGCTCTTCGATTACTCCTACAAATCAAACTGATCTGCGCATGACACAAGAGAAACTCTGGCAGGACAACTACAATGCCTACATGAACTACATGAAGAGGTATCGCCAGCGCCCTTCGAAATATGACCCGAAACTGGCAAAGATGGTGAACTGGATGAAGTACAACAAGAAGCTGCTTGCTGCCGGAAGAATGTCAGCCGAACGTGCCGTTCAGTTCCGTTACCTGCTGGAAGTGGCCGAGAAATACCGCATGGTCAACCAGCACAGCTATGTCCACACCACCGAAGAGCAGTGGCTCATGCTGTAGAACAGCCACCCTTCTGCCGTAGAAATGCTTGCCAGATTGACGTTTCTGCCTGTTTTTCTAACGCACATTCCCAAGTCTTCATCGAACAATAGATGATGTTTTGCCGGGTAAAAGATCATCTGTTGCCCGGCAAAATATGATCTATTGCTTGCTGAACCGACAGACTTCAAGTCGACATCGACGGCGTATGCGCGCGAAAAAGGATGGGAAACTTCCGATGAAAAGTGCCTCCGGCCAGCCTGATGGTCGATGCTTCCTTGCCACGGCAAGCAGCAAACGAAGGCGAGAACGAGGTGTTAAATAAACATAAATCTCAGCCGTCAACTGTCTCAAACCGCCATTTCATGCGTATTATATATAGATGTACCTGGAATAATAACCGTTGACTACTATATGAACCGACTGATTGCAACCGCGCTCGGCTTATGCCTGACGCTCGCATGTCTGGCACAAGCCGACTCAACCAAGGCCGTAAAACAGAAGAAAGAACGCACGATTCAGATGAACGGACAAGTCTTTGACTCGTTCACAAAAGCTGCCTTAGAGGCTAAGATGACGCTGCTCAAGAGCGACTCGACCGTCGTTGACACCACGACTTGCTACAGATGGACCTGGGGAACGAGCAACTGCTTCTACACTTTCAATGTCTCCCGCCAGCCCGAACGATACATTATCAAGGCTGTCAGCGAAGGATACGAGGACACCTACCTGAACTACGACGTCAAGAATGTGGGCAGGAAACAATGGCTTGAGGTGCCCCGCATCCTGATGAAGAAACGGGCTGACGAGAATGCCTATACCGGTGGCGACCTTGACGACGTAGTGGTCACGGGCACCAAGGTGAAGATTGTCTACAAGGGTGACACCATTATCTATAACGCTTCGGCCTTCAACGTGCCCGAAGGGTCGATGCTTGACGGGCTTGTCAGGCAGATGCCAGGCGTAGAACTGAAAGACAACGGCGACATCTACGTCAACGGAAAGAAGGTAGACTATCTGACTTTAAACGGTTCAGACTTCTTCAAGGGGCAGAACAAGGTGATGCTTGAAAACCTTCCCCACTACACTGTACAGAACATTAAGGTGTATGACAAGCCGACAGAGGAGAGCCGGATGCTCGGAAAAGACATCGCACAGAAGGACTATGTGATGGATGTCATCCTGAAAAGAGAGTACAATCGGGGCTACATGGCCAACACCGAAGCCGGATATGGCACCCATGACCGCTACTTGGCACGCATGTTTGGACTCTACTTTGACGACCATACGCGGGCTTCGGTCTATGCCAACACCAACAATATCAACGAGGACCGTCGCCCAGGAGAGGAAGGAGAATGGTCGCCAGCCGAAAGCCCTCAGGGGCTGAAGACTACCCATACCGTAGGATTTTCGCTCGCTACCGAGGACGCAGACAAGCGGCTCAACCTGCGCAACGAGGGCAGTCTGACCTGGCAAGACGATGAGAACGAGACACGATCGGCCAGCGAACGCTTCGCCGAAGCAGGCAACATATCCAGAGGATCGGAGTCGTGGAGCCGGCAAAAGGATTTCCGTTTCGAGAACAACGGAGTGCTCAGCCACCAGCCATTGAAGCTCGGGTTGAGCTATAACATCAGCTATTACAACGGACATCGCGACGCTCATAGCAGTGACTCCACCTTCCAGTCGGCCATCATCAACCGCACTTTCAGCGAGAGCTACAACCGCTACGCACGTTTTTCGTCAAGTCTCGGAGGCTATTGGTTCAAGGAACTGCCCTGGGGCGACCACATTACACTGGACGGAACGGGCCGATTCCAGTCGAACAAGCCGTCGGAATCGTTCAGCAACAACCTGACTCAATATGCACAAACGGGCACCGACGACCTGAGACGCCGGTATATAGACAGTCATTCCCACAGCTATTCCTATTCACTTTCAGCAGGATACACGCTCGCACTGCTCAATAATTGGAACTTTGAATTGAACCATAAGTTTGTACAAGACTATAGCAATAGCACCAACGACAACTACCGTCTTGACTGGCTTCTGCCCTTGATCGGCGACCAAACCGGCACAGAACAGGAGCAGGAGACTGCCTTTTCGCGCCCGCTGAGGTGGCTTCCGTCGAACGACTTGCTGCTGCAAGCCATTGACGCGCCCAACAGTAATGAGGAAGGAGAGATGGGGCGCACCCACACAAGCAGGCTGAGCATCTATCAGAGCAAGGAGCTCAAAGGGGGCGGATGGCAATATGTCAGGCTGCAACTGCCCGTGGAATTTCTGGACGAACGGCTGCACTATGTGCAACCGGCCAACCTGTTCAGGGGCGAAGAGCGCTATGACACGGTCGTGCAGCGGTCGTATAAGACCTTTGAACCCTCGTTAACCCTATACAGAAGCACGCGCAGGCAGAGCATCAGCATGGACTATCGCATGAGTGTTTCGGCGCCCAGTCTGTCGGCACTCGTGCCCAACGACGACACGACCAACCCGCTCTATACGCGTATCAACAACCCCAACATGAAGAATTCACACCGTCATTCGATGAACATCCACTACCGTCACACGAGTGATTCGCTGAAACAGACGGTGGCATTGTGGGCAAACGGCTCGACGACTCGTAACGCATGGGGCACGCGTACCTTATATGACAAGGAGACGGGTGCCTACACTTACATGCAGGACAACATCAATGGCAACTGGAATGTATCGGCCGGATGGTCGTGGGAACGGCCGGTTGACCGCAAGAAGCATCTGCGCTTCTACCAGCGAAACGATGCCTCGCTGAACCATAACGTCGACTTTGCCATCACGAATGTAGGACCGACGACGTCTGCAGGAATTACCGAAACCGGCAAGTCTGCGGTGAACACAGCGACTGTGAGCGAACACCTGCGGTTCACCTATGAGCTCGACAAGCTCACGATAGGCCTCGGAGGCAACGTTGACTGGCGCCACAGCACGAGCGACAGGGAGGGATTTCAGACCATCGACACTTACGACTTTGACTATGGACTGACAGCCAAGTACACCGTTCCCGTCGTGAAGATAGACCTTGGAACCGACTTGAAGATGTTCTCACGCCGTGGCTATGAGAGCGACATCATGAACTATAACAAGCTGATATGGAACGCCTCGGTCTCAAAAGCATTCGCCAAAGGCAAGGTCGTTGCCAAGCTCACTGCGTTTGACATCTTCCATAACACCACCACAACCGACTACTCGATCAACGCGCAAGGATACACAGAAACGTGGCACAACAGCATTCCGTCGTATGCATTGCTGACCCTTGCCTACAAGTTCCAGAAGATGCCTAAGGGCCGACGCTAAGACTTCTCCGGCCGAAGCGAAAGCCTGTCGCACGAGAAAGCTGCCCTTTCAAGGTCGTACATCTATGATGTATGGACTGTACCAACGAGATGTATGAAGCATACACCTTAGATGTACGACCTTGAAAGGGCAGTTTTATGCTCCAGTATGCGAAAGGAACGGGCTGAGAAGGCAGGCTAATAGGCTGCGCGATACTTGTCGTCGTCCTTGTCGTCGAGCATCGAAAGATAAGACTGATAGCGTGAAGGCGCGATGTAATGGTCGTCGATCGCCTTCAGAACGGCACATCCCGGCTCGTGGGTATGGGTGCAGTTAGAGAATCGACAGCCCTTGGAGAAGAGGAAAATCTCCTTGAAATAGCTCGTGATTTCCTCGGGCTGCATGTCGAAAGTGCCGAAACCCTTGATGCCAGGCGTGTCGATAAGCCAGCTTGAAGGGCTGCCGGATGCTGGGCTATGGCCGTCGGACAGGGGCTGAACGCCCGGCTGACAGCCGTCGTTTGGTGCAGAATAGTCAATGCAGAGAGGAATCATCTCAGAGAAAGTGGTGGTGTGCATGCCCGTGTTATGGGCATCGGAAATCTCAGCCGTGCGCAGGTTCACGCCCGGAACGAGTCTGTTGATGAGGGTCGACTTGCCCACTCCACTGTTGCCAGAGAGCAGAGTTATCTTGCCTTCCATCAGCGAAAAGAGCTCGCTGACGCCCTCTCCTGTCTGAGCAGAGATAGCCCTGCACTCGTAACCGATGGTCTCATAGAGGTTGATCATCAGCGAAAGCAGGCGGCGTCCGTCGTCGTCGAGCAGGTCGACCTTGTTGAACAACAGGACGACAGGCACGCTGTAAGCCTCGGCCGAAGCCAGGAAGCGGTCGATGAAGGTGGTGGAAGTCTCCGGGTAGGCAATGGTGACGACCAGGAAAGCCTGGTCGACATTGGCAGCGATGATATGACTTTGCTTCGAGAGATTCTGCGATTTCCGGATGATATAGTTACGCCGGTCTTCAATAGCCGTGATATACGAGACCGAGGAAAGTGGCTGACCCTGACGCGAAGGTTCCTGATTGACGACGGAAGAACGGCCCTTTCCCGCCTTCTTTCCTGCCCTTCTCTCCTCCTTTCTCTCTCCTCTCTCCTCTACAAGTTCCGTCCTTTCCTCGATGACCACTCTGTCTCCTACGGCAACAGGGTTGGTGCTGCGGATGCCTTTCAGGCGGAAATTGCCCTTGATCTTGCAGTCAACAACCTGGCCATCCTCAGTAAGGACGGTATACCAGCTGCCCGTATTCTTGATGACAAGTCCTCTCATCGCCCTATAACAAAAAAAGAGGAATTGATAATCATGATGGGCTTTCGGCTGCGACGATGCCCCGTCAGCAGCTGTTCAGCCTCAACTCATCATTATCAATTCCCTGCTGTTCACTTACAATTATACCGTCATTATTTCTTTTTGCTTGGCAGCAAGCAGGTCGTCAAGCTTCTTGATGTACTTGTCATGCACCTTCTGCAGCTCGAGCTCGGCGTCTTTCTCGTTGTCTTCCGAAAGACCTTCCTTGATGGCTTTCTTGAGTTTATCCTTGACTTCTCCACGCACGTTGCGCACTTCCACCTTGGCTTTCTCGCCGATCTTGTTGCATTGCTTGACAAGTTCCTTACGGCGCTCCTCGGTAGGCTGCGGTATTCCGAGGCGTATTATTTCGCCGTTATTCTCAGGAGTGATGCCCACGTCGCTGTCCATGATGGCTTTTTCGATGTCGCGAATGGCCTTTTTATCCCAAGGACGGATGGCAATCGTCCGCGCATCGGGGCACGAAACGTTGGCAACTTGGTTCAAAGGCACCATCGAACCATAGGAATTCACTCTCACGCCATCAAGGATGGCCACGTTTGCACGGCCTGCACGAATACGGTTAAGCGACTCTTCGAGGAACATCGCAGCCATCTCCATGCGCTCTTCAGCTGTGCTTAATGTTGCTTTTACGTCTAACATATTCCCTGTATATTAATTTTCTTAGGCACAAAAATAGAGATAATCTTCGAATTATGCAAGCGTTTTCAGAGTTTTTTGAGAAAAAAGTATGCGTTTGAGATTTTTTGTATTATCTTTGCATACCAGCCTGTTGACGGGTTGGACAGCAAAAACAATGCATCAGAACTGAAACATTACATCCTATAAAAAGACAGACATGAACAAGAATGAAACCGCAGGACTGCCCGAAAACGCGTTTCGGGAACTGAAAGAGGGCGAACAGTATGAGCCCATTATGAAAGCAGATCACGAGTATTCTGAGGTCAATGCATGGTCGGTAACATGGGGCATCATCATGGCAATGCTCTTCTCTGCAGCCGCCGCTTACCTGGGTTTAAAGGTAGGACAGGTGTTTGAGGCGGCCATCCCCATTGCCATTATCGCCGTAGGAGTGTCGACTGCTGCCAAACGAAAGGGAGCCTTGGGCGAGAATGTCATCATCCAAAGCATCGGCGCATGTTCGGGTGCTGTGGTAGCAGGAGCAATATTCACGCTGCCAGCCATCTACATTCTACAGGCTAAATACCCAGAGATGACGGCCGATTTCGGCAAGATATTCCTCGCCTCTGCATTGGGTGGTTTCCTTGGAATCTTGTTTCTCATCCCCTTCCGGAAATACTTTGTCTCCGACATGCATGGCAAATATCCCTTTCCTGAGGCCACAGCTACGACTCAAGTGCTTGTCTCTGGCGAGAAAGGAGGCGAACAAGCCAAGCCGCTACTCATGGCAGGTCTCATCGGCGGAGTTTACGATTTCATCGTGGCAACCTTCGGATTCTGGACCGAAAACTTCACGAGTCGTGTCGTCGGACTGGGCGAAACCGTGGCTGAAAAGGCCAAACTCGTGTTCAAAATCAATACGGGTGCAGCCCTGTTGGGTCTGGGATATATCATTGGTTTGCGCTATACGCTGATCATTTGTCTCGGTTCAGTTGCCGTTTGGTGGTTAATTGTTCCGGGCATGTCGCTGCTCTTTCACGGCACGATTCTTAACATTGGCGGTACAGACTTGTCGATGACTGTCGGCGAGATGTCTCCCGAAATGATCTTCAAAACCTATGCCCGCTCGATCGGTATCGGCGGTATTGCGATGGCCGGAATTATCGGTATCGTGAAATCATGGGGCATTATCAAGAACGCAGTTGGCCTTGCAGGCAAGGAACTGAAGGGCGGGAGTGACGCCAATACGGCAAATGTCAAGCGCACACAACGCGACCTTTCGTTCCGTTTCATCGGCATAGCCTCGCTGCTTGCCATAGCTGTCACGTTCGTTTTCTATTGGTTCGGCGTGATGCACAACCTTCTGTTTGCCATTGTTGCCATCCTGCTCACCACCGCCATTGCCTTCCTTTTCACCACCGTTGCAGCCAATGCCATTGCTATTGTGGGCTCCAACCCCGTCTCGGGCATGACCCTCATGACCCTGATTCTGGCTTCTGTCGTCATGGCCGGCGTAGGTTTGAACGGTACAAGCGGCATGCTGGCAGCCCTGATCATGGGCGGTGTTGTGTGTACAGCCTTGTCAATGGCCGGCTGTTTCGTTACCGATCTGAAGATAGGATATTGGCTTGGCACCACACCACGCAAGCAAGAATCGTGGAAATTCCTCGGTACTCTTGTGTCAGCAGCCACAGTAGGTGGGGTGATGATGCTGCTCAATCAGACCTACGGATTTGACCCTGATGTAGAAGGACACCTTGTTGCGCCACAGGCAAACGCCATGGCTGCCGTCATCGAGCCTATGATGAACGGGGCTGGTGCACCGTGGTTGCTTTACGGAATAGGTGCCCTCATCGCCTTGATACTCGACCGTTGCAAGGTGCCTGCACTGGCTTTCGCGCTGGGTATGTTCATTCCTCTTGAGCTGAACCTGCCGTTGCTTGTCGGAGGAGCGGTCAATTGGTATGTGACCAGCCGTTCGAAAGACGCAGAGGTGAACAAGGCACGTGGCGAACGAGGCACACTGCTTGCCTCGGGATTCATTGCCGGAGGTGCGCTGATGGGTGTCGTTTCTGCCCTGCTCCGCTTCTTTGAAATCGACCTGAACTGTGCCGAATGGCAGCAGACTGCCTATGCCGAGATGCTCTCACTCGTGGCCTATGTGCTGCTCATCACCTACCTTGTCAAGGCTACGAAGGCAGCCAAGAAATAAGCAAGCATTGCCATATTCAACCTAAAAAGGGCACCGCCAGCCTCAGAATGCTGACGGTGCCCTTTCTCTTTGGCTGACGAGATGCGAAACAAGCGCCAGAAACGTGGCAGGCATGCGCCATGGACGCTGTCGTCAATAGCTGTCCTTCTGGTTGAAAAGCCTTACGACACGCTCAATTATTCGCCGTTCAACTGGCGACAACAGCAATGCCCTCATCTCGTCTATCACCCAGCAAACAGCATAAATTGCTATCGGGAAAAGGAATAAAAGCAGGAAATAGCCCGCGCCATGTATCTCTTCTATGTGCAAGAAGGTGCACAACGGTTCCCATACGCAGGGATGAAAATGGATGAGATAGACCGACAGACACGGCACAGCAAGACGATTGATCAGCCACGACTTCACGTCAACATGCGCAAAGAAGAGGAAGAACTTCACGGAGGCAACGAATACGAAAAGCGTGTTATAGGAGTAGAAAGACGTGAACGGAAAACCCAACAACCAGCTTAATCCATACTGCACGACAAAGAGCATCACACCCGCTGACATATAGCCATACAGATAAAATCGGGCACGATGGCTGTCTACGTAATGACGGTGAAGGTAGAATCCCAAAAGATACAGATAGCAAAAATTGACAATTCCATAGCCTGCATCAGGAATAAACTGCCGGCAAGCGAGCAAGTAGCATAGCGTTGGCCAAAGATAGATGAAGGGAAACGCGACCTTCAACAGCCTCTTCATCTCGCTGCCCGACATGTTTTCTGCCCAACGATTGAGCAAAGGAGCCAGCAGACACAGCACCATATAGCAGGTTACAAACCAATACTGGCCGGTCAGAAGCGGAAGGAATATCCGGACGTCATACTTCCATTCAACGACATGCCAGCCCACGATCACGGCCAAGACAAAAAAGAATATTGCATAAAACCATGTGTGCAACGTCAGACGAAGCAGCTTGCTTGGCTTCAGGCGGATGCCGAACCAGCCCGAAATGAGCACGAACACGTTGACGGCTATCATAAAGAATCCCCGCAGAAGCAGCTGGATCGTCCACTCGCTTCCGCGCAAATCAAAATCAGTATGATGCTGCAAACACACGTGACCGGCCACAATCATCAACATGCAGACAATGCGAAGAAACTCAAAACTCGACTTTCTGACCTTTCGTTCCATTTCCATTACAAACCAGCCTGCCGTCCCCTCACGCAGACTATTGCCAACAAGTTTATAATGAAAGGGCGTGGGGACTATCGGTTTATTATCTCTTCGAGGTTGTGGAAGGACCTTTGCCAAATAATAAACAATAGCCCACGCCCATGAGATATATCACGCCCTACGGAATAGGACACAATAATCCACAGACGTGAACGCTATTGCTATTACCCTTGGCATTCAGAAACTTCCACATTTCGAAGAAGGATAATATCACTAACGCTCTAACGTTATCAGTCATGTCGTGCAGCAGCCCGGGGCTGAAGCACGGTGCAAAGATAAGAAAACTTTTGCATTATCAAGGCGTCTGCATGAGAAATTTTCACCGAAAGCCTATGGGTTATCCCGGCCGTTCCATCAATTTCTCATGCAGAACGATGTGGGTTGTGGGAGCAATAGATGATGTTTTGCCGGGCAAAAGATCATCTATTGCTCGGCAAAACATCATCTATTACCGGATGAAGGCAATGGGATGAGAAGGAAAAACGGTATCGAAACGGGTATTAAAGAGCCTGCGTGTCGAAGAAATGCCCAATGGGTTTGAGGAACCTGGAGAGCTCTCGCGGAACGGTTTGGTTATGCCGGTCAACGGCAGTAAGGCTGTAAGCGAGCGTCAACCGGCGCCGTGCACGGCTCATTGCCACATAAAGCTTGCGGGCATCTTCGGCTGCCAAGCGCGGTATCTGCTGGCTATAATAGCTGGGATAGCGCCCGTCGGCAACGTCGAAGACGATGACATTGTCGAACTCAAGGCCTTTTGCTTTATGAACTGTGGTAAGAAAGACGCGGTCGGTGATGGTGCTGCTGCCACAGAGGTCGGCCTCTTTCAGGGTGTTGAGCTCAACGATGTGGCGGTTAAGCTGCTCGATCAACGAGGGTTCACGCGTGGCATCAATGACGTCTGAGGCAAGATAGCGCTCCACATAGCTGATGGAAGGCAGCGGTTCGAGCAGCCGGTCGTCGCAAAGACGGCGATAGAGATACATCATTTCGCTGACGAGCACGGGCTTGACCGTGGAGACATCGCGCCGATAGAGCAGCGACTGCGCGCGGAAGAAGTATTCGCTATAGCGTCGGCGGAGCACTTCTACTCGGGATGTTACACGGCGTTCGCCCATGAATTTCCGCTGCTCGTCGACGATGGAAAGGGCTTTTCCGTAGCAATGACGCACGACACTGACGGTGGCTTGCACGTCGTCGTCGGCCAAGTGAGTGTTGCTTCCTTCGAGATGAAGCACCTCCAGCAAGTGCTTCAACTTGTAGGCTCTCAGGTCGGGTTCTAAGAGTCGTGAGAGGCGAAGGGTGTCAAAACAGGGCATCTGGGCCACGCTTTGCGCCTCTTCGGGGCCGAGATATCGCTCAAGATTGCTGATGAGAATGTGGACATCGAAGTCGGCATTGTGGCCGACAAGCACCGCATCACCCACGTAAGTCATAAAACGGCGCAGGGCTTCGGCATGAGAAACCTGCACGTTATGCTGCAATGCCTCGATGAGAGGATTGTCGATGTCGCCGAGCTTGCGCGGTATTTCACGGTCGGTATCGATATAGATGCAGAACTCAGAGCCCTCGACTATGCTCCCCTGACGCATCCTTACTGCTGCAATCTGCACAATGTCGTCCTCGAAAATGCTGAGCCCCGTGGTTTCGGTGTCAAAGACAACAAGGTCACGCCGGTCGTAAGTCTTGACGAACTGCTGCACGTATGTGCTGTTGTCATACCGTATATAGTCGCTGGGAAGGATGGCCCTGTTGAGCGAAGCCCGCACGAAATTGCGCGCCGAAGCATTGGCTTCAAACACCCCAAGGCCCTTCAACAGACGAGCCCAGGCTATGAAATTATGCTCGTTAGAAAGGATATTCAGGTGGGCTAAGAGCAGCTTTATCTCTGGCGAGGCAAAGACATCTTCACCAGAAACCTTGAAATGGGGCAACGGCAACTGGCGCAATTCGTCGCTCAACTGGTCGGCATCGTAGTTGGAATTGACGATGATGGCGGTCGTCGAATCTGGCTCATCTTGATAGAACTGCTGCGCCAATAAGCAGACATTGCGCATCTCTGCCTCGAACGTTTCGCTGCTGACAATGCGCAAAGGAGCTTCTATTGCAGGCTCTTTTGAAGGTTCTGGCGAGGAAGAAAAAGAGGTGGGCAGCAGTTTTTCGTCGATATGGAGCACCTGAGAGGCATAGGTGTTGAAGACCTCCAGCAAGTAGTCTGGCGAACGATGGTTGACATTCAGGTAGTGAATATGTCCCTCACAACGGATCTTCAGCATCTGGAGCGTGTCCATCTTGGCACCCATGAACGAGAAGATGGCTTGCTGTTCATCGCCTAAATAGACAACAGTATGGCCATCGTCCTGCGAGGTTATCAGGTCGATGATGGCGAGTTGTATGGGACTAAGGTCCTGAACCTCGTCGACCTGGATCCACGAATAGCGAGGATAAGAGCCTGCCGACAGGGCATCATAGGTAAGCATCAAGAGGTCTTCAAAGTCGAGTAGCAGGTTATCTCGCTTATAGTTCTCATACTGTTTGGCCAGCTCCATCTTGCGCAACAGCGAGCGAATAATCTTTTGAGAACCAAAGTCGTAGGCGTCAGAACGGGTCAGTTCGCGATAGACATCTACGTGATCGTAGACATCTGTCATAAAATCGGGGGTGAATTCCGTCTGCTGTACCTCGCTGATACGTCGCAATGCAGCCACATCGTCACTGGTCAAACACTCAGGATGTGTGCGCAGATGTCGGGCATGGCGCTGACGAATCTGGTGCATGAAGATGGAGAAATGAAACACCTCTGCATAGGAACGGCGACGACGTGCGTTGCCTTTCACCCCGTATTCATCCTCGTCAAGATAGCGCGCAAGTATGCTTATTGCATCATCATCGTCAATAACCGACGACTCAGCCGGAACCAATCCATTCGTAAAAAGAAACCGGGAACAGAAGCGATGGACGTTACCTACGTAGACTTCCGTCGAGCCTTCACTGCCTATATTCTCAGCAATGCGCTCCTGCATGCCACGGGCTGCGCGGTTTGTAAACGTCAGACATACCATATCGGCATAGGCAATGCCATGATGATCGTGGGCATATCGGATGCGCTCCGACAAGATTTGTGTCTTTCCACAACCAGGAGGTGCAAGCACCATGTGGTAGCCTTCTCGGACTTCTATCACAGCCTGCTGACAGGCATCTGGAACGAAAACAGGCTTCGAAGTTAGCATTTCCATCGGCATATCGTCGCTTACCTATCAATCTACTATAAAAAACTTTCTGCTGCAAATATAGCCATTTTTTCTGCAAAGACCACTATCTGGAAGTCCTTATTTTCTCTTTCTTGCAAAAAAACTTCCGACAACACTTCCAAAAAGCCAAGAACTATAAATTTTTATAAAAACAAATTACATATTGCACATTATTCATCAATATTTAGTAACTTTACACGCAATTTGTAAATTGGGGCACTATGCGCTCTGCAGAAACATCCATTCCGCTTTACGAGGACGCTGATTGCCACAGGCTTCAAGCCTCATCCACACGCTAAAAAAAGAGAAATAGATACATGCACTTTAAATGGAATTACGAACAACCTGAACCAGAAATGCTGGCAACGGCCAACGAATTGGGCGAGAAACTGGGCATAAGTCCCATTCTTGCAGGCCTACTCATCCGAAGAGGCATCACCACTGAGTCGGCCGCAAAGCGTTTCTTCCGCCCACAACTCGCCGACCTCATCAATCCGTTCCTGATGAAAGACATGGACTTGGCTGTCGATCGTCTGAACGATGCCATGGGAAGAAAGGAGAGAATTCTGGTGTATGGCGACTATGATGTCGACGGATGTACTGCTGTTGCGTTAGTTTACAAATTCTTACAGCAATTCTATTCCAACATTGACTACTACATTCCTGACCGATATGAGGAAGGATATGGGGTCAGCAGGAAGGGTCTTGAATATGCACAACAGACAGGTGTCAAGCTCATTATCATTCTGGATTGCGGGATAAAAGCTGTCGATGAAATCAGTTATGCCAAAACTCTCGGCATCGATTTCATCATCTGTGACCACCACGTACCTGACGAAACTATGCCGCCAGCCGTGGCCATTCTCAATCCGAAAAGGCCCGATGATACCTATCCTTTCAAACATCTGTGCGGCTGTGGCGTGGGGTTTAAGCTCATGCAAGCTTTCGCAAAAAACAATGGAATCCCATTTTCAAGGCTCATTCCCCTACTCGATTTCTGTGCAGTAAGTATCGCTGCTGACATAGTTCCCGTGACAGATGAGAACCGTATTCTTGCCTTTCATGGGCTTAAACAGCTCAATCAGAACCCGAGTATCGGCCTGAAAGCCATCGTCGACATTTGCGGATTAAGCGGGCGAGAGTTGTCTATGAGCGACATTGTTTTCAAGATTGGTCCTCGTATTAACGCCTCCGGACGCATGGAAAGCGGCAAGGAAAGCGTCGACTTGTTGGTCGAACGCGACTTTTCCGAAGCCCTGAAGCAGGCCAAACATATCGATGAATACAATGAGCAGCGAAAGGATGTCGACCGACAAGTGTCAGAAGAGGCCAACCAAATTGTCGAGCGTATCGAGAGCCAACGCCACCAATCAGCCATTGTTCTCTATGACGAGGGCTGGAAAAAGGGCGTCATTGGCATCGTTGCATCACGACTGACCGAGATATATTTCCGGCCGACTGTCGTATTGACACGTGACGGAGATCTGGCAACTGGGTCAGCAAGGTCGGTGACTGGCTTCGATGTCTATGCTGCTATTAAGAGCTGTAGAGACCTGTTAATGAATTTCGGAGGCCACACCTATGCGGCCGGTCTGACCCTTAAATGGGCCGACATTCCCGAGTTCAGACGCAGATTCCAGAAGTATGTCGAAGAGCATATCCAGCCTGAACAGACTGAGGCCATCCTGCAAATCGATGCCATGATCGACTTCAAAGACATCACCAAACGCCTGCACAACGACCTGAAGAAGTTCGCACCCTTTGGCCCTGACAATCAGAAACCTCTCTTCTGCACGCGGAATGTCTACGACTACGGCACGAGCAAGGTGGTGGGTCGCGACCAGGAACACATCAAACTTGAGCTGGTAGACTCTAAGTCAAGCAACGTAGTCAATGGCATTGCGTTCGGCCAAAGTGCCTCGGCCCGTTATATTAAGTCAAAAAGGGCCTTCGACATTGCCTATACGATTGAAGAGAATGTTTTCAAGAGAGGCCTCGTTCAGCTGCAGATCGAAGACATCAAGCCTACCGAGGAGGACTTGCTGAACGAGCGATAAGCGTCTCTCCTGCAACCGTTTCCACCCAAAAAGCCCACGACCATGGACAGGTATCTTGAAATATTAAGGAATAACTGGGGCTTTACCGACTTCAGGGGAATACAGAAAGACATCATTGCAAGCATCGGTTCTGGAAGAGACACCTTAGGACTGATGCCAACAGGAGGCGGAAAGTCCATCACGTTTCAGGTGCCAGCCTTGGCAAAAGAGGGTGTATGCATCGTCATAACTCCGCTCATTGCCCTGATGAAAGATCAGGTTCAACACCTTCGAAGGAAAGGTATCCAGGCAGCAGCCATCTATTCCGGCATGTCAAGAAGCGAGATTATCGTGTGCCTTGAGAACTGTATTTTCGGAGGAGTGAAAATACTCTACGTGTCGCCGGAACGCATTGGTTCCGAGCTTTTCAAGCAAAAACTTCGCCGTATCAACGTAAGCTTCATCACAGTCGATGAAGCTCACTGCATCAGCCAGTGGGGATACGACTTCCGTCCCTCCTATTTACACATCACAGACCTGCGCAAACTGAAGCCAAATGCTCCCGTTCTTGCCCTTACGGCCACGGCCACTCCCGAGGTGACTGACGACATTCAACGCCAGCTTGGCTTTGAAAAGCCGAACGTTTTCCGCATGAGTTTCGAGCGCAAGAACCTTGCCTACATTGTCAGAACGGCTCCCGACAAGCACGCCGAACTGAAGCATATCCTCCGTTCTGTCAACGGTTCGGCCATCGTATACGTGAGGTCAAGGAAGCGCACCAAGGAGATTGCCGAGCTGCTTCAGTCAGACAACATCAGCGCAACCTACTATCATGCGGGGCTGGAACACAGCACAAAAGACCTGCGACAAGAAGCCTGGCAGCACGACAAGGTAAGGGTTATGGTGGCGACCAATGCCTTTGGCATGGGCATCGACAAGCCCGACGTGAGGCTGGTCATTCACCTTGACTGCCCGAGTTCGCCAGAGTCGTACTTCCAAGAGGCAGGCCGTGCAGGCCGCGACGGGCTCAAGTCATATGCTGTTCTGCTATACAACAGCGGCGACACTCCGAAGCTTCACAAGCGCATCAGCGAGAATTTCCCTCCAAAAGAGTACGTCAGGAAGGTGTATGACCATCTTGCTTACTACTATCAGATTGCCGCAGGCAGCGGATATGGCCATACCTTCACCTTCAAACCCGGCGAGTTCTGCCACTATTTCAAGCACCATGCCATCCAGCTCAACTCTGCCCTTCACATCTTGGAGCGAGCCGGATACATCGAGTATGAGGAGGATCCCGACGCAGCAGCGCGCCTGATGTTCCTCTTAGAGCGCGACGACCTCTACCGCCTCGAGCAGCTCTCGCCCCTTGAAGAAAAGGTCATCACGACCATTCTGCGCCTCTATTCGGGCGTATTCTCCGAGTATTGCTACATTGACGAAGGCCTGATTGCCCAAAAAGCAGGCCTCCAGACGAACACGGTCTACCAGGTTCTTCGCGGACTTTCCCATCAACGCGTCATCAGCTTCATCCCCCAACGCAAGATGCCACTCATCACTTATCTGCAAGACAGGGAAGAAGGCAGCCAGATTGTGCTGCCCAAAGCGGTCTATGAAGACCGAAAGGCGCAGTATGGAAAGCGCATCGAGGCGATGGTGAACTATGCCACTTGTGAGGATATCTGCCGCAGCAGTTTCCTGCTCAACTATTTCGGAGAAGACCGTGGAGCCGACTATCAGTGCGGGCAATGCGACGTGTGCATCGGGAAAAAGCAGCCGAGACAAGCTGCTGCCTCGGCTGAAGAGCAGGTCATGAAACTGCTGGCCGACGGCAAGGGTCACCGTCCTTCCGAACTCAAGTCGCTGGGCATCCCGACCGAAAGGCTCAGCATAGCCATCGAGAACCTTCGACAGGAGCAATGCATCATCCAAAGCGAAGGCAGGCTCTACAAAGCCTGAAGCCGAGGTGAACTGCCAAGAAAAACAACCGGGAAAGTGTTAAAAAACGCTGAAAAAGCAAGACAAAACGACGCTGAAAAGCCCTTTTCTATCCTATAATACGTGTTTTCGGACGTAAATGAACGCCGGCAAATCGCCAAATTGCAACACAATGAATAACAACGATTTGCAACTCATCGCCTCATCATCTCCAAGCAATGACCCCTGCATTCCGACTTCTTCGCCTGCAGAAAGAGCAGCTTTCTGAAGCTGAAAACTATGGATTCTCGACATGAAGTCTCAGGATTCAACGGGCAAACCCTATGCTCTGTGCACGAGAAAGGATAGCATTCTCGGTGAGAAGCCCTGACTTTCATGTCGGAAACTATTAGTTTTGTCGGAAAGAATGGTCTGATTGTTACTAAATTTTTCTACTTTTCTTGCTCTGTAAATGTTAAAAACCGGCAAGAATTTTTACAGTCTCATTCTTGCCGGCTGTATGTATTTTGTCGCTGAACACATCTGACAGCGGTGCAGAAACTGGCGCCCGCCAGCCCATTCAGCCAAGGAAACGCCCCCTGTTCACTGCTCTGTGAACACGACACGCCCGCGACAAACCTCCGTAAGAGCTTCGCCTTCGTCGGGCGTCTGCTTCATGATGCGCACCGAGAAGTCGCCCTCTCCCGTCTGCTCGCGATAGAAATGCAGGCGGTCGCCACCATGTGCCTCGGCCACATAGGCAGCCTCGAAGCGCTTGATGGCATGGCTGCGATACCAGTCTACAGGCCAAAGGTCGGCAATATGCTCGATATACTTGATGCTGTTGATGTGCCCGTTAATGTCGACATCGTTGTAATAGGTGTCTATCGAGCGCACAAACTCGGCCGACTCGCCTATCTTTACCCGGCCAGACTTCTCCATCGGACAGGGCTTATCCTTGTCAATATAGCTGACGATCTGCCCGTCGCGAACCGCCAAGAGGTCGGTAGGCTGGCGCGTCTCAGTATCAATCATGGCCCATACCGACCGACCATAGCCGTAGACTTTTCCCGTCTTTGCGTCCTCGATTTTGAAGTTACGGTTCGTAAAAAAGCGCATGACACCCTCTACCCATGTCTCCACTGCAAACCTGACATAGGCCTCGGGCATCTCATTCATCTCGACCGCAAGTCGCGACAACACCCACGTCTTATGGATGGTATTCAGATAATGCATGCCGAAACCACGGTCGTTGCTGTGGAAGTCGGCTGCGTTAAGCAGATGGTTTCCCAGGTGCCCGATGAAGAGACGATTGCCGAAATCGCAGTGGAAAGGCTCCGAAAGAAACTCGTAGCGCCCTGTTTTGCTTAGCTTGTCCATTGTCTTTCAATAAGTAATGCCGGCCTATGGCGGAAAAAAGACGGGAGTCCAAACACACGCCTCGGAAAGGCATCTGCCTGAACTCCCAAAAGTAAACAATCTATTATGCTGCGGATGTTCTTACTTTACGTAGACAACAGCCAGGCGGTTAGAGGTTGTACCCTGTACACCCTTACCAGTAGCCTCGTCGACAACGACGCCACGTCCCTTCAGGTATTCAGCCACTGCATCGGCACGAGCCTGAGAGAGTTTCTGGTTGAGTTCAGCACTTCCTTCAGGAGAAGCAGTACCTACGATCTGGACGTGAGCACCCTCTTTCACTCCGTTAAGAGCCTTCTGAGCGTCAGCAGTGAGAGCAGACTTGCCCTGAGCGAAGGTTACAAACACGAGGTTCTCAACCTTGACTTCCTTAGGCTCGGCAACAGGTGCGGGAACTTCCACACGCTTCTCGACAACCTTCTCTACTACTTCAGGCTTGCGATTGCGCAGATCGTTGATGATAGCATTCAAGGCATCAATCTCTGATTGGTCACGAAGCTGGGCAATAGCGAAGTTGTGTGTACCGTTGGAGTTCTTGAATTTATAGACGATACCGGCATTGAGCTGAACCATCGACTTATTGATATTATACTCCATTCCCTCATATCCAGCACCGTTAAGTGTGTGGTAGATGGCGGGCTCTACATAGAGTTGCCAAGCTTTTTTCTCGCCAAGATTGAAGGTGAAGTCTAAGCCAGCTTTGGCAACAGCCGAGTTGATGTTCTTCTCTCCATAGCTGTTAAACGAGTGTCCCCAGCCTGCTCCACCGACAGCAACGAGCTCAAAGACGCGAGGAGTGCCCTTGTATCCGCCGAACCAGTTGGACAGATTAACTGTTGCAAGCAGGTCGGTGTTGATGAAACGGACTGCTGTTCCCCAAGACTCTGCCGGCTTATTTGAGAAGTAAGCATTGCCTTCAACTGCCAGACCGAATACTGGAGTGAAGTAGCGACCTATGCGAAGACCGGCATTCGGATTGAGATCACTCATCCATGAATGGCCTGTTGTTGGGGTTGCTACGCCACCGTTTACGCCAATGTAGAAATTGTCGAAAGTCTTGCTTCCTACTACAGTCTGAGCAGAAGCAGAAGCTGCCATGAGTGCGACAGCTGCAAATAGTACTAATTTTTTCATACTCTTCTGAATTGAATTGTTAATAATGAAAACTATATACCTAATATTTATCTAAATATCCAGAGTCTCATGCCAGTGTCTTTGGGCTGCAAGCGAAGCGCCTTTGAAGGGGCTTCCTGAGCCCAAGCTGCATTATCCTTATGTTAAAGTGTCGTAAAGACGAGTAATACCTTTTATTGATCTTTATGGTTGCAAAGTAATACAAATTAGTCGAGACTGCCAAATTTTTTAAACATTTTTGAACATTACTTTGCCCAAGAATGCCGAAAACGAACCATTTTACAGCATTATTAACCATTTTGTGAGGTGCCCTTCGATTATTTTTCGTAACTTCGCAACCAGTAATCATCATTTCTTTCCAACAGGTTTTCCATGCGAATAGACATCAATCCATCAAGACTTGTCGAGCGTATTGCTGCTTCGTTTGTCGTCTTCACCCGCGTTTCGTTCGGCCGCGACTTCCGGTTGCCGGCCTCATCGCTGATGACTGCCGTCGAGCACTGGCCTCTTTCTGCCTGGTTTACGTCGGCGCTTCAGGCTCTGACACTGCTGGCATTAAGCCGTTTTCTGCCGTGGTTGGCGGCCATTGCGGTGGCCATTGTGCTGCGCATGCTGGTGGTCGAACGCCCGCAAGTGTTCGGAAAGTCCTACGAACGGCTGGCGCTGGTGGTCTATGAAGTGCTGCTCTCGGCCTGTCTTCTGCATCTTGAACCGCTCACGGCAGCCGCCACTCTGTTTGCCGCAGGTCCCTTTTCACGCATGATCACGTCGCAGATGGTGATGATGCTTCCTTATGCCGAAGAGCACGAGACGGCCCGTTATCACATTGCTTTCCGCAAATACAGCACCCTGAACGGGCTGTGGCTTTTTGTTCAAGGCATAGTGCCCTTGCTGTTGATGCTCATGCTGACGGGAGGCAACTGGCAGTGGCTGGTGTTTATTCCCTGCCTCATGATGTATTTTTCCTATATGTTTGTCTACCGTCAATATGGCGGTTATACCATTGACATCCTGCTGACCGTGGCCAGTCTGATCGAGATAACTCTCCTACTGACGGCAGCCCTCACCCTCTGAACCATATCGTCAGCCATACAGCAAGGCAGGCTTTCCCTTCAAGAGAAAGCCTGCCTTTTCAGGTGGAACCTGGGAATTGTGCCTGTAAAGGCTATCCTTTCACGGCCGTACATCTCAGGTGTATGCCTCATACATGCCGTTGGTATGCTCCATACATCTGAGATGTACGCCCGAGAAAGCTGCTATTTCTTCACTATTTTGCGCTTGTCGGCAGTCACATAGATGCCTTTTGGCAGGTCGGAAATGTTGCCGACAAGCTTGCCATCCAGCGTGTAGATGCCCTTCCCGGCTGCTTCTTCTGCATCGGCAGTCAGGCTTTTCAGGCCGGCAAGCTGCCCTGCGATGAAGGTGACCGTATTGAGACTCTGCGCACGGTTCTCGATGTTCTGCTTCGCATCGTCGGCCAATGGCGAGTAGATCTCAAGGCTCGACTTGAGCATTCGGCCTGCCGCATGGGCAGCAACCTCTTCATAGCTCAGGGCCGAACGCCAGAAGAACAGTTCGCTCAGCTGACGTTCTACGGGCGAATCGGCATCGCCGATGGTGAAGGTCGTGCCTGTCATCGACTCTGACAGTTCTGCACTCTGACGCTCCACGTAGAGCAAAGTGCGCTTTTGGGCTGCATAATGGGTGAGCGTAACCGTGGTCCATGTGTCGTCGTTCAACACGCGATCAACTACAAGACTGTCGGCTTGGTTGGGCGTGTGATAGTAGACTTTTCCTTCTTTATTCACACCGACCCACAGCTCTTTGTTGCGCGACTTGAACGAGATCAGCCGGCCTTCCTTGCCGCCTTTCACGCGCAGGCTGATGGTGAACGGGCTGAGTGTAGGCTCAGCAGTGAACTGAATCACGTCGCCGTTGCTGATGGTCATCGACTGCGACTGGTCGCGTTCGGGCAGTGGCTTGCCTGCCTTCAAGGCGTCGAAGAACGAAGGTGTCATGGCATACATGAACTCGCGATGGCCTGAAGTGTTGGGATGATAGACGTCGTCGCCGTTCTGATAGTTGGTTGCCCATCGGCCATTGCCGTCGTCAATCGCACCAAGTGTGTTGAACGAAGGCACGTCCCACTGGTGTATAAGCACGTTGAGCTGCTTCACATAGCTGTAGTCTGAGGCCGTGAAGTCTCCACGGGTATAGTTGTTCATCACGACAGGTATCTTCCCATCTTGGCGTGCTTTCTCGATCAGACCGAGCATGTTGTCGCGCCACTGGCTGTAGATAGCTTGCGGATTAGCAGCACCGTGAATGCCCTCATTGCCCAGCGAAAGGCCGAAGATGACATAGCGTCCGAAGTCATGTATCAACTCGTCGTAGCGGTTTTGCAGGTCGATGGTGGTGTTGCCTCCTATCGATATGCCGGAAACAGTGAATGGATTCTCGCTCACTCCACGGCGATATCTGGTCTGCAACTGCTGCCCATACAGGTAGGCATAGCCCTGATTGCTGGCTGCTCCGGTGCCGTTGGCCACCGACGATCCGAACATTGATATCTTGTATTCGTCAATAGGAGCGTCAAGATCAAAGTCATAGTTGCGCATGTCGAGCGTCACAGTATAGGTGCCTCGGTTAAGTCTGATGTTGTCAGCTCCATAGCCTTCGCTCGGCATGGCTACCTTTGTCCGGCTGCCAGACTGGCGTCTGATAGCCAGTTGGTCGTTGTTGTTGATGGCAAAGTAGAAATACTTGTCGGAGAAAAGGAACACGGTTCCGTAGTTCAAGTCTACCTCCGAACGCCATACACCGTCACCTGCGTAGTCGAGCTTTGTATTGGACGGGCAGATGTTTCCTTTCACATACATCACTACAGGGGTCACATCAAGCTTGCCAGTCTTCGACTCATATCGCACACGTACCACACGCTCTTCATCAGCTGTATAGGCTTTTCCGTCGACGATGACTGACGTTCCTGACTCGTCTTGGCCAAGACTTACCTCGGCACCCGAGGTCGTAATGCCCCGCAGATGCCACGTTCCCGGCTGTAGACGCAGGTAGGTCTCATAGACACCGTTCGAGACTCCCAAGGGAGCAAGCTGAACCATCTCGACGTCTTTACCGCCCTCTGAGGCCGTTCCCGACACGAAAAGCTTGGAGAAACTGAGAGGCTCGGCCGGACGTTCGGCACCCTCATACTCCTCAATCTTGATGAGATTAAAGTGACCATAGCCGGTGGAATTGTAGCGTTCGAGCGTGAAAAGTATGTTGCCATCGGCATCAGGATACATGTAATCGCTCACGGCTACGTTGCGCACATTTCCCTGAACACCCTGACCACCGATGTCCACGCCAGACGTCTGGAACACCGTTGTCCAGTCGTTCAGTCCGTTAAGCGTATAAACCGAGTGACGGTCTTCGTTGATATTACGGCTGCCGAAGATGTAGAACTTGTAGACACTGTTCTTGTCAAGACCCTTGAAACGCATCTGACGCTTGCCGTCTACGGCTATCCACACATAGTCTTCGGTGGCAGTGGCAATAGCCAAGTCGCCGAGATTGGCATCAGTCGGATCGGTCATGCCACCCGCTGCCGAACTGCCATTGGTATACATCACGGTGACCATCTCTGCCTTGTATCCCGTATTTTCATTAGCCGAGTTCACGAGATTGACGGTGCGTCCCACGGGAATGATATAGTCAGAACCGGAAGGATCGCTGACCATGTTGTTCCAGTGGTTGCCGTTTTTGTCGGCTCCTTCTGTCTTGTGTCCGCGAGAATTATTGTTCTCGCCAACGTCAAGATATAGTTTTTGCTTGAGCTTCAACTGCTGATTAGGTCTTTCCAGCCCCGAAAGTTCCTCGACTTTGAGCGCATTGAGCATGAGCATTCGGTCGGTACGAAACTTTTTCATGGTCATTCTGATCTCGCCATTGGCATCGGGGAAGATAGGGTCGGACACCAATATCTGGTTGTTGTTGCCGTTATAGCCGTTGGCACCAATCGCCGATCCGGCTATCTGCTGATAGCCTTCCCATACGTTCTCACCACGATACTCCCACCAACCGGCTCGTTCTTCGGCGGTGTTGCGTGAGCCAAAGGAATGGAAACGATAGGCTTTCTGCGGGTCAAGGCCACGGAAAGTCATGAAAGCATGATGCTGATTGATGCTTGCAGCACTCTCCAAAAAGCAGTAGTCTTCTGTGGCTGATGCGACAGCAAGGTCGCCTAACAAATCGGCAGACGGGCTGAGCAAGCCCCCTCCACCTGACTTTCCATTGGTGGTAAAGCGAACATTCACAAACAAATCATAGCCGGTCTGCGAGTTGTTGGCATCGACAATACTGAACGATGTGCCAGGATAGATGTAGATACCTCCCATAGAACAGATGTTGTTCCAGTAATGTCCATTCGCGTCAACTCCCTCGGTTTTCATCCCTCGAGATGAGTTGTTTGACTCGCCAAAGTCAAAATACATGGTTTGAGTCACAGTCTGTGCACTTGCCGAAAGCATCGCTACTGCCGACAATAACAAAAAGATGAATCGGTTCTTCATTGCGTCAAGTTTAATTATCCATATTTATTTTCGGCAAAGATAAGCCCTTTTCCGCACATGACCAATTTTTCTTGCAAGTATTTTTTACAAGTATCAATGGTGTATAAGGGTACACAACATATCCGCCTCTGGCAAATTTGAAGGACAAAAGACATCTTCATGGCAGCAAAAATGAGCAGAAAGCACAAGGTGAAGACATGTCGTGTTGTGTCAAAACCCATCGACAAGAATATGTCTGATCATTGAAAACCAATAAGTTAGATATCGGCATTTGTGTCAAGTTCATAAAGGGTATTGCAAAGAGATTTCATTCTTTATATCTTTGCAAGTGTCAACTGACACCCAACAGCCTCTGCAAGGCAAGAATGTATAACCATTAAAAACGTAGAAATCATGAACAAAGGAAAATCAATTTGCAACGTGCTTAGAGGCATAAGGAAACAAATAGCCGAGAAGAATGGCATCAGTTATGAACCAAAAGTGTGCACACATGAGGGGCAGTGTCGGGGCACTTGTCCTGCTTGTGAGGCAGAGATGCGATACATCTGTCAAAGCCTTAAGCACCTGCAAACGGCAGGTCATAGGATACAAATTGCAGGAGTGTCGCTCGGAATGATGACTTTAGCTGCCTGCGGAAATGCGCAAATCCAAACAGAATCCACGGCAAAAGATTCTCTGAAAACGGCTCATATAAATGAAGACATGTGTCACAAGGATTCCACGAGAAGGGATACGCTGGCTAAGAAGGCTGCTCCTCCTGTGGCAAAAGACTCGCTCATCGTATTGCCGGAAAATATGGTTTTCGGTGAGATTGCCGAGGAAATGCCGGCATTCCCTGGAGGAAACACAGCCTTAATGGAGTTCCTCTACGCAAACACAACTTATCCGGAAGAATGCTTAAAAGAAGGGATCGAAGGACGTGTCATCGGCTCTTTTGTAGTAGAAAAAGACGGCTCGACGACGGGACACCACATCGTTCGTTCCGTTCATCCGCAGCTCGATGCCGAAGCTTTGCGGGTCTTAAGAATGATGCCGAAATGGGTTCCTGGCTGTATCAATGGCCAACCTACCTGTATAAAGTATAATGTACCCATCACTTTCAAACTCCCAGAAGTTCGTGATGAAGTGTTTTCAACAACAGGAGAGATTGTAAGTACCGACATTGAACAGCCCATCGTGACACAAGAAGTCTATGATGTCGTAGAGGAAATGCCACAATTCCCCGGAGGAAGCAAGGCACTAATGGAGTATCTCAATCAGAATTTAAGATATCCAGAAACAGAAGAATGCGCCCAAGGTCGCATCATTGTCGGATTCATTGTCAATGAAGATGGCACATTAAGCAACTTCGAATTGAAGCGTTCACTAACCCCTGCACTTGACAAGGAGGCTCTCAGAGTCGTTAAATCCATGCCGAACTGGATTCCCGGACGCCAAAATGACAAGGTTGTCAAGGTGAGATATTACGTTCCTATCCTCTTCCGATTAGAGTAAAACCGAAGAATTCACCAACATCTTCCCTATTATCATACGACTCCTTCCCTTTTATTATATGACATCTTCCCTATTATCATACAACTCCTTCCTTATTATTATATGACTCCTTCCTTATTATCATACGAATCCTTCTTTATTATTATATAAGGTATATAGAACTGTTTAACTCTAAAAATCTATGAATTATGGCAAAAATTGATATTGTTTCAAATGAATGGTCGGACATTGTATTTGCCGGCCGCAATCAGGCCTATGGTGCTTACCAGCTTCGTCGCGACACATCGAAGCGCAATGTTATTTCGATTATATCGATGCTTACCCTTGC
>JAFUFJ010000021.1 GCA_017469955.1 Prevotella sp.
ACGTGCCTGTGATGTTCAGACTGCAGTAAACACCTATTATTGTCTGGAGATGAACAAGACCCTGTCTTACGCTTTAGTAGGATTAACCCTCTCGGTCACCCTTGTTTCTTCCTGCGGGAAGCCCAACAAGAGTGGCCGAACTTCTGCTTATTTGTCAGGCATGGATATTTTCAGCCCAATGGTTCTGCTGCCATACCCAATCCTTCCTCTTCCTCATAGGAGGGGTATCTTTTTATTTTTGCACTTCTAAATGCTTTCTTTTGCCGTGCCTCATGGTCCAGAAGGAATATCTTGTTGAGGGTGTATTCCAACGACAGCAATGTTTGTTCCCTTGCTTTCGGTTTTAGTTCGCATTCCCATATGGTAATGGTATGCCATCCCATTTCGGCTAACAAGCGTTGCTCCTGCCTGTCTCGTTCTTGGTTTCTTGCGATTTTCCGTACCCAGAATTCGCGATTTGTCTTGGGAATCTTGCAGCAGTCCGAACTCAAGATTTCCGACTCCGGTCCAGCAACTTGCACATGATGTCCATGCCAGAAGCAGCCATTTACAAAGATGCAAGTCCTGTATTTTCTCAATACCAGGTCAGGATGCCCGGGCAAGCGTCTATGATTCAGCCGGTATCTGAACCCCCTACCCCACAACCAACGGCGTACGATCAGCTCAGGCTGCGTGTCTTTCGACCTTATCGCAGCCATGTTTGCATGCCTTTTTTCTTGCGAGAGCTTATCCATGGTTCTGTTTTGCCGACAAGTTACATAAGGATTCCAAAAGAAAAAAGAGCCAATCATTCCATGATACTAAACGGCATATGAAATGATTGGCTATTGGCAGGCTAAGCAAGTTTCTACCCTACTCGTTCGATGATCTTCATGCCCTCATCCACTGCTTGCATATTAAGGGGAATGAGATGGTGATGACGTTCGGGCAAAGACTTGAAGAGTGCTTTCTGAAGACCGTCGGTACTGACCACCGGACAGACCTTCAAGAGCCCTCCAAGGACAATCATGTTGAAGACTTTCGAGTTTTTCATCTCAGCAGCCTTGTCCATAGCGTCGATGCGATAGACTTCGATGTCGCTGCGCTGTGGCGGATTAAGGATGCCGAAGCCGTCGTAGATGAGAATGCCTCCGGACTTCACTTTTGGCAGGAATTTGTCGAGTGAAGGCTGATTGAGCACGATTGCGACATCATACTTGCTGAGGATTGGCGACGATACACGTTCATCACTGACAATGACGGTAACGTTGGCCGTGCCTCCTCTCTGCTCCGGACCATAGGCAGGCATCCATGTTACTTCCTTGTCCTCCATGAGACCCGAATAGGCTAATATCTTGCCCATTGACAATACGCCCTGGCCTCCGAATCCACTGATAATTATTTCTTTTGTCATAGCGTTGTATCTTTTAGGTCACCTTTCTCGTATTTCTTGAACATATTCTCTTTCATCCATTCGTTGGCTTTCACAGGAGAGAGCTTCCAGCCGCTGTTACAGGTCGAGACAATCTCGACGAGCGACGAGCCTTTTCCTGCCATAGAGGCTTCAAAGGCCTTGCGAATGGCTTTCTTTGCCTTCATGATGGATGCCACCGATTCTACTGACTGGCGAGTGACGTAGCACGTTCCTTCGAGCCTTGCAGCCAAGTCGGTGATGTTCAGTGGATATCCATGCAGGTCGGGCTGGCGGCCATAGGGGCATGTCGACGTTTTCTGTCCAAGCAAAGTAGTGGGAGCCATCTGCCCTCCCGTCATGCCATAGATGGCATTGTTGATGAAGATCATGGCGATGTGCTCGCCGCGATTCAGTGCATGGATGGCCTCACCCGTGCCGATGCAGGCCATGTCGCCGTCGCCTTGATAGGTGAAAACGAGCCTGTCGGGCCACAGTCTCTTGATGGCTGTTGCCACGGCTGGTGCGCGTCCATGGGCAGCTTCCTGCCAGTCGATGTCAATATACTTATAGGCGAACACGGCGCATCCTACGGGAGACACGCCTACGGTCTTCTCTTCCATGCCCATTTCTTCGATGACTTCAGCCACGAGTTTGTGCACTACACCGTGTGAACAGCCCGGACAATAGTGCATGGGCACATCGTTCATCAGGGTTGGTTTTTTGCAAACCAGATTTTCAGGACTGATAATATTTTCCATAACTTAGAACTTCTTTTTTAGGGCTTCAACGATTTCATCGGGTTCAGGGACAATTCCGCCCAGACGTCCGAAGTGGGCTACGGGCACCTTTCCGTCGATTGAAAGGCGTACATCCTCTACCATCTGGCCGGCATTGATCTCTACTACGAGCACGCCTTGCTTGCCTTCTGCTGCACGGGCGATTTCCTTTTCGGGGAAGGGCCACAGGGTGACGGGGCGGAACAGGCCTACCTTCAGGCCTTCTTCACGAGCCATCTCGATGGCTTTCTCGGCTATTCTGGCCGCACTGCCAAAGGCTACTATCATATAGTCGGCATCGTCGAGTCCCTGAGTCTCATATCTTACTTCGTTTTCTCTTATCTGCTGATACTTTTCCTGCAGGTGTATGTTGCGCTGTTCCATCACCTCTGAGGTCAGCTCAAGTGAGGTAATGATATTAGGTTGACGGTCTTTCGTGCGGCCAGTCGACGCCCATGGACACTCGCGAAGGATTTCCTCCTCGGTGCGACGGGGCTTGAATGGGGGCAATACTACTTTCTCCATCATCTGACCAATCACACCATCGGAGAGTATCATGGCCGGATTTCTGTACTTGAATGCCAACTCAAAAGCCAGATCGACGAAGTCGGCCATCTCCTGAACCGAGTTCGGAGCCAGCACGATGACATAGTAGTCGCCGTTGCCACCGCCACGTGTTGCCTGGAAATAGTCGCTCTGCGACGGCTGGATAGTGCCCAGTCCCGGCCCGCCACGCTGCACATTCACGAACACACCGGGCAGTTCTGCGCCCGCCATATAGGCGATTCCTTCCTGCATCAGGGCTACTCCTGGCGACGATGACGAAGTGAGCACGCGCTTTCCGGCGCCTGCTCCGCCGTAGATCATGTTGATCGATGCCACTTCACTCTCGGCCTGCAGCACCACCATGCCCGTGGTTTCCCACGGCTTCAGCTCGGCCAATGTCTCGATAACCTCACTTTGCGGGGTGATGGGATAGCCGAAATATCCGTCAGCACCACATCGAATAGCAGCATGGGCGATAGCCTCATTGCCCTTCATCAATACTACTTCTCTTTCTGCCATAGTCATTCCTCCACGCGTTTACGATAAACTGTGATACACCCGTCGGGGCAAACAATGCCGCAGGAGGCACAGCCCGTGCACTTTTCTGCCAGCACCGCTTCGACGTAGGGGTATCCATGAACATTTACTTTCTTTGGAGCCAGGGCTATCACATCCTGAGGACAGGCCACGACGCATAGCGAGCAACCCTTGCAACGTTCAGTGTTCACCACGATGGCACCTCTCATTTTTGCCATAATGCTTCTGTTTTGTTGATGTTTTTAATGTCTGACGGCGAAGTTAGCAAATTCCTTTGAAACGGCAAAATAAAAGCGATTCTTTTTTCATCTGCCACGAAAAATGGAAAAATTTCTTCCCAAAGACAACAGGAAAGGAAGCATCTGCCGGGGTGAAGGGTGTAAACATTTCTGCCTGTTTTTAACACTTCGCGACGTGAAAAGCAAGCAACATCTGGCGAAAAAACAGCTCTTCAACCCGAGATTTCTGCCCATTTGCGACAACGACGGCACCTCATCTCAGCGAGAAAACTATGCTTTCTTGCCTGCAAACACAAGGATGCTGCACTTGAAGTCTATGTGTTCACGGCGAGAACCCATAGCTTTCTGCCTGAGAAACGGCAGGTTTCTCGGAAGCAAAGCATTGGAAACAATGGCTAAAAAGCTGCGAATATCACTTCCAACTATTATAAGTCAATGAAAAACAGAAAGTTATTACTCAACTAATCATAGGCCTCCATTTCCGCCTCCAATCAGCATTTACAGGCAGAAGGAGCAGAAGATAGAAACCCTTTGTCCGTCTTTTTCCGAGTTTTTAACACTTCGGATGCCTACGAAACCGACCTTCCGACCGCCTGCTTCCTCACACGCCAAAGGGCGATGGCGGCGCCGGTTGAGAAAAAACAAGGACGCCTACGGGTTGTAGGCATCCTTGTTATAGTAGTTCATAATGTCGTCTATCATCTGCTTGGCATGCACAGCCGGCGAATCAGGGTCAAGGCTGATGGCCTCAAGATAGGCATTTGCGGCGGCCTGATAGTTGCCTTGCCGGCGATAGTCGTTGCCCAACTGGTAGTATTCTTCTGCCGTCATCGCCTGCCTGCCTGCAAAGTGTTCAACATCAGCGAGCAGATAGTCATCGGACCTACGCCTCCTGGCACGGGAGTAATGTAAGAACACAAGGGCGCAACCTCGTCGAACTTGACGTCACCATTGAGCCGATATCCGCTCTTACGGGTAGCATCTGCGACGCGTGTTGTGCCCACATCAATGACTACAGCACCAGGTTTCACCATGTCAGCCGTCACGAAGTCGGGCCTTCCTATGGCTGCAATAAGGATGTCAGCCTGCCGACACTCCTCTTGAAGGTTCTGGGAATGTGAGTGACAAACGGTCACGGTAGCGTCGCCATACTGCTTCTGCATCATCAGCTGGGCCATCGGCTTGCCGACGATGTTTGACCGTCCAAGCACGACACACTTCTTGCCGGAAGTCTGAATGCCATAGTGTCTGAGCAGGGTGAGGATGCCTAATGGCGTAGCAGAGATAAAACACGGCAGCCCGATGGCCATCCTTCCGACATTGACGGGATGGAATCCGTCGACATCTTTCTTAGGATCGATGGCCTCAGTGACCTTCTGTTCGTCGATGTGTCGGGGCAAAGGCAGCTGAACAATGAAACCGTCGACATCGGCATCGGCATTCAACTTGGCCACGCAGCCCAAGAGTTCTTCCTCGGTCACATCGTCTTCGAAGCGGATAAGAGTTGACTTGAACCCGCACTCTTCGCAGGCCAGCACCTTGTTTCTCACGTAAGTCTCTGAACCTCCGTCATGACCTACGAGCACGGCTGCTAAGTGAGGACGCTTGCCTCCCTGAGCAACTATCTGCTGAACCTCTGCTGCTATCTGGGTCTTGATGGCCGAAGCTGTGGCCTTTCCGTCAATGAGTTGCATCGTATGAGATGGGTATTTGAAGTGATATTTTTGCGAATGGCTGCTTAAAAGGGCTTAATGGGGCATCTTAGACATGGGGGGCATCCCCTTCATCATGCCCCGCATTCCCATGCCAGAGACCATCTTCATCATCTTGCGGGTCTGGTCGAACTGCTTCAAAAGGCGGTTAACCTCCTGAATAGAGGTGCCCGATCCCTTGGCAATGCGCAGCCTTCGGCTCTGGTTCAGGATGTCTGGATTCTGGCGTTCCTTCGGAGTCATGCTCTGGATGATGGCCTCGATGCTCTTGAAGGCATCGTCGTCGATGTCAAGATCCTTGATCTGCTTGCCCACACCTGGTATCATCGAGGCGAGTTCCTTGAGGTTTCCCATCTTTTTGATCTGCTGTATCTGGCCGAGAAAGTCGTCGAAGTCGAACTTGTTTTTGGCTATTTTCTTCTGCAAGCGGCGGGCTTCCTCTTCGTCAAACTGGGCTTGTGCGCGCTCGACAAGTGAGACAACGTCGCCCATACCAAGTATGCGATCGGCCATACGCGAGGGGTGGAACACGTCGATGGCTTCCATTTTTTCGCCCGTACCGATAAACTTGATGGGCTTTGTGACAACAGTTCTGATCGAGAGGGCTGCACCTCCACGGGTATCACCGTCGAGCTTTGTGAGCACAACTCCGTCGAAGTCAAGGCGGTCATTGAACTCTTTGGCCGTGTTGACGGCGTCCTGTCCGGTCATCGAGTCGACCACGAACAGGGTTTCATCGGGACGTATGGCCTCCTTAAGGGTGGCTATCTCGGTCATCATCTCTTCGTCAACTGCCAGACGACCGGCGGTGTCGATGATGACGATGTTATAGTTTTCTTGCTTAGCCTTGCGGATGGCATTGGTGGCGATCTCGACCACATTCTTGTTGTCGGGCTCAGAATAGACGTCGACTCCGACCTGCTCTCCTACCACGTGAAGCTGCTGAATAGCTGCAGGACGGTAAACATCGCAGGCCACAAGCAACGGTCGTTTGTGCTGCTTTGTCTTCAGCATGTTGGCCAGTTTGCCCGAGAACGTGGTCTTACCAGAGCCTTGCAGACCCGACATAAGGATAATGGCGGGGCGGTTTTCCAGCTTCAATTCGGCAGCCGTTCCTCCCATAAGTTCGGCTAATTCGTCATGAACAAGCTTCACCATCAGCTGTCCAGGCTTGACTGCTGTGAGCACATTCATGCCCATAGCCTTCTGCTTTACGGTGTCGGTAAACGTCTTTGCAACCTTGTAATTGACGTCGGCGTCGAGCAGAGCACGGCGTACATCCTTCAAAGTCTCAGCCACATTAATCTCGGTTATCTTCCCCTCGCCCTTCAGAATCTTGAACGAGCGTTCCAGTCTCTCACTTAGATTCTCAAACATAGTCTGTTGTCTTATTTCCTTTTTGATTGTTCTCTTTACACAATGGCCTTGCCATATTAATTGGCAAAATTACACAAAAACCCAGTGACTAAGCCCCCTCGTGCAGAGTATTTATAGAATTTTAACCATACCGCCGGCGTCATTCTCATGAAGAACTCTGCCCCGGGCTGGCGAGAAAGCTTAGGTTTTAGCCCGAGAACTCATAGGATTCTCGCCCAGAACCCTATCCTTTCTCACCCAGAAACCATAGACTTCTCGGGCTAAAACCTAAGCTTTCTCGACGGGAAGTCCTCCCGTTCAATGGCTGTACTGACAGCATACTTTCGGCGAATGCAAACGACAGAGGCGCGGACTCTTCGGAAAGTCCGCGCCTCTGTCGCATGTATTTCAAATACTTAAAGTTCTCTTACCTGGCCCGTCAGCCTGCTTTGTTCGGCTTCGAAACAAAGGCGATGGCTCTGAAGGGCTTCGTCGATGGACGACGACAGATGGTCAGTACGCCCGCTGACGGCCTTCAAAAAGTCGTCAAGCAGCAGGAAGTCGGCCCCTCCATGATAGGGTGCTGCCATCGACTCGGTGAAGTCAAACACTTCTTCGGTGCCTTTTCGGAAATGCTTCACCACGACTTTTGACTCATCGCAATAGACTTCGCCTTCGGTCAGGCAGATGGTTGTCGAGCGGAAGTCGTCGCGAGTAAAGGCAGTCATGTCGATTGAAATGGTGGTCTGGTCGGCCAGTTCAATGATGCATGTCTGATGGTCGACGACGTCATTGCTGCAATGGTAGACACACCGGCCAAAGCTTCCTTCGTTCAACTCGTCCTGCAACACCTCGTCAAGGCTCTTCCCCGCAGGCACGTCGAAGTTGCTAATCCACTCGCGACGGCGCCAATAGAGGTCGACAGCCGAATAGGGACACGTCGGCTCTACTTTGCAGTCTACACAACGACGGGCAGACCCTTCGGGGGCATTCTCGGCCCGGAACCACTTGAGCGAGCCGAAAGAACTGACACGACGGGCAGGCGACTGGACCACCCACAGCAGGAAATCGATGTCGTGGCAGCACTTTGAAAGGAACATTGGGTTGGCCTTCCGGCTGTCACTGAACACCCCTCTCACGTAGCTATGTGCCTGACGGTCGATGCCTACACGCTCGGTATGGCGGACAGAGACCACCTTTCCCAGCTTTCCGGAGGCCACAACTTCCCTTACTTTGCGAAAACACGGCATGTAACGAAGCACATGGCAAACGCCGATATAGACACCATGCTCACGGGCTTCACTGGCTAATTGCTCACACTCCTCATAGCGTTGAGCAACAGGTTTCTCCAACAACACATGCATACCACGCCGGATAGCCATGAGCGTAGGCTGGAAATGATGGTCTTCGGGAGTGGCAATAATGGCAACAGAAGCCCTCAGCGCGTCGTTCAACGGAAAGACGCCAGCGACTCCTTCGGCTGCTTTCCCCTGCACTGAGGAAAGGTTGTCCACAGCCTTAAAGTATTCTTCATAGTCAGAAAAACGGGCTTCGGCTGGCAGACCAAACTGATCGGCCATGTCGTTACGCCTCACTTCATCAGGTTCAATGACGGCAACAAGCCGCGCTTCATTCGAGTGCTCACGCACGTATTTCATATATGTACGCATGCGATTGCCGGCTCCGATGGCAACCATCCGAACCGGCAAACACGCTACATTGTTATTCAAATCCATTGAATTGGCTTACTTCTTCGACTTCTTTGCTGCCTTCTTTGCGACAGGTTTCTGCTTACTCAGGTCAAGAATGCGGATGTTACGGAAGCGTACACCTTCGCCATGACCGCAGAAACTGATGTAACCGTCCTTGTTGAAGAGACCCGGATGGCTCTGGTGGTCTACGGTATATGGGTTTTCCTTGGCACCCTCGGGAGCCATGTTGTGCCCCTGACAAGCCTCACGAATGTTACCGTCAAGAATCACTTCTCCATTCACCGTCACGGTGATATGGTCGCCTTCAGCACGGATTTCCTCTGTATTCCATGTGCCTAAAGGCGGGAATACGACACGCTTCGACGGAATAATACCATATACAGATCCATGCTGTTGATACTCTCTAAGCCATCCTGCATAGATAGAAGCGTCATGATCCAGCACCTGAATTTCCATGCCATCATAGGCAGCATCCACACCATCCTTCGTACGAATGCCTATGCCGTTGTTGACGCCGGGCTCCAAAAATGCAAATTCAAAACGATAGACAAAGTCGCTATATTTCTTGTTTGTATAGAGGTTTCCATTGTCACCATAGCCTGCACTGACGTAGATCGTACCGTTGTCGGACACGTAGTTGGTCTTGTTGCCATGCCATTTGTCAAGAGTCTTGCCGTCAAACAGGAGTTCAAAGCCTTGGTCTTTCTCCTCTTTTGACAACTCTACATTCATGGCTTTGTTGCTTTCCTGCACCTTAGCCAGCAGACCTGCGATCTCGTCTATTGCATATCCTGCATCAGCATCGCCCTTAGCCTTCTCGGAACGGAAGATGTCTTGAGCCTTGAGAAGCATCTCTTTAGTGTCTTCACCGAACTGCAATGGCTTGTTTTTGGCCACAAGTGTCTTCACGGTTTTGGCAGCTTCAACGGCTGTTTCCTTGTTGCCAAGATACTGAGATGCCAACTGCAACGACGGAACAGTGCCCACTGACGAGAGGGCATTGATAAAGTTATTGGTGAGTTCTGTCGATGGATGAAGGTCAAGAGCCTGACTGATCAGCCTGTATTCGCGGGCATTTCCATAGTTGTAGTCATCGACCAGCTGATAATAACGGCCAAGAATCTGGTTCTTTTGAGCCGGTCGCTGTTTGGCAATTTCATAAAGGTTGTCGATGACAGAGGAGTTCTGGACGGTCAGCAACGATGCCAATGCTGCATCAGAAGTGGCAGGCTTTGCATACTCTTCCATAAGCGTGCTGATGGCCTCTTTTGTGCCAACTTGGGCAATGAGCGGATAATAAAGAGCCTTATTCTTTGTCTCTTTCAGCCTTGGAGTAACGAGTGCCAGTTGTTCTTCGGCCGTTTTCCCTTGGATGGCAGCAAGAGTTGCAGCCTGTACTTTTGCGACTTCGTTGCCAGAAGCCTTCTCCAACAAGTCGCAAAGCTGACCGAAATTCTCGGCACGGGCTACCCCTGCCAAGGCATTATAAGCAGCCTTCTTCACGTCAGCATTCGGACTTTTCAGCAAAGAAACTACCTGAGGATAGGCTGCAGCGACATGGCGATCGGCAACAAGACCGAGGGCTTGGGCCTGGATTGTTGGATTTTCAGCGGCTAAAGTAGCGACTAAACCGCTGCCAATCTCACCATTATAGGTCAACAATGCTGCCGAAGCTGCCTCTGCTTTGTCGGTTCCAAGTAGTGACAATAATGAGCTAAGAGCCTTTTCTCCGCCAATTTTCGAAGTGGCAACGATCGATGATTCTGCGAGGGTTTTGTCTGCGGAATTGATCTGACTGATGACGTTTCCGACCTGAGAAGCTACGTGATTATTGCCTAACCAGCGTGCTACGTCTACCTTTGCAGCAGGAGAAAGTTTCGAGAGTTGGTTGCCAACTGTGTCAAAAATGCCATTTCCGGCAACCTCTTCAGCAAGCAGCAAGGCTGTGTTTCGATATTCGATATCATTGTCTTTCAATGCATTCTGCACCAGTTTCCCGGCCTTTCCTCCTGCAGTTTGCAAGGCAAGTTTCAAACCTGCACAACGAATTGCGCTCTTATTGTCCTTCATTAACTCTTTGGCTGCTTTCTGAACAGCTTTTGAATCGGTTGCTGAAAGGCGGTTGAGCAGCTGCAGATAGCTGTCGGTAGCTCCCGTTGCATCATCATTATATGCAGCAGCCTTGGCTGCAGTTGCCAGCACTGACAACGACTTTGACGAGCCAACAGCCGACAAAGCGTTGAACACCTCGGCCTTGGTCTTTGCATCTGCGCCATTGATCCAGCCCGTCAATGCATCTTCCACACCTGCCAGTTTTTTCTGATAGGCCAGGTATGCGAGGTCGGCTTTTGAGCCTTTTCCTTCATTGATCAGCTGACGAATGACGTCTTCCGAACCGTTCATCGATGCCAATGCTGTGCGTGCAAAGCCACTTTGATAAGGATCGTTGAGGTATTTTGCAAACATCTGTGCATCAGATTTCTGTGCAATTTTCGGCAGAATGCTCAGCAAGAAAGCCTTGTTCACTTTGTCTTGCTGTGATTCTATGCCACGAAGCAATGCCTTGCGCACGGGTTCTCTCAGCGACTTGTTTGCCTCTTGCGACACATAGTTCACAACACCGTTGATGGCATATTCATAGGTTGCGTTCTTTCCTTCGGCCGAAGGTCCCAGTTTTGAGATGAGCATGTCCATGCCTTTCTCGCCGGTATTGGCCAGCTCGCCCATCACTTCTTCATATTGAGCCGTTGTCTTTGCCGGCAGTTGAGCCAGTCCGTCGGCTACGATTGTTTCCAGTACACGGCCACGGGCATCGCGCTGCTGGGCAAATGTAGTGGTGCTGATGCATGTCATTGCAGCCACTAACACGACATTATATATCAATTTTCTCATTGCGAATGTTTTTTAGTCCTTGATTTTCTGATTACCTTTTCCTATATTTTCCATTCACCTCTCATCGGCTGGTCTACCAATGCATTGGCAGCATCGTCGCCAATGAAGAGTTGATTCTTCGGATCAAAATGGAGAACACTGCGTCCAAGACGGAGTCCGACGGCACCCATATTGACCAGCGTGCAGCTGTGATGTCCGTTTACTTCGTTAAGAGCGAACTTCTGACGTGTCTTGATACAGTCGAGGAAGTCTGTGCGTTGTGGTTCAGGATCGGGCAGCTCGTTGAGCTTGTTCATCACGTCGGGAATGGTACATTCGAATCCGCGATAGACCTTTCCCTTCGGACCTTCGATGTAGGCTGTCTTGCCTTCACTTTCATAGCCTTCGCCTTCGAGCACGATTTGGCAGCCGTCGGCGTAGGTGTAGGTTATCTTATGCCAGATGCCTACGGCATCGGGATGCTGCTGAGGAGCGTCGATTTCCACCTTAACAGGCAGTTCTCCATCCTTGCCAAGCAGGTATTGAACGGGGTCAAGGTAGTGCTGTCCCATGTCGGTAAGTCCTCCTCCATCATAATCCCAATAGCCACGGAAGGTCTGATGGGTGCGGTGGACGTTGTAGGGTTTATAGGGAGCTGGGCCGAGCCACATGTCATAGTCCAGATGAGCCGGCACGGGTTCGGACTTCAAGTTGTCTTTTCCTACCCAATAGAACTTCCAGGCAAAGCCCGTAGTGCCGCTGACTGTGACCTTCAAAGGCCAGCCGAGCATGCCAGAGTCGATAAGTTTCTTCAGGGGTTTCACCGTGGTTCCCAGTCCATAGAAGGTATCGGCAAAGCGGAACCATGTGTTCAAACGGAAGATGCGGTTGTAGCGTTTCACGGCTTCTACCACTCGCTTTCCTTCGCCAATGGTACGGGTCATGGGCTTCTCACACCAGATATCCTTGCCTGCTTTCGCGGCCTCTACGGCCATCAGGGCATGCCAATGAGGCGGTGTTGCGATGTGGACGACGTCGACATTCTCGTCGTGAACGAGGTCGCGCCAGTCGGCATATGGCTTTACATCCTCGCCGAAGTTCTTCTTAGCTGCCTCTACGGCACTCTTCAAGTGGTTGGCATCAACGTCGCACACCGAAACCAAGCGGCACTTATCATCGCTTGTGAAGTGTGAGGTAGAGCGGCCAATACCGCCTACACCGATGATACCCTTCGTCAGTTGGTCACTGGGAGCCACGTATCCTGTACCGCCAAGTACGCGACGTGGCACAATTGTAAAGACACCAGCTGCGCCAAGTGTCTTCAAGAACGTACGTCTGTCTGTCTTCATGATACTCTCGTATTGTATTTAAGTTGTTTTGATTCAGGCCTTGAAGTGTAAACCGAAAGGAAACACAACATCTGGCTACAAAGTTACTGTTTTTTTCTTAAACAGCGACTATTCTTTGTCTTTTTTTTGCTTTTTCTTCGGAAACAGCACATCTTCCTGCAGTAAAGACCGACGACAGACGTGCAAATTTCAGATAAAACAAGCACAACCGGACGGAAAATGAATACTTCATCGACATGAAGAGCAGGCATTCTCATCCCTTTCCCGACGGGACATGGCAAGACGAAAACGGAGGTAAGCGGAGCTGGAATGTAAAAGTTTTATGCCTAAAAAACATGCATGATTTTTAAGTGTTCCAGTGAAAGAAAACGGCAAGGAAGAGACTTTACAGCAAGAATCCTGAGGAAGCAAAATGAGAATGAGCAGGGTTCTCGACAAGAAAGGGCAGCATTCCCACCAAGAAGTCTATCCGTTATGGAGAAGAACTGACAGCTAACTACATGACAACTATAAGGAAAATGAACGAGAAAGGACAGCTTTCTCCAGTACTGTCGAAGTGACTTTTGGCGTGTTCTACAGCTTATGAAGGGCTAAGCTGCTGACACTGAGAGACATCAAGCAAACTGCTCATAACTTGAAAATTCACGGCCGAAAATATTTTTCTTGAAAATTTTCAAGCTACGAGCAGCCTCTTGTCAACTTTTTTCCTAATTCTTCAGTGAGTAGGTGATGGTGGTTACGACGCGCAGTTTCTTGATGTACGGCGTGTTCTCGTCGCGATTGTCGATGGAAAACTGGCCCTGGTCGGCCGATACAATTTTGTTCAGCTTGCTGCTACTGTTCTTGGCAAACTGCTCAGCCGTCTTCTGTGCGTTGGCAATAGCCTGCTCCATCATCTCGGGTTTCATGTCCTGAAACGACACGTATTCATACTTGATTGGGTTTTCATAGCCACCGTCGACGATGGCAATGCCCTGCTTCAAGAGTTCTCCTTGTCGTGCAATAAGACTGCGAATGAGCTTGACGTCGCGCGAAGTGACGGTCATCACTGACGTGATGTTGTATCGATAGGGATTCTGATTGCTGCCCCATCTCTCGGCGTTCAGGTCGATCACTACCGGAGCATTCACATTGATCTCGTCGTTCTTCACTCCGTTTTGGGTCAGAAACTGCTTGATGGCAGCCTCGGTCTTCCCTATTTTCTCATAGAGCTCGGGCAGGCTGTTGCCAATCTCCTTGGTGGAAATAGGCCATGTCACCTTGTCGGCCTCCACCTCTTTCTCGGCCAGTCCCTTGACGGTCACTTTGCGGTCTTTGTTGGCAAAGTCGTCGATGCCCCACTTGATGCTCAGTCCCATGAGCACGAGGCCGCAGGCTATCAGCGCAGCCTCGATAATGCGATTTGTCTGTTTCATGATTGTTTATTTTGAGTTAAAGGTTCTTTTCGGGGTACATGGCATTCCACCATGCCGGATCATCCTTCAGATAGCGGGCGAACCAGGCAAAGATGGTGTTCTGCCACTTGATGCGTTTCTGGTAGTCCATCACCCAATGATTCTCGCCCTCGACAACGACAAAGGCCGTCGGACGTCCGAGCAGTCGCAGAGCATTGTACATCTGAATGCTCTCTCCGACGGGCACATTCGTGTCGGATGAGCCGTGAAGAAAGAGCAGTGGCGTATGAATCCTGTCGGCATTGAAGAGCGGACTGCGGTCGACATACAAGTCTTTACGCGTCCAAGGGTAGCTTTCGGCCATCGAAACCTCGCTGTAGCTATAGCCCCAATAGCCCTCTCCCCAATAGCTTGTATGGTCGCTGATGCCTGCATGCGACACGGCTGCGGCAAAGATGTCGGTCTTGGTCTGCAGATATTGGGTCATGAACCCGCCGTAAGAAGCTCCGATGCAGCCTATCTTGCCTGCGTCTACGTAGGGATGTTCCTCGCAGAACCGCTTCACGCCCTCAATGATGTCGTCGGCCACTCCTTCCCCTGCTGTGTTGACATGACGAGAGGAAAACTCCTGACCGAAGCCTGCTGCACCGCTTGGATTGACCACATAGACCACATAACCCTGCGCAGCATAGGCATGTTGTGGATAGCGGCTCTCAAAGTTACGGCTCGTGGGCGAGCAGCCTCCATAATAGTTGACGATCATCGGATAGCGCTTCGTGGCATCGAAATGGGGCGGAAGATAGTAGCGTCCGTAGATGGTGTCGCCTCGTGAACTGACGAAATTCCACACCTTGCATTCCCCAAGCTCCACATCTTTCAGCAGTTCGTCGTTGGTATCTTCAAGCAGTGCGGTCTTCAGGGTTTTCGTATTCATGGCATAAAGGCGGTCGCTGCTCGACACACTCTCGCCATAGAATGCCAGCCATGGAGCCCCGTCTGCCATGGAAACACTGTTCACCAAGTCTTCAGGAACATCGATTTTGGTGATTTTCCCGTCTTTGGGGTTGCAGCGGAAGAGGCTTACGAAGTCGAGATCGTTGGCCGTAAAGTAGATGAGTCCGTCGTTTCCATTCCACCATACACGGCTCACACTGGGATTGAAGTCACGGGTAAGCACCCTTGTTTCGCGAGCGTTCCTGCCCTCGTTGAGTGTCCCCCTGCCGGTTTTCTCTACGTCACTCACCAGATAAAGCTGATAGTCGTACATACTGGGGATGCGCCCTTCGGGTAGGTTTTTCCCTATTCCTCCAAGACTTTCGGGAGAACCCACGACCACAACCTGCCGATGGTCGGGCGAGAACTGAGCCGAAGAAATGAAGCCATCGTCCCTGATCAAGGTGTCAGCCTGCATGGTTTGCAAGTCAAGACGCAAGAGACTACTGAGTGTTGTGGGGCGCTGGGTGAGACGACTGCGCGAGGTCATCAGCAACAAGTAGCGACCGTCTTGAGAGATATCCTGCAGGGAAACGGAATGGTAGCCATAGGTAAGCGGCTGCAACAGGCCAGTCTTCAGGTCGTATTTTGCCAGCCTGCTCCGGTTGCGCCACCCTGGTTGACGGTCGTCAGGCTCAACAATCTCATACACCTGGGCATCGCGTTTAGGCCCTTCATTTTGCAGAACATAGAGCAGATAGTCGCCCTTTGGCGAGACGTAGAAATAGCCTTCTGGCAAGCCTTGGGCCGCAATCTCCTGCTCACCCGTGCGCACATCGGTCGTCACTAGCATCCTGCCTCCCTCTCCTTGACGAGTGATATAATAGCGAGAGGTTTGCCCGAACCACTGTATGTTCTCTGTTGTCTCCAGCAATTGCCTGTTGGTCTTCACCTCCTTGAGCTGATATAAGGTCTGGGTTCGGCCTCCGGGAAAGGTTGTTGTGTGGGCAGTGATGAGGTATTGCCCGTCAGAAGAAAGCCTGATGCCCGTCAGTCGCCGGCCGTCAGTGACGTCGCTCAAGGTGTATAAATGCCTGCTTTCCGTGCCGGATGCCAGTGCGCCGGCACGATCGGTCGTGACCTTTATCAACAAGGAGTCGTGGGCCGATGGAGCCGAAAGGTATTTTACTACGACCTGATGGCTGCGGGGTTCGAGCGTCAAGTCGGCCCCGCTCTTCTGTCCATCGACAAAAATCTGGTAGTGCTTGAGGTTTTTCACCTCAAGCTTGGCTTTCATGTATGCCCGAGCCGTAAGGTTGAACGCCAGCAGATGAAGGCCGTCAGTTGAAGAACTGGGATAGAGATCTCCTTCGTACAGGGCACCTTCACTGGCCTGTTTCATGTTGATTGGCGTTTCCAATAATGACGCAAGATCAAAAGACTTCCCTTCAAAATCTACGGTATCGACCATCATAGGCCGTTGCAAGGCAATGGGTCCGACATGACGAAACTGCCTGACACATAGCGTGTCATCGGCCTTTGCACACGAAAAGACCACCACGCCTATGAACCATAAAAAATACTTCTTCATTCTTTTTCAGCCTCCTCTTTTTCTATTCCATTCTGTTTTAACCCAGCTCTTCTGCCTCTTCCTACTCTATTCAGCCGTCTCTGCCTCCCTGACAATCGTGCTTCCATTGGCTTGATGGGTAGCCAGGACAAGCACCTCGGCTATCTGTACGTGTGAAGGAGATGAGGCTGCATAGTAGCAGACATCGGCAATATCGGCGCCAGTCAGTGGCTTAATGCCCTTGTAAACGCTGTCGGCACGCTCTTGATCGCCATGGAAACGGGTCTTGCTGAAATTGGTTTCTACCAATCCTGGCTTGACATTCGTCACACGAATGGGTGTGTCGGCGAGGTCGATTCGCAAGCCGTCTGAGAGAGCTTTCACAGCAGCCTTCGTTGCACAATATACATTTCCGTTGGCGTAGGCTGCGTCACCTGCCACACTACCGATATTGATCACATGGCCAATGCCACGCTTTACCATGCGCGGAACAATGAGTCGCGTCATGGTAAGCAGACCTTTTATGTTCGTATCGATCATGACATCCCAGTCATCATAATGCCCTTCATGCTCCTTTTCAAGGCCCAAGGCGAGGCCAGCATTGTTGATAAGCAGATCGATATCAGCCCACTTCCCATCGAGAGTTGCCACAGATTCCATTGCCTTTTGGCGGTCTCTGACGTCAAACACCAATGCTTTCACTTCGGCTCCCAAGGCTCTCGTTGTCTCAACTACTGGCAAAAGTCTCTCTTCACTGCGACCTGTCAGTACAAGATTCCATCCCCCAGTTGCGAACTTCTCTGCACACGCACGGCCTATTCCACTCGTTGCGCCTGTTATCAACACTGTTTTTCTCATCGTCTTTCCAATAAAATCTGCACTATTCTTTCTGCTGAACGACCGTCCCAACGGTCAGGGATTGCACTCGACTTCCAATAGCCTTCTGCCATGCTTTCCACATAATGGCCCAACGCGTCTGCATCCTCCCCCACCAAGACATTTGTACCCACCTTGACGGTTTCGATATGCTCTGTGTAGCTGTTTAACGTGATACATGGCACGCTATTGAATGTAGCCTCCTCGGCAACGTTGCCCGAATCGGTAACGATGCCTTTGGCATGAGCCGTCAACCAGCCAAACTCAAGATAGCTCAATGGCTCGACCATTACAATAGACGACACGTCTTTACCTTCTGCTTCCATAGAAGAAAGCAGCCGAGAGACAACATCTTTTGCCTTTCCACGCAAAGGAGCATAGACGGTCATACCATGAGCATGGCTCACAATGGCCTCCAACATGCGGCTGAGATTTTCCTCATCTGCCAATAAAGCCTTTCGGTTAAGCGTAAAAACAAGATAGTCTTCACCCGTAATAAAGCCTGGAGCTTTGAGACGTGCATGGTTATAGCGCAGCGTATCCATAAGGATATTGCCCACCATATATACCTTATCCTGGCCTCCTCCCTCACGTGTTGCGGTGCTTTGGCTGCCTATCCCCGCCGTAAAAAGCAAATCGGAAAGACCATCTATGACGAGCCTGTTGATTTCTTTTGGCATCGATATGTCAAAGGAACGTGTACCAGCTACCAGATGAGCCAGTGTGATGCCCTGCTTTTTGGTCACGATAGCCGTCGCCATTGTCGAAGCTAAATCATCGACAACAATGACAACATCGGTCGGGTTTTCTTGCAGATAACGCTCAAAAGCCGACATTACCTGCCCCGTAAGTTCATTGAGATTCTCACATTCCACTCCCAGAAAAGCATCAGGACGGTCTATTTCCAAGTCGTCGAACAACGACTTTTCGAGCGTTGAATCATCGGAACGACCGGCATATACCAACCGGAAATCAATATTTCTTCCCTGACTTCTTGCCCTGACGATGGCCCGAACGATCGGTGCAACCTTCATAAAATTAGGACGTGCACCTGCAACTATACATATGTTCATTTCTACATTATTAGCTCCTCTCTGCCCCTATACAAAGATTTCGAGAGGAAAAACATCGCAAATATATACGTTTTTTCTGAATTACGAAAAACTTATATCGAGATTTTGTGTTTTATTAAACAAAAAGACCCCACTGTCAAACAGACGTGAGGTACAAGACTTGCCAAGCATGTTCGAAATTACAATTCGGCATATTTCAGAATTTCTATCTGCTTGCCGTCAACCTTTATGATGCCCTGATGCTGCATTTCCGACAAGCAACGCTGCAAAGAATACTTCTGAATGCCAAAACTGTCAGTCAACAACTGACGCGACATGGCAATATGAACACGAGTAGTCTGTTGACGAGCCATTTCTTCTTTCAGGAAGAAGGCTATCTTTTCTCGCACATTCATTGACAATATTTTCACTCGCTGAGTAAGGAAAACCACATTGTTTGAGAGCATTGATATAAGGTTTCGGGCCACTTGCTCCTCAGCAGTAATCAGCCGTTCAATGTCTGAACGTAAGAGTCGTAGCACACGAGCCTCAGTCTTTGCCTCTATCGTCACGGGATAAGTGTTGTCGTTGGCAAAGAGAAATGCCGGAGCAAGCATATTTCCAGAATGGTGAAGACTCATGTTGATCGCCCTTCCTGATGGAGCAATCAGCCCGGCAGACATCTCGCCACTGACAACGATATGGGCATACCGACAGACAGAACCGGCCACTACCAGATGCTCACCTTTCGAAAAAGTCAACACTCTGTATCGAACCATATGCATCAGACGAATGACTGATTCTTCGTCCATTCCTTTGAAAAGAGCACAACGTCTCAAACCTTCCAATGTATCTACATCCATATTTGAAGTTTTTCGCAAAGATAATTATTATGTGTGAACAATTCTAAAATTAACTATTTTTACACATATGCGGACACAAATGTTACCAACAGAAATACACATTTGTAAGTATTTTTGCAGTCAAACTTAATAAAAATCTGCATGAAGATACTGGAGAGAATCAAAAATTTATTCTCTTACAAACAAAAAATAGGACTACTCATTATCACAGGAGTTGTTTGTGGACTGGGAGGATTGTTTGCCTATTTGCTGAGAGCCCATACCTATCTGGCTGACGACCCTGCGGCTTGCGTCAATTGCCACATCATGACGCCCTATTATGCCACGTGGAGTCACTCCTCACATTGACGTGATGCTACGTGTAATGACTGCCATGTGCCTCACGAGAACATCATGAAGAAATACGCTTTCAAGGGTATGGACGGCATGAAACACGTAGCCTACTTCGTCACTCATAGCGAGCGGCAGGCCATCATGGCTGAGGATGCTTCTGCTGAAGTCATAATGAACAACTGCATCCGGTGTCATACTCAACTTAATCAAGAGTTTGTCAATACCGGCCGTATCGACTATATGCTGGCAAAAACCGGCGAGGGAAAGGCCTGCTGGGATTGCCATCGCAACGTTCCTCACGGAGGAATGAACTCACTAATGGCCACACCTGCTGCAGAAAGTCAGGTACCGCTTCCGCCATCTCCTGTGCCCGAATGGCTGCAGAAAATGATCAAATAGACACACCTTATTTATAATAATAGGACAAGAAATTAAGGAAACAGAATAACAAAAACAATATGGAAAAGAAATTAAAGAAATGGCAAGGGTGGACACTCTTCTTAGGTGCAATGGTGATTGTTTTCCTATTAGGCCTGTTAGTGTCGTCACTCATGGAACGACGAGCCGAGGTCGTCAGTGTCTTCAACAACAAGCGAACAGAGTTTACCGACTCAATTATTGCGCAAAACGAACATTTCAAGCAAGACTATCCTCGTGAATACGAGACATGGAGCATGACAGAAGACACGTCTTTTGTGTCGATGTATAATTCTTCCCAAGAGGTTGACGTGCTTGAACAGCGTCCTGAAATGGTCATATTGTGGGCCGGATATGCCTTTTCGCGCAACTATAATACCCCGAGAGGACACAAACATGCACTTGAAGACATGCGCAAGATCCTGAGAACCGGCAATCCCGGTATTGACGGCGACGGCGATATGCAACCTGCAACCTGCTGGACCTGCAAGGGACCGGACGTTCCTCGTATGATGAGAGAATTGGGTGTTGGAGAATTTTACCATAAACGCTGGAGCGAACTTGGCGGTGAAATCATGAATACTATTGGCTGTTCTGACTGTCATGACGCGACAAACAAGGACCTCCGTCCTGCCCGTCCTGCCCTTTACGAAGCATGGAAGCGAGCCGGAAAGGACGTCAAGAAAGCTACACATCAAGAGATGCGTTCGTTGGTTTGTGCCCGATGCCACACGGAATATTATTTCGACAAGGAGACCGACTACCTTAACTTTCCCCAAAACTACGGCCTGACTTGCGAAGACGCCGAGAAATATTACGACGAGATTGGATTCTATGACTATATTCATCCATTGTCAAAGACTCCGATTCTGAAAGCCCAGCACCCCGGCTATGAGATTGCTCTTCAGGGCATTCACGGTCAAAGAGGCGTCTCATGTGCCGACTGTCACATGCCCTACAAGCAAGAAGGCGGCGTTAAATACACTGACCACCACATCATGTCGCCACTGGCTCACATCGACCGTACTTGCCAAACCTGCCATCGCCAGGATGCAGAGGTGCTCCGACAGAATGTCTATGAGCGTCAGGCTAAGTGCAATGAAGTGCGTGACCGGGCTGAGAAGGAACTGGCTACTGCCCACATTGAGGCCAAGTATGCTATTGAACACGGTGCAACAGACGCAGAAATGAAGCCTATTCAAGACCTTCTTCGCAAGAGCCAATGGCGTTGGGACTATGCCATTGCTTCCCATGGCACCACATTCCACGCACCTCAAGAGGTCACCCGCCTGCTCTCTCATAGCGTAGACTATGCCCAACAAGCACGTCTTGCCACCTCTAAGGTATTGGCCAGACATGGCTTCATTGGCGATGTCCCTATGCCCGACATCTCTACAAAGGCCAAAGCACAGGCCTATATCGGACTTGACATGCCTGCACTGAAGGCGAAAAAAGACAAACTCCTTGACCAAATCGTTCCGAAATGGATTGACGATGCCAAGAAAAACGGCAAGCTCGTCGAGATTTAGTCTTCACTAGTATATGGAGCAAGGAGAGCAACTTCGCTCAATAGCACATGGCCTTCCCGGGGAGCATTCCCTCTGAAGAAGCACAGGCAGCAAGTTCTCTCCTTTCTCTTTTCTTACATTTCTCTCATTCTCCCTATACCTACATGTGGAAAAAACCTTGGACATCTGCTGAAGGATTCTTTATCGGAGGCGGATTAATCGTCACCGGACTGTTGCTCGAACTGGCTGTCGGTGGCATTGACTGGAGCGCATTCGCATGGTCTGTCAATATCATTGTACTGGCATTGTTCATTGCTTCTGTAGCGGTCATGCATCTGTTCAGGAAACGAGCCTACGTCTTTCAGTTCATCGGCACGCCCCAAGCTGCCGTACCAGCCTTAGCCTACGCCGTCATACTGACCACCGTCATGGGTCTGACCCGGCAGACTGTCAATGGTAACTGGATCAACAACATGCTGACCTTCTGGCCCTTTGTGCTTATCTATGCCTATCTTTCTGTCATCCTTGGAACCGTCATTCTGAAGCGGATCACCCACCCAAGCCATTGGCTTCGCGACTTGTCGTTCCTGCTCAACCACATGGGTCTCTTCATCGTTCTTGTCACTGCAACCCTTGGCAGTGCAGACATGCAGCGACTGAAGATGATCTGTGCGACCGGCAATCCTGAATGGAGAGCCGTCGACCAGCAAGACAACATCGTAGAACTGCCATTGGCCATTGAGCTCAAGCGGTTCGTTATGGAGGAATATGACGACGGGTCGCCGAAACGTTTTGCCAGCGACATCCAGATACTCACCAAGACAGGCAAGAATCTTTTGGCTACTGTCGACGTGAACAAGCCCGTCCAAGTCGAGGGATGGGACATCTATCAATATGGCTATGATACGCAGATGGGAGCCATGAGCAGCACGAGCATCCTTGAGCTTGTGCGCGATCCTTGGCTTCCTGCCGTATATACAGGCATCTGTATGATGCTTGCCGGAGCCCTCTTCACATTTGCCCATGGACAAAGAAGAGCCGGACGGACGGCAAGAAGAAACACACATAAAGAAGAGGAGTGAGCAGATATGAGTTGGGAACAGTTTGTCTATTTTGCCGTGTCGGCTCTTGTCCTGTGGGCCATCGGTGCCTTTTCAGCATGGAAAGGCAAGGCCATGACGGCCTATTTTTCAACCTTTGCAGGCCTCGTTGTCTTCCTTTGCTTCATCGTTTCCATGTGGATCTCATTAGAACGGCCTCCCCTTCGCACAATGGGCGAGACCCGATTGTGGTATGCCTTCTTCCTGCCTTTGGCCGGACTGATGGTCTATAGCCGGTGGAAATACTGCTGGATCCTTGCCTTCTCCACCATCCTTGCGACCGTATTTGTCGGCATCAACCTGCTGAAACCCGAAATCCACTCGAAGACTCTCATGCCCGCTCTTCAGAGCCCATGGTTCGCTCCTCACGTCATTGTCTACATGTTTGCCTACGCTTTACTGGGCGCAGCCTTCCTGATGAGCATCTATCTGCTGTTTACTACATCACCCTGGCTGGGAAGAATATCCGAAGGGAAGACCGCAAGAAGGCAGGGAAAGGCAGCAGAGGCGGCATTAGCAGAGAGCGGAAAACAGCCGTCCGTTTCCGAGACCTCAATGAGCCATGTCGACAATCTGGTCTATGTCGGCCTCGCATTCATGACCGTAGGCATGCTGTTCGGCGCCCTTTGGGCCAAAGAAGCATGGGGACACTACTGGTCATGGGATCCCAAAGAGACCTGGGCAGCCGTCACTTGGCTGGCATATCTCACCTATATCCACTACCGTCTTCAGCCCCGTCATCGGCAGCAGACAGCCCTGTGGCTGCTCGTCATCGCCTTCGTTCTGCTGCAGATGTGCTGGTGGGGCATCAACTATCTGCCGTCTGCACAGGGTTCAAGCATACACACTTACGGAGGCGGATGCCCCCCCTTTCCTTCATCTGACTTGCAAAAACTATCGGCGTCTGTGCCCTTTCGTCTTCACAACGGGCACAGACGCCGAACCAATAGTTGATGTTTTGGCGGGCAAAAGATGATGTTTTGCGTCGCAAAACATCATCTTTCACTCCGTGATTACCTTTCTTTCATCCCGTAAAGAGCCTATTCTCCCTTGAACAACTCTTTGATTCCTGCTATTGAACCCATCACGTTCGTGGCCTCGAAAGGCAGGTATACGGTCTTCGTCTGGTTGTTATGAGCCAGTTCTTCCATCATCGTGATGTACTTCTGGGCCAAAAGATAGTTGGCAGGATTGGTTGTCTTGCCGACAGCTTCGGTGACGAGTTCGATGGCCTTTGCTTCGGCTTCAGCCTTGCGAATGCGTGCCTGGGCCTCGCCTTCTGCATGCAGTATCTCCTGCTGTTTGGCTGCTTCAGCGCGGTTGATGGTAGCGGCCTTCTCACCTTCCGACTGCAGAATCTGCGACTGTTTGTTGCCTTCCGAGGTCAAGATGGCAGCACGCTTGTTGCGTTCGGCCTGCATCTGCTTCTCCATTGCATTCAACACACTGGCAGGAGGAATGATGTCCTGCAGCTCAACGCGATTGACTTTGACGCCCCATTTGTCGGTAGCATCGTCAAGAACGGCACGCAACTTGGTGTTGATGGTGTCGCGCGAGGTCAAAGTCTGGTCGAGTTCAAGTTCGCCAATGATGTTACGCAGGGTGGTCTGCGTCAGTTTTTCAATGGCATTTGGCAGGTTGGATATCTCATAAACTGCCTTGAACGGATCGACGATCTGGAAGTAAAGCAGGGCATTGATCTCCATTTGGATGTTGTCTTTCGTGATCACATTCTGGCGGTCGAAGTCGTAAACTTGCTCACGCAGGTCGATGGTGTCAGAGTAGACATAGCGTCCACGTGAGAGATTAATGATCGACTTCGCGCGGTCGATGAAGGGGATGATGATGTTGATGCCTGGGTTCAGCGTGGCATGATAGCGTCCCAGACGCTCGATAATCTTTGTCTCGCTCTGCGGAATGATGACCAAAGCCATCTTGGCAAAGATAATAACCAGCAATACGATTGCAATCAAAATAATAAGTCCTGTGTCCATAATAACTTGTTTTTAATTATTTAGTTCGTGAAATTCTATGCCAACTCTACAGTAATGATGATGCTCTCGCGCGACACCACCCTGACGTATGTGCCCACGGGCACTGCCGTCTGTCCTGCATACATGGCCTTCCAGACGTCGCCGTCGATCGCTACATATCCGAAGCCTTCGGCCTCTATCTCCTCGACAACGCGCCCACGTCTCCCGATCAAGGCATCGGCATTGCTCACCCGATGGTCGTCGTTCTTGTGCAGATAGCGCAGTGCAAACGGGCGGACGAGGAACAAGCTCAGGGTGGTGAACAAGGCAAATACGGCTAACTGCCAGTAAAAGCCGAGTCCAAATACGGCTCCTACGGCTGCGAAGACTGCCCCTATTGAGAAGCAGATGATGAAGAAATCGCCTGCCGTGAGCTCCAGAATAAGGCAGACAACGGCTATTACTGCCCACATCTGCCACAGGTGTTGTGATAAAAAGTCCATCATATCGATTCTTGTTTTTTAGTTTCTTTTTCCTTTTTACAGGGAGAGGATGAAGTCGTCCCAGTCTTTCGACGAGCCTTTCCGGCCGAATACTTTCTGATAGAGCCTGCTGCGCGTCGAGGCGATGCTTTCCTTTGAGTGGACGGTCAGTGTGGCAATATCCTTGGGCTGCAGCCTTACCTTGATGAGAAGGCTCACGTGATAGTCCTGCTCTGTCATCTTATACAGGCTGAAAAGGTGCTCTGTGAAGCTGGCATATACCGAGTTGACTACTTGTTCAAGCTGCTGCCAGTCGGAATCATTCATCGGTCGTCCTTGGGCAAGAAGCTCCCTCATGCGCAGATAGATGGTACTTCCGAAGATGACCGTCTCTGCCTGTTCACGCTTTTCTTTGTCGATGATTGCCATTGTGTTGGCATAGTCAAGCCGTGCTTTTTTCTCTTCCAACTCGAGCTTCAATACCGAGTTTTCATCGCCCAGACGCTGTATGATGTGCTCCAGTTCGGCTATTTTTTCGCGGTTCAAGGCAATGCTTTGCTCGCTTTTTGCCTGCTGCTGCTCCTGCATCGCGCGTACCTTGTTCAGTCTTTCCTGCATGAGAAGCAGTTTTCTACGGCTGTTCTGAATGGTCAGAATGAAGAGCGTCACATAGGTCACACTGCCCAAAACAAGGATAAACCACTCGCGGTCTGTCAGTATGGTCAACGTCGTAATCATGATGCAAAGTTAAACGAAAAAAGCGAACCGTCCAAGAAAAACGGTTCGCAATAGTTTGCATTTATGCCGGCAGTTTGCAAAAGTTTGCGCAGCAAGCCTGCCGATTGCCTTTCTCTTCTGTCACAGACCTACTCGAAAGCCTTATTTCTTCAGGCTCTTGAGGCTGACCGTACCTGCCGACTTCACTGTCGATGCCGGTGCAGATGCGGCTGTTCCGTTGTAGTATTTCAGGGCCTCGGGCAGGAATTTCTTTTGTATGTTTGCGATGCGAGTGGCATCAGAGGGGTGGTCGCTGAGGAACTCTGCGGTCTGCGACGACGAGCTTGCTGCCATGCGTTGCCAGAAAGTGACGGCCACGTTGGGGTCGTATCCGGCCATTGCTGCAAAGACAAGTCCCATACGATCGGCCTCAGTCTCGTGGTCTCGGGAGTACTTTAAGTTGCGGAACTGCAGGCCATACTGCGCCACAGCCGAGGCCAAAGAGGTGGTACTTTCTCCCACTCCAAGTGCACCGGCGATGGCCGATCCGATGTTCAGTCCATACTGTTGCTTGATTTGTTTCGACATTTGCTCGGCCGAATGCTTAGCCACTGCGTGGGCAATCTCATGCCCGAGCACGATGGCCAGCGATGCTTCGTCCTGCGTGACGGGCAGCAGTCCCTCGTAGACTACTATCTTTCCTCCCGGCATACAGAAGGCATTCACGCTCTGATCCTGCACGAGATTGAACTCCCATGCATACTGGCTCAGCTCGTCGCTCATGCCGTTTTCCTTCAGGAAGGACTCCACTGCCGAGGCAAGTTTCTGCCCTACGCGCTGCACAAGTGCCGTGTTTGTGGCATTAGACGACTTCTTTGCGGTCGACATATAGTTGGTATACTCCTGCGTGCTGAGGCTCAATACCTCGGCATCACTCACCATAAGACTCTGCTTCCGGCCCGTGATAGGCACGGTGCGGGTGGTGCCGCATGCTGCTAAAAGCGACGTGACGAACACCATCAGTAAAAGTTTTGCTTTGTTCATATCTTGTCGGTTAAGTTGATTTCGCGAATGCAAATGTAAGGATAAAACGGCAAATCGCCAAATGATTGGGAAGGAATTTCACTCGAAGGGGCGACGATTTCCGTAGAAAGAATTTCCGATTCCGAACAATACATGTGAGATGTATGGTTCATACACATGAGATGTACGAAGCATACATGTGCCTGGTATGGAGCATACCAACGGCATGTACGGGCCGGTATGGCGCCTCTTCGGCCCGGCAGTGCACAGGAATGGCGGGCGCAATGGTATGCGTCCTTGACGGAAAATTACCGGGAAAAGGGCAAAACAAAGGGTTGGCTTCACAGCCAACCCAAAGCCTATTATACAAAAACATTATGAAATTCAACTGTGAGCAATCAGAGTTCTCGACTGAACTCTGCTGCAAAGGTAGGATGTTTTCTCCGGCTGTGCAATACCTAAAAATGATGTTTCTCAGCTGACACCCTCCCCTTCTGCTACAGACGCACGAGCGTTGACCCGCTGATCGACGGCTCCTGAGCGTCGACCTGCACTGCATAGACGCCCGCAGGCAGCAGGGAGAAGTCGAGCGTATAGGCCGTGGCTCCGCGAGAGAGCGTGCGCTTGTCGGCAAGACGGCCCGACAAGTCGTAGAGCGATACCGAGAAATCATGAGCCGAAGGCTGCTGCAGCTGCAGCAGAATCTTGCGTCCTGCCTGCGGAACAACTGTCAGCTGACGGGGTTGACGGGTCGAGATGGCGCCAACAGAGCTCAGTCCCAAGACCTTCAACAGGCCGCTGTAGACGTCTATCTGGCCATGTCCATACCAGTTGTTGGGATAGGAAAGCGAGGGGTCTGGGTGCGTAGCTGTCTCGGCAATCACCTCCATCACGTCGTCACGGGTGAGCCTTGGATTGGCCTCCAGCCACAAAGCAATGGCACCTCCCACAACAGGCGAGGCCATCGACGTGCCCGAGAAGGAGCACCAGCCGTAGGTTCGCCCTCCGAAGGGCTGCTCCTCCACGAGATATTCCATGTCGGACCCCTCGGGCTGGGCTTCCATATAATAGCTGCTCATCGACGAGACTACGTTCACGCCGGGCGCCATTACGTCGGGCTTCATGCGCCCGTCATAGGCAGGACCCACCGACGAATACTCGCCCCGCAGGCCCTTTTCGCCCCACGACGACGTGACCGTATCGCCGCGAACGTTGACAAAGCAGTCGACATAGCTCGTTCCGCCCACGCAGATGACAGCCCCGGCACTGGCAGGAGAGTTGACGCTGTGGGTGTGTTCGCCGGCATGCAACGACGGCGCAAGGTCGTTTCCTACCATGTCGCCCACCCCATGATAGAACTCAACGTCGGCCTCCGTGCCCGCCACCTCTATCGAAAACGGCACGTAATAGCCAAACCAGTCGACCCCTTCGACATACACTTCGTAGACCATCTCGCGCTCGTCATAGCATGAAGGATAGCCGGCTATCTCGACCTTGAAGTCGATTCTGCCCAACCGGAACGTCTCTGTATACATTGAATCCAGAGGCGACACCACCGAAGGAAGGGCGATCGTGGCCGAGTCGACTGCCTCACGATAGGCTTTCAGGCGCAGTTCAAAGGCGTCGGCGCTCTTCAAAGTGAAGTAGACATACCGACGGTTCGACCTCAGAAAGGTTCCGTCTGAGGCCTTGCCCCGGGGCTTTCTGAAGTAAGTATTGTAATGTCCGTTGTTGCCAGCCGATGCAACTATGATGCGTCCAGGACCCGTCAATGAGTCGAGAACGGCATGATAGAGCAGGTCGTCACCAATGAAATCCTGCGACGACCCTTCGCTGAACGAAATGACACAAGGCTGGTTGTGGGCTTCAGCATAGTCGAAAATGTATTTGAAGCCTAAGGCATCAGTGGCATAGGTGTATTTATAGAGGTCGAGAGAGTCGATGAACTCGAGGTCGTCAGTCACCGCATTACTGACCAGACAGATGTCACTCTCGGGAGCAATGCCCCGGTAAGGCGTGCCCGATCCGCTGCCTGCTGCCGTGCCAAGGGTATGAGTGCCGTGGGTAAGCTTAAGCCCGTCGCGCGAGTGAGCATAGCCAAGCAGGGCTGCTTCGCCCTCATAGTCGGCTCCTACAAACAGCGAAGAGCCGAGCGTGTCTGCCGAAAGCTGGTCCCATAAGGCACGGATGCGATAGTCAGGCCCCGTGATGTCGAAGAAGTTGGGATGGGTAAGGTCGAACCCTACATCCATGATGCCCATCACAACGCCACGACCCGTGTAGGCCTTCGGCAGCCCTTCTCCAGCATATACAGGACGGGCGTTCACCTGATCGGTCACCCTGTCCATCAACGTGTGCATGCTTTGATTGGCTTCTATGCGGCCAACCTCGCGCGCCAGCGAAAGACTTCCCAGCCTGTTCAGGGGAATCTCTGCAATATGTATATTGCCAAACCGGGCCAGACTCCTGCAGCCGTTGGCCGAAAAAAGACTGTCTGCCCGGCAAGAAACCTCGACAAAGGCACACACCGTGGCCTGCCTTCCTGCCGACTTGGGCATCTTGTGACGAACAGAAGCCGACGGATTGACGGTCTGATGATGCAGATGCCTGACCAATGGAGACATCTTCCGGTAGTCTGCACGCTGAGCCATCGCCGGCAAAACAACCAGCATGCATATATATAATAAGGTGTAAAATCTGAAACGCTTCATAGGCTTCTTCTTCATAAAAGTCCCGTCGCAGCCCCGCCGTCGGCAGCTATCTGTCTGGCATACAGGCCCGTTGCCGGCAAAGTTAGTAAGTATTTTCCATAATCAGACATTTTAAACTCACCAAAATTTGCATATCTCGAAAAAAAAGAAGAACTTTGCGCTGGAATAGCATCCAAAGGACTGTCGCCGACAAGCGATAGCACTTGCAAACAGAACCCCTATGGTCAACGAACTGATTATTCTGGCTTGCGCCCTGCTTCCGGCATTGGCGCTGATGATTTTCATCTACAACAAAGACAAGAACCCTGAGCCTCCGCGCGTGGTAGCCAAAGGATTCCTGCTGGGCATGGCACTTGCCCTGCCCGTCTCTATTGCCGAATATTTCATTAGCGGACTGCTTTCGCCGTTCATTGCCATTCCCCTTCTCGGAGCCGTTGTGCAGGCTTTTGCCGTAGCTGCCTTACCTGAAGAGACGGGAAAGCTGCTCATGCTGAAGTGGCTTGTCAGGCAATATCCCGAAGAAATGGATGAACGTATAGACGGAATCGTCTATGCCGTGAGCATCGGACTTGGCTTTGCTGCAATAGAAAACGTTGTATACCTCTTCAGTAATGCCGACGCTTGGGTCATGGTAGGTATCAGTCGTGCCCTGCTTGCAGTACCTGGGCACTACGCTTTCGGCATCTTAATGGGGTATTATTTCTCACTATACTACTTCGGAGAGAAGACAGAACACAACCGCATCAGCATCCTTTTAGTACCAGTTATGGCACATGGCATCTACGACACGCTTTGCTTTGCGTCGGAGATTGTTCCCGCTTTAGGGGGATTCATCACGATCATTCTGGTCTATTTCTGTTACCGAATGCATGTATATGCCTTGACAAAAGTGCACGAGCATGCTGGCTGGGATGAGGCAGCACAACGGCTGAAGCAGACCAGAACGACCGAGGGTGATGAGTGGGAAAGGGCAGCCGAGGCGCTGAGAAAGACCATCGAGAACCATCGGAAGGCATAGCTTTCCCGGCGAGAATGGCGGTGACACAACCGGCGAAGGGCTATAATACCACTCATTAAGGGCTATGATACAGCTCATTTAAAACGGCAGGACGACCCGTAAGATGCGGCGAAGCTGGCAACGAAAACATTGAAATCCTTCAAATAGACATCAAGAAAATGGAAAAGAACACGCACAAGTACATCACACTGGCATACAAACTGTATACCATAGAGGACGGCAAAAAAGGACTCGTCGAGCAGACTTCTGCCGACCGTCCCTTTGAGTTCATCACGGGATTCGGCATCACCATCGACGACTTTGAGCAGCAAGTTGCCGGTCTTCAGCCGGGAGAAGCCTTCGACTTTACGCTCCCTGTTGAGAAAGCATACGGCCCATACATCGAGGAAAAGGTGCTGCATCTCGACCGCGACATCTTCACTATCAACGGACATTTCGACCATGAGAACATCTTCAAGGGCGCAGCTGTGCCCCTGCAGAATGAGGAAGGCGACCGATTTATGGGACAAGTGCTGGACATAACCGACGACAAGGTTGTCATGGATCTCAATCATCCGCTGGCCGGAAAGGACCTCAATTTCGTGGGCAACATCATTGATACTCGCGAAGCTACCGATGAGGAGATTGTTGCAATGATCAACAGAGGCGACTGCGGATGTGGCTGTGATGACTGTGAAGACGGCTGCGGCGACCACGAAGGTCATGACCATCACGGATGCGGTTGCGGTCATTGCCACTAAGGACCGGCTGCCTTTGCCGGCAAACGAGAAACCCTTGACACCAAGAAATCATGAGCAACACTTTCGGAAGACTCTTCACGCTTACTACCTTTGGCGAGAGCCATGGCCCTGCCATCGGAGGCATCGTCGACGGAATGCCGGCAGGCATTGACGTCGACATGGACTTTATCCAGCACGAACTCGACCGGAGACGCCCCGGACAAAGCCATCTTACGACGAGCCGCAACGAGGCTGACCGGGTAGAAATCTTAAGCGGCGTCTTCGAAGGGAAGACCACTGGCGCGCCGATTGGTTTCCTTGTAAGGAATGAAGACCACCGTTCGTCGGACTATAATGCCATGAAAGACCTCTACAGACCTTCACATGCCGACTTCACTTACGAGTGCAAATACGGCATCAGAGACCACAGAGGCGGGGGACGTTCGTCGGCACGTGTGACCATAAGTCGTGTGGTAGGCGGGGCTTTTGCCAAGCTTGTTCTCAGGAGAATGGGCATCACTGTCGAGGGCTATACGTCGCAAGTAGGCCCTGTAGCATTGGCTCATGACTATTGGAAGTATGACCTCTCGCTGGCAGAATCGAATGCCGTGAGGTGTCCCGACGAGGCCAAAGCCGTCGAGATGGAGCAGCTTATTGAACAAGTAAAGGCAGCCGGCGACACCATCGGGGGCACGGTTTCCTGCGTGGTTAAGGGATGTCCCACGGGCTTGGGCGAGCCCGAATTCGGCAAGTTGCAGGCCCAACTTGCCAGTGCGATGATGGGCATCAACGCTGCAAAGGGCTTTGAATACGGCGACGGATTTGCCGAACTCGACAAGCGGGGCAGCCAGCTCAACGACGCTTTCCTGCCTGCCGACGACCAGAAGGGCCGTAAAGTGTCGCTGGCATCCAACCACTCTGGCGGCATCCAAGGGGGCATCAGCAACGGCGAAGACATTTATTTCCGTGTGGCATTCAAGCCTGTTGCCACCCTGCTGAAGGCCCAACAAACGGTCGATTCGGAAGGAAAAACGGCCACCCTGACGGCCAAAGGACGCCACGACCCGTGCGTATTGCCCCGAGCCGTACCCATTGTCGAAGCGATGGCAGCCATGGTTGTTTTAGACTGCTTGAGGCAAAATGGAACAGTCAAATCAGTTTTTTTTCATAAATGAGCAAAAAAAGTAGAAAAAAAGTATACACATTACAAAAAATATATGTAACTTTGCAAACGACAATGCGGGGATTGTGAAATTCCCAAATTTGTTTAGTTAAGTCTAGTTTAGTTTTTGTGTTGGTTGAGGGCTGCTGTTTGGCAGCCCTCAGATTTTATGCCAACTCGCCGGCAAACGGCTGCAGAGCCGCTCTCAATCAGGCACCTTGCCACTCGCGGAAGGTTGTCTTTTCCTGTGGAACAAACGCCCATCTTGACCGATTCTCCATCCTTTTTCCTGAAAACGACTGTCAACTTTTCTGCTCGTTTTTAACACTTCGCAAGCAGAAAAAGAAGAGAAATACGGCAGGGAAATGCCCCTTTTGCGGGTGAAACGCAGGCTTTCCCGGCGCCGATGCTCCCCTCTCCTGCCGAGAAAGCATAGCTTTCTTGAGCACAATCCTGCAACTTCACTTGCAGAACGCATTGACTTCACAATGAAAATCCTTAGCTTTCTGGCTGAGAAAGGTGACACTTCTCGGAGAGAAGAGGCCGACGGCTATGACATAAAGAGGGGAGCTTTCGATAAAGATTCTCATAATCTCCTGACATACTGCACGTTGCGGTTTTAGAAGAATCTGACGCCTGTTTTTAGGAAACTGAGACCTTCTCGCAGGCTTTTCCGCCTGTTCAGCAAAAGTTTGTCAATGTTTTTCTGAATTTTTAACATTTCATCCGCACATGAAAAGCAGGAAAAAAGGCTCCGAGGCTTTGCTGTTCTGCCGAAATGTTCTATCTTTGCATCAAATAACAACAAAGCAACAACGTGAAAAAACACATCCTAACCATCGCATTGACCGTCTGTAGCACACTGGCCATGCAGGCACAACAGCCTCTGGCATGTTGCGGAAATGCTCAGGAAAAAGTCCCTCTGGCACAGCCGGGAGACGGCCTTTTCGCACATCCCTGGCAGGGACGACGCGTAGCTTACCTCGGCGACTCGATTACAGACCCCGACGTCAAGGCCGGGAAAGAGAAGTGGTGGACCTTTCTTGAGCAATGGCTCCAGCTGACATCGCTTGTCTATGGCGTCAACGGACAGCAGTGGTGTCACATACCCGAACAGGCAAATCGACTCTACAACGACCACGGACAAGACCTTGATGCCATCCTGATTTTCATGGGAACCAACGACTTCAACGACGGTATTCCCCTCGGAAGATGGTTTGACGAGCAAGAGGAACGGGTGTTTGCTGCCACTGGAAAGCCGCAGAAAGAGGTGGAACGCAAGCGACGCATGCCCAACAAAAACCCCGGAACACTCTGCGGACGCATCAACATCGCCATGGAACAGCTGAAGAAATGCTACCCCGAGAAGCAGATCGTGCTGCTCACTCCCATCCATCGAGGCTATGCCTTCTTCGGCAATAACAACGTGCAACCGCCGGAGAACTACCAGAACAGCTGCGGGCTTTACTTCGACAGCTACGTGAAAGCCATCCGCGAAGCCGGAGAGATATGGGCCGTTCCCGTCATCGACCTGGCACAGCTCTCAGGCCTTCTCCCTACCCTCACGGAGCATCATCAGTATTTTGCCAACCCTGATACCGACCAACTGCACCCCAACGACAAGGGCTATCAAAGGCTGGCAAGGACGCTCTACTACCAGCTTCTCACACTACCCACCCAATTCTAACCCACATGAGACACCTTCTGACCATTGCACTATGGGCCACGACACTCGGTCTGCCTGCCCAACAAAACACACTCAACATCAAGGACATCCACATCCGCGACCCGTTCGTCTATGCCGATGCCAAGACCAAGACCTACTATCTCTACAGCTCGATGGACACCATTGTCAACGGGAAACGTCACGGAGGCGTGGTTGTATACAGCAGTAAAGACCTCACGACATGGAGCCTTCCGAAGCGCGTCTATACCGCATCGGCCGAAAACTGGTCGGCAGGAAGGGTATGGGCGCCCGAACTTCACCGGTACAAGGGCCGCTACTATCTGTTTCTTACACTCAACAGCGACATCACATGGAAGGCACAACAGCCCAACTGGCCTGCCTACACCATGCGTTGTGTGCAAGTGATGAAGGGCGACAAACCTGACGGAACATTCCGCGAGATGAGCCACATGCCGACCACGCCGACCGACGAAATGGCCCTCGACGGTACGCTCTACGTAGAAAACAAGCAGCCCTACATGGTGTATTGCAACGAGTGGGTACAGCGTGTTGACGGAACGATGAGAATCGCACCCCTTTCGAAAGACCTCTCACACTTTACCAAAAGTCCCGTCGATCTCTTCTCGGCATCGGCCGCACCATGGAGCATTGGCGACAAGCCAGAAGACGGAACACCGCAAAGTTACGTAACCGACGGCCCATTCATATGGAAGACATCCGGGGGTGACTTGCTCATGATATGGTCGAGCTTCATGTACGGCAACTATGCACTTGGTGTGGCTCGTTCGGTTACAGGCAGCATACTTGGCCCCTGGAAGCAGCAAGAAGAACCGCTGTTCAAGGAAGATGGCGGACACGGAATGATCTTCAAGACGTTCGACAACAGGCTGTTGCTCGTACTGCACAGCCCCAATACGTCGGGACTCGAGCGGGCAACCTTCCACGAACTCATTGACGACGGCCACATGCTTCGCATCAAAAACCGATGAGAACAACAAGCAATCCCACCCTCCCGGCAAACGGAAGAGTGGGATTGTCGTTTATCTACCGGCCTGACATTGGCACGTCAGCTGTTCTTCTTATAGCTGAAAACGGCCCATACCGCAAAGAAAACTGCAAATGCTCCCAGAGCCATCACCTGATGAGCAATGCTCTGGAACGTGCCTCCACGTACGAAAACTGTGCGCATGGCATCAATATAATAGTGCATGGGGTTGACATATGTGGTCAGGTAGGCCCACGACGGCATCGAACGGACAGGAGTGAACAGACCGCTAAGCAGCATCAGACAGACCACGAAGAACCACATGACAAGCATGGCTTGCTGCATGGTCTCGCTGTAATTGGAGACTATCAAGCCAAGGGAAGAGAAGAACAATGCCATCAAAACCGACACCAGATAGACCAGCAGGAGCGGCCCTTGGCAGGTGATGCCATAGACAGCCCAGGAAAGAACGAAGCATACCGTCAGCACAACCAGGGCTATCAACCAGTAGGGAATAAGCTTGGCAAGGATGAAAGTCCACTTCGAGACGGGCGTAACATTGATCTGTTCGATGGTGCCAGCTTCCTTTTCTCCCACAATATTCAGCGCAGGCAGGAAGCCACAGAGCATCATCAACAAGATGCCCATTAAGGCAGGTATCATAAACACCTTATAGTTCTGGTGAGGATTGTACAGGAAAAACGGCTTCACCATGGCTTCTCCAAGACCGAGATCAGCAACAAGGCTGCTCATGTAGGCAGCCCCCATACTCCCCTTTGTGCCGTTGACAGCATTGGCTGCAATAAGTATCTGTGGCTGTTGTCCCGCCTCTCTCTGCCTTCCATAGTACTTAGGTATCTCAACTATCACGTCGGCACGGCTCTTGACGATATCGTCCATCGACTCAGAATAGGAGCCTTTCTGGCCGTTAAAGACAAAATAGCGGTTGGCTTCGATGCGATGTACCAGCTGCTGAGACAACGAAGAACGGTCGTTGTCAACAACATCTACGACAATATTCTTGACCTCCATATTCATCACCCACGGCATAACACACATTATCATGATGGGAAACACGAAGATGATCTTCGGCATGAATGAGTTTCTACGCATCTGAAGAAACTCCTTTTGGATGAGATATTTCAGTGTCATATCGAAAGGCGGTTGTTGAATTTCTTGAGAGCTATGGCAAGCAAGACAATGGTCATCAGCGAAAGAATGCCCACTTCCTTGAGCACATCAGTGATGCCTACACCCATGATCATCAGTTTGCGCATGGCAGATATATAGTATCGGGGAGGCACAATGGACGATATCCACTGCAAAATCTGTGGCATACTTTCCACAGGAAACAGCATTCCTGAGAGCATTACCGTGGGCAACAACAGCACCATTGCAGAGACTAACAGGGCTACAAACTGTGTCTTGGCAATGTTGGAGATCAGCAATCCAAGCGACAAAGCCAAAAGGATATAGATGAGAGAGACGACCAATATCCATATCAAGGAACCGGCTATAGGCACTTGAAGCACAGTGAACGACACCAGCAGGATGACCATCAATATCAGCAAGGCCTGCAGAAAATAGGGTACAGCCTTTGCCACGATGATCATAAGGGGCTGCACTGGCGACACCAATAGCACCTCCATCGTTCCTTTTTCCTTCTCCCTGACAATGGAAACCGAAGTCATCATGGCACAGATAAGCAGCAAAAGCATGCCCATAATAGCAGGAACAAAGTTGTAAGCCGACTTCAACTGCGGGTTGTACAACATCTTTATATTGGCAGAAGACGGCAGGTTCGCCATCGTCTGAGTGGCGTAATTCATCCATTGTTGTGCCATATTCGGATCTGAACCGTCAACAATAAACTGCACTCCACTGCGCTTCGAAGCAAAATTTGGGGCATAGACAACGGCCATATCTGCCTTCTGGCTGCGGATAATCTGTTCGGCTTCAGCAGGAGAAGGGACCGTCCTCGTGACCACAAAGTATTCAGAAGCTGCCAACCTGTCTACTGCCTGACGGGTTAAATGGTCCTGCTGGGAAGTGACAATGACCGTCCTTACGTTGCGGACATCATTGGTAATAGCAAAGCCAAAGAGCAACATCAGCACCACCGGCATGCCGAAAAGTATGAGCATCGTACGCGGATCACGCAGTATATGCTTTGTTTCCTTGAATACAAATGATATGAACTGTCTCATAATGTCAATCGCTGCTTCTGGTTGCCTGACGGGCAAGATAAGTAAAAACGTGGTCCATGTCCGGCTGTTTGAATTCCTCTTTCAGGCTCTCCGGCGTGCCAATAGCCCTTATTTTGCCATCAACCATGATGCTAATCCTGTCACAATACTCGGCCTCATCCATGTAATGTGTGGTAACAAAGACTGTAATGCCCTGATCTGCGGCACCATAAATCAGCTCCCAGAACTGCCTTCTTGTAGCAGGATCGACACCTCCCGTGGGCTCATCAAGGAACACTACGGCCGGCTCATGGAAGATACTAACTGAAAAAGCCAGCTTCTGCTTCCAGCCAAGTGGCAGCGAAGACACGATGGTATTGCGGTGTTCTTCGAAATTCAACTTCCTCAACAGGTCGTCAGTCTTCTGCCTGATTGCCGATTCTTCCATGCCATATATCCCTGCAAAGAGGCGGATGTTCTCGCTAACGGTAAGGTCTTCGTAGAGCGAAAAGCGCTGACTCATGTAACCAATGTGCCGCTTTATCTGTTCATACTCGGTCCTGATGTCGTAGCCGGCTACGGTTCCTGTGCCGCTTGTCGGCTGATTCAGTCCCGTCAGCATGTGCATAGCCGTGGTCTTTCCTGCCCCATTAGCTCCTAAGAATCCGAATATCTCACCGCGCTTCACATCGAAACTGATGTCGTCGACGGCCCTGAATGAACCGAAAGCCTTTACCAAGTGGGAGACAGAAATGGCATTTTCCGACGAAAGAGGTTCGGATGATGAAACTTCCGGCACTGACTTCACTGCGTCTTCCGTATGGCTTCCACCCGTTTCTTTTCGCTCTTCGAACCGTAATATGGGTGCCGGACAGAACACTTCGGCAAACCTTTCAAGGATAATCTCGGGGGTATCAATGCCACGGACATGCCCTCGGTCGAGGAAAGCGACACGCTCGCATTGACGCACTTCATCCAGATATGGCGTAGAAGCAATAATGGTGATGTCGCGTTCGCGAAGGGTTCCGAGCATCTCCCACAGCTCTTTGCGGCTTACAGGGTCAACTCCCGTAGTGGGTTCGTCAAGGAAAAGTATGCTTGGAGAATGCACTAATGCACATGAAAGAGCCAGTTTCTGCTTCATTCCTCCCGACAAAGCACCTGCCTTTCGGTTGCGGAAACGCTCTATTTGGGAATAGATGGCCTTGATACTGTCATAGCCTTCTTCGACAGTTGTGCCGAAAAGTGTGGCAAAGAAGTTAAGATTCTCCTCCACAGTCAGGTCCTGATAAAGAGAGAAACGTCCTGGCATATAGCCTATTCGGCTGCGAATCTTCCTCATCTGGCTTACCACATCATAGCCGTCAACCATAGCTGTTCCGCTGTCAGGCAGCAGCAAAGTGCAGAGGATCCGGAACATTGATGTCTTTCCTGCACCATCAGGACCGATCAGACCGAACATCTCTCCCTTGGAAACCGAGAAGGAAACATCGTCGAGAGCCTTCACCTTTCCGTAGGCTTTCGATATGCCTTTTACCTCGACTGCTGCCGCTTGTGCACCAGAAGGCTTTCCCTGCCACCCTGCTTTCAATGTTCTTTCCATCAGAAACGCACCTCGCCGTACATACCTATTTTTATATATCCGTCGCTTTTCACTGCCACTTTCACGGCATAGACCAGATCGGCGCGCTCATGATCTGTCAGTATACTCTTGGGAGTAAACTCCGAACGACTGCTAATCCAGGCGACAACTCCGTCGTATTGTTGTTTCTTTCCATCACCATAGTCGGCATAGACCACGGCCTTATTGCCCAGTTTTATCTGCTGCAACTGTGCCGAAGTGACATAGGCACGGATAAACATGTTCTCGGTGTCGGCCAGTTTCATCAAGGGCTTTCCTGTGGTTACAAACTCACCTCGCTCAACATATTTCTCAAGAACCGCTCCGCTGACGGGAGCGACGACATGGCATTTTGCGAGTTGATCGCGCAACTGGTTCATCTGAGCGCTGGTGGCTTCCATCTGCTTGTCAAGCGAACGCGTGTTGGTTGAGAGCGAAGACAGCTGGGCATCCAGCTGCCTTTGCAGCACCTTTACCTGCGAATCAGCATCGTCAAGCATCTTACTTGGCGCCGCTCCGTCGGCCACTAACTCACGGTATCGCTGCTGTTCCTGCCGAGCCTTGGCCAACTGCTGCCTCGTGACCGACAGTTGTTTCTCCACGTCAGGTTTCTGTGAACCGACAGCTTCCTTGGCAGCCTGCAGCTGAAGCAGCTGCAACCAGACCTGCGTCGTGTCGACAAGTCCCACTTCAGTGCCTTCTTCCACGGCGTCACCCTCATTCACTTCAAACTTCACCAGCACTCCATTCTGCTCTGCACAGACCGTGGTCTCGGTGGCTTCGAAGGTGCCTGTGGCGTCATATTCGTTCTCTTTCTTTCCGCAAGCTGCCAGCATCAAGGCTGCAACAGCCAGTATTGTCATCTGTTTCATATCCGGTAGTTTTATTGATTCGTTGTGTATTTGAAGTCATACAGCTGCTTAAGCATTTCTATTTCGTGCACCGACTGCTGCACGCGGGCCGTATTCTCGCTGTTGATTTCCTTGACAAGGTCGTTGGCATCGATAATTCCGTGGGCCAGTTTCGACTCTGCAGCCTTGCGCACTTTTGTGCGAAGTGCGATGATTTCCTCGTCGCTCGCCATCATTTCCCTATAGCATCGCGCGTTTTCCTGTTGCTGTTGCTGCTGCAGGTTGTTGTTAAAGAGGAACACGTCGCGCTCCACTTCGTAGGAGTCGCGCTGCAGTTGCAGCCTTGAACGGTCGTTCTTGCGCGTGTAAAGTGCCCCGATATTCCACGATATCCGTGCCCCAACCATGCCGTTGAGCGACCAGTTTCGGTGCATCATGTCTTCAAAGAGATTGTAGCCGGGATAGCCGTAGTAGCCTTGAGCAAACAGGCTCAAGCGTGGCTTCAGGGCCGAGTCGAGGGCTTTTTCCTGCGCATCGACCAACAAAATCTTGGCCTCGATGGCCTGCAACTCGGGCCGTTGAGAATCAGAAGCAATAGCTTCGACGAGCGGAGGCTTCGACACTTCTGACACTTCGATGCCGCAGAAGAGGCTGAGCAGGCGGGCCAACGTGGCACGCTGAGAGGCCAGACTCGCGGCTTTTTGGTCAGCTAAGAGCCTCTCTGCCCTTACCACTGCATAGTCGCTTTCGGCAGCTGTTCCGCGCTGATACATCGACGAAAGCCTGCGCTCGTTGGCCGAAAGCAGCTCGAGAAGGCTGTTGTTCTGTTCGATTTGTGCATCGAGGAGCAGCAGTCCGAAATACATCTCATTGACTCTTTGGCGCACGGCATAGAGTGTAACCGAGGTCTGAGCCTCCTGCAATTCGCCTTGCCGGCGGGCTATTTCCTGCTGGCTTTTGATGGCCCCGCCGTCGTAAACGGTCTGGTTGACGTCGATTCCCACCCGATACTGGTCCTTTTTCAGTCCTTCCATGTTGATGCCCATCTGCCGGTAGACGGCCTGAATCTGGTCGGGAAAGGCAGTGACGTCGCTCTGCAACGTGGCCTGAGCCGAGGCCGACAGTTGCGGAAGCCACCCTTTACGGATGTTGCTCACGGTCAGGTCGGTAGTCTTTCCGACGAGGTCATACTGCTGGATAAGGGGATAATTGCGCTCAGCAGCCCGCTGACATTCGTCAAGTGTCTGCGCCCATAGTGCCGCTTGTGGAAACAAGAGCAGGGCCAATAATAGTCTTTTCATAAATGTTGCTTCATGTAATTGCCTGCAAAGGTATGGTGTTTTCGGTGTATCATCGTTACCTAAATAAAACAAATAATGTTCTTTTTGTACTGAAAATAGATTTAAACAGGGGCAAATAGACCGAAAATAATTATCTTTGCATCGGACAAAACAAATTTAATCAATGAGAAAACAGCCAGAGAGATTTAACTTCTCGATGATAGAAGAGGCCATCGAACGTCTTGGGCCAAAGGAGGCGAGCACAGTGTTCAACAGCCATTTCGGCATGATCAACGGTCAAGACTCGCGCCTTTTCCAGTATATGCTGGGAAAAGGTGTGTCGCTACTGATTGACGACTACTGCATAGGGCTCGTCGTCGAGGGTGAGATTCACAGCCACATCAACCTTATCGAACGGCATGTCAAGGCAGGAGCCATCGTCTCCATCGGCCCGGGAACCATCGTCCAACCGGTTGACATCTCGCCCAACCTGTGCATAAAAGGCATCGCGCTGTTCGACGGACTGCCCTTTGCTGCCGGACGCAGGCCGGCCTTGTCAAACGGAACCGTGCGCGACTTCATACAGGAGATCGCTCCTGAACAGCAGGCACTGGTAGAGAGCATCATCGACACCCTCTGGATGGCGGCCCGCACGGAGCCTTTCTGCCGTGAAGTATTCGACATGCTCACGGCCGCACTCATTGAGCAATACAACCACATCTACAACATTCAAGCCCAGGAACAGACACCTGCATCGCACGCAACCGAGGTGTTCAACCGCTTCATACAGCTCGTAAACGAACATGCCGGACGGCAACATCAGCTCGACTTCTATGCCGACAAGCTGTGTCTTTCGACACGCTATCTGGGCACACTCATCAGGCAAGCAAGCGGAACAACGGCCAAAGAATGGATTGACAGGGCACTCATCACCGAGGCAAAGGTGATGTTGAAGCACACAGACAAGTCGGCTGCGCAGATTGCCTACCAGCTCTCTTTTCCCAATCCCTCGTTCTTCTCGAAATACTTCCGAAGGCTCACGGGCATGACTCCGGCCGAATACAGGGGCAAATGAGCCTGAAAGAGCAACCTGACGGCAAGCGTTCGTGGCAAAAACGGCAGCATGGCCAGTTCATACACCTATGATGTATGGTCGATATACGTGGCATGTATGCCTCGTACATGCCACATGTATGAACCGTACCAGGCAGGAATCTCAGGCAGGACAGCAAGCGAAGGCCTCTGAAAAGGAATGCCTGCACCAAAAGAAAAGGCAGCCGACGGCACGAGAACCGAAGGCTGCCAGAGCAATATCCAGAATTCAAAACAGGGGAAAAGGGACGCTTCAAGCGCTCGAAACGAAAGAGACGCCCTTCACTAAAAGGCCGGAGTCAGACGTTCAGACAGCCCACTATCTCCTGTACCGAGGAGCATCCATGGCGGTCGAGCCAGTCGTTCAGGCCGTCGCGCACCTTGATCGTCACCTGCGGATCAAGGAAGTTAGCCGTGCCTATCTCAATGGCCTGTGCACCAGCCATGAGGAATTCCACGGCGTCTTCAGCCGTAGATATGCCTCCAAGACCAATAACGGGTATCTGAACAGCCTGAAAGACCTGCCATACCATGCGCAAGGCCACCGGTTTGACGGCAGGACCTGAGAGGCCTCCCGTGGCAATTGAGAGCACGGGGCGACGGCGTTCAATGTCAACAGCCATACCCATGAGGGTGTTGATGAGCGACACTGAGTCGGCACCTTCTGCTTCACAAGCACGGGCAATGTCAGCTATCGAAGTGACATTGGGCGAGAGCTTCACGATGAGTGTCTTGTGATAGCGCGCACGAACGGCACGAACCACGCTCGCAGCTCCCTCACATGTGGTGCCGAAGGCCATGCCTCCCTGGCGCACATTCGGGCAGGAGATGTTCAGTTCGATGGCCGGAATGCGCTCCAAGGCATCGATGCGCGACGCACACTCGGCATAGTCGTCGACCGTAGAACCGCTCACATTGACTATCATACGCGTGTCAATATCCTTGATCTGAGGATAGATATACTCACAGAAATAGCCGACTCCTTTGTTTTGAAGACCAACACAATTGAGCATTCCAGAGGCAGTTTCGGCCATGCGGGGATAGTCATTTCCCTCACGAGGATGAAGGGTCGTGCCCTTGACAATGATGCCTCCAAGCTCGTTGAGAGGCACTAAATCGGCAAACTCCAGCCCATAGCCGAACGTGCCGGAGGCTGTCATCACGGGGTTTCTCAACTGAAGAGAACCGATGGAAACACTTAAATCTGCCATAACAATTCGTCAATATTAAATACAGGACCGTCTTTGCACACACAACGATTGCCCGTCGTGGTCTTCTCCACACAGCAAAGGCAGGCACCTAAGCCACAAGCCATCATGTTTTCAAGCGACACTTCACAACGTAAACCGTGAGCCTTGGCATAACGGGCAACGGCCATCATCATGGGCTTAGGACCGCAAGTAGCAATACTGTCAAAAGCCGTCAAGGGCACCTTGGCCGGCTTACCCGGCAACTCTCCATCGGCTTCTGCAGACAAAGGGAGGGCATCCGACAGCGCATCACGGCCCACTTGCGGCGGATTTTCAGCCCCGGCAAGCACGGAATGGTTGGTCACAAAGCCCTGTTCGCCAAGCGAACCGTCCTCGGTTGTCACATAGACATCGCCTAACTCACGGAACTCGTCGATCAGCAACACATCGGAAGCCGTGCGCGCCCCAAGCAGAAACGAGGGACGAAAACCATGATCGCACATCGACTTGCCAAGAAAATACATCGGCGCCATGCCCACTCCTCCGCCAACAAGCAGCTTGCGCTCGCCCGCACGGGGCAGCGAAAACGAGTTGCCAAGAGGCAAAAGACAGTTCAAAGTGTCGCCGACATGCAACTGAGAGAGCCTGCGCGTGCCGCTTCCAACGGCTGCAACAAGCAGCCAAAGCTCATTGCGTGCGCGATCAATATTATTAATAGAAATGGGCCTTCGTAAGAAAGTAGAGGGAGAACCGTCGACCCGCACCTCAACGAACTGGCCGGGAAGTGCAGCAGGCAAAGGCTCAGCGTGGGTCAGCTTCAGCAAGAAATGACGGTCGGAAAGTGACTCAATACTCGTGACTATAAGGTCTAATAAAAACTTCTTCATCCTATAATCGGCGCATGAAAATTAAAAATGATGATGCAAAATTACAAAAAAGCAACCCATACCACCAAATCTATATGAAACTATTTTGCACTAAAATAGAAGATTAACGGCCACACAACACAAGAAAAACTGACACAAATCCTGTCCGAAAAGCAACCGAAATCGCACCTAAGAAACAACAGAAAAGTCCAAAATCCACCACACAACACAAGAAAAACTGACACAAATCCTGTCCGAAAAGCAACCGAAATCGCACCTAAGAAACAACTAAAAAGCAAAAAAAGACCCCCGCAGCATGAGAAAAACTGCGAGGGTTCTGACATTCATTTCTTAGGTAAAAAGGTCTCCCACGTCTGATCATCGTAGAAGATTCGTATCTCTGTTATCTTACGAGGCACTTTGTCAACAATTTTCACAGTCTCATTTCCCACATTTTGAGGCACGTTTTGCCCTCGCAAACCGTAAGACTGGTCCCGGACAACCGAAGGGGAAGAGGAGGAGCTTCGGCCGAAATCAAGAACTTGCTCCTGAGCATTCAGAGTCACAGACTGACCGGAAGCCGACGACACCTCTGGCTGATCACCAGAAGAATGCTCGTCAAAAAACATCGGACCCTGGCCATAAAGCAACCAGTCAAGATTGATAGCCGGAAATCTTTTCTTGATAGCGTCGACATGAAACAGGCTCGGGTTTGACTTGCTATTAAAGATATTACTAAGCGATGGAGCAGAGATGCCAAGCTCTTCAGCAAAGCTTTGTTGGTTCATCTGCTGAGAAACCATCAGTTGACGAATACGATCTTTTATGTCCATTGTAGTTACTTTTAGTGGAAAAAACACCCATTATTTAAGACTTTACAAAGGTAAAACAAAAAAATGGAACTTGCAAATTTTTAATTTAGAAAATGTATTTCAATAATTAATGATTTAATTTAGTGAATAAATTCAAATTAATCATCATAAAATAAAATTTCCTTTATAATTATAAATTCTAAAATTCACAAGAAAACGCCGACCACTTATCAATCTTTAATCAAACAAAACAACTTTTTGACTCATATTTATTTACTTTTGAAACAAATTCATCAATAAGAGCAAATATACAGTTTTTAGCCTTCTTTTTATTCAAAAATTCCGCAAAAAGCAATCACAAATCTCACTAATTGACTGAAAATAAGTCATATAATGATTGCGAAAATTATTGTATATTCAACTATTTATCATCTTAAATCCATTCATAAATTTACGATAATAATGTTACTTACATCTTATAATTCTATTGATTTATGGTAAATTCAGATTTTAAAATATAAATCAATTCTAAGATATTTAATGATGTAATTTATATTGTTTACGGTTGAAAATGTAAAAATGGGTTAAATATAAATATTGAAAGCAATTAATAGAGATATTTTCTTAAAATTTGCTTGTTTTGATATTACGGAAAGAAATCTTCTGAATTTTCGAATTATGAGACAGCAAAAATGAGCAAGAATGCCCTGTTTATCGGGGTTTTCGGTAGTTTTTTCTTGTATGATAAATTTTCATTTTTAGAACGAAAAAGAAGCATTTTTGCTTATTTTTGGACCAAATTGGGGGATAAAGTGGCTGTTTTTTGCAGTAGAATAGGGTGATTTTTGCCTAAAAAACGGTACTTTTACTCCTATAAATCAGAAAAACTATGGAAGAAAACACAATCTGACATGCACAAGAATGGTTAGTTTTCTAAGAACAAACCTGTTGGATTCAATCTAAGAACCCAAAGAATTTAGGAAAAAGATCAGGAAAAGTTAGCTGAAGAATTAATGCAAAATGAAAAATATCAGCTCCTTCATAAGGTCGCCAGATGTCGTGTTTGGGTTGTCCAACCCTTTGCCTTTAGCATCAATTTCTCTGATTTTCGAGATGATCTGCAGGGTCTTTCCTCCTGGATAATTTCTGAGTCCAGTGGCATAATCGCGAGCAGCCCACCCTCCTTTCAGTTCCAAATACTGGGCCAAACTATTCTCATTATTCCGTTGAGGAGCATAATAGGCAATCATCAAATTTTGGAAGTAATTGAACAGTAGAGGGAGTAAAGAATAAAGAGAACCAGCTTTCGGGTTTTTGTCAAAGTAATTCACAATTTGGTTTGCCTTGAAAACATCCCGATTTACGATTGCATTTCTGAGCTCGAAGGCATTGAATTCTTTGCTCACTCCTATCTGTCTTTCCACGATATCGGGAGTGATATTCAGCTGATCTTTTGGCAAAGAGATCAGCACTTTGTCGAGTTCTGATGTTAATCTGTTAAGATCTGCCCCTATGCTTTCTGCCACCATTGCCGCAGCTTTCCTGTCAATCGTGGCATTTTTTTGCTGCAAATAGGTTGTGACAAAGCTGGGAAGTTCGTAATCTCTCATCTTTTTGCTTTCAAAAACCACCCCAGCAGCCTCGGCTTTTGCGATGATTTTTTTCCTGCGATCGATTGTTCCATTCTTATGACAGAGCACGAGGATGGTGCTTGCTACCGGGTGTTCACAGTATTTTTCGATCGGTTCAAGCCCGCGAAGAGCCTGTGCTTCCTTGACGATGACTACCCGATATTGGGCCATCATGGGATATCCCTTGGCCATATCGACTATCTGCGACGGCGTCACATCTGCCCCAAACAGGACAGTCTGGTTAAAGTCGCGCTCTTCAGGCATCAGGACATTGTCTGCGATATAGTCGGATATCCGGTCTATATAGTACGACTCCTCCCCCATTAAGATATAAATGGGAGCGTATTGTCGTTGTTTCAGAGCCTTCATAACAGACTCGTATGTCGCTGACATTTTTTTTTCTGCCATCAGATTTTTTGCGTTTATGGAATTAATTCGTATCTTTGCAGAGACTAATGTTGACGCCTTTATCAGCCTTTCCGGGGCTGTTGTCAGTGCATATGATGTGCAAAGTTACGAAAATGATTCGATTAAACCTACCATCTTTTGAAATAAAATTGTCGGGTACTCGCGAACATCCCGTGATTTTTGACGTGCTTCGCCGGCGATATGTGTCCCTGACTCCCGAGGAATGGGTGCGTCAACACTTCATTCACTACCTGATAGACCACAAAGGATACCCAGCTTCCTTGCTTGCAAACGAGGTTGCTCTGACGGTTGGAGACAAGCAACTCAGGGCCGACAGCGTGCTTTACGACACCCATCTTTGTCCCCGAATGATCATTGAATACAAAGCTCCGAGCGTCGCCATCACCCCGAAAGTGTTCGACCAGGCTATGGCTTACAACACACTTCTGCATGTAGACTACGTCATTGTCAGCAATGGTCTTGAGCACTATTGCTGCCATATTGACTACGAAACCCGTCAATATGCCTTTGTCAAAGGCATTCCCGACTATCAAGACATCACATGAAACAGCATCGCATACTATTCGTCTGCCACGGTAATATCTGCCGTAGCCCGATGGCAGAGTTCGTCATGAAAGACCTTGTAGCTAAGGCAGGTCGCGGGGAAGCGTTCCATATCGAGTCGGCAGCCACATCAACTGAGGAGATTGGCAATGAGGTTTATCCCCCGGCTCGGCGCAAACTTGCCGAGCATGGCATTGGTTGCAAGGGCAAGACGGCCCGCCAGATGACCCGCGACGACTACCGTCGTTTCGACCTTCTCATAGGGATGGACTCGTGGAACCTGCGCAACATGACGCGCATCTGTGGCGGAGATCCCGACGACAAGATACACCTGCTGCTCGACTTCACGCCACGTCCCGGCGACGTGGCCGACCCTTGGTATACAGGAGACTTTGAGTCGACCTGGCGAGACGTTGCCCTTGGCTGCCGGCGTCTGCTCGAAAGACTCTCTGAAAACGACTGATTCGCCCCTTTACCTCTTTCGGTAAAGCAGGCGAATCGGCCTTTTTTATGCCTTGGCGGGCGTCTTTCTGCCCGTCAAATGCCCTTGTTCCTACAGATCTTCCCCGTGGGCGCGGTTGTATTCGTTGTCGTAGAACATTGCAATGTAATACTTCCCATATAATTCACCAATCGTAAACCAAACCGACTTGTTAACAAAACAGTCAAGTTCCTTCTCCTTATATTCATCTGAATCCTCATCCAAACCTTCTGCTTCCGGCTTCTGAAAGTACATTGCTTGATACTGTTTGTTGTGCACAGTGATCTCATAGGAGATGTCTTCATCATCGGAAATCATATGGTCTCCGAACGGAGTTTTTCCATATTTCTTGTTTCTCTCAAACTGACGGCACAAATTGTTGAAGCGGATTTTTATGTCGCCTTCGTCTACAGTGCTCTTATCTGCCACCATAATTCGACAAACCTTGTTGTTGTTTGTCACTATAAAGACATTTACCTGACTCCCATTGAACTCACCTTCCAGATAGTCTCCAGTCGCGTTATAGGTGAATCCTTTGACTTTCAGTTTCTGAATCATGGCCGACTTGGTGCCGTCTACGGGGATTCCGAGAAACTTTGTTACTTCTTTTTGCGCATAGATGGCCATCGACATGGCCAGCAGCATGACAATCGATAAAACTCTTTTCATATCATTCAGTTTTTAGTTAATAATAAACAAAAGGAGCGCAGACTTTCGCCATACGCCTCTCGGTTCACCACAAACCACACACGTATATGGGAGAAATCTGCGCCCTTCAGGTGCAGCTCCTGTAACGTGTGTTGCTCTTTTGCGCGTGGTGGTGATTGAGAGGCTTCAGAGCAAATATGTCTTGGCTGAGAACTTTCGGTTCAAAACCAACTGCAAATATACGAAAAATCACTGAAACCTGCCGGTGATTTCAGAAAAATAGCGCCTGAAGGCCGATTTTTTGTGTTATTGTTTGTGAAAAGACGCCGTGAATACAAATCATTTGCTACCTTCGCATCCGATAGCGACGACGGTGACGAAGCGTGCCATGAAAAAAGCGAGGACTCCCCTTTCACGGCCTGAACGGCCACCGTACGCCACAGGAAACAACCGTTTAACCCGCAAGACGATGGACCATCTTCCCAAAGACCCTGCCATACTCGTGTCGAGCATCAACATGCTACTGCGCGACGAAGAGTTCGACTCCCTAGAGCAACTGTGCTTCAGCTTCGGCCGCGACGTCAGCGAACTGAAGCAGTATCTCCGCCTGCACGGCTATGTATACAGCGAGACGCAGCGGCAGATGCGCCCCATCGGCTACGACCAGCCTGCAACATCATGACGACCCGCGACAGCATCGAGACCGCCTACAGCTTCTTTCATCAGAAGCTGCGCATATACATCCACTCCACACTCGACTGGCAACGCGACGACATCGAGCAGGCCATCGCGTCGTACACCGACGGCATGAGCCCCGAACTCTATGCCCGTCTGGCCCACGGCCGTCAGGATTTCCTGCGCGACCACAGCCGTTTCGCCGACGATTTGTCGCTGGCCGTCAGCGAGTTGGAGTCGCTCTTATAGCAAGAACGTCCACCTTTCACGCCCGCCTTTCCAAGACTTGCCGGCGAGAAAGCTAAGGGTTTAGCCCGAGAAACCTTAGCTTTCATGCCAATAACCCATAGCTTTCTGGCCCAGAACCCATAGACTTCTCACCCTAAAAGCTAAGCTTTCTCGGGCACCTCCGGATCCGTCGTCCCCGGCAATGCTTCCAGATGCCGGCCTCATTGCTCGTATCTTACGCTCTCGATGATGCCCCTGTTGGCCTTTTCCAGCTTGCAGTCATTGATGCCTCGGATATAGATGAGGGTCGTTTCGGGATTGTTATGCCCCATGCCCCGTGAGATAACAGAGAGCTCAACGTTCTTGTTATAGGCCATGCTTGCCCACGTATGACGGGCAACATACGAAGTGATTGGGGTCGAAAGCCTGGCCAAAGCCGACAATCTTGACAGACGATAGTTGTAGAGACGAAGCTGCGAAGTATAGCTTGAATTGTGCAGAATGGGGAAGAGAAAGTCGGACTTTCTCTGCCTGTATTTTCGCATAATCACCTGCATACAAGGCTCGATTTTCACCCTGACCAGCAGCCCTGTCTTATGACGTCTGTACTCAATGTGGCCGGCGACGACATTCTCTTTCTTCAGGTTGACCACGTCGATAAAGGCAATACCCATTGCATAGAAGCTGAAAAGGAAGATGTCGCGTGCCAGCGCCAGGTGGGGTTCATCCCCGAGTTCGAGCTCCATCAGGCGCCGGAGGTCGGTCTTTTTGATCGATCTTTTCCGGGTCTTCTGCACCGTAGTGGTGACCCTTCTGAACGGCTCGGCCACTCTTTCCAGCCCATACTCCTCAATGGCCCGCCGGTAGATGGTGCGGAGCGAGCGCATGTAGCACGAGGAAGTGTTTCGCGAAAGGCCCTGATCGAGGAGCCATCTCTGGAACCCATACACCTGCGATGCATCCATGTCTTCCACACGAATGTCGTCGTTCTTCATGTATTCCTCAAACTTCCTCACGGCCGTCTGATAGTTTTTTGCCGTGTTTTCGACCGCCAGCCCGATTTCTTTCCTTGCAAATGCCGAGAACGAGTGCATCCCTTCTGCACCAGACTGGTCCTTAACGTGCTTGCCAAGCAAGCTTCTGATTTTTCTGATTTCACGCATTGATTGATTCCTTTCTTTAAATTAACAATTTGTATAACTTAAAGAAAGTCATCTATATTGCCGTTCCCAAAGGCCGTAAGCCTCCACGGGAACATCCTGAAAACCACACAAAGAGCCCCTGTCGTGCAAGGGTTCAGGTCCGCCTCCCGACCGTTTCAACCAAAAAGTGCCTGCCTTGATCCGTGGCAGACACCTGTATATATAATAAGGTGTAGGACGACTGACGGGCTGCCGGCCATCCATTCTCGCGCTCAACGCCCGGCAAGCAGGCCTGTCATGATGCGTGCTGCATTGTCGGGAGCTGACTCTTCTCCCAGACGACGCTTCACTTCCTCGTAGCCTTCAAGCATGACCTTGCGCGACGAACCTCCGAGAACAGCCTCCAGTTCATGCCTGATGTTGTCGACAGTGAACGTGTCGGCCACCAGCTCTCTTACCACTTCACGGTCAGCAATCAGGTTGACAAGCGAGATATACTTCACTTTCAGCACCATCTTTCGCAGCTTTCCGATCAGGAAAGGCAAGGGTGTTTCGTAGCAAACCACCTGAGGCACGCCGAAAAGGGCCGTCTCCAAGGTGGCCGTTCCACTCGTTACAAGGGCAGCATGGGCATGCGAGAGCAGTTCATAGGTCTGGTTTCTCACCAGCTTGACGGGCTGTCCTGCCACGAAAGGCTCATAATAGCCGTCGTCAATCGACGGTGCTCCTGCCAACACCAGTTGGTATTCTCCTGCAAAATGCTTGGCAGCTTCGACCATTGCCGGCAAGTTGTCTTTGATTTCCTGACGCCTGCTTCCGGCAAGAAGGGCAATGATCGGGCGGGTGTTTTCCAAGCCATTACGCTCGCAAAAAGCTTCAAACGTCTCGTCATGGGTGCGCTGGAAGTGGCTAACCTCTTCGGCTGTAGGGTTGCCTACGTAGTGAATGGGATAGTGATGGCACTCCTCAAAGAAAGGCACTTCAAAGGGAAGTATGGAGAAGAGCTCGTCAACGTCGCGCTTGATGTTCTTGATTCTGTATTCCTTCCATGCCCATATCTTGGGAGAGATGTAGTAGTAGACGGCCGGACTGTCGGCCGTTCTCTCCCCTTCCGACGCCGCTTCACGGCGACGACGCTGCTTCCGGCGCGAGATGTCGCTGGCGATAGAGAGGTTGAAACCTGGGTAATCGACCAGTATAACGGCATCGGGCTGCCAGTCGCGGATATCTTTTTTGCACAACTTCATGTTGCGGAAGATGGTGGGAAGATGGAGCAACACGGGCACGAATCCCATGTAGGCAAGGTCTTTATAGTGGCGTACGCGGGTGCCTCCGACGGCCGTCATGAGGTCGCCTCCAAAGAATCTAAACTCTGCTTCGGGGTCTTCATGCTGCAGAGCATGCATGAGTCGTGAGGCATGAAGGTCGCCTGAAGCCTCGCCAACAATCAGATAGTACTTCACAAGGAATGGGTATGAGGGATGAATGATGAAGTGTAAAGAATTGCAATTGGGCGCGCCCATGCCCTAAAGGCCGAGCGAAGCGCGCAGCGCAGGCATGTAGTCGTAGGCAGTGACGTCAAGACGGATGGGCGTGAGGGCTACATATCCGTGGTTGATGGCCCACTGGTCAGAGTCTTCTGCCTCAGGCTCGTCGTTGCGATAGTGGCCCACCATCCAGTGGACATTATAGCCTCGCGGATGGCATTGGGTAACAACCTCATTGATCCACTGGCCCATTGTCATGCGTGTTACTCGAAGACCCTTGAACTCGTTCAGGGCGGGAAAGTTCACGTTCCAGCACACTCCTCGGGGCATTCCCTCGTCTAAGGCCTTCTGAACAAGCTGCCTTACGAGGGGCTTCAGTGGAGAAAAGTCGGCGTCAGGGCTATAGTTACACGACGAGAAGGCTATCGAAGGCAGGTATTTCATGCAGCCTTCAAGGGCCACGCCCACTGTGCCTGAATAGTGAGCATTGACTGTACTGTTGTCGCCATGGTTGATGCCTCCGAGCACAAGATCGGGCTTTCTATCCCGGCAGAACTGGTCGTAGGCCAGCTTGACGCAGTCGACTGGCGTGCCCGAACACGACCAAACTTTGACGCCTTCGCCCATATTGTCGCGACGAGTGAGCGTCAACGGCGGAACGGCAGAGAAGGCACATGCATAGCCTGAACGTGCAGAGTCGGGCGCACAGACAAGGATGTCGGCCATGTCGCGCAGCATGTCAACGAGCGAACGGATGCCCTTGGCCTCGTAACCGTCGTCGTTTGAAATCAATATGAGTGGTTTTTGTTGCATATATTCACCTTTCTGTGAGTGTGCAAATTTACAAAAAAGGACTGAGAAAACCGCCACTTCCCCAAAAAATCGTTATCGGAAAAGGCCCGCAACAACGACTGTCGGCAAGCTGACGGAGAAGAAAAACGGACGTCAGAAGTTATGAATTATATTTACAAGATTCGAGCAAGAAACTCGCAAAAACAAGCCAACCACGGCAAGAGACCGATTTTTGTCAAAAAATTCAAGAAAAGATGCCGAGCACACAAACAACTGATTATCAGACGAGAAGAAAAAGAAAGCGAGAAAAGTCCTTCCGAAGGCAGTGCAGAAAGGACATGTTTATGATCGAGAAAACTATTGTTTATTAGCAAGAAATGGCAATTTTTACACCCAGAAGTCTTTGTTCTGTGAGCGAGAAAGCTATCCTTTCTCGCCGAGAAGACGGCGGGAAGCCGGCAAAAAGTCATAGAGAAGCCGAAAAGAAGCCTGTGTTTTCTCCTTCGCAACCCTTCCCTTTTCCTTCAAAGAAGCTTTTATCTACTACTAATTATTTTTACAAACCGTTTCAAAAATGAATATCTTTGAAGAAACGCTCAAATCGAAATTAATCTCAATAAATTGCGGGTTTTTGTTAATTTTGCAAGGCGTTTTGCGGTAGTCTCATGGAAAATCACTAACTTTGCAAAGCAAAAAGCGCGGAAGAAAGACGACTGCTGACCTCGTCAGACCTCATCAGAAAACCGCAAAACAGAAAAAAGTGGAACTCTTGAAACAAGATAAGCATCATGGCAAAAATCATCGCTTTAGCAAATCAAAAAGGCGGAGTAGGCAAAACAACCACAACCATCAACCTCGCTGCATCGCTTGCCACACTGGAGAAATCAGTGCTTGTCGTCGATGCTGACTCACAGGCCAACGCTTCAAGCGGACTGGGAGTCAACCTCGGAGAAATCGACTGCTCGCTATATGAGTGCATCATCGACAACGCCGACGTACACGACGCCATCTACACTACCGACATCGAAGGCCTTGACATCATACCCAGCCACATCAATCTCGCAGGCGCCGAAATCGAACTGCTTAACGTAGAACACCGTGAACGCGTGATGAGAAAGCTGCTGGAACCCATCCTTGCCGACTACGACTATATCCTTATCGACTGTGCTCCGTCGCTCGGGCTCATCACAGTCAACTCGCTTACGGCAGCCAACTCGGTGATCATTCCCGTGCAATGCGAATACTTCGCCCTCGAAGGCATCACTAAACTGCTCAGCACCATCAAGATTATCAAGAGCCGACTCAACCCGAAACTCGAGATCGAAGGCTTCCTGCTCACCATGTATGACTCACGACTCAAACTGGCAAACCAGATATACGACGAGGTGAAACGCCACTTCCAAGAGCTGGTTTTCACGACAGTCATACAGCGCAACGTGAAGCTTTCTGAAGCACCAAGCCACGGACTGCCGGCCATTTTATACGACGCTGACTGCACCGGAGCTAAGAACCACATGAAACTGGCCGAAGAGATCATCAGCAAAAACAGCTAACACCCATCCTAAAAACCACGACAACATGCCCGTAAGAAAGAAATATGGCAACTCGGCAAAGAGCAATGTGCTCGGCAGAGGACTCGACGCACTCATCTCAAACGACAACGTAAGCACAGGTGGATCGTCGACCATCAACGAGATTCCCATCAGCCAAATAGACGCCAATCCCAATCAACCCCGGCGTGACTTCGACCAAGAAGCACTGCAAGAACTGGCCAACAGCATCCGGCAAATAGGCATCATTCAGCCCATAACCCTGCGCGAAACCGGCAACAACCGATACCAGATCGTGGCAGGAGAACGCCGTTGGCGCGCCTCACAGCTGGCCGGGCTCACCGCCATACCAGCCTATATCCGTACGATAGACGACGAGAACGTCATGGAAATGGCACTCGTCGAGAACATACAGCGCGAAGACCTCAACCCGATAGAAATAGCACTCGCCTACCAACACCTGCTGGAAACAAGCGGAATGACGCAGGAGAAAGTAGCCGAACGGGTAGGAAAAAGCCGCGCAGCCGTGGCCAACTTCCTCAGGTTGCTGAAACTTCCGGCACAAGTTCAGATGGCCTTGCAGAAGAAAGAGATCGACCAAGGACACGCACGTGCCTTGCTTTCCATCGACAGTCCGTCGCAGCAAATCAAGCTGTTCCGCGACATACAAAAGAACGGATACTCGGTCAGGAAAGTCGAAGACATCGTCAAACAGATAAAAAGCGGACAAGACATCCAAGCCGTAAAGAAGATGATTGCAGCCAAGACAAAAGTGCCTGAAGAGTATGCTTCGTTCAAAAAGAAACTGGCAAGACTCTTCAATGCCAACGTACAGCTCAGCATCTCACCGAAAGGAAAAGGGAAAATCAGCATTCCATTTGCCGACACCGACGAGCTGGAACGCATCACGAAACTGCTCGATCAACTCAAGTAAAACAACCCTTCCGAGGCTTTGGAAACAGTCTGTCAGCACATATCACGCACGCTTTTGACGGCAGCCATGCTCGTTGTCGGTTCGCTTTATGCCCTTGCACAGGAACCAGACAGCACGCAAACGGCAACCCTTCTCGACAGCCATGACGCCATCTTACAGGCTGTCGGCACTGACAATAATGCCATTTTCAGCACCGATACCTCCGACATAGGCAACCTGCTAAGCAAGAAACAGCAGCGGAAACTGGCCAGAATGGAACAGAAAGGCCGGCAGCAACGCGACTGGAGCACATGGCATCCCGACCCCAAAAGAGCCATGTGGCTGGCACTCGTAATACCTGGAGCAGGGCAAATATACAACCATAAATACTGGAAACTGCCCATCGTCTATGGCGGATTTGTAGGGTGTGCCTATGCCATGCGCTGGAACAACATGATGTATCGTGACTATTCACAGGCCTATATGGACCTTATGGACAATGATCCAGAGACCAGATCCTACGACCAGTTCATGCATCTTGGCGCACAAATCAACAGCACAAACCAGTCGCGTTACGAGAAGCTTTTCAAGAGTCGCAAGGATCGTTTCCGCCGATGGCGCGACATGAGCTTCTTCGTACTCGTGGGCGTCTATGCCATCAGTGTCGTCGATGCCTACGTAGACGCATCGCTTTCAGAATTCGATATCAGCGACGACCTGAGCCTGAGAGTAGAACCTATACTGCTCAACAACCCCGTAGAACGCGACCCAATAAAGTCAAATGCATTAGGACTGCAATGCAGTTTTACATTCTAAAACAAGATAAAATGAAAAAACTACAGACATTAGCAGCCACAATGATTCTTGTATTCTCTACCCCGGCATGGGCACAATACGAAAATACAGAAATCACTGTGACCGACGAACAAGGCAAACAAGAAATCATCGACCTGCCAGAAGGCATGACACAAGACGTGGACAGTCTGCTGTCCTTATTCCACACTCAAGCATACTTGCAACCCGACGAAGGCTGCAATCTGCCCGACGTCAATCCCGTATACGACAAAGACACCTATGTACAGCGCCTCGGAAGCCTGCCGACCGTAATGGAGATGGCCTACAACAATGCCGTAATGGCCTGCATCGACCGCTACACAAACAGGCTCAGACGCTCGGTAAGCATCATGCTCGGTGCAGCAAACTTCTACATGCCCATATTCGAACAGGCATTGGAATCCTACGGCATCCCGCTCGAATTAAAGTATCTGCCAGTCATAGAGTCGGCATTAAACCCCAATGCCGTGTCGCGTGTCGGGGCTACAGGTCTGTGGCAATTCATGCTGGCAACAGGCAAACAATATGGACTTGAGGTCAATTCCCTCTACGATGAACGCCGCGATCCCGTAAAATCCTCCTATGCCGCGGCACACTATCTAAGCGACCTCTATAAGATATTCGGCGATTGGAACCTCGTAATCGCAGCCTATAACTGCGGACCTGAGAACGTAAGCAAGGCCATGCACCGGGCAGGAGGCAGCAAAGACTACTGGCAGATATACCCCTATCTCCCACGGGAAACAAGAGGATACGTCCCAGCTTTCATTGCAGCCAACTATGTGATGAACTACTATTGCGAACACAACATCTGCCCAATGATAACTACACTTCCTACGAAAACCGACACGGTGATGGTGAATCGTGATGTACACTTCGAACAGATAGCACAGGTTTTGGGCGTAGACATCAACCAGATAAAGGAACTCAATCCACAATATCGGCGCAACATCATCAACGGAAGTACTCGCCCGATGGACCTGAGATTGCCCGCAAACATCATCAATAACTTTATCGATCAAGAAGAAGCCATTTACGCATATAATGCAGAAGAACTGCTCACCAAGCGCACAGAAGTAGACGTAAATGAAGCACAAATGGCAGCTCTGAAACGACCATCAAAGTCAAGTCGTTCTGCGAAAGGAGCCTCAAGAGTGACAGTTCGCAAAGGAGACACGCTGGGAGCCATCGCAAAACGCAACCATACCACCGTGGCAAAACTGCGCAGTCTGAACCGAATCAAAGGCAATACCATCAAGGCAGGACAAAAGATAAGAGTCAAATAAAATCGTCAACGAAACTGTCGGCAGCCAAGCATAAACCCCTAAAACCATCTCTATGGACGAACCTAACATCAACGAGACTGAGCGAGAACTGGCCGAAGAACAAATGATCAATGAAGCTTTCCTAAGACTTCAGAAATCATATCTTTCTTCACCTCACCGAAAAAAAATAGACATCATCACAAAAGCCTTCAACTTTGCCAAGCAGGCTCATAAGGGTGTCAGAAGACTTTCAGGCGAACCTTACATCATGCACCCCATTGCCGTGGCGCTCATAGCAAGCGAAGAAATGGGACTTGGATCAACGAGTATCTGCTCAGCACTGCTGCATGATGTCGTAGAGGATACTGACTATACGGTAGAAGACATTGCAAACATCTTCGGACCTAAAATCGCTCAAATCGTAGATGGGTTGACAAAAATATCAGGAGGAATATTTGGCGACCAGGCTTCTGCACAGGCAGAAAACTTTAAAAAGTTATTGCTTACAATGAGTGATGACATCAGAGTCATCCTTATTAAGATTTGTGACAGGCTGCATAACATGCGTACTTTAGAGTCGCAACCTGCCAATAAACAATATAAAATAGCAGGAGAGACCCTCTATATATATGCGCCTTTAGCCAATAGACTGGGGCTAAACAAGATCAAAAGTGAACTGGAGAACCTCAGTTTCAAGTTCGAACATCCGGAGGAATATCAGGCAATCACCAACAAACTTTCCTTCACCAAGGAACAGCGAGACCGTCTTTTTGAACAATTTACGGAACCAATCCACGAGGCTCTCGACAAGATGGGTATCAAATATGAAATCAAAGCAAGGGTAAAAACACCTTATTCCATCTGGACAAAGATGAGGAATAAGAATGTCACCTTCGAGGAAATATATGATATTCTTGCCGTCAGAATCATTTTTACGCCTAAGAAACGTGAGGAGGAGATCAATGAATGCTTCAACATTTACGTGGCTTTAAGCAAGATCTACACCAGCCATCCCGACCGGATGAGGGAGTGGCTTAACCATCCTAAGGCCAATGGATACCAAGCTTTGCATGTAACTTTGATGTCAAGACAGGGTCGATGGATAGAAGTACAGATACGTTCCGACCGCATGCATGAGGTTGCAGAACAGGGGTTTGCCGCCCATTGGCAATATAAAGACGGAGCTGAGATTGGCGAAGACGAAGGAGAACTCAACGACTGGCTGAAGACTATCAAGGAAATTCTCGATGATCCGCAGCCCGATGCGATGGACTTTCTCGATGCCATAAAGCTCAATCTTTTTGCATCTGAGATATTTGTATTCACTCCAAAGGGCGAAATCAAGACCATGCCGGCAGGCTGTACTGCGCTTGATTTTGCCTTTTCCATCCACACTTTCCTCGGTTCTCACTGCATTGGGGCCAAGGTCAATCACAAACTTGTGCCACTCAGCCACAAGTTACAGAGTGGAGATCAGGTAGAGATTCTTACTTCAAAAGCCCAGCATGTCCAGCCATCCTGGATTACATTCGTAAGCACAGCCAAGGCCAAGTCAAAGATTCAGTCTATGCTTCGGCGAGAAGACCGTGAGACACAACGCAAGGGAGAGAAGATTCTTAACGACTGGCTTCAGCAAAATGAGCTGGAACTTACGACTGGAGTTCTTGATTCTCTTTGCGAGTTTCACGACCTGCAAAAGCACGACAGCCTTTTTCTCGCATTGGGAAAAAAAGCCATTCTGCTAAGCGAAAAGGATATCGATGCCATACGAAAAAAAGGAAAGAAGAAAGGGAATTCATCTTCGACAAGCTGGAGAAAATACGTTCCTTTCCTGCATGACAAACCAAAAAGCGAGAATACCGAAGACAAGCTATACGTTGTTGACAGCGATTTCAACAAAAAGAAGCCTGTCGTCATCACCGAACAGACCATCGAATCCTACATCTTCAAGAACTGTTGTCACCCCATTCCAGGTGATGACGCCTTGGGATTCATTAACAACAAGCAGCGAATTGAGATCCATAAACGCACTTGCCCCATTGCCACTAAGCTGAAATCAAGTTTCGGAAACCGCATTCTTGACGCCAAATGGGACATGCACAAAGAGCTTTTCTTCGACGCTACCATCCAGATTCAGGGTATTGACCGCAAGGGAATGATTCATGATGTGGCAGAAGTCATCTCTGGAGAACTTGACGTCAACATTCACCGCGTCACCATATCGAGCGATAAAGGCATCTTCGACGGCAGCATAGAGTTGCGGGTTCACGATCGCGACGAGGTAAGAGTCGTCATGGAAAACCTGAAAAAAATTGACGGTTTGCAAGACATTCAACAAATATTATAATTATGTTCAGAAAGATTTTCACCTGTTTTCTCATGGCCTTTGCCATGACATCACAGGCACAAGAAGCACCATTGTGGCTTCGCCATTGCGCTATTTCGCCAGACGGAAAGACCATTGTGTTCTCCTATAAGGGTGACCTTTTCACCGTTTCTTCAATGGGAGGAGAGGCACAGCAGCTCACAACCAATGCAGCCTACGAAGCCTATCCCGTCTGGAGCCCTGACGGATCGCAGATAGCATTCGCATCAAGTCGCGAAGGAAGTCTCGACATATATATTATTAATAAGGTGGGGGGCGAGCCAAGAAGGCTGACAACAACCAGCGGAAACGAAATTCCTCTGACGTTCAAGGACGCCCATACCGTGCTGTTTCAGACATACATCATGCCGACGGCCCAGTCGATCATCTTCCCAAGTGCACAGTTTCCTCAGGTATACGAAGTGGCAACAGAGGGAGGCAGTCCGCGCCTTTATTCGGCATTAACCATGGAAGGCTTGCAGCTGAATGCCCAAGGCGACGCCCTTTACTACGACAAGAAAGGTTATGAAGACGAGTTTCGCAAGCACCATAAGTCGCCTATTGCCCGCGACATTTGGCTCGTCAGCAATGGCAGACACACCAAGTTGACCACCTTCCCAGGTGAAGATCGCAACCCCATATGGGCTTCTGACGGGCAGTCTTTCTACTATCTCAGCGAGCAAGACGGCACCGGCAATGTCTATCACCGCATGCTTAGCGGTGCTGAGAAACAGCTTTCAAGTCTGAAAAACCATCCCGTCCGCTATCTCTCTGCTGCCAAAAATGGCACTCTTTGCTTCAGCTATGACGGCGAGATCTATACCCTTAGAGAGGGAGAACAGCCCAAGAAGGTCCTGATCAGCATCACGACCGACCGACAGGACAAAGACCTTATCCGCCAAGTTCGCACGTCGGGAGCCAGCGAGATTGCCATCTCTCGCGACGGCAAGGAGGTGGCCTTTGTGCTGCGTGGCGACGTATTCGTCACGTCAACCGAATACCGTACCACCAAGCAAATCACCGATACTCCCGAACAAGAGCGTTCCATCTCGTTTGCACCCGATGGCCGTTCTATCGCCTATGCTGCCGAACGTGACGGACATTGGCAGATCTATCAGGCCAAGCTGACAAAGCCTGAAGAGAAGCGTTTCACCTATGCCACGGCCATAGAGGAGGAAAGACTGACGCAGACCGACGTCACTTCGTTCCAGCCACAATACAGTCCTGACGGCAAATTGCTGGCCTTCATCGAAGACCGCGGTGCGCTTTGTGTGATGGATCTGCAGACAAAGTCGGTGCGCCGAGTGATGGAGAAAGACTTCAACTTCTCCTATAGTGACGGAGACGAGTGGTTTGAATGGAGCCCGGACTCACGCTGGCTGCTGTCGAGTTACATCGGTCACGGGGGATGGAACAGCCAAGACGTGGCACTTGTTAATGTTGCTAACGGAGAGATTCACAACCTCACCCAGAGTGGATACAGCGAAGGCTCGGCACGATGGGCACTTGGAGGCAAGGCGATGATTTTCGAAAGCGACCGTGCCGGCTACCGAAGCCATGGCAGCTGGGGTGCCGAAAGCGACATCTATATCATGTTCTTCGACCTTGATGCCTATGAACGCTTCCGCATGACCAAGGAAGAACGCGCCCTGATGGACGAGGCCCAAAAGGAAGCCAAGAAAGACAACACCTCGGCCGATGCTTCAAAAGACGGCGACAAGAAGCCGAAAGACAGCGACAAGAAAGGCAAGAAGAAGGGGAAAGACAGTGGAAAAGCCGACGAGAAGAAGGTTCCCGAACTGGTATTCGACCTTGAAAACTGCCGTGACCGCGTGGCCCGTCTGACCGTCAACTCTTCTCGTTTAGGCGATGCCATACTGTCTCCGGGGGGCGATACCCTCTACTATCAGTCGGCCTTTGAGGGCGGTCTCGACCTTTGGAAGCACGACCTCAAGGAGAACAAGACCGAGCGGGTGATGCGCGGAGTGGCCGGACGCATGGTGGCCGACAAAGACTTCAAGCAGATTTTCCTGTGCTCCGGTGGCGGCATCAAGAAGATTGACCTTGGCAAGAACGACCAGAAGAGCATCGACTTCGAAACCGTGTTCAACTATCAGCCTTACAAGGAACGTGCATATATCTTCGATCACATCTGGCAACAGGTGAAAGACAAGTTCTACGTCGAAGACCTTCATGGCACAGACTGGGACATGTACCGCGAGGCTTACCGCCGTTTTCTGCCCCATATCAGCAATGAATACGACTTCAGAGAGATGCTCAGTGAGATGCTTGGAGAGCTCAATGGCTCGCATACTGGAGCCCGATACTACCCCGGAGGTCCCACGCTTTCTTCGGCCTATCTCGGAGCCTTCTTCGACCCATCCTATGAAGGTGACGGCCTGAAGATTGAGGAAATCATCAAGCGCGGGCCCTTTGCTGTGAAGAAGACGGGCGTAGAACGGGGCTGCATCATTGAGCAAATCGACGGCATACCCTTGCAGAAAGGCACCGACCATCAGCCCCTGCTCGACGGCAAGGCTGGCAAACCAGTCAGGCTGACGGTGCTCAACCCGCAGACCAACAAACGCTTCGACGTTGTCATCAAGGCCATTTCACTCAGTCAACAGAACGACTTGCTCTATCGCCGATGGGTCGATCGCAACCGTCAGTTGGTCGACTCGCTCTCGGGAGGCCGGCTGGCTTACGTGCATGTGAAGGCCATGAACAGCGACAGTTACCGCACAGCCTACCGCGAACTGCTCAGCGACGAGAACCGCAACCGCGAGGCAGTCATCGTCGATGAGCGCCACAACGGCGGAGGATGGCTGCACGACGACCTCTGCACATTGCTCTCTGGTCGCGAATATCAGCGCTTTATCCCGCATGGAAAGTACGTCGGCAGCGACCCTTACAACAAGTGGACCAAGCCCTCATGCGTGCTGATGTGCGAAGACGACTATAGCAATGGCCACGGTTTTCCGTGGGTCTACAAGACCTTGGGCATCGGCAAACTCATCGGAACTCCTGTGGCTGGCACGATGACAGCCGTATGGTGGGAGACCTTAATCAATGGCATGGTGTTCGGCATTCCTCAGGTTGGCTGCCAGGGAATGGACGGACGCTTCGGCGAAAACATCCAGCTCGATCCCGACATCGAGGTCTACAACACACCAGAAGACTTCCTCATCGGCCACGACACCCAGCTCGAACGTGCCGTAAAGGAAATGCTCCGATAGCCGCTGCCCTGCCCCTTCAAAAGGGCATCCCTCTCGGTTGCTGCCGAGAAAGGTGCCCTTTTAGGGTCAGAAGTCATAGCTTTATTGCCGAGAAAGGATAGCTTTATCCTTAATAAACCTAAGACTTCTCAGGCTAAAACCTAAGCTTTCTTGCCAGCAACCGGAAAACTTCCCGTTGAGAAATCCCTGAAAAGCCCCGAAAGATAACCTTATGAAACTCCGTAAGCTTTTGATCTTCATATGCTTAGCCACAATCAGCCTTGTCGTCAACGCTGGCAAGGTCGTCTCTGTTTCCGACTTCGGAACCGTGGCTAACGACACTGGAAACGACCTTGAAGCCTTGCGGAAAGCTGCAGCCTACTGCCGGACGCACCGCGGAACCACCCTCCTCGTGCCCGCCGGAACCTACATTCTTCGCGACGAAGAGGCCGTAGACATCGAGCGAAAAGCCGTCAGCGGAGCCCTTGGACGAGGCATTGAAGTGCAATGGAAGCTGTTCAAGCCCGACGCACCCTTTGTGAAAGGTCTCGACTTCACGGGCGCACGCGACCTGCATATCGAAGCCTCCGGTGCCACTTTCGTCGTCGAAGGCTGGATGCAAGTCTTGACGTTTACGCAGACAAAGGACGTCACACTCCGGGGCCTCTCTATCACTTCCCGGCGTCCTTCAGCCACCGAAGCCCGCGTGACCGACTGCAATAGCAGCCGGGTAAGGCTTGCCTTCGACCCCGCTCTCTTCACCCATATCGACAGCATTGCCCAAGGACGCACCTATTTTTTCGACCCGCTTCAGCGCCATTTCTACTATGCAGGTTCCGAACAGATGCAGCTGGTCTCACCCGGAATCATCGACATGTCAATGCCGCAAGACAGCCGGCAGCCGTTGCCAAAGGTGGGCGATGTCTGCGTGATTCGCTACGGAGGCCACTATCGCCCGTGCATCATGCTCAAGGAGTCTGAGGACATAACTCTCCGCGATGTCACCATCTTCAGCCACTCAGGCATGGGCGTCGTGGGCCACATGTGTCGAGACATCACGGTCGACGGCCTGAAGGTTGTGCCCCAACCGGGGCTGGTAAGTTCGACAACAACCGATGCCACCCACTTCACGTCGTGCAGTGGTCAGCTCACGATTCGCAACAGTATTTTCAAAGGAAACGGCGACGACTGCACCAACATCCACAACTACTACTATTCCATCCGTCCCCATTCGTCCGACCAACGCTCGTGCGAGATACGCATCGAGGGGGCCGATCTGCATGCCTTGTCGCTCGACTATCCCTCACGAGGCGACACGATGATCGTCATCAACAACCGCAACATGCAGGAGCAGGGGCGCTATGTCGTCAGGAAAGTCAATGCCTCTGAGGCCGAATGGTGCGTCGACATCACGCTCGACCGTCCCCTCCGCCTGGACGACCCCAATGCCTTCTTCATGTACAACTACACGCGTTTTCCGAAGGTCACCATCGAAAACAACCGCGTATACTATCAGAACGGGCGCGCCTTTCTGCTGAAGGCCCGCCACATTGAGGTCAGAGGCAACGCTATTTCGGGCAGCACCCTGTCGGCTATCAAGTTGGGTGCCGAGATGGGTTGGCGCGAAGCAGGGCCTGTAGAGTATGCCTTGATAGAAGACAACTACATCTACGACTGCGGTACCCATGCCCAAGGCAACGGTGCTTCCTGTGTGATGGTGGGCACAGAGGCTCCCGAACAGCCCGACTTTCCTAACCGGAACATCATCATCCGCAACAATGTTTTCGACACCGACTGTGCCACTGCAGTCCTGCTTCAAGACGCATCCAACGTCGTCATCAGCAACAACCAGACGCAGCAGACTGACTATGTCAGGCAGCACAACTGCCGAATGGTCGAGATCAAGTGATGCCATCAAACAGCAGGAGGGGCTTGAACACGCGTTCAAAGCCCCTCCTGTTCTATTTACTCCCTAAGCGATCTTACACTATCTGGTCAAGCTGATGCTTGAGTTCCTTCAGTTCATCGCGCACGGCAGTTAATGTTGACAGCACATCGGCACTACGGTCTACGCCCTGACGGTTCTGGTGCATCATCTTCCGGGCTGCCGAAAGCTTGAAGCCACGCACCTTCACAAGGTTGTAAATCACCGAGATTTGGTCGATGTCTTTTTGCGTATATTGGCGAACATTCTGCCCCACCGTCTTGGGTTTCAGGTCGGGAAACTCCGTCTCCCAATAGCGCAGCGTGCTTTCGTTGATGCCAAACTGCTGGGCAACCTCCCTGATGCTGTAGTACAGCTTTACGTTCTTATTCGTGTTGAGTGCCATAATCTCTGTCTCTTTTCTATTTCTTGTGCAAATATACGAATATTTTTTAATATCTGACATTTTTCCCTTTTTAATTTCCACTTCTGAACTATTTTTCATGATTACCAACCGGTTGCCTGTCTAAGTGACTGTCAAAAAAGCGAACAAACAGGCCGTTCGGGTGCCGGAAATCGCAGCGTTTCCGGCATCAAGCGTGAACATTGTCTGAAATTTCCCTATTTTTCAGAGTTTTCACAAGCCGTTGATATTCAGCCAAATGGCAAGCACTCTCAGGAAACAACAGAAAAATGCTGCCCGAGAAAGCTATCGTTTCCTGTCAAGAATGATGGCCTTTCTCGGGCAGAAACAGCCGTATCATAACGGTGAACCGTCAGGTTTGTGGGCGAGAAAGGGCAGATTTCTTGCCCACAAACCTTCCATGAATGCCCCGAAAACGGCTGTTTTCAGCGCCTAAAGCCTTCTTTTCCTATAGCACTTCAACAGCCGGCCATGCTGAATTATCACAACATTCCTGCTCTTTTCCACCACCCCCAGAATGCCCTTCGCTGACCGGTCAGACAGTAAGTCTATGACCTTCTTCTGCAAAAAAGACGCCTCGGAGGGTATTGTTTTCGTTCGTTCATGCGTTATATAGTTAAAGAAGCGACGAAATATGGTCTACAACGAACAACAATTTGGCGAACTCTTCACGGCTCACTATGAGTCGTTGCTCGGGCAAGCCCACGCGATGCTGGGCGACAAAGAAGAGGCTCGCGACGCTATAAGCGACGTGTTCGCCCGCCTATGGCACCAGAACGTGGCCGGCACGCTGCTCATTCCTCTTGACGATGGGGCGGAAAGGTTCCTCAGACTGGCCGTGAAACGGGCGTGCATCGACGTGCTGCGCAAGCGTAAATACCGGCGGGCATGGCGCGAAAAGCTGACGCCCGACGACCTCTTTGCCGACGAACCAGCCACAAGAGAGGAACAAATGGCACAGGTAGAGCAGCTCATGCAGACCCACCTCACTGAGCAAGACCGCCGTGTGCTCTCGCTCGTTTACGACGAGGAACAGACCTATCGAGAGGCAGCTCAGCACCTGGGCATCAGCACTTCGGCCGTCAACAAGCATGTCACTCAGTCGCTGCGCAAGCTGCGTCGCTTAGCCATCATGCTGGCATTGCTGGCCGGAGTGGCCACGGCAGCTGTCATTACCATCAGGCATGCCTCACGAAACACGTCCGAGAACACCGCGCCGTCACCTCAGGAAACGCCCCTGATCAAGGCCGTTTCTGCCGATGATGAACAGCCTGCCGACAGCGATTCTGTCGCAACAACCGTGACCGTTCCTGTTGAAAAACCTGCTGTTCCAACCCTGCGCGAACGCCTGGCAACAATGCCAGAGAGCGTCACTGTCGTGGCCAACAAGCATGCCGACGAGCCTATAACCCGCCTGCAGCTGGACGACTTGCTGCGCCGTTACAACATCGTCAGTGTCGATACTCTGCCCGACAAGGGGCTCAGCCTGAACACCATCCACAAGAATGTGCTGCGCATCACTACCCATCGGCGGTCAGAAGAGACGAGGCACCTGAACCTCTTGTCGTGGTATCCACGACTGGTTTCGGTAGAAGGAACCGTCAGCGGAGGCCCGATTTTCAACGGGAAACCGCTCAACAATGCCACCATCAACGTGAGCTATCACAACGACAAGTGGCAGGCTGCCACCGACGGCTACGGCCGATTCTCGCTGACAATCCCACGCGGAGCGCGCGTCACTTTCAGCCATCCTGGCTCGCAATCTTATTCGTTCCGCGCGAAAAAAGACAAGAGCCGGCTCGACATCCGGCTGAAAGACCAGGCACACCTGTCGATGGTCATGCCCGACTTGCGACTGCTGTCACGGGCCGACATTATCTATATCAACGGACGACAGGCCAGCCCCGAGGAGGTGAAGGCGCTGCCTTGGCAAGATATTAAGACAGCCGACTTCAGCAGTTTCATGACCGCTCACGAGAACTATCACGACCATTTCTGGGCGATTATCGGCAAGGTTGTCGACGAAAACACGGGCAAACCCGTCGCAGGAGTAGCAGTCAGCACGTCGGCATGGCACTCGAACGACCACAGCTATTGGGTCTTTACCGACCTTGAAGGACAGTTTGCCATCCGCACAACCGGCTCCGGACACATCTACACCGAGGCCAAAGGCTACGCACCTTCGTGCACCGACATCACCGAACACAACGAATATATCATCAAAATACATCAGCAATGAAACTCACATTCCGACTCATCCTTTCGCTGACAGCTGTCCTTTCAGCTGTTGAACAGGCCTCAGCACAGGCCTTTACCATCGATCCTCAACCCCGGGAAGGCACACTTGTCTCGCGCAAAGAGGGCGTCCTTGGCAGCATCGTCTATACCTTTGGAAACGGAGCCCGGGCTGCCTTCATCCCGACAACATTCTACAATCAGCCCGTCGACATTCGCGGACTCAAGCCAGGAGGGCTCAGTCTCTTCGGCGAAACCGACCGCCATGCGGCCTGCATCGTCGACGAAATCGTAGCCAAAAGCTCGCTGGGGCCCTACACTTGTGACGACATTCAGGAGCTGAACAACAGCGAAGGCCTCTTTTTCGAACGGCACATCGAAGACTATTACGACAGCTTCTATGCCCGCAGCAAGCCCGAACAAGTGGAAGACATCCTACGGCTCATCTACCTTTCGGCCACACAAGCCCACACCGACACAGTGGGTATTCTGAAGGGTTTCGAAGCCTTCAGCAAGAGAATCGAGTTCAGCCACGTATTCTTCTTTCAACAGGCTCTGAACGATTCGGCAGCCGTCATGAAGAGAAACGGAATCCTTCGCAAGGCCTTGCCCAGCGAAACACTGAGAGCACTCAATGCCGATCCCGAACGATTCATTGCCGTCGGCCAGCGCGCCTTTGAGCTTTACCGGCAGCACATGGACAACTTCTGCGGCTTCACCCTTTGCATTGGCGGTGCCATTCGGGAGGAATCACTGCTGCCACTCCTGCTCAAATACATCGCAACGCTGCCCTCCAAGCAGGTTGCCGACAGCTATTGCGTGAGTGAAAGCGACAAGTTCTGCCCCACCGACCGCAGTATTTTCATCGAGAACGACAGCGCAAACATCAATGGTTTGCGGATGATGTTCGTGCAGACGGAGGACGTTTCCTACGACGGAGCGAACCACTTCCTGCAGGAAGCCTTCACGAAAGTGGCTCAAGACAAGCTGCGTCGTCTCTGCAAAGGGATTGCCGAGGTCACCTTTTATGTAAGCGGTGCCGACTTCATCCTGCCCCAATCCGGCGTACAACTCAATGTATCAATGAGCATGGAGACCGATGTCGATCCGGCGGAAATGGCGCAAGACGTGAGAAAAGCCATCAGGCAGATTGCCGACGGAGACTTCGACACTGCAGCACTGGAAGCCTATCAGCAGGGCATCTACAGAGGCTATCCACAGTGGAACTCAACCAATGCCTTCAAGATTTTCTTGCTCCGGCGCTACTATCACGACGGAGAAGTGGAGCTCGACCGGGACGTCTATCGCACGGTAAAGGCCATCATGCCGGCCGACATACAGCGCTTTGCCCGCAACCTGCTGGAGAAAGGCCACGTCTATCTGGCTGCAATGCGCAAGAACACCCATTGACAGACCGCCAAGAAGAAAACAACAAATCTATAAATTGACAGACACATGAAACAGAAACTATTCATCATCGCCGTCCTGACGGCAATCCTTCCAGCCGTTGCCCAGGCGCAATCGTTCACCATGCAGCAGAAAGATTCGCTCGGCATCTACTTCGTTCCCGACCAGCTTCCGCAATATCCAGGGGGCAACGAGGCCATGCAACAGGACATCATGAAGCAGCTCGGACAGCTCGACTTAGGAGAGATGCACCGCTTAGGACTCTCGATGACGCTCACGCTCTCAATGGTGATCGACGAAAAAGGACGCGCCGGCAGCTTCGCACCTCACTGGATGCTCGTGCGCCCGGCTCGCGAAACACTGCCATCAACAGAAGAAATCGGCGAGGAAGCAGCCCGCGACGTGCTCACGAAAGAACGGCTGGACGGCTTTCAATCGGTCATCTACGAGGCAAGCACGAAGACCTTTGGCAGCCACATGAAGCGGTGGAAACCGGCACGGCACAAGGGAAAGAAAGTGAAATGCCACTATACCATTCCGCTCAGGTTCTGACGTTCACGGGCTCTTCCAGCCTGAGAAACAGCAAGAAAGGAACCCGACAACCGCCGCTTTTCCTACACATCATGACAACCAACGGCAGGAAAGGCAAAGCAAAACATCATCTATTGCCGGACAAAACATCATCTATTACCCGGCAATAGATGATGTTTTGCTCCTGCAACCCTGCCCTTTCTGCCCGACAACCCTCAACCGGGAAATCGCTATTTTGCTCATTTAACAGGGAAATTGCACCCTGTTTTCATATTTTCTTCGTACCTTTGCAGCCAATATGGCGTACGCGCGTGATAAAAAGAAAGAACAAGAAAACAGATAAACAATGATGACTGCAAAAGAAATTCGCGAATCGTACAAGAGATTTTTCGAGTCGAAAGGCCACGTAATCGTACCCTCGGCTCCGATGGTAATCAAGGATGATCCCACACTGATGTTCACCAATGCGGGCATGAACCAATGGAAAGACATCATCCTGGGCACGAAAAACCCTGAACCAAGACGGCGTGCCGACACGCAAAAGTGCCTGCGCGTGAGCGGCAAGCACAACGATCTTGAGGAAGTAGGCCACGACACCTACCACCATACCATGTTTGAAATGCTGGGCAACTGGTCGTTTGGCGACTATTTCAAAGAAGGAGCCATCGACATGGCGTGGGAATATCTGGTAGACGTCCTGAAGCTGAATCCCGAGAATCTCTATGTGACCGTCTTCGAAGGCGACAGCAAGGAAGGGCTCGACCGTGACGACGAAGCAGCAGGATACTGGATGAAGCACGTGCCAGAAAGCCACATCATCAACGGCAACAAGCACGACAATTTCTGGGAAATGGGCGACACGGGACCCTGCGGGCCATGCTCTGAGATTCACCTCGACTCGCGTTCTGAGGAAGAAAAACGGCAGACGGGCATCAGCGGGCGCGACCTTGTGAACAAAGACCATCCGCAAGTCATCGAGATATGGAACATTGTCTTCATGCAATACAACCGCAAAGCCGACGGCTCGCTGGAGAAACTTGCCATGAAAGTGATTGACACGGGCATGGGATTCGAACGCCTCGTACGCGCCCTGCAGGGCAAACAGTCGAACTATGACACCGACGTCTTCCAGCCAATCATCAAGGAAGAGGAGATACTCACTGGCAAGAGCTACGGAGAAACGGAAGACATCGACGTGGCAATGCGCGTATGTGCCGACCACCTTCGTGCCGTAGCCTTTGCTATTGCCGACGGTCAGCTGCCGTCAAATGCCAAGGCCGGCTACGTCATCCGGCGCATCTTACGCCGTGCTGTGCGCTATGCCTACACGTTCCTCGGACAGAAAGAGGGCTTCCTCTACAAGCTTCTACCCGTACTGATCGAAGAGATGGGCGACGCATTCCCCGAACTTCCTGCCCAGAGAGAGCTCATAGGACGGGTTATGAAGGAAGAGGAAGAATCGTTCTTGCGCACGCTTGAACGTGGCATTAACCTACTGAACTCGGCCATGGACGACCTGAAAGCCGAAGGCAAGACGGTGCTCGACGGAGTATCTGCCTTCCGCTTGTTCGACACTTACGGATTCCCGCTCGACCTCACTGAGCTCATCTGCCGTGAAAACGGCTATACGGTCGACGAAAAACAGTTTGCCGAAGAGATGCAGAAACAGAAGGACCGTGCCCGCAATGCCGCACAAGTAGAGAACGGAGACTGGGTGATCGTCAACGAGCAGGCTGAGCAAAACTTCGTAGGATACGACTATACGGAGTACGAATGTCATATCACCAGATACAGGAAAGTGACGCAAAAAAAGGCGTCATACTATGAACTGGTGCTCGACAACACACCGTTCTATGGCGAAATGGGAGGACAAGTGGGCGACCAAGGCGTGCTGGTTTCTGAGAACGAGACGGTGGAAATCGTCGATACAAAACGAGAAAACAACCAGTCAATCCATATCGTCAAGGAGCTGCCAAAGCAGATTGATGCCGACTTTATGGCATGTGTCGACACCGACAAGCGTGAGGCTTCGGCAGCCAACCATACGGCAACCCACCTGCTTGACTATGCTTTGAAACAGGTATTGGGCGACCATGTGGAGCAGAAGGGATCGTATGTGTCGGCTGACACACTGCGTTTCGACTTCTCACACTTCCAGAAAGTAACCGACGAAGAGCTCCGGCAAGTGGAACGACTCGTCAATGACATGATACGACAGGACATCCCTCTCGACGAACATCGCGACACTCCTCTCGAAGAAGCCAAAAAGATGGGAGCCATAGCCCTATTCGGAGAGAAGTACGGAGATACGGTTCGCGTAGTGCGTTTCGGCCCATCCTGCGAGTTCTGCGGTGGCATTCACGCCCAGTCTACTGGCCGGATAGGCATGTTTAAGATACTTTCCGAAAGCAGTGTGGCTGCAGGCATTCGCCGCATAGAAGCCATTACTGGCCGTAATTGCGAAGAAGCCGTCTATGCTCTTGAGGACACAGTAAGGGCAATAAAGGCATTGTTCAACAACGCAAAAGACCTGAAAGGCGTGCTCGAAAAGTACATGGAAGAACATGACTCAATGAAAAAGAGCATCGAACAGTTCCAGGCACAAGCCGTAGAACGTACGAAACAAACACTTGTAGACCGCGCACAACTTGTCAACGGAGTACACGTTATCAAGGCAGTTTTGCCCATAGAAGCAGCACAAGCCAAAGACCTTGCATTCAAGATTCGCGAGGCTTTACCACAACATCTCTTGTGTGTCATAGGCTCAACAGCCCACGAAAAACCCCTGCTTACGGTAATGCTCTCCGACGACATGGTGAACGATCACGGGCTGAATGCAGGCCAAATGGTGAGAGAAGCCGCACGACTCATCCAAGGAGGCGGTGGAGGTCAGCCCCATTTTGCTTCCGCAGGCGGGAAACAACTGGACGGAATCAGCGCAGCAGTCGACAAAGTTGTCGAGCTTGCCAAACTGTAATAAAAAGGTATGAAGGGGTCTTTACGGCTCCTTCATACCTTATATTATATACAGAGAGCGCAGACATCAAGCGGAAAAAGAATCGCTGGACTGCGATCATTTCAATTATCTTAAATCTGGAAACCAATGAAGAGAGCAATGCTATCAATCCTGCTGTTGGCATCATTCGCCATGAAAATGACATCCCAAGAGCCGGTATCCAACCGTGCTCCACTTGCAGAAAAGACGTATATGCAGCTGCCTTTGGGAAACATACGTGCCGAAGGATGGATGCTTGAACAGCTAAACCGCATGAAAACCGGACTGACTGGCCACCTTGACGAGGCCTATGAAAAGGTATGCGGACCACGAAACTGCTGGATTGGTGGCGACGGTGATGCATGGGAACGCGGACCTTACTGGATTGATGGTCTGCTCCCTCTGGCCTACATTCTTGACGATAACGACCTTAAAAAGAAGGTGCAACCATGGGTGGAATGGGCTCTTTCTTCCCAACAAGAGAGCGGACAGTTCGGACCAACCGTTGACCGTCCTTACGAATCTGGGCTGCAACGTGACAATGCACAAGACTGGTGGCCACGCATGGTGATGCTGAAAATCATGCAGCAATACTATCAGGCTACGGGTGATCGGCGCGTAATTACCTTCCTTACCCGATACTTTCGTTATCAGCTGGAGGAACTTCCAAAGAATAATCTCGGCCATTGGAGCTTCTGGGGACAGCGCAGAGGCGGTGACAACTTGCAGGTCGTTTACTGGCTTTACAACCTTACTGGCGAGGAATTCCTGCTGAAACTCGCCGAGATAATCCACAGGCAAACCCATGACTGGACAAGAATCTTCACCACTGGCGATGAACTTTACCGCCAGCTAAGCCTCCATTGTGTCAACCTCGGACAAGGATTCAAGGAGCCAGTCGTATACTATCAGCAGTCGAAAGACAAGAAACATCTCGAAGCACCCAAACAAGCCTTGCGCACAATCAAGAAGACTATCGGCCTTCCAACTGGCCTTTGGGGAGGAGATGAGTTGATACGTTTCGGTGAGCCTACTGTGGGTTCAGAGCTATGTACGGCCACAGAGATGATGTTTTCGCTTGAAAGTATGCTCGAAATCACTGGCGATACCGAGTGGGCAGACTACTTGGAGCGTGTGGCATACAATGCACTTCCCACCCAGCATGACGACGACTTTCAGTCACGCCAGTACTATCAGCAGACCAATCAGGTGGCCATTTATCCTGGATGGAGGCAGTTTTCTACTCCACATGACGATACAGACCTGCTCTTTGGGGTGCTCAATGGCTATCCGTGTTGTACCTGTAATATGCATCAAGGGTGGCCTAAATTGGTGCAAAACCTATGGTATGCTACTGCCGACCACGGTCTTGCTGCGCTTGTTTACGGCCCTTCTTCCGTGAGCACTGTGCTGTCTAACGGAGAAAATGTTACCATCCATGAGTCAACCAACTATCCCTTCGACGAGGAAATCCGTTTTACAATCAGCCTGAACAACAGGACGAAAGCGACCGTTGATTTTCCCCTGCATCTGCGCATTCCGACATGGTGTAAGGATGCCCTTGTGACGATCAATGGCGAGACTTTCGATGCAGAATCCAATGCAGGATCGATCATTATCATCAACCGTACATGGAAAGACGGCGATGTTGTTGCCCTTGAACTGCCGATGACGGTCGGCTCAAGCCGTTGGTATGGAGGCAGCGCCTGTATCGAACGTGGCCCGCTGGTCTATGCATTGAAGATGGAAGAACATTGGGAAAAGAAGGAGTTTGATGCCGAACATGCCGGTCAGTACGGTTCTTGGTACTATGAAGTCAGCAGTCCTACGCCATGGAACTATGGCCTTCGCCGTCATGTTGTCGACCATCCGTCGGAAAACATCGAGGTAATCAAGAACGAGAATACAGGCTCCTATCCCTGGAATGTGGCCAATGCACCCGTCACGTTGCGGGTGAAAGCCCTCAGAATGAAAGACTGGACGATGGCACGAAACTCATGTGGGCCGATCAGCTATTTCACCCAACAGGGGCGTGACTATGATGAAGACGAACCGACTATCGAACTGATTCCCTACGGATGCACCACCCTTCGCATCACAGAGTTCCCCGTAAGATGACGGCAAGTGCAAGGGTTCGCAAGGAGCATTCCATCCCTTCCCCCACCTATTCATATCGAGACAGGTACACTATACATACACATCAAAAGCAAACAGCATGGACTTGAAAGGAATCTATCTGGCCGACGACCGTCGCTATGACGACGGAAACCTCTATGTTCGCTGCGGAAAGAGCGGCATTAACCTGCCGAAGATAAGCCTTGGCTTCTGGCATAACTTCGGCGGAACCGACCCCTACGAGCGAAGCAGGGCCATCACTCATTATGCATTTGACCACGGAATCACCCACTTCGACCTTGCCAACAACTACGGTCCCCCTTACGGAAGTGCCGAAGAAACGATGGGACGTCTGATGGACGATGACTTCCGTCCTTACCGAGATGAGTTGTTTATCAGCAGCAAAGCGGGCTATGATATGTGGCCCGGTCCCTATGGAAACTGGGGCTCGCGCAAGTATCTTATGGCCAGCATCGACCAGAGTTTACGACGTATGCGCTTAGACTATGTCGACTTGTTCTATAGCCATCGTTTCGACCCCGAGACCCCTATTGAGGAGACTTTGCAAGCCTTGGTGGACATCGTCCGCCAGGGAAAGGCTCTGTATGTAGGCATTTCAAACTGGCCTTTAGAGCCATTGAAGGCTGCCGAAAAGTATCTTCGCGAGCACGATGTGCCCCTGCTCATCTATCAAGGACGCCTCAACCTCATCGACAGGGCACCCATGGAACAGGGTATTCTCGACTTCTGCCACGAGAGCGGAGTAGGCTTTATCGCCTTCTCGCCTCTCGCTCAAGGCCTGCTTACCGACCGATATCTCAACGGAATACCGGCCGATTCGCGCATGGCACGTGAGTTTCATCTCAAGTCAAGCCGCCTGACGCCCGAGTATTTTGCCTACATTGCAGAGCTGAAAGACAAGGCCGAATGCCAAGAAAAGACCATTGCCGAGGCAGCCTTGGCATGGGTGCTCGAGCAGAAAGGCGTCACTTCTGTCCTGACAGGTGCCAGTTCTGTGGACCAACTGGCCAAGAACCTGCGGTGCGTCCGTCCCTGAAGGCAGGCATTACTGCTACCATCATCCTCCACTTTAACACGATTAGAATCATGAAAAAGAAGTTTTTCCTGCTGCTCGCCATGACCTTCATGGCGCAGATTTCCCATGCCCAACAGCATAAGGCGCCAGCTCCCATGTTCAGAGACCCCGTGACTGACGGCGCAGCCGACCCCGTTGTTTTCTATAACCGCAAAGAGAAGGCCTGGTGGATGCTGTATACTCAGCGCCGGGCCAACAGCGAAACAGCCGACGTTGCCTACTGTTTCGGCAATCCAATCGGCATTGCCGAGAGCGTCGACCATGGCAGTTCATGGTATTACCGGGGCACTCTTGACCTCGATTTTGAGCGCGGACACAACACGTTCTGGGCTCCTGACGTGGTCTATTATCGGGGCACCTACCACCTTTTTGTCACCTATAAACGCGGAGTACAGAACCATTGGGGAGGCACGGCCCGCATGATTCACTACACAAGTAAGAACGGTTGGGACTGGAAATACAAAGGTCCGCTGGATCTTGGCGAGAAGAATATCATCGACATCTCGCTCTGTCAAGACGAGAAAGGACTATGGCACGCCTGGTACAAGAAAGACGATCAGGCCAATATCTGGACTTCTGAAAGCCGAGACCTGAAGCACTGGACGCCCGGAAAGCCTGCCCAAACCGAGGGCGCATGTGAGGGTCCGAAGGTATTTCGCTTTGCGGGCTACTACTGGATGCTCACCGACGAGTGGCACGGCATGCGCGTCTATCGCTCGTCAGACTTGCAGACGTGGCAGCGACAGGGACTCATTCTCACCGACGGGACACAGCGTCCCGACGATCAACCCAGCGGAGCACACGGCGACGTGGTGGTGGTTGACGGAAAGGCCTACGTGGTCTATTTCACGCATCCCGAACGAAAGACCCACGGAGAAGCCCACATGAACGCCTCGGGCAACTACCCTTATGAGGAACGCCGGTCGTCCATCGAATGCGGAGAGCTGGTCTTCCAAGACGGAACTCTTGTGTGCAACCGCACTGACTTCGACTTCTTCCTGCCCGACTTGGCCGACTAACCCTTCGGCAACAGCCACCATTCCCGGGGCAAAGCGAGGCCTTCCAAGACCTTCATCTCAAAGATGATGCGCGAGAAAGGGCATGTTTCCTGAACGTACATCATAGATGTATGAACCGTACCAACGACATGTATGAAGCATACACCTTAGATGTACGGAGCATACCAACGGCATGTACGACACAAAAAGAGCAGAGGCGCGCCTTGCGCTTCTGCTCTTTCTTTTGCAGGAACCTGCCGATGGCAGCCGTGTTTCGGAGGCGTTGCCTACTTGAACAGCGAGAAATTGACGCTGCCATAGGCCCGATGCTCGACGAAATGGGGATGGGCCGAGAAGTCGTTCTGCCTGCCGTGCTCAAGAACAAAGAGCCCGTCTGGCGCCAGAAGATCGGCAGAAAAGACCAGGTCGGGAAGCTTCTGAAGGTCGGGAAGCTGGTATGGCGGATCGGCAAAGACAAGGTCGAAGGGTTGCTTGGACGACTTCAGAAAACGGAAAACGTCGCCCCTGATGAGCACGTGGGCAGTGTCGCCCAGCTTCTGTACACACTGCTGTATGAAGCGGGCATGGTCTTTGTCGAGCTCTACGCTGACCACTTGCGGGCATCCCCGGGAGAGCAATTCGAGCGAAATGCTTCCAGTCCCGGCAAAAAGGTCGAGCGCCCTGGCCGTGTCATAGTCGACATATGCATTGAGCACATTAAAGATATTCTCCTTGGCAAAGTCGGTCGTGGGCCTTGCCTTGAAGGTGCGCGGGATGTCAAAGTGCCGTCCCTTGTATTTTCCTGTGATGACTCTCAAAATGAATGGTGTTAGAAGTGGTGAACATTGGTACGCGTCGGGCCCCGGAAAGCTGCCAGCCTGCGAGGGCAACCGTCCTGTCTATCTGCCTTTTGCGAAAAGGGTCATCATGTCAAGGGGCATTCCTGCGACCTGCGTAATGGGCGCTCTGTTGAATTCTGCCGTAGGATTGACGACGAACACCTGCTGCAAATACTGCCTGAGCACCTTGACAACCTGGTCGCTGCTCTCCACGCTCCCGCAGAGAAACAGGGTGTCGGCCGTGCTCTCATAGCCCAGTTGCTTCCATACATAAAGCAGGAAATAGACGGCATCGAGATCGTGGGTGTAGTCGAAGGCATTGTAGAACTTGAAGCGGTTCTTGCCAAAGCTGAAGGCTTCTATCCTGTTGTCGTGGAAGTAGGCATAGAGTTTTTCCTGGCTTCCGGAAAAGCTGCGATGGTGAAGGAAGGTCCAGACAGGCTGCATCAACGGCATGTAGCGGGCGTTCGGACAGTGTTCTTCCACGACACTTGCCCAGCTCTTTGCCACAGGATAGGCAGCAATGGCGCTCAGGTCGGGCAGCACTGCCGTCTGGAGCACTTTGCCTTTAAGGCTCGAGAAGGCATGCTCGTAGAGGATTTCCAGTTCAGGTTCGCGCAATTCATCCAAGGGAACCAGCATGACAGGCGAGTCTATCATCACCTGTACGTGGCCGTAAGACTGGCGCAAGAGGGCCTGGTTTCCGAAAGCTTCCTTGAGATTGGCAGCCATGGAGATGCCTGCCGACAAGGGATATTTCTTGTATTCAACCTGACTACCCGTGTCGTTTGAGCATGCAAAGGAAAAAGCATTACCGCTGATGCGCAGCGTAATGCGGGTGTAAAGATCGGCATCCAGCCCTTTTGTCGTGTCCATATAAAATCAAAATGAGGAGGAAACGCCCGCTTCCTCCGTACTTGGGAAATGCATAACACACAGGGACTAACCCCTGAGACTATTTCAACTTAGCATAGAGCCACAGCACAATACTGGCACCTACGACAGCACAGACGAGCTCTCCAAGGCAACCTCCGGCCTGGATGCCAAGCAAACCAAACGCCCAACCGCCAACAATACCGCCCAGAAGGCCAAGGAAAAGGTCGACGAGCAAGCCCTTGCCTGCCCCACTTGTCAGCTTACTGGCTATGAAACCTGCCAGAATGCCCATGATGATTGATCCGATCATAATTCTTTCTTTCTATTATATAACAATAAGTACATGCAGCCGTCACTGCTCGAAAAGGGCCGTATCTTGCACACTTTCCACAGCCTCTACCTGCTCTTCCACAGCCTCTCCCGACAGCCTTTGGCCTGTGTCTATGGCGTTTTTCACACTGAGAAAACAGATCAGCAACAGGGCAAAAATGCAGAACATCAAGATATAATTATGATTCATTTTCATTTCTTTTCCGGAATTCTTTGTATTTTTGCAGTTGCTTGGTAAGATAAGAAAGCTTGAAAATCGGCCCAGAACCCCAATGGCTACGGCCTTTCTCCAGCATATCTGCCGACAAATGTACAAAAAGTTTTCGTAATAATGCTTATCGATGAGTTAATTTTTCAAATTAAACGACAATTTACTTTCCCGCCAACCCATGAGCAAGAGGTCGCGATGAGGACGTTTTCCGAGTTTCTTTCCTGCCGAGACAACCGTTCATTGATGATTCTTCGAGGGGCAGCAGGCACAGGAAAGACCACCTTGGCAGCATCGTTTGTGAAGATGCTTGCAGCCTTAAGACAGCGGGTAGTCTTGCTTGCGCCGACGGGAAGAGCTGCCAAAGTGCTCGCCTTGAACAGCGGACATCCGGCATACACCATACACAGTCACATCTACAGACAACAGCAATCTGACGGACTTCAGGGACGATTCTCCATCGATTTCAACAAACATTCCGACACGATCTTTTTCGTTGACGAGTCGTCAATGATAGCCAACGACGGACAAAACAGCATCTTCGGATCGGGCTTTCTGCTCGATGATCTCGTACAATACGTCTATTCGGGACGCAATTGCCGGATGGTCATCATCGGCGACTACGCCCAGTTACCGCCTGTCGGCGAAGAAGAGTCACCCGCATTAAGCCCGACTTTCATGCGCGGATATGACCTTCAAGTGTTTGAATGCACCCTCTCCGAGGTGTTAAGACAGGCCGAAGAGAGCGGCATCCTCTGGAATGCTACGCGATTAAGAAACGGAAACTACCTGACCAACCTGGCAAAACAGACGGAGAATGCTGCCGATTCAACCAGCCATCTGCAGCTGTCGCTGCTGCCAAAAATCCGCTTTCACGGCTTTGCTGATATCGTAATGGTGCCAGGAAGCGAACTTATCGAGAGCTTAACGACAAGCTATGGCGAGGTAGGAACTGATGAAACCATCGTTATTACGAGAAGCAACAAGCGGGCAAACATCTACAATCAGGGCATCCGCAACACCGTTCTTTGGCGAGAAGACGAACTGTGTACGGGTGATTTGCTGCTGGTGGTGAAGAACAACTACAAGCATTCCATCCCTAATCCACAGCCCGGACAAGGCGCAAAGGACAGCATTCAGGAAACAAGCTCTAAGGATTCACAGCCATCAGCCTCGACGGAAATGAGTGGGTTTATTGCCAATGGCGACCGTTGTGTGGTGCAAAAGGTGCGCAACATGCATGAGATGCACGGCTTCAAGTTTGCCAAACTATGGCTGCAATTCCCAGACTTCGACAACTATGAGATACAGGCTCTGACCCTGCTTGACACCCTTTCAACGGAAGCTCCGGCACTTACACGCGAACAACAGGAAAGCTTTTACCTCAAGGTCATGGAGGATTATGCCGATATTCCACAGAAGAAAGAACGGCTGAAACGGCTGAAAGAAGACAAATACTACAATGCCTTGCAGGTGAAATTTGCCTATGCCGTGACCTGCCACAAGGCCCAAGGCGGCCAATGGTCGCATGTATACGTCGATCAAGGATTCATGAATGACGACATGCTTACGCCCGAATACATCCATTGGCTCTATACTGCCTTCACACGAGCTACCGAGAAACTGTTCCTTGTCAATTGGCCTCAACAGCAGACAGATGAAGATAAATAGCGAATGGATGCGCCGACAATTTGCGCAATTCAACAGGGATTACTTCGGGAACGGGCTGCCCGAACCGCGTCTTTCCACATCAAAGGCCCGCACAAGGCTCGGCACTTTTTCGTGTAAAAAGCGCCGAAAGTTGCTGAGAACCGAGCTCTATGACTTCGCGATACGTCTCTCTACCTATTATGAACAGACAGAAAGGGACTATCAAAACACGCTGCTTCACGAGATGATCCACTACAGTATTGCCTATACAGGGCTAAAGGACACGTCGCCACATGGGGTCGTTTTCCGAGGGATAATGGACAATCTCAATCGGAAATACGGCTGGGAAATCTCGGTAACGGGAAAGAAAACTGCCGTAGAACGCCCACGAACGATGAGCAGAAGTCTGCTGCTTGCCCTTATTACCCACGACAATCGTCGCATGCTAACGATAGTCAATCCTCGCTATGCCCGCAGCCTTGACGCCCGTCTGAAGCGTCATAGCGAGGTGAAAAGCTATCGCTGGTATACGACGACCAACAGTTTTTTTCTTGATTTTTCGAAGGTTCGCAGCCTTCGCGGACGCCTTGTCAGCCTTGCAGACTTCGCAAGACTGACCGACGATGCCATTCCTGTATCTCTTCTTCCTTAACGACTTGACGGCTTATAGCAGGCGCCTGATGGCGTCGGCAACGGCTTTCATGTCGTCAGTAGGTTCGAATCGTGCCACTACCCGGCCCTTCTTGTCGACCAGAAACTTCGTGAAATTCCACTTGATGTCTGGGCTTTTTTCATAGTCGGGATCGGCATTCTTCAGCATTTTGTGCATCATTTGCCCGCGCTGACTGTCGCCAAAGCCATGGAAAGGCTGCTGGCTTTTCAGGTAGACAAACAAGGAATCGGCTCCGAGACCGTTGACTTCAACCTTGTCGAACTGGGCAAACCGTGTGCCATATGTGCCGGTACAAAATGCTGTTATCTCACGTATGTCTTCTGGAGCCTGGCCTCCGAACTGGTTGCATGGGAAGTCAAGCACCTCAAGACCCTGCTGGTGGAACTCCTCATAGAGCTGTTCCAAGTCGGCGTACTGTGGCGTAAATCCGCAGCGGGTGGCCGTGTTGACGATGATCATCACGTGCCCTTTGTACTGTTTCAGGCTGACTTCCTTGCCGTCGGCATCCTTCACTTTGAGTTGATAGATGCGGGGGCGTCTGGCCTCGACCATCGCAACTCCTGCCGAGAGGAGCACGATCAGCAGTAGGATTCGCTTCATCATAGCTTAGTGTTCTGTTGTTGATTGGATGATTAATATTCGGTTGTGGCCTCAAAAGAGGCTTCTGTCATGTCGAGAAACTTGTTCCAGTTCTTGTCAAGCTGATAGTTTGTGATCGAGCCTTGGCGCACATACAAGGTGCCTTCCTTATAAGAGCTCTTGGCAAACGAGCTGCTGCTGATCTTCGCAGGTGCCGCTCCCAGCACACAAACCTCCTTTAGGCTTGTGCAACTGGCAAAGGCATCGCCCCCGATCTTTTTCAAAGCACTGGGAAGAGCGATTCGCTTCAGGCTGCTACAGCCGGCAAACGTGTGGTTGCCGATGATGCGAAGCGAGTTTGGAAGGCCAATTGTCTCGAGGTTTGTGCAGTTGCGCAACAGGCTGTTGGGCAGCTCTTGCAGGCCGTTGGGGATATTGATCTTGCGCAGGTTGCTGCAGTTGGCAAAGGCCGACGACTGCAGTTCACGGATGGAGTTGGGCAGACTGATGGAGTCGAGGCTTACGCATCCGTTGAAGGCATCATGGCGAATACTGTTTACCGACTTGGGTATCACCACCTCTTTCAGGCTCGAGCAGTCCATGAAGAACGAGGAGGGTATGCGTGCCATGCTGCCTGGAAGCTCGACATTCTTCAGGCTTGAGCAGCCCGAAAACACCTTGTCGCCCCAGCTTTTGATGCCTGTCGGCAGCAGGATGGTCTCCAGAGAGGTGCAGTTTTCAAACACATTGTTGCCGAAAGCGGTAAGTCCGGAGGGCAGAACGGCGTCTTTCAAGGCCGAGCAACCGCTGAAAGTACCGCTTGGAAGCGTTGTCAGGCCGGCGGGAAGCGTGATGGTCTCGAGCGACTTGCAGCCTTTGAACACGTCAGACTGCATCTTCACTATCGAGCGGGGAAGGTCGACTTCGGTCAGGCTTGCACAGCCTTCAAAGAGACTTGCAGGCAGTTCCTTGACCAGTCTCGGCACCGAGACGGCCTTCAAGCTTGAGCATCCTTTGAAAGCATTGGCTCCAATCTTGGATATTGACTTCGGGATGACGACCGAAGTCACTCCCGAACAGCCCTGAAAGGCGTTCGAAGCAATGGCTTCCACATAGTAGGTCACGCTGTCGACGGTCACCTTCTCGGCAATCTCCACGTCGCCTTGATAGCCTTGAGGATGTCGGATGACGACGGCAGTCTGTTGCTTTGCCGCCAGCTGATAGCACACTCCGTCGACAACTGTCGCCCCATTGTTCTTCTTTTTCTGGGCTCCCCAGGCCGTTGTTGCAAACAAAAGTCCGAAGGCCAGCAGAGTAGTCATAGTTTTTGTCTTGATAGTCATATCGCACATATCTTTTTATTCAGTGCCGACAAAGTTACATAAAATTGAGCGCAGAACAAAAGAAATTCATTTCTTTTTTATGCCGAGACCCGGTAACTTCGCCGATTTCCTATCGGCAAAGTTACGAAAAAAGGTTGTAACAAACGAGGGATTTTGGAGAATTAACGCAAATCGGCCTAAAATAAAGGCAAGACGGGGAAAAACGGGGAAGTCCAGAAATCGGGATTACGCAAATTTGGGAGGATTGAAGAAGAAGTTAGGTTGCCAAATCGTAACCCCGATAACCCGCCAAAAGCGAGTTAAACTTTGTTAAGTCACTACGCAATTTTGGGCAGAACGGCGCACCTCTCACCGCCCGTTTCGAGTTCTGCAAACTGCTATATTTTGCATAGCAATAGATTCCCGGAAAGATATTACTTTTGCAGCCCGAAATTAAAAAGGAATTAAGTATGAGGAGTACATTCAAGATTTTGTTCTATGTGAACAAGAGTAAGGAGAAAGGGGGCATCGTGCCTGTCATGGGCCGAGTGACCATTAACGGCACACAGTCGCAGTTCAGTTGCAAACATAGCATTCCATTGGACATGTGGGACGTGAAGGGCAACTGTGCCAAGGGGCGTAGCAAGGAATCATTGCAGATAAACCGTGACCTCGACAACATCAAGGCGCAGATTATCAAGCACTACCAGCATCTGTCAGACCGTGAGGCATTCGTCACCGCTGAAATGGTGCGCAACGCCTATCAAGGTTTTGGCAGCGAATACGAGACTTTGCTGTCTGCTTTCGACAAGGATATTGCCAGTTTGAAGAAACGAGTAGGAAAGGACAGAGTCGCAAGCACGTTTTGGGCAATGCAGCGGTCAAGAAATGACGTGGAAGAGTTCATTAAGTTGCACTACCGC
>JAFUFJ010000022.1 GCA_017469955.1 Prevotella sp.
AGTTGGCACCCGGAAGGGGCATATACATCAGGGACGGCAGGAAGACGGTGCGCCGATGAGCCTGAGAAAGCTAAATATTCCCGCCGTCATTGCTTGGCATACCCGCCCGTACATGCCGTTGGTATGCTTGATACCAGGCACATGTATGCCCCGTACATCATAGGTGTATGTGGCATATTCCTTATGTGAATGAAGAATGTTCCTTACGTGTACGGTCGAAGGCAGGGAGGATGTCTGGCCGAAAGGAATGGGAAAGCGTGGAGAAAGACGGTGTGTAAAAGTCTTTCTCCACGCTTGACATGAAGCGGAACACTGAGCCGTCAACGGCGCGAGGCTCCGCTTTTATGGTCTTGATGCGTTCGGCAGTCTGTCTTATCGCTTCTCTTTGATGGCCGAGACACTGACGGCTCCGAGGAAGAAGAGCACGGCTGCAACCAGCATCATCGATGACTGATGGCTCCCGACGAGGGTGAGTATGTGCTTGCCGCATACGGCTGCTATGATCTGAGGCAGGCAGATGGTGCAGTTGAACAGGCCCAGATAGGCTCCCATGTGTCCGTAGCCTTGCAGGGCATTGGTGACAAACGTGAACGGCATGGCCAGCATGGCGGCCCATCCGCAGCCGATAAGCAGGAATGGAACGATCTGAAGATACTGGTCGGCACAGAACGGTATGAGGGCGAAGCCTAACCCTCCGAGCAGAAGACTCAGCGCATAGGCAGCCTTGGCGTTCTTGAATCGGGTGAGGGTGGCTGCCCAAACAACCGAGCCCATGGCCTGGATGGCATAGAGGACGCCCGTCCAGTTGCCGGCCGTCTGATAGGCTTCGGTGGCAGGATCGGTGGTTCCCCATACGGTTTCGGACACGGCGTCGACGACGTAGGTCCACATATAAAGCATGCCTGCCCAGCAGAAGAACTGCACCAGGCCCACCTTCCAGAACGTGGAAGGAGCGTTCTTAAGCAGAGCAAACCAGTTGGCCTTGTCTTCTTTCTCCTCGGTGACGGGGTTGTAGGCACGATATTCCTGCGGGTCCCACTCCTTGACCTTCATGACTGTGTAGATGACACAGAGGATGAGAATGGCTGCTCCGACATAGAACGACCAGATGACAGAGTCGGGAACGATGCCTTCGGGGGCCACATTGCTCAGGCCTATCCACGTGAAGAGGAAGGGAAAGAGAAAACCTACGACAGATCCGGCGTTGCAAAGGAACGACTGGATGGAGTAGGCCTTGGCCTTCTGCTGCTCGTTGACCATGTCGCCGACAAGCATCTTGAACGGCTGCATGGCCATGTTGATGGAGGTGTCAAGGAGCATCAGCATAAGAAGACCGAACACCATGACGGCCGACAAGCCCAGTCCCAGCGACCCGGAATTGGGTAAGAGACACATCACGGCCACGGCAACTGCCGCACCGATGAAGAGGTAGGGAATGCGACGTCCGAAGCGAGTCCACGTGCGATCGCTGAGTGTGCCCACGATAGGCTGGACGATCATGCCCATCAATGGGGGTAGAATCCAGAAATAGCTGAGGTCGTGGGGGTCGGCTCCGAGGGTTCGGAAGATGCGTGAAACGTTAGCACTCTGCAGTGCATAGGCAATCTGGACTCCGAAAAATCCGAAGCTCAGGTTCCAAAGCTTCCAGAAAGAAAGGTTTGGCTTGGTTTTCAGTTCATAGTTCATAGTTCATGATTCGTAGTGACGGCCGGTCTTCATGGTATGGAAGACTTGGCAGTCGCAGTTAATATTTTTTTTCAATGTTTTCTTTTCATGTGTCTTTGCTGCCGTCTCAGGCAGGCTTGCAACCGGTTTCGGCCGTTTGTCGCCGGCATTCGCCACCTGTTTTCTAAGGAAATGGTCAGCGAGTGGTGCCCCGCAAGACAAGCCTTGTGCGCACAATACGCCGTTCGACCTTCTCCAGGGGGATGTGTCCCTCCACTTTTCCGATGAGGATGTTGGCAGCCTCTTCGCCGACTCTGACGCCCCGCTGCTCGACAGTGGTGAGCATCGGGTCGCAAGCCACGGCCCGTTCACCGTTGGTGAAGCCGCAGATGCTGATGTCTTGCGGTACGCGGAAGCCCATGCGCTTGGCCGAATAAAGGATGCCGATGGCCGTATCGTCGTTGACGGCAAAGAATGCATCGGGGCCGTTCTCTGTGTCAAGTATCTCAGGAGTGATGAGCTCGGCGTCATGACGGTTGTCGCAAAGCCGGGTGAGCGACTCGTCATAAGGGATGCCATGCTTCAGCAAGGCGTCCTTGTAGCCGTTGAATCGGTTCTTGGATATTTCCAGGTTGAAGGCCGAACCGTAGAAAGCGATGCGGCGACAGCCTGTTTCGATGAGGTGGGCCACGGCGTTGTAAGCCCCCATATAGTCGTCGACAACTACACGGCTGGCATCGATTCCTGTGCAGATGCGGTCGTAGAAGATGAGTGGCATGCCATGGTCGATCAGGTTCTGGAAGTGGTCGTACTTCATGGTGTCCTTGGCTTGCGAGACAATGATGCCGCAGACCTTGTTTTCATAGAATGCGCGACAGATCTTCACCTCCCGCTCATATTGCTCGTTGCTCTGTGCGACCATGATGTTATAGCCATGGGCTAATGCCTCTTCTTCTATGCCGCTCAGCACAGAAGAGAAGTAGAAGTGGGTGAGCTGGGGCACGATGACACCGATGTTCTTGATGGGACGCAGCTTGCTGTTGCGCAGATTCTCGGCGATGATGTTTGGAAAGAAGTTGTGTTCGCGGGCATAAGCCTTGATCATGTCTCGCCGGTCTTGGCTGATGCGGGGACTGTTTTTCAGGGCTCGCGAAACGGTTGCGACAGAGACGCCTAACTCTTTCGCGATGTCTTTCATTGTGATCGGGCCGGATTTTTTCATATGGTCAGCCTGTGAATATCGTCAACAATACCGTCTTTGACGACTGGCACATGCAAAGATAAAGCAAAACATCAGCAAGGCCAATCTTTCTTCAAAACTAAATTTTAAAACGAGGTGCAAACGTTTGCACTTATTAAATAACGTTTTTGCAATGAAAAAAGTATAATTTGGGGTGAAGAAAAACTACTTTTGCACTGAAAATGCAAAGAGGCTGCGTAGCAATCGGATGGAGAAACTGTGCGCAGTCATTTGCTGCAACCTAATAACTGACAAGAAAGAAGTGGCGAAAAAAGACCCACAATCCCAGTCGCATGAATGTTCCTAAACAGCATAGTGCAACTATACTTTTATTTATATACTAACTTTAAAACCAAAATGATGAAGCAGGTAAAATTTACATTGCCTCTGAGGATGCTCGCATTGATATGTGGGCTCATCCTTTCTGCAAGTGCCTTTGCACAGCAAATCACTGTCAATGGCCATGTTAAGGACTCTACCGGCGAACCCATCATCGGTGCCACCATCCGCGTTGTTAATGATGCAGCGATGGCTGTTACCGACTTCGACGGTAATTTCACCATTAAGGCTCAGCAGGGTGCACAGCTTCAGGTGTCCTATATCGGATATCAAGATGCTGTCGCTACGGCAAGTCCTAATGTAGTTATCACTTTGCAAGACGACGCTCAGTTGCTCAGCGACGTTGTCGTTATCGGTTATGGCCGCGCCAAGAAAGAAGACCTGACGGGTTCGGTAACGGCCATGAAGCCCGACGAATTGTCGAAAGGTATTACCAATAATGCCAGCGACATGCTCGTAGGTAAGGTTGCAGGTGTGGACGTTATCACAGCCGGAGGTTCTCCCGGTGCCGGTGCACAAATTCGTATCCGCGGTGGTGCATCAATGTCGGCATCTAACGATCCTCTGTATGTTGTCGACGGTCTGACGCTTGACAACAACACAGCATCCGGCATGTCGAACATTCTTGCCATGATCAATCCTAACGATATCGAGTCGTTCACCATCTTGAAGGATGCTTCGGCCACAGCCATCTACGGTTCGCGTGCTTCTAACGGTGTGATCATCATCACAACCAAGAAAGGACGTGAAGGGCAGAGAGCCCAGGTGAGCTATAATGGTGACGTCACCCTTTCGACGATTGCAAAGAAGTATGATGTGCTGAATGGTGACGAGTACAGGGCTCTTATTGCCGGTATTGACGGGCTCGACGCTACCCAGTTGGGCGATGCCGATACCGACTGGCAGGATGAGATATTCCGCACGACACTCTCGACAACCCACAGCATCTCGGTTAATGGAGGCTTGAAGAACATGCCTTATCGTGTCAGTGGCGGTATCAATATCGGTAATGGTATCGTGACAAACAACTGGATGCGCCGCTCAAATGTATCGGCCAATCTGGCTCCTTCTCTTCTGAACAAGCATTTGAACTTCAACTTTACGGCGAAGTATATGTATGAGAAAGACCGCTATGTCAGCGACGGTTCGGCTATCGGAGCAGCCCTCTCGATGGATCCTACACGCCCTGTCCGCGGAGAAGGTTCTGACTTCGGATTCTCAGGAGGCTACTGGCAGTACCTCATCAACAGTTCTTCTATCTCTGATCCCTCATGGACGAAGACCGTCAATCCTAATGCTCCCCAGAACCCTGTTGCCCTGCTTAACACAGAGCGCATGATCGCTCAGTCTCACGACTTTTCCGGAAATGCAGAAGTAGACTATAAGATTCACGGTTTTGAAGACCTCCACTTACACGGAAACATCGGTGCCCAATATACGGCAACCAACCAGTCTACCGTCTATACTCCCCAGTCTTTCAACAACAACTACTATGGTTGGGATGGAATGAACTATAACTGGAAGTACAATGTCGTTGCTAATGCTTATGCACAATACATCCACGACTTCGGATCCCAGAGCATCGACGTGATGGCTGGTGGTGAGGAAAGCCACTATCATCGCAGCGGCTACTCGTTCGGTTCAGGTTGGGACGGCTACCTTGGAGAGGAGCATTCTCCTTCTACTCGTGCTGACAATGAATGGCGCACCCATAACGCATTGGTTTCATATTTCGGACGTTTGAACTACAACTTGCTTGACCGTTACCTTATTACTGGTACGTTCCGTGCTGACGGTTCTTCGCGTTTCGCTGACGGACACAAGTGGGGTTACTTCCCATCAGCAGCCTTTGCTTGGAAGATTAACAATGAGAAATTCTTCCGCAATGCCACTTGGCTTGATGAATTCAAGCTCCGCCTTGGCTGGGGTAAGACGGGTCAGCAGAATGGTATCGACGACTTCTACTATGCTCCGCTTTACGTTCGCAGTAATGCCTATGCACAGTATCCGTTCGGTAACACCTATTATTATACTACCCGCCCGAACCGTTATAATCCAGATCTGACATGGGAGAAGACCACAACCTATAATGCCGGTATCGACTTTACTGCCTACAACGGTCGTTTCTCGGTCAATCTCGATGGCTATTATCGCAAAACTACCGACTTGCTGGCAACAGTGAAGGTTCCTGCAATGATGAACTTCAGCGACCAAGTGCTGAAGAACATCGGTTCACTTGAGAACTATGGTGTAGAATTGGCATTTGACGTGAAACCAATCGTTACAAAGGACTTTACATGGGATATCACCTATAACGTAGGCTGGAACCATAACGAAATCACCGAGCTTGATGCCGGTGCACAGGATTGGGTATGGACAGGTCCGGCTCTTGGCATGAGTGGTAACCTGCAGCGCAACAAGGTCGGACAGCCAGTTAACTCGTTCTACGTATTCCAACAGGTTTACGACGAGGCCGGCAAACCAATCGAAGGTCTCTATGTTGACCGCGATGCTGACGGACAAATCACCGACGCTGACCGCTACTACTATAAGAGTCCTGCCGCAGATGTCATCATGGGTGCAACTACGAAGTTCCTCTATAAGAACTGGGACCTCAGTGCTGCATTCCACGCAGCCATAGGCAACTATGTCTACTATGACTTCCTCGCAAGCCGTGCTCCTGTCGGAACAGCACTCTATTCGAATGCAAACTTCCACAATACGACACCGGAAGCCGTGGCACTTGGGTTCACTGGAACCAGTGTTACTGCCGACTACTACAAGTTCAGCGACTACTTCGTGCGCAACGCTTCTTATGTGAAGTGCTCGAATATCACGCTGGGCTACACCTTCCCCGCTCTGCTTGAGTATGCAGGTCAGAAGTATTTCAATGGCCGTATATTCCTTACCGTGCAGAATCCGTTTATCATTTCCAAGTATAAGGGCATCGATCCAGAGGTGGCCAGCGGTTATGACAGCAACCCATACCCACGTCCTCGTAGCTTCCAGCTTGGTCTTAATCTGAATTTCTAATTACGTTAAGCAATCAAGAATATGAAACATATAGTATTGAAATCAGCTATAGCAGGACTGCTTCTCATGGGAACTGTTTCCTGCACCGACGAGCTTAACATCTCATCTATCGACCCGAAGACCACTCCAAACTATGACGACATGGAGCTTCTGGCCAAGCAGTATGCCACATTAGGCCTTACAGGTCAGATCGGTGGAGCCGGCAATCAGGACTTTGGTGATGACGAAGGTGAGAGCGGTTTCTATCGTGTCATCTTCAATCTGCAGGAACTTTGCTCTGACGAAACTGCATGGGCTTGGCAGGACAATGAAGACATGAAGCCTCTGACCAATATCCAATGGACGCAGAGCTCTGCCAGGACTTATTGGGCATATCAGCGTTTGGCTTTCGATGTCACGCTCTATAACTCATACCTCTCTCAGCAGGCTGGCCGTACAGACGGCGAGTATCCTCACTATTTGGCCGAGGTTCGTTTCCTCCGTGCCCTGCACTATTACTATTATCTCGACCTTTTCCGCAAGGCTCCTTTCAAGCTGGAGTTCTCGATGAGCGAGCTTCCTGTTGAAAAAGCAGGTACCGAGCTTTATAAGTGGATTGACGAAGAGCTGACAGAACTTGAGGGTTTACTGGCTCCTATGGGTAGTTTCAACGGGGCTGAGAACTTCGGGCGTGCTGACGCAGGTGCTGCTTATGCTCTGCATGCACGCCTTGCCCTCAACTCAGAGATCTACACTAATGGCGAGATTAAGGACTATCAGAAGGCAATAGACTATAGCAACCTGCTCATCAATGGTCCTTATGAACTCTCTAAGGCCTCAAAGAATGGTTTCACTGGCTATGAGCAAGTGTTCATGGGTGACAACGATTATAACCCACAAGCCATGAAGGAGATCATCTTTGCCATTCGTCAGGACGGCAATCATACACAGGAACACTCGGGTTCTACCTATCTTGTAAGTTCTTGCCGTGGTGCAGGTATGCCTTATAGCTATACCGATAACTACTGGACATGCAACTTTGCCCGTCGCACTCTTATCGAGAAATTCTTCCCGACAGTGACTGATTGCAACATTGCAACTCAGGAAGAAGTGAAGGCCTATCTTGAGGAAAGAGGGTGGACCAGCTTTGCAACTGAGGCCGACGTTATTGCTGCAGATGAAGAACTTGGAGGCTCAACGGCTTCTATTATTGCTGCTGCCAACGACGACCGTGCTATGTTCTATGGTGGTGTTGGAGGTACAACAGCCGAGCAGGCTCGTAGCTATGACATCGACGGTTCCATCAAGAACTTCCTCAACGGCCTGAGCATTGTGAAGTGGCAGAACCGCCGTTCTGACAATACTTCGCCAAGTCCGACGATTTATTCAGACACAGATATTCCTCTCTTCCGTTTGGCAGAAGCCTATCTTACACGTGCAGAGGCAAAACTTCGTCTGGGTCAAGACGGTGCGTTGGCTGACGTAAATGAGATTCGTAGCCGTGCACATGCCAATACTTTAAATGCCATCTCGCTCGACCAGATGCCTGATGAGTGGTGTCGTGAGTTCTATTTCGAGGGACGCCGTCGCAGCGATCTGGTTCGCTTTGGTCTGTTCACCTCCAGCCGTTATGTATGGCCTATGAAGGGTGGTACGGCTGCAGGAACGGGTGTAGACTCTCACTTCAACATCTATCCTATCCCCTATAACGATATCGTTGGCAATCCCAACATGACTCAGAATCCTGGTTATTAATTCAAAAAAGAAATAGGAATTATGAAAAAGATATTTTTAAGTCTGTTGCTGCCGGTAGTAGCCTTGGCAATGGTGACCTCTTGCGACACTGACAACGATAGCAATCCTACGCTTGATGTCAGCCACGCAGCTGATGGTTTCGTGCTCAATGTTCCGGCCAATGCACAGAACAATACTTATGATCTGACGGCAGCCGAGAAGGTTTGGCTCACTTGCAGTCAGCCTAACTACGGAGGCATCCCCTACGTGACCCGCTACTATGTGCAGGTGTCCAATGAAGAGAGCTTCGCTGCATATAAAGAGCTTTCCACTTCCTTCACCACAGCTAAGATGGGGGTGGATGCCTATGAGATGAATCAGGCCATTGTTGCCCTCTTCCAAGAGGCCAACCCTGACACCGACTATCCTAACACTGCAGCCCCTGTCTATGTTCGCTTGCGTGCCATTATCGACGGCTACGACTTCGGCGAGAGCTATTCCAACATCATTACTCTGCCAAGTGTCCTGGCCAGCTATCAGGCTCCGAAGGCTGAACTGCCTACTGAACTCTATGTCATCGGCTCGTCCATCGGCGATGCTTGGAGCACATGGAAGCCTCTGGCTCCTATTTTCGGCAACGAAGGTCAGTTCTATACCTTAGTCTATGTTCCTGCCAACGGAATGTTCAAGTGGGGTCTCGAACAGGGTGACTGGCGTGGTGGAGACCGCTTGCGTGCCATCAACGACAACGCCAATGCCGGTGCTTCTATCAATACTGAAGACAATAACAACATCCAGTTTGCCAACGGTGGCTGGTATGTCCTCAACTATTCAGCAGAGATTGTGGGCAACAGCGTGCAGTTCGAGCTCAATGTATATCCTGGCAAGGCTTATGTCATCGGTAATGCTTATGGCGACTGGACGGATGCAAGTGATGCACTTGCCATGACCGCTCCTGCCGATGCCTCGGGTCAGTGGATATCTCCCGCAGCCACAGCTACAGAAGAGCTTCGTGCCTATATCAAGGTTCCTGGCTACGATTGGTGGCGTACAGAGTTCACGCTCTACAATGGTCAGCTCTACTGGCGTGTCATTGACATTCCTAACAACTGGGCCGAGTCGATGGGTGGCGACTATTCTGTCACGATGAAGCCAGGCATGCAGCTCTATGTCAACTTCGACAACAATACTGGTGAAGTGAAATAACAATAAAAAGAACAACGAATATGAAAAAGATATTTTTAAGCTTAGCAGCCGTGGCAAGTCTCGTTCTTGCCAGCTGCACCGGCGATTACACCGACTGGGCAAGCCCTCAGGCCTACAGCCAGGAGGAGGCTGCTGCCAAGTATGGCATCACCTTCACGGCCGGCCCCGATGCCAATGTCGTGATGCCTGCTGAGGAAGCTGACGTAAAACTCGTTGAAATCATTGCCGAGAATGCAAACATTTCCGGCTACACAGTGAAGTCGTTCACGGTCAATGGCGAGCTGATCGACGCTGCTACCTCTGGCAACTATATCACAGCAAATGCTGCTGCGCTCAGCAAGCTCGTTGAGAAGCAGAACAATTCTCGGGCTGCTGTCGCCCGTCCGATAGAGATAAAGACCATCGTGTCCATCAATCTCTCCGACGGCGATGCCATTGCCTTCGATACCGAAGCCACCATCAACGGCACGGTCACTCCTAAGCCAACCCCCGCTATCGACTCGAAGGGTTACTTCCTTTTGGGTGGCTTCCAAGAGAATGCCGACGATGCAGGAAACGGATGGCAGGCCGACCGTCCCGTCTGGATGACTGACAATGGTGACGGTACTTTCACAGCCATCGTCAACACTCTTGCCGAGGGCGACAACTGGTATAAGTTCTATGCCGGCAGCTATTTCGTGAGCGGCAACTGGGACTCCATCAACCAAGGCGAGATGGGTTGCGCTGTCAACGGCGACAATTCGCTCCAGAACTTCCTTGTCTACACTGGCGATGATCAGGCTGTTCAGACACCAGTCATCAGTGGCGACGGACAGTGGAAAATCGTGCTTGACATGAACAACCTCGTCTACACCGTCACCCGTCAGGCCGTCAACTACTACATCATCGGCGGACCAAACGACTGGGCAGGCTCTGCAGCCGAGAAACCTCTGAAGTTCACGCAGCCCGATCCTGAAGTGCCTACCTATACCATCACCTTCCCTGCAGCCAGTGGCGACACATGGTTTGCCATCGGCGACGACAAGGCTTGCGATGCCATTGTCAACGACAACGACTGGACGAAGCTCTACGGAACAACCTCGGGCAACGGTAACAGCGGACAGTCGGGCACGCTTGCACGCCGTTCTGAACTCACCGACGACGGCTCGTTCATGGTTGCCGAAGGTGCGAAGTTCATCAAGGTGGTGCTCGACATGCGCGCCATGACCTACGAAATCTCCACGCTCAACTTTGCCGAGTACATCTATGAGGCTGGCAACGACAACAACTGGGGTGAGGTTCAGAAGCCGCTTTACTGTGCTGACGGACAGGGAACCTACACCGGTTGGTTTGAGGTTCGTCAGGCTTCTTGGGGCATTGGCTTCAAGTTCCGCGGTGCAGCCGACAACTGGGATGAGGGCAACTGGGGTGCAGGCACCTTCAGCGATGAGGGAGGTACGCTCACCGACACTGAGGCAGGCAACCTTGAAGCCACACCAGGATTCTATCGTGCAGACGTTAATCTGGCCACGATGACTTATACGCTCACCCGCGTAAATACCATCGACGTCATCGGCGATGCCACGCCTAACGGATGGGATGCCGGCACCGAGCTCACCTATAATGCCAACGAGCTCTGCTGGGAGGTTACCCTCGATTTGAAGGAAGGCTCCATGAAGTTCCGTGCCAACGGCACCTGGTCTAACGATGATGGCAACTGGGGCGGTGCATCATACAACGACATCCGCAACGGATCGAACGACAACCTGCCCGTCACAAAGGCCGGTCGTGCACACATCAAGTTCTATCCGCTCTGCGACACCCGTTCCTATTGCACGGTTGACTACGAGTAAACTCTCGCGCGTTCCGGACATTGGAGCGCATGACATAGCCTGAAGGAGGCCCGCCAACATCATGGCGGGTCTCCTTTTTTTGTATCCCCGGTTTTCGTCGCTTCCATGCTTTGCAGCCGTGAATGCTTGCTTTTCTCGCGCGTACATCTTATATGTATGGTCCATACATCTGGTTGGTATGGTTCATACATGCCATGTGTACGGAGCTGAAAACTTCGGTTTTTAGTAGAAAATATAGCCGAGAAGTGTTAAAAAAAGCAAATACTTTTCCGACTATCACCGATAGTCGGAAAAGTATTTTGGCACAAATCTGCCTGCAAAGTTACTCATTTATATGGATTTACAAAAATCTTTCCCGACTTTTTTGTTTTTGTTAATTTCCTATTTTACATTTTTTATGATTAAAATGCTGTCTGGAATGTTATATTTTATCTGTTTGGTTTACAGCAAGATAGTGTTTTTGAAATCTCAAAGATGTAACAAGAAATGTAACATTTGTTTTTCCGACTATCGGTGATAGTAGGAAAAACAAAGGCAGATTTGAGCAAAAAGGCCGGGCGTTTCAGCATCGTTTCGGGCAGCATCGCCAGGCCCTCTCCTTGTAAGCCGTCCGGCATGTCGGCAAGGCAAACATGGATGGCGTGACAGCAATGTTTTATTATTATTATACTTGAATTTTTATCACAAGCCTTCATGTCGTGAGATATCGAGGCTTTTTGCAAGAGAACAATTTTATGAATGTCTAATTAACATAGGAGAATCTTAGAAAATGAAAAAGAGAATGCTTCGGGCGATGTCGTGCTTCTTGCTGGCTTTTGCTACTCATGCGAATGTGCTGGCAGATACTACCACCTATTATAGCAAGGTGACGGCATCGGCAGCACCCACGGGATGTGGAAAAGTCTACGTGACCACCGAAACGACTGCGAATCCCACTTATCGGGAAACATCCGAAAAGACGCAGAGCGGTACAACTCAACAGCAGACCTATTATCTCTATGCTCAGGCCAGTGAAGACTATGTTTTCTCTCGTTGGACCAAAGATGGGGCAACTGTGTCGGCAGACAATCCCTACGAGGTGACGGTAAATGGCGACTCTGGCGACAGCAACTATTCAAAGTCGTCCGACTATGTGGCCAACTTTGTCGAGGCCGGACTGGTGAGAGTAGCTTCTGATGCAGCAGGCTCGGCCACCATCGACAATCCGTCAAACCGCCAGGGCGAGACTGTTGTCTTGACGGCAAAGGTAGCCAACATCTTCAAAGCCCGTTTCCTCGGCTGGAGCAAAGACGGCTCGGACGAGCTGATAAAGGACAACCCCTTGACCTTGACCGCTGCCGAAAAGGCCACCTATACGGCCAAGTTTGAGGAAGTCGACGGCGTCTACTGCCGCGTGTACACCCACTTCAACCGTTATATGTGGGTCTTGGGCGACTCTTATCTGTCGACAACCTCGAGCGATGGTTTCACCGGTGCCATCTTCCGCAACTCGCTTACTGCCGGCAATAGCATCAATGGGCAGAGCTATGAAAGCAGCCCTGCCACGGTGATCTATGTCACGGGCACCAAAGACGGCAAAGGATTGAGCCGCTCGTCAATGTCGGCTCAGGGCGTCAACACGCAGGAGGTGATGGCTAAACGCTTTCTGGGCAGCCTCACCACCAGCTATAATGGCAACAAAGATGCCTACCAGTGCTACATTGATGTCTCTGGCAACCGCTACTTGAAGGACGGAGGTTCTTACGGCGGACGCTGTAAAGACGAGGGAAACGGCATGCCGATGATCATCTGCGGAGGCAATGACGACGCCACCAACTATAAGCTGCAAATCCTGTCAGAGGAAACAATCGACGACGCTTATTTCGGAGTTGTTCCGTCGGTTGGCGCAGAAAAAGACGGACGATACTATACGACCATGTACACGGCCTTCCCCTATAAGTGCCATGACGACGTGAAAGCCTACACGGTAGACCAAGTGACCGATGACGGAGTTGCCCATCTTGCAGAGATAGAGTCGGGCGAAGTGCCCTCATACACTCCCGTGGTCTTGGCCTGCACAGGCACCACTGCCAAGCAGAACCGCCTGGTTCCACTGTTGAAAGAGCCGGCTGCGCCAGAGGGAGAGAACCTGCTGAAGGGTGTGCTCGACATCTATCATGGCAATGACGACGCGTCAACATGGCGCACATCGTTCGATGCTTCTTCCATGCGAGTGCTAAGCAACAGCGAGGCAGCCTTTGTCAATCAGAACAACAACGCTACCGACTATCTCACCAACAACACCTGCTACATCGCCACTGATACCCCGATTGAGAAGCTGACTCTTGACGCAAGACCCATGGCTTCGCCGGTGAAAGGCTACTTCAGGGTGAAGAATGCCGGTGCTAATTCGCAAGACAAGCGCACCGTCTATGTGACGGGCGAGTCGACCGCCGACCCCACTTCAACATCGGCTTCAGCAGTGACGCAGCCCGGATCGGTGCTCTTTATCAATGCAACGCCATATGAAAATGACCCCAGCGACCTGCTGGTCGTCAACCTGCGCTCGCAGGGTGTCGACGCATTGTCGGCAGTGTACGGGGGTATCACCAGCAACATGCAAGACGGCTTCAAGTCGGCATTGACGGTATTCAACGCCCTGTTCTCGTGGGGATTTTCTACGGAAAAGCTCGAGGAACTGAACGCAGCCATGTTTGAAAAGATGCAGATGTTCATGGAGCCGACCACCACTTCCGACGGTCAGCCGGCCTATTATCTGAAGAGTTCGACACCAACCGTGCAGCCAGTGCTGAACGCTCTGACCAACGAGCAGATCGAACGCCTCAACCTTACGGGCGACATCAGTCAGGCTTTCGGCAAGCTGCTGCTTGACAAGGCTGCCGAAGAGTTCACCAACAGAGGCCAAGAACAGATAGCAACCCTCTTCCAAGAGTATGCCAACCGCATCAACATGGGGCAGACTTACTATCTCATCACGGGACGCGTCTATCCCAATTTCAGTCAGGAGACGCAGACCTTCTCTTACGATGAGAATGCTCCGTCGCTCGGATTTGCCAACAACAATCCCTACGACTGGAGCGACAAGCTGAAGCCTGAGATTGAAGTAGCCGGTGACTACGCCAAGTGGATCGTTACGCCGGTGACCGAAACGGAGAACTATTTTGCCGTGGCTCCGAGCGAAAAGATGCAAGACAACGACGGACACTACTACACTTCGCTCTTCCTTGACTTCCCGTTTGAGGTGAAGGGCAGTGGCATGCGGGTCTGGACCATTGAGGGCGAGCCGCAGATGGAGACCTTTGGCGGAGAGGAACTGGCCGTCGTGACGACCAAGGAGCTAACGGGAGTGATTCCCGCACGTACGCCTGTCGTTGTTGAATGCGTTTCGACCAGCGCTGCCGACAACATCATTCAGCCCGTAGACGATCCCTTCGGCGAGAGTGGAGCGAGCTTCCTTCAGGGCACATTCTTCGGAGGAAAGTTTGTCCAGGAGGGCGCTTCTTATTCAGACAACGACGAATTCACCTACAGAATCTATTGGGAGCGGGACGGCGAAACCGTAGCCATCGCCCGCAAACAGTTCCGCGTGTTCAGCAAGAACAGCGACGAGCGCAATCCCATTGGCTTCTTCAGGTACAAGGGATCGGCTGTTGCAGGCAACCGCGCCTTTATGGTGCTTGACGGTGCTTTGGCAGGAGCAAAGGTGGTCATCGGCAGTGCAGACGGCGCGACCGACGGCATTGCCGACCATGAAGCGGCCAGCCTCTCCGGCACTGACGCCTCCGAAGTATTCGACTTGCAGGGCAGACGCGTTTCAAATCTTCAGAAAGGTATTTACATCGTGAATGGCAAAAAGATAATCATCAGATAAACACTACGACATGGACAAAAAGAAAACATACCGGCAACCGCACAGTGAGGTGGTGGGCCTGACCCTCGGAGACAGCATCCTTGACGAACAGTTTGGCAATGCTTCCTACATAAAGGTGGCAGGCGACGGCAGCGATGACGGCGACGATGACACTGTCGACGAGATGTATGGCAAATGGAACGACAACTTCTCGCTGTGGGACGACTGACGTTTCCCGGCCGAAGGGCCTTGCCTATGAGCATGAAAACATGAGAGTTTGATTCATAAATGATGCAGCGAAGCATCCCGGTCGTGAGATTGGGATGCTTCGTTCTTTGTATGGCCGGCAGCAGTCAAGCCTGAGAAAGCTAAGACTTCAGCCCGAGAAGTCTATGGGTTCATACGAAGAAAGCTATCCTTTCTCACCCAGAACTCTATGAATTCTCGGGCTGAAAGGATAGCTTTCTCAAGTGGGGTAGGGACGGTTTACTTGCTCATGTCAAAGCCAAGACGTATGCCGTCATAGTTCTTCGAGATGTCTCCGACGGTGTTCAGCGTGCTGTTTCCGCTGATGGCTGCTGCAGTCTGGAGCAGGGTGAGCAGCTTCTTCGACTCGAACAGGAGGCTCATTCCTGTGGTCGAACCCTTGACATAGCAGGGAAGGGTGAAGAGCAAGGTCTTCATCGTGACCTGTCCGGCTGACTGGTCGTAGGTGTAGGTGCCGCTGAGGCTCTTGCCGGCGATGGTGGCTGTGAAGGTCATGTCTTCGTTGAACGTGACGACAGTGTTGGCCGACGTGATGCCTACCGAGGTGTAGTAGCTCTTGAGTTTTTCCTTTGCTTGCGATGCAGCCACCTCGCCACCGGCCTTTGCCAGCAGCTGGTCGCTGGTGAAGGCTACGCCCGGCTGGCTGTATTTCCAAGTGCCGTAGAGGCGCTCCTGGGTCATCTTGTCGGTTCCGAGCACGCTTCCGAGGATGTTGCCCAAGGCATCACCGTTGGTGACGGCCCCTATGACACCGCCAAGGATGTCGGTTCCCGTGTTGGAGGTGCCGGTTGTGCCCGTTGCTGCACCGAGTACTGAGCCGAGAGCAGCCGTTCCGATGCTGCCACAGCTGATGGTTGCGAGGCTGAACAGGCCAGTCGCAATAATGTTCAGTTTTTTCATTCTCTCTCGATTTGTTATGTTAATACTAAAAACAGATAGGTCGTTTAGTCGTTCCGGCTGCCGAAGATGCGCAGCAAGTAGAGGAACAGGTTGATGAAGTCAAGGTAGAGCGACAGGGCTCCGAGCAGCGCAATCTTCTGCGCTCCTTCGCCCATGTCGGTTTGAACGGCAAGCATCTGCTTGATCTTCTGCGTGTCATAGGCCGTCAGACCAACGAAGATGAGCACGCCAATATAGCTCAGCACGAGGCTGAAGGTGTCGCTCTTGATGAAAATGTTGACCAGTGAGGCGACGATCAGGCCGAGAAGTGCCATGAAAAGCAGGCTTCCCAGCTTGCTAAGGTCGCGCTTGGTAGTGTATCCGATGAAGGCCATTGCTGCAAAAGTGCCTGCCGTGATGAAAAACACCTGGGCAATGCTGGTCTGCGAATAGACGATAAAGATGGTTGACATCGTCACTCCGTTGAGTGCCGAATAGAGGATGAACAGCAAGGTGGCTGTCGACAGCGACAGTCGGTTGATGGCAGCCGTGACGCCGATCACCAAGGCAAGTTCGCCAAGAAACAGCCCCCAGACAATGAGCTGGTTGCTGAAGATGAGGCGCAGAAGGTTGGGCGACGACGCTACTCCGTAGGCCGTGATGCCGGTGATGCACAGGGCCAAGGCCATCCATACGTAGACTTTGCGCATCAGCGCAGGAAATGTCTGTGAGAGGTAAATCTCTTGCTCGCGGTTGAATCTTTCAAGATTTCTTGTCTCCATGTTCGATGTGTTTTATAGTTATGTTCCGTTTTTCCGTTCTTGTCTTCTGCAAAGACAGTGCCAATGAGTGCAGTAAGAGTTCATTCTTGTACTGCCGAATGCAGCCTGTCTTCTGCAAAGACAGTGCCAATGAGTGCAGTAAGAGTTCATTCTTGTACTGCCGAATGCAGCCTGTCTTCTG